>NZ_PDWV01000071.1 GCF_010093385.1 Pseudoxanthomonas mexicana
GACTACCACCGGCGCCGGGACCCGCCAACGATCCTGTGTATAAGATGTGGATGAAAGGACGAATGGCGGTGCGCCCACCGTCGCTGGGCGGCCTATCCATCGAAAGTACGGAGGGAGTTGACCGTAAGCCGGCGGTTCCTATAGAATTTCCGGTTCTTTCCACCCGAACACGCACGAGGGCCCCATGGCCACCAAGCGCACTTACCAACCCAGCAACCTCAAGCGCAAGCGCGACCATGGTTTCCGTGCCCGTATGGCCACGGCCGATGGCCGCAAGATCCTGGCCCGTCGCCGTGCCAAGGGCCGCAAGCGCCTGACCGCCTGATGGCTCGGCCGTCGTTCGACGGCCAGCATCCATGCGTTCCCCGTATCAAAAGGAGCCCGCCCGTTCACGAGCGGGCTTCTTGCTGAGATGAGCACGGCTTTTCCGCGCAGCGCACGGGTACGCGCGAGCGCCGACTATGCGCGCGTGTTCGAGCAGGCCCGCCGCACGTCCGATCCCCTGATGAGCCTGCACTGGTTGCCGGGCGATGGCGCCGCGCGCCTCGGCCTGGCGGTGTCGCGCAAGGTGGATACGCGCGCCGTGGGCCGCAACCGCATCAAGCGCCAGTTGCGCGAGCATTTCCGTCGCCTCCGTGCCGCGCTGCCGGGCGGCGACTACGTCGTCGTCGCGCGTCCGCCGGCGGCGAAAGCCGATCCGGGCCAGCTGTGTGCGACGTTCGAACGCGTCCTGGCGCGCGCCGGCGCATTGCCGGCATCCGCACCGGGCGGCACAATGCCGCCGGGCTTGAATTGCCCCGCGCCGCCTCCCACTCCTTCTTATCCGACCAAACCGGTTTCCGACGCCGGTTGAGACTGCCTGCCTGATGAACCAGACCCGTGTATTCCTGATCTTCGCCTGGCTGATGGTGGCGACCCTGCTGTGGTTCGAATGGAGCCGGGACAAGGCGGCGCCCGCCCAGCCGACGGTCGCGGCGCAGACCGCAACGGCACCGGCCGGAAGCACCGTACCCACCGCCACCGATGCAGCGCCCGCCACGGGCACGGTACCGGCGGCACCGGTGGCCACGCCGGGCATCACGCAGGCTCCCCGCGCTGCGGCGGCGCCGCGGGTGACGGTGAACACCGACGTGCTGCGCCTGGTGCTGGACGGCGGCAGCGTGCTGCAGGCCGACCTGCTGCACTATCCCCAGAGCAAGACGCCGGGCAGTGGTCCGGTCCGCCTTTTCAGCGAGGATCCGCAGCACTTCTATACGGCGGAAAGCGGTTGGGTGAGCAATGGGTCGAAGGCGCCCGACCATCACGCCTTCGTGCCCGAGAACGGGGCCGGCGAAGTCGCGTTGGCCAAGGGCAGCGACAGCATCAGCGTGCCGTTCGTGTGGCAGGGCCCGGAGGGCGTGACCATCCGCCGGACCTATACCTTCAAGCGTGCCAGCTACGAGATCGAAGTCCGCGACCAGGTCGTCAATGCCGGCGCCGGTACGTGGCAGGGTACGGTCTACCGCCAGTTGCTGCGCACGCCGCCGCAGGTCAAGAGTGGCATGACCAATCCCGAGTCCTTCAGCTTCAACGGCGCCACGTGGTGGGATGGCAGCTACCAGCGCCGCAAGTTCAACGAGGACTACCTGGAGGACGGCCGCGTCAACGCGCAGGTGAAGGGCGGCTGGATCGCGATTCCGCAGCACCACTTCTTCAGTGCGTGGATCCCCAGTGCCGACGACACCACCACCATCTCGCTGGACACCCCGGACAACGGCGCACGCGCGCTGATCCGCGAGATGGGCCCGGGGGTCAACGTCGGCCCCGGCCAGCAGGCCACCACCACCGCGCGCCTGTGGGTGGGCCCGAAGCTGGTCGACAAGATCCACGCCATCAATGCGCCCGGCATCGACCGCGTGGTGGACTACAGCCAGTTCGCGATCCTCGCGCTGCTGGGCCAGGGCCTGTTCTGGGTGCTGAACTTCCTGCACGGCTTCATCGGCAACTGGGGCTGGTCGATCATCGGCCTGGTGATCCTGGTGAAGCTGGCGCTGTATCCGCTGTCCGCCGCGCAATACAAGAGCTTCGCCAAGATGCGCAAGTTCCAGCCGCGCATCCAGCAGCTGAAGGAACGCTACGGCGACGACAAGCAGAAGTTCCAGGTCGCCATGATGGAGCTGTACAAGAAGGAGAAGATCAACCCGATGGGCGGCTGCCTGCCGATCCTCGTGCAGATGCCGGTGTTCCTGGCGCTGTACTGGGTGCTGGTGGAAACCGTGGAGCTGCGCCAGGCACCGTGGTTCGCGTGGATCCAGGACCTGACCGCGCGCGATCCGTACTTCATCCTGCCGGTGCTCAACATGCTGGTCATGTGGCTCACGCAGAAGCTGACGCCGGCGCCGGGCATGGATCCGATGCAGCAGAAGATGATGCAGTTCATGCCGCTGGTGTTCGGCGTGATGATGGCGTTCTTCCCGTCGGGCCTGGTGCTGTACTGGGTCACCAACGGCGCGCTGGGCCTGCTGCAGCAGTGGTGGATGACCAAGCGCCATGGCGAATCGGCTACGCCGCCGAAGACCGCCATCGCGAAGTGATCGCGCGCCATCGCGATACGACGAAGCCCGCCTTCCCGCGGGCTTCGTTTTTCCGTTACGCTGAAACCTCTTCGTCGCACCCAGGCACATGACGCCCACGCAGGACACCATCGCGGCCATCGCCACGGCTCCCGGTGCGGGAGGCGTGGGCATCGTGCGCCTGTCCGGACCCCGCGCGCTGTCGATCGCGAAGACGGTCTGCGCGCGCGCGCTGTCGCCGCGCCGTGCGCATCACGTACGGTTCCTGGATGCCGACGGCGGCACGATCGACGACGGCATCGCGCTGTTGTTTCCCGGCCCGGCGAGTTTCACCGGGGAGCACGTGGTGGAACTGCAGGCGCACGGCAGTCCTGTCGTGCTGCAGCAACTGGTGGCGCGCGCCTGCGCGCTGGGTGCGCGGATGGCACGGCCGGGGGAGTTCTCCGAACGCGCCTTCCTCAACGGCAAGCTCGATCTCGCCCAGGCCGAAGCCATCGCCGATCTCATCGCGGCCGCCGATGCACGCGCCGCACGCGCCGCGCGGCGCGCGCTGGACGGCGTGTTCTCCGCGCGCGTCGATGGCATCGGCCAGTCGCTGCTGGCGTTGCGCGTGCACGTGGAAGCCGCCATCGACTTCGCCGACGAATCCCTCGACACGCTCGGCGGCGAACAGGTCCGCCTGCGCCTGGCCGAAGCGCGGCAGCAGCTGGACGCGCTGATCGCCGATGCCGAACGCGGGCGCAAGCTGCGCGACGGCGTGCATGCGGTGATCGTCGGCCCGCCCAACGCCGGCAAGAGCTCGCTGCTCAACGCGCTGGCCGGCAGCGACCGTGCCATCGTCACCGATGTCGCCGGTACCACCCGCGATACCTTGCGCGAAACCATCCGCCTGGACGGTCTGGAACTGCACCTGGTGGACACCGCCGGCCTGCGCGATGGCGGCGATGCGATCGAGCGCGAAGGCATGCGCCGCGCCCGGGCCGAATTGCAGCGCGCCGACGTGGCCCTGGCGGTGGTCGATGCACGCGACCCGGCGGCGGGTCGCGCGGCCGTTGCTGCCGACATCGTGGGCGTGCCCGCGGTGCTGTGGATCCACAACAAGGTCGATCTGCTGGCGCATGCGCCGCCGGACCTGCCCGACCACATCCCCGTCTCGGCGGCGCGCGGCCTCGGCCTCGACCGCCTGCACGCCCGTCTGCGCGCGGTCGCGGGCGGGGCGGCCGGCGACGGTGGCGAGGGCGAGTTCTCCGCGCGCGCCCGTCACGTGGACGCGCTGCAGCGTGCCGCCCTGCACGCCGGGGCCGCCGCCGACCAGCTGCAGCACGAACAGCTCGAACTGGCGGCCGAAGAGCTGCGCCTGGCCCACGACGCCCTGGGCGAGATCACCGGCCGCCTCAGCGCGGACGACATGCTGGGCCACATCTTCTCCACGTTCTGCATCGGCAAGTGATGCAGACAGGGCGGAGCCCGTCAAAACTGTGACGCAGGTCAAGTGTTGACAGCAAGGCGGCGACGTACCCTGAACACCGGGTAGGGGTACCCGGAAGGCATCGTGCCGCTTCGCACCGGGCCCATGGCCGTCGTGCGGCGACGGGCCTGCGCTGACCATCCATGTCCGGACCCGCGCTGCGCGGGCCGGGACCGTGTCGCCAACATTAGAAAATGCACCTGGGGGAGTTGAAACCGATGTCCTTGACCAACACGACCGGACGCCTGCGTTACGTCGCGCCATTGCTGCTGATCGTCGCCGTGGCGGCGTGCTCCAAGCAGGAAGAAGCCGCGCCCGCCACCACGCCTGCGGCCGCCACGCCCGCCGCGCCGCCGCCGCCCGCGGTATCGGCCGAAGTCCAGGCGATGGATGCCGACGCCCTGCGCGAAGCCGCCACCAAGGCGCTGCGCGAGAACCGCATCTACGCGCCGGGCGGCGACAACGCAATGGAGTACTACCTGGCGCTGCGCGACAAGCTGCCCAACGACCCGGGCGTGACCAGCGCGTTGACCGACCTGATGCCGTACACGCTGATCGCCGCCGAACAGAGCATCGCGCGGGAAGAATTCTCCGAGGCCCAGCGCCTGTCGGCCATCATCGAGAAGGCCGATCCGAAGGCACCGGCGCTGCCGCGCCTGCAGCAGAGCATCGCCGCCGCCCAGCAGGCCGTCGCCCAGCGCGCGGTGACCGACGACGCCAAGAGCAAGGCCGATGAAGAGGCGCGCCTGAAGGAGCAGCAGCGCCTGGCCCAGCAGGCCGAGCAGCAGCGTGCAGCCGAGGCCGCGGCCGCCCAGCAGCTGGCCCAGCAGCAGGAGGCCGCGCGTCAGGAGGCGGCCCGCCAGGAAGCCGAACGCCAGGCCGCCGCACAGCGCGAAGCGGCCGAACGCCAGGCCGCCGCGGCGCGCGCCGCCGTTCCCGCCGCCGCGCCGGCGCAGACGCTGCGTGCCGTCAGCACGCCGGCCCCGCGCTACCCGCCCGAAGCCCTGCGTTCGGGTACCCAGGGCGAGGTGCTGGTGGAAATCACCGTCGGCACCGACGGCTCGGTCACCAACGCGCGCGTCGTCCGCGCCACGCCGGCCCGTGTGTTCGATCGCGAGGCGCTGAACGCCGTACGCCGCTGGCGCTTCGAGCCGCTGGATGCGCCGGTCACCACCCGCCGCACGATCGGGTTCAATCCAGGCAGCTGATCCGCCCGGCGCTCCGGACCAGGACAGACGCCGGCCTCGTGCCGGCGTTTCTCTTTCCCGGCGCCGGAAAGCGAACGGCCACCTCGCGGTGGCCGTTGCTTCCAGGCGTTCCTCGGCGGACTTCAGCCGGCGATCGCCAGCTTCTCCTGATGGTAGCGCCGCACCGCGGCGTACCACAGCAGCGCCGCCACGCCGAAGGCCGCCGCCACGTAGATGCCCCAGGTCTGCGCGCTGATGTACTCGTTGCGGATCACCTTCAGCAGCAACTGGTTCTGCGCCAGGAACGGCACCGCGAACTGCCAGGGCTGGCTCTTCAGCGGGTTCGCCATCAGCGCGAACGTCGGGATCATCGGCAGCAGCATCAGCCAGGTCATGTGGCTCTGCGCCTCCTTCATGCTCTTGGCCGACGCGGCGAGATACGTCAGCAGCGACGTGCCGATGAACAGCATCGGCACCAGGATCAGCAGCATCTTGCCGATGGCCAGGAACGACACGTTCAACTGCCGTCCCAGCGTGCCCGCGAACTGCGCGCTGAACTTGAAGGCCAGCAGGGTGAGCAGCAGCGTGGCCAGGCCGATCATGCAGGCTGCGGCGATCTTGCCGCTGACCACGGCACTGCGCGGTGCGGGCGTCGCCAGCAGCGGTTCCAGCGACTGGCGCTCCCGCTCGCCCGCCGTCGCATCCAGGATCAGGTAGGCACCGCCGATGAACGAAGTCAGGATCAGCAGGTAGGGCAGCAGCACCGACAACAGCATGCCCTGCTTGGCTTCCGGCGTGGCCATGTCCTGCAGGCCGATGTTGACCGGTCGCGCGACGGAGGCATCGATGCCGCGCGCGAGCAGGCGCAACGCGCCGACCTGCTGGCTGTACGCGTTCAACGCGGCCTGCAGGCGCTGCGTGGGGATGTCCGCATCGCGCCGCGTGCTGTCGCGGATGATCTCCACCAGCGCCGGACGGCCGTTGCGCCAGTCTTCGGCGTAATCCGGGCTGATGCGCAGTGCCGCGTCGATTTCCTGCGAGCGGATCGCGGTGTCCAGGTTGGCAGGGGCGGGTGCGGCGGTGATGCCGTTGGTGGCGAGGAACTTCACCAGGTTGGGCGCGTGCTCGGCGCCCACCATGGGAATCTCCAGGGTCTTGTCCACCTGCGTGCGGATGCGGTTTTCGGTCAGGTAGCCCATGCCCAGCATCAGCGCCGGGTAGAGCAATGGTCCCAGGAACAGGGCCAGCGCCAGCGTGCGGCGGTCGCGGGAGAGGTCGCGCAGTTCCTTGCGCATCACGGTAAAGACGGTACGGAACATGTTCATGCCAGCAGGCCCTCCTCCGAACCGATCACCTTGACGAAGGCTTCCTCCAGGTTGTCCTCGCCCGCCTGTTCGCGCAGTTCGTCGGCGGTGCCGGCGGCGACCACCGTGCCCTTGGCGATGATGACGATGCGGTCGCAGAGCGCGGCCACCTCCTGCATGATGTGGCTGGAGAAGATCACGCAGCGACCCTCCTCGCGCAGCTGGCGCAGGAAGCCGCGCATCGCGCGCGTGGTCATCACGTCCAGGCCGTTGGTGGGCTCGTCGAGGATGACGTTGCGCGGGTCATGCACCAGCGCACGGGCGATCGCCGTCTTGGTGCGCTGGCCCTGACTGAAGCCTTCGGTCTGGCGGTCCAGGATGTCGCCCATGTCCAGCGCATCGGAGAGCGCCTTGGTGCGTTCGGCGATCTGCTTCGACGACAGGCCGTGCAGTTCGCCGAAGTAGGCGATGTTCTCGCGTGCGGTCAGGCGCTTGTACACGCCGCGCGCATCGGGCAGCACGCCCAGCGCACGCCGCACGGCGACCGGGTCGCGCGCGGCATCGATGCCATCGACGGTGACGTTGCCGCGGTCCGGCGTCATCAGCGTGTACAGCATGCGCATGGTGGTGGTCTTGCCGGCGCCGTTGGGCCCCAGCAGCCCGGTGATCTGGCCATCGTGGGCGGTGAAGCTGACGCCGTCCACGGCGGTGACCTTCCCGGTCTTGGTCTTGAAGGATTTGTGCAGGTCGTTGGCGATGATCATTCGGTCATGTCCCTTGAAGGTGGCGGGCGCGCGGTGCGCGGCTCACGGTTCCCAGCCGTTGAAGCTGGTGAAGGGCGGCACGTAGTCCAGGCTGTCCAGGCACTTGGCGTCCAGACCCTTGGCATCGGCCGTCTCCAGGAAGCGGCCCAGCAGCTTGGGCATGCAGCCTACGGCGAACGTCCCGTGGCCCTGTCCCTTCAGCACCAGGTGGCGACCGTTGGACAGCGTGCGCAGCACCTGCTCGCCATAGCGCGGCGGCGTGACCGGATCCAGCTCGCCGGAGGTCAGCAGCGTGGGGATGTCCGACGTCCATGCGGTGTGGAAATCCGCCGGCCGCTTGCCGGTGGGCCATGCCGCGCACTGCGCCTTCAGCGTGTCGCCCATCGCACTGCCCAGCACGGTGTCGCCGTCGGCCGGGTCGGTCTTGAAAAGATCGGCGTCCTCGGCGCAGATCACCGACAGCTGCATCCCGTGCATGAACTGGTCGCCCACCTGCGCTTCCAGCAGCTTGGACAGCGACATCAGCGAGCCGTAGCGGCCCTGCTGGGCTTCGTTGAGGACCAGCGGCAGCAGCGCGGCGCCCTGCGGGTAGTACGAATACATGCGGGTGATGCCGGCCACCGTGCCGGCGTTGACCTCGCCGGTGAGCAGTTCGCCGGTGGAGGGATCGCGGTACTCGGTGTTCGCCGGCGCGGCCGCCAGGCGCGTCATCAACGTGCGCAGCTGCCCGCGCAGGTCATCGCCGAAGCGGCCCTTGCAGGTGTCGTTCGCCTGGCAACGCTGGAACTGCAGCGCCAGCGCCGCGTCCAGGTTGCGCGCATGCTCGCTGCCCAGCACCAGTTCGTTCGGCACCACGCCGTCGATCACCACGGCGCGCGTGCTGTCGGGATGGCGCATGGCGTACTGCTGTGCCACCCGCGTGCCGTACGAGCCGCCGACCAGGTTGATCTTCGCCGCGCCCAGCGCCTTGCGCACGCTGTCCAGGTCGCGCACGGCGTCGGTGGTGGTGTAGAAGCGGGGATCGGCCTTCAGCGAGGCGGCGCAGTCGCGCGCAAAGGCGGCTGCCGCCGCCTCGCTGAGGTCATCCGGATCGCTGTAGGCGTTGCGGCCTTCCGTGTCCCTGCAGGCGAGCGGATTCGACTTGCCGGTGCCGCGCTGGTCGACCAGCACGATGTGGCGCGACTTGCGCACCTCGCGGAACGCGCCGTCGATGGCCGGCCAGACCTGCACGGCCGACTGGCCCGGGCCGCCGGCGAGGAAGAACACGGGATCGTCCGTCGCCGCCCCTTCGTTGGTCGCGGGCAGCCAGGCGATGTTCAACGCCCCCTTGCGGCCTTCGGGCCTGGCCGGATCCTCGGCCACCTCGTAGGTCGTGCATTGCGCCTCGACGTTGGTGGTCAGGTAGGGCGCCGTCAGCGTACAGGGCGTGAAGGCGAGCTCGCCGTAATGGCGGACGGCCTGCTGGTCGGGCCCCGGGGCGGCGCCGTTGCAGCCGGCGAGCGCCAGGGCGCCCCGGGTGGTCGCGAGTGTTCGACGAAGCTGGTGTTCCATGCATCTGTCCCGTTTGAGCTGGTTCCAGCATGCCATGACGGCGCAGCGGGACGGATGTGACCGGCGGTCGGCGTGGCCGCCGCTATTTGCTGCTCACGTATTTTTCCCGGCGGATCTGGGGTACCGGCAGGCCGAATCCCTTCAGGGCTTCGAAGCAGGCATCCACCATGTCGGGGTTGCCGCACAGGTAGGCGATGTCGCGCGCGGCGTCGGGCGCGAACTCGCCCAGGTGCTGCTGCACGTAGCCGTGGCGCACGTCGGGGTGGGGATCCGGCGGAAGCTCGCGCGACAGGCAGGGCACGTAACGGAATCCCGGATGCGCGTCGGCGAAGGCGCGGAACTCGTCGCCGTACAGCAGCTCGGCCGGCGTCCGTGCACCCTGCAATAGCACGACTTCGATCCCGCGTCCGGCCATCAGCGCCTCCAGCTGCGGCAGCATCGAGCGGTACGGCGTGACGCCGGTGCCCGTGGCGATCAGCAGGTAGCGTGCGTTGCGGTCGCCTGGCATCAGGCAGAAGCGGCCGAACGGGCCGCTCGCTTCCACATGTCCGCCCTCCGGCAGGCCTTCGAACAGCGCGGTCGCCGCGCCACCGGGCACGTAGCTGACCGCGATCTCCACCGCTTCGCCCGGGCCCAGCGCATGGTCGTGGATTGTCGCCAGCGAATAGCTGCGCTTGGCCGGCGTGCCGTCGGCGTAGCGGAAATGCACCTGGATGAACTGGCCGGGGACGAAGTCCAGCGGCTGCCCGTCGTCGCGGACGAACTGGTAGTGGCCCACGCTGGGCGCCAGCATGCGGCGGCCGATGAGCTTCAACGGGAAATGCGCGATCGCCAAGGCGTCTGGAACACTGTGTGGCCCGGGGCGGCCCCGGCGGGACGCCTATAATAAGCGTTCGATTCCCCCGGGCGCCGTCGTGGCGCCACAAGGTACCCCATGGCGTCTGCGACAACGGCTTCCGCGGCGGCGCCCGCGCTGGCCATCTCCGACCTGCGCAAGGTCTACGACAACGGTGTGCAGGCCCTGAAGGGCGTGTCGCTGCGGGTCGAACCCGGCGACTTCTTCGCCCTGCTCGGCCCCAACGGCGCCGGCAAGTCCACGCTCATCGGCATCGTCAGCTCGCTGGTCAACAAGAGCAGCGGCCAGGTCGGCGTGTTCGGCGTGGACATCGACCGCGACCGCGACGGCGCCATGCGCCTGCTGGGCCTGGTGCCGCAGGAGATCAACTTCAACATGTTCGAGAAGCCGCTGGACATCTGCGTGAACTACGCGGGTTTCTACGGCATCCCGCGCGCCGAGGCGCTGGTGCGGGCCGAAGAGGAACTCAGGCGCGCGCAGCTGTGGGAAAAGGCCCACGTGATGAGCCGCACGCTCTCCGGCGGCATGAAGCGCCGGCTGATGATCGCCCGCGCCATGATGACCCGGCCGAAGCTGCTGATCCTGGACGAGCCCACCGCCGGCGTGGACATCGAGATCCGCCGCGGCATGTGGAAGACACTGAAGGACATCAACGAGTCCGGCACCACCATCATCCTGACCACGCATTACCTGGAAGAGGCCGAGAGCCTCTGCCGCAACCTGGCCATCATCGACCGTGGCGTCATCGTCGAACAGGGGCCGATGCGCGCCCTGCTGGCCAAGCTGGACGTGGAGGGCTTCCTGTTCGACATCGACGGCGACCTGCCGGCGCAGCTGCCGGTGATCGAAGGCACCACGCTGTCCGCCACCGACAGCCATACCCTGGACCTGGACATGCCGCGTGCGATGGACCTCAACCGCGTGTTCGCCGCGCTCAACGACGCGGGTATCCGCGTGCGCTCCATGCGCACCAAGAGCACCCGGCTGGAAGAGCTGTTCGTGCGCCTGACCGGCGATGAAGCCGCCGCCAAGCGGGAGCAGGCCGCATGAGCGCCGCCCATCCGCAGGAGACCGCCATGACCACGCCGCTGCAGAAGAACCTGGTCGCACTGGGCACCATCGTCCGCCGCGAAGTGAACCGCATCCTGCGCATCTGGGGCCAGACCCTGGTGCCGCCGGCCATCACCATGACGCTGTACTTCCTGATCTTCGGCGGGCTGATCGGCAGCCGCATCGGCGACATGGGCGGCTACACCTACATGGAGTTCATCGTGCCGGGCCTGGTGATGATGAGCATCATCCAGAACAGCTACGGCAACATCAGCTCCAGTTTCTTCGGCGCCAAGTTCGGCCGCCACGTGGAGGAACTGCTGGTCAGCCCGATGCCGAACTGGGTGATCCTGCTGGGCTACGTGGCCGGCGCCGTGCTGCGCGGCCTGATGGTGGGCGCCATCGTGCTGGTCATCGCGATGTTCTTCACCAAGGTGCGCGTGCCGCATCCGCTGGTGACCATCACCACGGTGCTGCTGGGTGCCACGATCTTCTCGCTGGCCGGCTTCGTCAACGCGGCCTATGCGAAGAAGTTCGACGACATCGCCATCGTGCCGACCTTCATCCTCACCCCGCTGACCTACCTGGGCGGCGTGTTCTATTCGGTGAAGCTGCTGCCGCCGTGGGCCGAGGCGCTGACCCACGCCAACCCGATCTTCTACATGGTCAACGCGTTCCGCTACGGCCTGCTGGGCACCAGCGACGTCCCGCTGTGGATCGCCTACGTGTTGATGCTGGCGTTCGTGTTCGGGCTGGGTGCGCTGGGCCTGTGGCTGCTGAAGAAAGGCGTGGGGCTGCGCAGCTGATGCGGCTGCTCGTGCTCGGCGCCGGCGGCACCGGCGGATATTTCGGTGGCCGTCTCGCTCAGGCCGGTGTAGACGTCAGCTTCCTGGTGCGTCCCGCACGCGCCACCCTGTTGCGGGAACGCGGCCTGCGCATCCGCAGTCCGCTGGGCGACGCGGATGTTCCCGCACAGGTCATCACCGCGGAACAACTCCGCGATGCCACACCGTTCGAACTCGTCCTGCTGAGCTGCAAGGCCTACGACCTGGACAGCGCGATGGCCGCCATCGCGCCTGCCGTGGAAGCCGGCGCTCGCGTGCTGCCGCTGCTCAACGGCCTGCGCCACTACGAAGCGCTCGACGCGCGCTTCGGCTTCGCCAACGTGCTCGGCGGGCTTTGCTTCATCCGCGCCACGCTGGGTGCCGACGGCGAGATCCTGCACCTCGGCAAGCCGGCATCGGTCACCTTCGGTGAACGCGACGGCCAGCCCGCCGACGTGCGCCTGCAGTCGCTCGCCGCCGTCTGCACGCAGGCCGGCATCGACCACGTGCACACGCCGGACATCGCGCGGGCGCAGTGGGTGAAGTACAGCTTCCGCACGGCGCTCGCGGCGGGCACGTGCCTGATGCGCGCACCGATCGGCACGATCGTGGCGGGCGAGGGCGGCGCGGACTTCATGGCGGCGCTGTACGGGGAATGCCTGGCCGTCGCGGCGGCAACCGGTCAGTCGATACCGGATGCAGCGCAGGCTTCGGCACGCGACACGCTGACGACCGCCGGTTCGCCGATGAAGGCGTCGATGCTGCGTGACCTGGAGGCGGGCCAGCGTGTCGAGGCGGCGCATATCGTCGGCGACATGGTGCATCGCGCGGCGGCGCATGGCATCGCCACGCCCCACCTGCAGGCCGCGTGGGTGCACCTGCAGGCGTACGAGGCGCAGCGACCGGCCTGAGCGAGGGGCTTCACGCCGCCCTGACGGCGGCTGCCTCCATGCTGCGCCACCTTCCCGGTAGCGCCGTCATGAAGCACCTGCACAGACTCTTCCTCGCCGGCCACCTGGCCATCATCGCCCTGTTCTTTGCTGCGGCCGTCTCACTCGTCGTCCTGGCCGCCAGCGAGTTGTGGCAGGGCGCGATCATGGCGGGTACCGACGCCGGCCTGCGTGGTCGTTTCGACAACATCCTCGAAAGCATCGGCATGCTGACCATCGGACTGGTCGCGCTGGAACTGGCGCAGACGGTGTTCGAGGAGGAAGTGCAGCGCGACGTGAAAGTCAGCGGTCCCACCCGCGTGCGTCGCTACCTGTCGCGTTTCCTGGTGGTCATCGTCATCGCGTTGTCGATCGAAACGCTGGTGGCCACGTTCGAGCTGATGCACGAAGACCCGCGCCAACTGCCGTACGTCATCGCGATCGGCGGCTCGGCGGCGCTGCTGCTGGTGGCGTGGGGCGTATTCGTCCGCCTCAACCGCAGCGCCGAGGAACTCGAACCCGAGGCCATGCAGCAGGCCAAGTCCGAGGACGACAAGGTCGAGTGACGCGGTTCTGACTCAGCGGTCGACAGGCAAGCCGAAGAACGCGCGCGCCGTAGCCGTCGTCGCCGCGGCGGTGACCTCGACCTCCTCGCCACGGTCGCGCGCCAGCTCCGCGACGATGTGGGCCAGGTACATCGGCTCGTTGCGGCGGTGCGAGGGCTGTGGCTTCACCGTGCGCGGCAGCAGGTAGGGCGCGTCGGTCTCGATCATCAGCCGGTTGGCCGGGATGTTCTTCACCAGCTCGCGCAGGTGCAGGCCGCGGCGTTCGTCGCAGAGCCAGCCGGTGATGCCGATGTGCCAGTCCTGGTCCAGGCAGTCGAACAGCTCCTTCCTGGTGCCGGTGAAGCAGTGCACGACGGCCGGACCGAGCCGGCCGTCGAAGTTCTTCATCATGGCCACGAAGTCGTCGTGCGCGTCGCGCTGGTGCAGGAACAGCGGCTTGCCGGTATCCACGGCGATCTGCAGTTGCCGCTCGAACGCCCGGCGCTGCGCGGGGCGCGGCGAGAAGTCGCGGAAGTAGTCCAGGCCGCATTCGCCCACCGCGACGACCTCCGGATGCGCATGCAGCGCACGCATTTCGGCGTCGCATTCATCGGTGTATTCGGTGGCGTGGTGCGGGTGCACGCCCGCGGTGGCGAACAGCTCGCCCGGGTGCGCCTGCGCCAGACGCAGGGCCATGGGCGAATGCTCGCGGCTGGCGCCCGTGATCACCTGCTGCACCACGCCGGCTTCGCGCGCGCGCTGGAGCACCGCGTTGCGGTCGTGGTCGAAGCTTTCGTGGGTGAGGTTGGCGCCGATGTCGATGAGATCCATGGCCGCATTTTATGCCCTCGTGCCTGCTGTTGTAGGAGCGACGTAAGTCGCGACCGCGAAAATCAAGAAGTCCCTATCCATAGGAAGTCTCCCGAACCTACCGTTGCGCAAGCCGTGCGGTCGCGACTCACGTCGCTCCTACAGAGGCCGCAGGCCTTATCCTTCGCACCGCATGCCATCGCCCACCTTCCCCATCACCCCGCTGCTACCGGACATCGTCCGCAGCCTGTCCGACCATCCGCGCCTGGTGCTGGAGGCCCCGCCCGGTGCGGGCAAGACCACCCAGGTGCCGCTGGCGCTGCTGGACGAGCCGTGGCTGCAGGGCCGCAAGATCGTGATGCTGGAGCCGCGCCGCGTGGCGGCGCGCGCGGCGGCCGGCTTCATGGCCAGGCAGCGCGGCGAAGCGGTCGGCGGCACGGTCGGCTACCGCATCCGTTTCGAGAACAAGGTCGGGCCGGACACGCGGATCGAGGTGGTCACCGAGGGCATCCTGACCCGGATGATCCAGGAAGATCCGATGCTGGAGGGGATCGGGGCGATCCTGTTCGACGAATTCCACGAGCGCCACCTGGCAGGCGACCTCGGACTGGCATTGGCGCTGGACGTGCAGGCGCAGCTGCGCGAGGACCTGCGCATCGTCGTGATGTCCGCCACGCTGGAC
This sequence comes from Pseudoxanthomonas mexicana, assembly GCF_010093385.1. Classification (GTDB taxonomy): domain Bacteria; phylum Pseudomonadota; class Gammaproteobacteria; order Xanthomonadales; family Xanthomonadaceae; genus Pseudoxanthomonas_A; species Pseudoxanthomonas_A mexicana. The sequence goes on from NZ_PDWV01000071.1 coordinate 14,523, forward strand.
GGCGAGAAGCTGGCGCGGTTCCTCGATGCGCCGCGGCTGAGCAGCGAAGGCCGTGGCTTCCCGGTGCAAGTGGCGCACTTTCCCGCGCGCCGGGACGAGGCGATCGAAGTACAGGCACGCCGCGCCATCGAACACGCCGTACTCACGCACCCCGGCGATGTGCTGGTGTTCCTGCCGGGCCAGCGCGAGATCGCGCGGGGGGAGGCGATGCTGGTGGATATCTTGCCAGAGGACATCGTCGTCCTCGCCCTGCACGGCGAACTGCCGGTGGAAAAACAGTCCGAAGCCCTGCAGCCCGATCCCCAAGGCCGCCGCCGCGTGGTACTGGCGACCAACGTGGCCGAGTCTTCGGTGACGCTGCCCGGCGTGCGCGTGGTGGTCGACAGCGGGCTGGCGCGGGAACCTTCGTACGATCCGAACAGCGGCTTCTCGCGCCTGGAGGTGACCCACATTTCGCAGGCCTCCGCCGACCAGCGTGCCGGCCGTGCGGGTCGCGTGGCCGAGGGCTGGGCGTATCGCCTGTGGCCGCAATCGCAGCGGCTCGATCCGCAGCGACGGCCGGAGATCGCGCTGGTCGAACTCGGCGCCCTCGCATTGGAATTGGCCGCGTGGGGCAGCGACGACCTGCGCTTCGTCGATGCGCCGCCGCCCGGGGCGATGAATGCCGCGCGCGACCTGCTACGCCGGCTCGGTGCGCTGACGGCATCGAACGCCATCACGCCCCTGGGGAAGCGCATGCTCGCGCTCGGCACGCACCCCCGGCTCGCGGCGATGCTGCTGTCGGCGGACGAGGGTGAGGACCGCGCGCTGGCGTGTGACCTCGCCGCGCTGGTCGAAGCGCGCGATCCGCTGCGCATGGGCGGGGATGCGCTTGCCGCGCGCTGCGTCCATTCGCCAGCAGGTAGCGACGCGCGTCCTGCGGATGCTGGAAGCCGATGCGGTCCGGGAAGGCATGCATCAGCACGTCGCCCCGGCGGGGCGACTCCCCCGCTGTCTCTTAATCACATATGGAGCTGGCGACGCTCCTTAGCGGTACGCAGTCG
>NZ_PDWV01000072.1 GCF_010093385.1 Pseudoxanthomonas mexicana
ATCAGGCGGCCTGCAGCGCCTTGATGCGGGCGTTGAGGCGGCTCTTGTGGCGGGCGGGCTTCGTGCGGGGGGTGCATGCCCGCCCGCCCCCGCGGGGGGACCCCCGCGCCCCCCCACCCCCGCGGGGCGCCCCGCCCCGAGGGGGGGGCGGCCGCGCCGGTGCCGCCCGCCGCTGCCGTGCCGCGTCCCGAGGCCGCCGCCCTGCCCGAAGGCGAGCGAAAGCCACGCAAGCGCCGTCGCCGTCGTCATGGCCGTCCGCTGGAAGGGGCCGAGGGCGCCGTGGCGAATGTCGCACCGGCCGCACCCAAGCCGGTCGCCGCACCGAAGCCTGCCGACGACAATGCGGGTTTCCTGACCCGGCTGGGACGCAAGATCCGCGCGCTGGTATCCGGCGGCTGAGCCTGGCCATCGTGCGTGTCGTGGAAAAGCCGGGCATGTCCCGGCTTTTTCTTTGCGCGTCGGCATCGCCAGCGTCTTCGTCGGTCCGGCATAATCGGCGCACATGAGCGTCCTGCGATTCGAAAACGTCAGCAAGCAATACCCCGGCGGCCACGCGGCGCTGGAGGACGTCAGCTTCGAGGTGGCCGAAGGCGAGATGCTGTTCGTCACCGGGCATTCCGGCGCGGGCAAGAGCACGTTGCTGAAACTGATCCACCTGAGCGAGCGGCCCAGCCGCGGTGCGGTGGTGTTCGGCGGCAGGAACCTGCTGAAGGTGCGCGGCGGCCGTATCCCGCTGCATCGTCGCGAGGTGGGCGCGGTCTACCAGGACCATCGCCTGCTCACCGACCGCACGGTAATGGAAAACGTCTCGCTGCCGCTGATCCTGCGCGGCGACCGCCGGGGCGACATCGGCAAGCGGGTGCGCGAGGTGCTGGCGCGGCTGGGGCTTGGCCACCGGGAGAATGCGCTGCCCACGCAGCTCTCCGCCGGCGAGCAGCAGCGCGTGGGCATTGCACGCGCCATCGTCGCCGAGCCGCGCCTATTGGTGGCGGACGAGCCCACCGGCAACCTCGACCCCACACTGGCGGCGGAGATCATGTCGCTGTTCGCCTCCATGCCCGAGCGGGGCACCAGCGTGCTGGTCGTCAGCCACGACCTGTCATTGCTGAAGCGGATGAAGAAGCGCGTGCTGATCCTCGACCACGGCAAGCTGGTCGACGACATTTCCCCGGCGGATCTGGCCGAATGAGCGACGCGAAGAACAGCCGTGCGCAGGCGCGCTCCGGTGCAGGCATCTGGCTGGACCAGCATCTCTACAGTGTCGTATCCAGCCTGGGACGGGCCGTGCGCCGCCCGTGGGCCACGCTGCTGACCATCGGCGTGATGGCGGTGGCGTTCGCGCTGCCGCTGGGCCTGTGGCTGGCGTTGCAGAACGTGGGCCACTTCGCCGGGGATGTGCAGCAGTCGCGCGAGATCGACCTGTTCCTGACGCCCGAAACGCCGGTGGCGCGCGCGCAGGCGCTGGCGGAAACGCTGCGCGCGCGGGACGACGTGGCCAGCGTGGAGTTGCGCACCCCCGACCAGGGCCTGGCGGAGTTCCGCCAGCGCAGCGGACTGGCCGATTCGCTGGACCTGCTGGACGGCAATCCGCTGCCGGCCCTGCTGGTGGTGGTGCCCGAGGGCGACGAGGCGCGGTTGGTCGCCGCGCTGGAAGCGTTGCCGGAAACGGACCTGCTCCAGCACGATGCGGCCTGGCGCGAACGTCTGACCGGTTGGATGGGGTTCGGTGAGCGCTTGACCTGGGTGCTGGCCGCCCTGTTCGGGCTGGGTGCGTTGCTGGTGGTGGGCAACACCGTGCGCCTGGACATCCAGTCGCGGCGCGAGGAGATCGGCGTGCTGCAGTTGCTGGGCGCCAGCGACGGCTTCATCCGCCGGCCTTTCGTCTACCTTGGGGCCTGGTATGGCCTGGCGGCCGGTGCGCTGGCCCTGGGACTGCTGACGCTGGCCGCGCTGGCGCTGCGTGATCCGCTGGCCGCGCTGGCGCGCAGCTATGGCAGCCCGTTCGCGCTGTCAGGGCTGGATCCGCTGGGTGCTGCGCTCGTGGTCCTGGCGGCCACGATCGTGGGCTGGCTGGGCGCATGGCTGGTGACCGGCCACTTCTTGCGTCAGACTCGCCCGACTGCCACCTGACTTCCGCATCTTCATGGCCCAAGAGCTCCGGCATCTGATCAGCGACGCGCCCCGCGTAATGGTGGTGGATGGGTCGAAGCTGGTGCGCAAGCTGATCGCCGACGTGCTGCAGCGCGAAGTGCCGGGGGTGCAGGTGATCGGCTGCTCCAGCATCGCCGAGGCGCGCGTCGCGCTGGAACAGGGCGAAGTGCACCTGGTCACCACCGCCCTGGCGCTGCCCGACGGCGACGGGCTGGAGATCGCGCGGAGCGTGCGCGAGGCGGCGGGCCAGGCCTACGTGCCGGTGATCGTGGTGTCCGGCGATGCCCAGCAGCACCTGGAAGAGCGCCGCTTCACCGAGTTCGTCACCGATTATTTCGACAAGGCGCTGGGCCACGAGGCACTGGCAACCTTCATCCGAGGCTACGTGCAGCCCGAGCCGGTGGTGGGTGCGACGATCCTCTACATCGAGGACAGCCGCGTGGTGGCCGAGACCACGCGGCGCATGCTGGAGCGTCAGTCGCTCAACGTGGTGCACGTGCTGAAGGCGGAGGATGCGTTCGCCCTGCTCACCGCCGAATCGCTGGGCCTGTCCACGCACAAGTTCGACCTGGTGCTGACCGACGTGATCCTGAAGGGCGAGCTGAGCGGTCGCGACATCGTGCAGCGCATCCGCGTGGATTTCGCCTACGGCAAGCGGCGCCTGCCGATCCTGGTGATGACCGGCGACAGCAATCGCGACAACCAGGCCGAGCTGCTGCAGGCCGGCGCCAACGACCTGGTGCTGAAGCCGATCGCCGAGCGCCTGCTGGTGACCAAGGTCCTGTTCCAGCTGCGCCTGGCGCGCATGGACGAATCGCGCGCGCTGGTCTGAGGCGCGTGCGTCCGGCATGACCGAAGAAGACCGCATCAGGCTGGAGCCTTCCTGGAAGGCGCGCATCGGCGACTGGCTGCAACGGCCCGAGATGCGCGAGCTGTCCGCCTTCCTGCGGCAGCGCAAGGCCGCGGGCGCGCGTATCTATCCGCCGGGGCCGCAGATCTTCGCGGCCTTCGACGCCACGCCGTTCGACGCGGTGAAGGTGGTGATCCTGGGGCAGGACCCCTACCACGGTCCCGGGCAGGCGCACGGGCTGTGCTTCTCGGTGCTGCCGGGCGTGCCGGTGCCGCCGTCGCTGGTGAACATCTTCAAGGAACTCAATGCCGACCTGGGCATCGCGCCGCCGGACCATGGCTGCCTGCTGCCGTGGGCGCGCCAGGGCGTGCTGCTGCTCAATGCCGTGCTGACGGTGGAAGAAGGACGTGCCGGCGCCCACCAGGGCAAGGGCTGGGAAGGCTTCACCGACCATGCCATCGAGACGCTGGCGCGCGAGCGCGAAGGCCTGGTGTTCCTGCTATGGGGCAGCTACGCGCAGGCCAAGGGCAAGGTGATCGACACGCGCCGGCACCGCGTGCTGCGCGCGCCGCATCCCTCGCCGCTGTCGGCGCATCGTGGTTTCCTGGGATGCGGGCACTTCGGCGCCACCAACCAGTACCTGGCGCAGCGCGGACTGTCGCCTATCGACTGGCGGTTGCCTCCGCGCGACCAACTGGTGCTTTGAAGCGGGCGTGGGCCTCTGTAGGAGCGGGCCATGCCCGCGATGTTCTTCGATCGGATCGCGCAAAAGCATCGCGGGCATGGCCCCCTCCTACATTCGCCTTTTCCTAGGTGATCAGCGCGTCCGGCGTCGCTTCTGGGGTGGCGAAACCGGTGGCGGCGGCGTGACCGGGATGTTCTTGATCTCGGCCTGCAGCTCGTCCAGCATCGGCACCATCTTCTGCTGCACGGCGGTCATGATGTTCTGCATCAGCGCCGGATTCTTGTCGAGCATGCGCTGGCCGGCGGCGCTTTCGTAGAACTTGGTGATCGCCCGCACGTCCTCGCGCGTGTAGGTCTTCTTGTAGACGTCCAGGTACACCGGGCGCATCTCTTCCCACGACAGCGCCTTGCGCACGATCTCCTGGGTCTTGGCCTGGATGCGGGCCACCTCGGCCTTCTGCTCTTCGGTCATCTCCTTGCCGGCGAAGTGCTTGTCGAACTCCTGCTGCTGCACCGCCTCCATCTGCGGCACGACGCCCGCGAGCAGGCTTTCGGCGCGCGACGCCTTGAGCAGGCGGTCGATGTCCGCGTCGGTGGGCTCGGCGGCGAAGGCCGGTGCGGACGCCGCCAGGGCGAGGGCGAGCAGGAGGCGGGACAGGGCGCGGGCCGTGGTCGACGTAGGGTGGGGCATGCGGTGTGGACGGCGTGGGCGACTCGGAAGTGGGGTCGTAGGGTGCCTGCCCGGGAGTAAATCTGTTGTTAATCGACGACGATCGGGGCGCCAGCGCGCTGCGAACGGACCCGCATCCTGACTACAATCCGCGCATGGGGAGCACCGCACTCGAGATCACGCCGACGCTGTCGATACCCGACGACGAACTCGTCGAACGGTTCGTGCGCGCCAGCGGCGCGGGCGGGCAGAACGTCAACAAGGTCGCCACCGCGGTGGAGCTGCGCTTCGACGTGGCAGGTTCGCCGTCGCTGCCCGACGCCCTGCGCGAGCGGCTGCTGTCCCGGCGCGACCGCCGCCTCACCGATGAAGGCGTGCTGGTGATCGACGCGCAACGCTTCCGCACGCAGGACCGCAACCGACAGGACGCGCGCGAGCGCCTGGCCGCGCTGATCGCCGCGGCGCTGGTGGTGCCGAAGAAACGCATCGCCACCAAGCCCGCGCGCGCGGCCAAGGCGCGCCGGCTGGACGCCAAGCGCGGACGCAGCGAGGTCAAGCGCGGCCGGTCGCAGAAGAACCAATGGGAGTAACCGCTTGAGCCACGACATCGTCCCGCGCATCCCGCCGAACATGCCGCAGGTGCCGCCCAACCGCTTCACCCGCTGGATGGGCCGCACCTTCCTGCGCGTGTTCGGCTGGAAGATCGTCGGCACGCTGCCGGACATCCCCAAGCTGGTGATGATCGTGGCGCCGCACTCGTCCAACTGGGACGGCATCTGGGGCATGGCGGCGAAGATCGCGATGGGTTTCCAGGTGCGCGTGCTGGGCAAGGCGCAGCTGTTCTGGTGGCCGCTGTCGCCGCTGCTGCGCAAGCTGGGCGTGGTGCCAGTGGATCGCAGTTCGCCGCAGGGCACGGTGGAACAGGCGGTCCGCATGATCCGTCAGTCCGACAGGATGTGGTTCGCGCTGACACCTGAAGGCACCCGCAAGCGCGTGGACAAGTGGAAGGGCGGCTTCCTGAAGATCGCCCAGCAGGCGCAGGTACCCATCCTGATGGCGTACTTCCACTATCCCGAGAAGACCATCGGCATCGGCGATGTGTATTACCCCACCGGCGACATGGACACCGACATGGCTGCGATCCGTGCGTGGTACCAACCGTGGCAGGGGAAGAACCGCGGGACGGTGTGAGCGTCGAGGGGCCTGGACCTGGTCGGAGTTGGGCCAGCGCGTGCGCCAGGATGACGAAGTCGCGGTTGCCTCGTGGGCGTTCGGTGCAGCATGGGAGGCGTGCAGAGACGCGGGGTTCCGGCATTCGCCGGGAGGACGGGTCGCGAATCTCCTGAGCGGTTGGCCGTCGGCGTCCGAAAAGAAAAGGCCCGCCTTGCGGCGGGCCTCGCTCCCTTCCCTGGGCTTGCGGGTTACAGCGCTTCGCCGCCCAGCTTCCAGGTGACCTGCAGGAAGTAGCTGCGGCCGGTGGAGTCGAACCAGGACGTGTCGTAGTACGGATAGTTCGCCCAGGTGGCGTCCTTGGGTGGCATGTCGTCCAGCAAGTTGTTGACGGTCAGCGACACGCGCAGGTGGTCGTTGATGTCGTAACGCGCACCTGCATTGAAGCGCCATGTCGCCTTGGTCCAGGCGTCGTTGGCGTAGTTGGCCACGCGGCCCAGGTAGTTGCCGAACAGGCTGGCTCCCCAGGCGTTGCGGTCCCAGCTCACGCCCAGGTTGCCCTTTTGCCGCGGCAACGTGGTGGCGCTGAAGCTGACGTCCAGCATGTCCTCTTCCGGGTCGCCCGGATACTGCTGGCGCGTGTGCTTGTCGGCCCAGGTGTAGGTGCCGGTGAAGCGGAAGTCGCCCGCGTTCGCCGTCTGCAGGCGATAGTTGGCGGTGACGTCGATGCCCGACGTTTCCTCGTTGGCGATGTTGATCGGCGCGAAGCGGACGCTGGTGATGTTGCCGTCCGCATCGCGGATCACCCGCGCGAGGGCGTCCACGCAGGTCGGCGAATTGATGTCCACGGCGGCACCGCTGTCGGTGGTGCCGAGGCGGCAGTTGGCCTCGTCGACGCGCAGCTGCTCGCGGCTCTGCGCCTGTACCTGGTTGGACACGCGGATGCGGTAGTAGTCCACCGCCAGGTCGAAGTTGGCGAACGGCGACCACACGAAGCCCGCGGAGAACGACTTGCTGGTCTCCACGTCCAGGTCCATGTTGCCCGTGTAGACGTCGAACGTGTTGATGTCCCACGGGCCGTCGTCGTAGCACTCGTCGTCGCTGAAGGTCGGCTCGTCGGTGCGGCACTGGTAGTAGTCGGTCGACAGCGTGCGGTAGTAGTCGTCGCCGGCGAACAGGTAGTGCATGTCCGGCGCGCGGAAGCCGGTGCCGTAGGAGCCGCGCACCAGCAGCGTGTCGAGCGGACGCCATTCCAGGCCCGCGCTGTAGGTGAACTTGCCCGGGTTCTTGTTGCCGTAGTCGTAACGGTCGTAGCGGCCGGCCAGGCTGGCTTCCAGGGTGGACAGCAGCGGCATGCGGAACTCGGCGGCCACGCTCCAGCGGTCGCGATCGCCCTCGCCGTCGCCGTAGCGCGGGCCGTAGTAGGCGTCGGCGGTCAGGGCGAGCGGATCGGGATTGATCTCGTACGACTGCTGGCCGTACTCGATGGCCGCGGCGAAGCCGACGTCGCCGGCCGGCAGGGTGAACAGCGCCGGTGTGTCGAGGGTGAAGCTGAGGTTGTCGTTGTCGGCCTTGGGACGGAAGGTGGACATCGCCGCGATGCTGGCGAACTCGGCCGGCGTCAGCGGGGTGAACAGGCGCGTCGGGTCGGGGCTATAGATCGCGTAGCCGTCGGCGTCGTAGCCCTGGCGTTCGCCGAGGAACAGCTCGTTGGCGGCCTGCGCGCGGATGCGCGGCATGCCCACTTCCGCCTTGTACTGCGAATGGTTGTAGGCCGCTTCCCAGTTCCAGGCCTCGCCGAAGGCGCCCTGCAGTCCGGTGGTGACCGCAAACGTCTTCTGCGTGGTGACGTTCATGCGGTTGCGCAGGCCGCCGATTTCCTCGGGCGTGAACTGGCGGGACCAGACCTCGTAATGGCCGGTGAGGGCGTTGTAGAAGACCTTGTCGTTGTTGTCCGTGGAGTTGGGATCGTGGAACTCCCAGCCCATGACGTCGCTGACCACGTCGTTGCCGTTGGTGCCGGTGAGCAGCCTGACTTCCTGGCGGCCGGCCTGCACATCGGCAAACCACGACAGGCTGTCGGAGAACCGGTACTCGAACGAACCGTACGCGGTGACGCCCTTGCGCTCGTTCTGGATGGTCCGGTACGCGATGGCGCGCTCGCTGCCGCAGTAGGGTTCGCCCCAGCGGTTTTCCGCGAGCACGGTGGTGCCTTCGTTCAGGCCACCCATCGCCGCGCAGTCGTCGTCGGGACCGATGAGGACGTCGTCATCCCAGTCGTAGCGTTGCGCGGTGAGCCGCGGCAGGCTCCGGCGCGAGGTGGGCGCGTCGAGGGTGGAGTCCTGGTTGCTGCGCTCGTAGCCCCACAGCGGGCGCTTGTCGAGCAGTTCGATGCCGACGATGCCGCTGAACGCATCGCGCTCGAAGCCGGTGGTCAGGGTGAGCTTGTGCGATTCGCCGCCACCGCGTTCGGTGTCGCCGTAGCGGTAGTCGATGATGGTGCCGTCGGTGGACTTCTTCAGGATGAAGTTGATCACGCCGGCCATGGCGTCGGAGCCGTAGACCGCCGAGGCGCTGCCGGTCAGCACTTCGATGCGGTCGATCATCCCCAGCGGGATGTTGCCGATGTCGGTGAAGTTGCTGCGGCCGTTGAGCGGCAGCGGGAAGTCGGCGATGCGGCGGCCGTTGATCAGCACCAGCGTGTGGTTGGGGCCCAGGCCACGCAGGTCGACCGCCTGTGCGCCGGGCGTGGACTGGGCGCTGGTGGTGTTCTGCTGGCCCTGCACGCTGCCGCTGTTCTGGCTCAGCGAACGCAGCACCTCGGGCACCGAGGTCAGGCCGGCGGCCTGGATCTGTTCCGCGGTCACCACCGTGATCGGCGCCGGACCTTCGATCTGCGCACGCGGGATGCGCGAGCCGGTGACCTGCAGGGTCTCCAGCTGGGTTACGGGTTCTTCGGCCTGCGCGGCACCGCCCCCGGGAGGCGCCTCCTGAGGCGCGGGACGCGGCGCCGGGGCACGACGCGGGGTGGCGGCGGCCTGCACGATCAGCACCGCGCCGGAGGCGTCGCGCTTGGCTTCGAAGCCGCTGCCCTTGAGCAGCCGTTCCAGCGCCTGGTCGGTGTTCGCGGCGCCCTGCACGCCCGTGGTGCGGCGGCCCTTCATCTGGTCGGCGCGGTACACCAGCTGGGTGCCGGACTGCTTGGCCAGCGTGTTCAGCGCCGTGGCCAGCTCGCCGGCGGGCAGGTCGATGCGGCCGGGGGCCGCCTGGGCCTGCGCGGACAGCGCCGCGCTACAGGCCATGCTCAACAGCAGGACTCGCATTGGATACCGCATGGACGACTCTCCCCGGGGGCGCTCGGAATGGCGCCTTCTGGACATCAGGACGAACGAACCGGACAAATCCCCCCGCGACGTTCGTCGGTGGCGCGGCGGCCCGCTAGCGCGCGTGCAGGACGATGCGCTCCGGGTGCCGCTCCACGCGGACCGGGAACCCCTGTTCCAGCAGGCGCGCGAAGCCCTCGGCATTGGACCAGCGGAAATTCCCGCCCACGCGCAGGTCGGCCACCGTGGCGTCGGCCAGTTCCAGCTTGCGCGCGTTGAACCGGTTGAACTCGGCGGCGGCCTCGGCCAGCGAGGTGTCGTCGAAGGTCAGGAACCCCTCGCGCCATTCCAGGTAGCGTTCGGCGTCGGCCACCGGGACCGAGCGCACCAGCACGCCGTTGCGCCCGGCGGTGGCCACGCTGCCGGCCGGCAGCAGGGATACCGGCTGCGCGCGGCCGTCGTCGCCGATGCGGGTTTCAAGGCGCACCTTGCCCTCGGTCACCACCACGCGCACGTCCTCGGGGTTGCGGCGCACGGAGAAGCGGGTGCCCACGGCGGCGACGCGGCGGCCCTGCGCTTCCACCACGAAGGGGCGACGGCGGTCGTGGGCCACGTCGAAGAAGGCTTCGCCGCGCGTCAGCGCGACATGGCGTTCCTGGCGGGTGATCCGCACGTCCAGCTGGCTGTCGCTGCTGAGGGTGGCGAGAGAGCCGTCCGGCAGGGTCAGGGTCTGCACCTGGCCGACGGCACTGGCGTAGTGCGCCTGCTGGCGTCCGGTCAGCTGCCAGCCGCCCCATGCCGCCGAGCCCAGCGCCAGCATCGCGAACGCGGCCGCCACGCCGTGCCGCCAGCGGCCCGGGCGCGCGTGCGCAGGGCGCGGCGCGAAGGTGATGCCGCGCAGGTCGGGCAGGCCAGGCGCAGGGGCACCGGGGCCGGCGGCCTCCGTGCGCGGCGGCGGTCCGCCCGCCGGCAGGCCGGCCGCCAGCGCCTGCAGGCGGCCGGCCTCGGCCCAGGCGGCCTCCAGCCTCAGGAACGCGACCTTGTGGCGCGCCGACGCCGACAGCCATGCCTCCAGCGCCTGCTGGTCGTGCGGCGCCCAGTCTCCCGCGTCGCGGCGCACCAGCCAGTCGGCCGCCTGCTGTTCAATCCGCTTGCTGTCGGTCATGTCCGTCGTCCTCGTCCATGACAAGGCGGGCATTCCTGCGCCCGCCCGGCGCGTGCGCGTCGTCGCCACCGTACAGACGGTCGGCGATCAGGCGCATCCCCTTGGCCAGATGTTTTTCCACGGTCTTCTCGCTGATGCCCAGGCGCGCGGCGACCGCCTTCTGCGGCAGCTCCTCCACGCGTCGCAGCCACACCACTTCGCGGCAACGGTCGGGGAGTCGGTCCAGGGCCTCCACCACGCGCTTGAGCGCCTGGCGGGTCCCGGTCCAGCGCTCGGGCGACACCTCGTCGATCAGGTAGACGTTCGAGGACTCGAAATCACCCACCGGCTCGATCGACACCACCCGGCTGCGGCGCAGGCGGTCGGTCATCAGGTGACGCGCGGTGGTGAACAGGAAGGCCTTGGGCGCGTCTGGGCGCACGCGTCCGGCGGCTTCATAGACCCGCGCGTAGACCTCCTGGCGCAGGTCGTGCCATTCGTCGCGGTGCGGCCAGTGACGTTGCAGGAACAGCGCCAGTGCCCGTTCATGGACCAGCACTTCGCGGACGAACCACGCATCGAATTCAGTGGGCATGCCCGCACTCTAGCCCAAGCGCGCGCGCCGCGGCATGGGGGAAGCGCGGCCCCGCTTCGTCTCCACAAGTCACCGGTGCGTGGCATCCTGCCGCGACCTTCGACGTGGAGTGCATGGCATGGTGTCTGTCCTTGGTGCGGTGCGGCGCGGTGCGCTGGGTATGCTGTTGCTGGCGGCGGCGCTGCCGGCGTTCGCGGCCAAGCCCGCCCATTACGTGCTCGGCGACGTGTCGGCCAGGACGCCGGGCAAGGTCGAGCCGGGCCTGCTGCTGATGGGGGGCGGCGACCGCAATTTCGAGGCCATGCGCTGGTTCATGAAGAAGGCGGGCAACGGCCACATCGTGGTGCTGCGCGCCTCGCAGGCGGGCGAGATCGGCGAGGAGTTCTTCAACGAGGTCGGTGGCATCGCCTCGGTGGAAACCTACGTCTTCAGCGACCGCGAAAGCGCAAGCGATCCGGCCGTGCTGCGCAGCCTGAAGCGCGCCGACGGCATCTTCCTGGCCGGCGGCGACCAGTCGCGCTACGTGCGCTACTGGCGCGGCACGCCGGTGGGCGCGGCGCTGGATGCGCACGTGCGCGCGGGCAAGCCGCTGGGCGGCACCAGCGCCGGCCTGGCCATGCAGGGCGAATACCTCTACGGCGCGATGGACGGTGGCAGCGTGATCAGCCCGCATGCGCTGGCCGACCCGCTGGGTCCGGACAACACCATCGAGACGGATTTCCTGCAGCTGGCGCTGCTGAAGGGCGTGATCACCGATACGCACTTCAGCGAGCGCAACCGCCTGGGCCGGCTGATCGCCTTCGTCGCCAAGGCCGAGTCGCTGGCCGGCCGCCCGATCCTGGGCCTGGGCGTGGACGAGGATGCCGCGGTCGCCGTGGAAGGCGACGGCACCGCGCGCGTGTACGCCACCGCGCCGGGCGCCGGCGCCACGGTGGTGAAGGGCGGCTTCGCGCAGAAGCAGGTCGAAGACGAGCCTATGAACCTGGACCGCGTCGATACCGTCATCGCCGGCGTCGATTCCGTGCTGCACCTGCCCAGCGGACGCGTCGACAATCCGGCGGCCGAGCGTCGCTACGCGGTGCGCGACGGCGTGCTGGTGGCGATGGATGCGCCGGTGCTGGTGATCCACGGCGGTGCGGGCGTGGAGCGCGCCGGCATGACCCCGGCCGACGAAGCCGCCGCGCGCACCGCACTGGAAGCGGCCCTGCGCGCGGGACACGCGCAGCTGAAGGCGGGCAAGCCCGCGCTGGAGGCCGTGACCGCTGCGATCACCGTGCTGGAGGATGCGCCGCAGTTCAACGCCGGCCGCGGTGCGGTGTTCACCCACGATGGCAGGAACGAGCTGGACTCCTCGATCATGGACGGCGCCACCGGCAAGGCCGGCGCGGTCGCCGGCGTGCATCGCGTCAAGAACCCGATCACCCTGGCGCGCGCGGTGATGGACCGGTCGCGCCACGTGATGATGGTCGGCGGCGGCGCCGAGGCGTTCGCCAAGGAGCAGGGCATCGCCCTGGTCGATCCGTCCTACTTCCGCACCGAAAAGCGCTGGCAGCAGCTGCAGAACGCGTTGAAGGAAGAGAAGCAGGCGCAGGCGAGCCACACGCCGCAGGACCTGCCGGGCAAGGCCTACTTCGGCACGGTCGGCGCGCTGGCGCTGGATGCGAAGGGTCAGCTGGCCGCGGGCACGTCGACCGGCGGCATGACCAACAAGCGCTACGGCCGCGTGGGCGACTCGCCGATCATCGGCGCGGGCACCTGGGCCGACGACCGCTGCGCGTTCTCCGGCACCGGTTGGGGCGAGTACTACATCCGTGCCGCCGCCGCGCACGAGGTCTGCGCGCGCGTGCGCCTGGCCGGCCACAGCCTCGCCCGCGCCGCGGACAGCGTGATCAACCGCGACATCCCCAAGGCCGGCGGCGATGGCGGTGCGATCGCGCTGGGCGCCGATGGCAGCATGGCGTTCCCGTTCAATACCGAGGGCATGTACCGCGGCTGGATCGGCGCCGATGGCGTGCCGCATGTGGCCATCTACAAGGAAGATCCGCTGCCCGCGCGCTGAGTCGGGATGGCGCTACGCTTCGACCGACCCTGGGGAGAGGCGAAGCCATGCGCAAGATGTGGGGAATCGGGCTGCTGATGGTGGCCCTCAGTGCGGCGTCGGCCGAGCCGGCGCCCAAGCCGATCCACTTCCGTGCGCATGCGCGGGTCGCGCTGGATGCGCAGGGCGTGCCGCAGCAGGTGGACGTGGATCAGAAGCTGCCTGCCGTGATCCGCGATGCGATCGCGCAACGCGTGGGGCAATGGCGTTTCGAGCCCGCCCGGGCCGGCGAACAACCGCGCGCGGGCGCCACGACCGTCTTCGTGGATGCGTGCGCCGTTCCGTCGGTAGACGGCGACATGCGGCTGGCGGTGGACTACCGCTGGAACGGGCCAGGCTATGCGGACGGCCGCTACTTCCATCCGGCACCGCGTTATCCGGTCGAGGCCGCGAGGCGGAACAAGGGGGGCTCGTTCCGCGTGGTGCTGCAGATCGGCACCGACGGGCGCGCCACGGTCGAAACGATCGAGGCTCAGGAGGGGCAGCTGCCGCTGTTCGAGCAGGCGCTGCGGACCTGGGTGGCCTCGTTGCGCTACGTGCCCGAGGAGATCGACGGAGCGCCCGTCGCCACCCGCGTGGCGATCCCCGTGGATTTCTCGATGGGCGGCCCGGGCCTGCGCGAGTACCGGCGCCAGGAGCGCGAGGTCCGGCAGCAGTCGCCCGAATGCAGGGCGGCGATGGGGGCAGAGGACGCGTCCCCTTCGCAGCCGGTCGTGCTGGATTCCCCGTTCAGGCCGGTCACCGCGGGGTAGATTCCCCCTCGCACTATGGGCGCCCGTTGGCCGCCGCTTGGCGGCCCACAACTGTGACGTGGTTATCAAATGTGCCGGCTGTAAGTTAAGATACAGATCACACTTGGGATCCCCCCCGCCTCGCCAGGACCGGCGCCACGGGGAGGGTTCACCACAGGGGCAGGCGGGGCCATCAGGGAGGTCCGACCCGGGCAGCGCCTCGTCAACAGACGCGTCAGGGGGTCCGTTCGTCGATGCCGTACCGCGCTCATGGGGATCTGCGCCCGAGCGGCGCCCCTTCCGCACGCCACCCGCACGCTCCCAACGCCGCGATGACCGCGCCGCTGCGGCGCCGAAAGGCTGGCGCCTTCCGGACCGGCCTGGTGCTCGTCGGCCTGTTGCTGGCCGGCCCCGCGCTGGCGCTGATCACCACGGGCTGGACGACCAATGGCACCGCTTCGGCCAGCGCCACCGTCAACGGCATCACCGTGACATTGACGGGGCAGGCGGACGAGGCGTATTCGGCCGGCACCTTCAACAGCACCAACTGGTGGAACGACCCCTACGGCGGTGGCGTCAACGGCGGTCCCTCGCTGACGATGGTCTACGACAATGCCGGCACGCGTAACTACGTGTTCACCTTCAGCAAGGCGGTGGACAATCCGGTGCTGCATGTAGACCGCCTTGGCGGCTACTACGACAACAACCGGCCGAACAGCGCGCGCTGGACGCTGACCGGATTCACCGCGGCAGGCGGATCGGTAGCGCTGGAGCGACTGTCGGGCAATAACCAGTTCACCGTGACGCCGGCGCAGAACCGCTTCCTGCGCGCGACGACCGGGACGTTCGGCGGGACCGGCTCGTCCGAGTGCCTGTCCACGTCCAACGGCACCGCCTGCGGGTCGGTCCGCTTCAATGGCACCGGCATCACCCGGCTGACCTTCGCGGTGGACATGGCGGGCGACCGCGGCGCGGGCGACGAGTTCGAACTGCGCTGGAGTTTCGATGGCGCGAAGATGGTCGTACGCAAGCAGTCCGTCGGCGGTACAGGCACGTTCGGTTTCACGGCCGGCAATGCGCTGTCGCAGGCGTTCAATCTGGTCACGACGGCGCAGAACACGCCCGTGGCGTCGAACACGTATCCGCTCACCGACCACGCGGCGGCGATCACGCTGACCGAATCCAGCGTTCCTTCCGGTTATGTCTTGCTGGGAGCCGCCTGTACCGACCAGAACGGTGCCACGGTGGCGGCCACCGTCGACACGGCCGCGCGCCAGGTCACCATTCCGTCCGCCAACTACCGTGCCAACCAGACCATCACCTGCACGTTGAGCAACGCCGTGCCCGCGACCCTGGCCCTGGCCAAGACGTGGACCAATGCCGCGGTCAACGACACCGCCACCCTGTCGGGCAGCGGCGGCACGAACACCGCCACGCTCGCGTCCGTCGCCAACAGCGCCGCCGAGACCGATACCGGCCCCGCCGTGCAGGTGGCGCCGGGGAACGTCATCACCCTGTCCGAAACGCTGGGCGCGGGCAATGCACGTCCCTACACCGCCAGCGCGTGGACGTGCACCGGCGGCACCCTGAGCGGGAACACGCTGACCCTCACGAATGCGCACGCCGGGCAGGCGATCGTCTGTTCCGTCACCAACAGCGGGCGGGCGATCGACGTGTCGGTGGTCAAGTCGGCGGCGGCGGGCCCGGTGATCAGCGGGCAGGTGGCGAACTTCACCGTCGTCGTCTCCAACGCCGGCCCGCTTGCCGCCGATGGCGCGGTGGTCAGCGACACCCCCGGCGCCGGTCTGGACTGCCCGGTCTCGGGCAACCCGATCACCTGCAGCGCCAGTGGCGGCGCGGCCTGTCCGGGCGCGGCCTCGCTGCCGGGCCTGGTGGGGGCGGGCGTGGCCGTGCCGACCCTGCCGGTCGGCGGGACCGTGACCTTTACGGTCCCCTGCCAGGTGACGGCCAGCGGCCTGTAGGTCCGCGCGCGCTTCCCAAGCGCGTCGCCCGTCATCCATGATGCGGCGTCCCGATCCGCCGCATTGAAGTGATGAGTCGTACTGCCTGGGCCTGGGCGGTGGTGGTGCTGACCACCGTCGCGCTCGCCGCGACCTTCCTGGTCACCCCCCGTTTCCCCGTCCC
>NZ_PDWV01000073.1 GCF_010093385.1 Pseudoxanthomonas mexicana
CCCCCCCCGAGATACCCCAGCGGGAGGACCGCCGCCGCCTCACATGGGATAAAGAAACAAGGGGTGGTGGGCCCCCCGCCACCCCGACCGCCGCATGAAACTCCTGTACACCAATTTCCACAGCGGCAGCGGCGGGGGACACACCCCCTACATCCGCGAACTAGCGCGCGGGTTGTCGGTGCGGCACGAGGTACACGTCGCGGCGCCGGAAGAGAGCCGGCTGTTGCGCGAAGCGAGGGAGATCCCCGGTCTCCACGCCTTCGCCCAACCCTATCCGAACGGCCTGCGCCTGCGGCCCGCCCGCAGGCGCGCCTGCGCACGCCTGCGGGCGTACCTCGAGGAACATCGCTTCGATATCGTGCACGTGAACGGGTCGGCGGATCACCGCCTCGTGATCGCGGCCCTGAGAGGCCTGCAGCCCCGCCCCCTGGTCGTGCTGACGAAGCACAACACCAAGCCGATGCGCGGCCTGCAACATGCGTGGCGTGCGCGCTTCGGGACCGACAAGGTGATCGCGGTGTGCGAATTCGTGCGCCGCCAGCTGAGCCACACCCCCTATCGTCGCTGCCAACCGGAAACCGTCTACAACGGCGTCGACACCGCGTTCTATTCACCTGCCGAACCAGCCGACCGCGTGGATACGCGACAGCTCTGGATCGGCAGCAACGCCGGTACGGCGGACTACAAGGGATGGACCGACCTGATGGCGGCGCTGGCGTTGCTGACGCCGGACGAGCGCGGCCGCATCCAGGTCGTCATTGCCGGCCACCCGCCGTCTGCGGCCCAGCGGGAGATGCTGGCGCGATCCGGGCTGCAGGACCGCTTCCATTTCCCCGGCCTGCTGGACGACGTCCGTCCGATGATCGCCCGGCTGGATGCCGGCTTCGTGCTGTCCCATGACATCGAAACGATCTCCTTCGCCTGCCGCGAGATGATGGCGATGGGCAAGCCGGTGATGGTGACCGACTACGCCGGGCTGCCGGAGAACATCCGCCCCGGCACCGATGGCTGGATCGTGCCGGTGCATGGACACGCCGCGATGGCGGAGGCGCTGCGCGACATGCTGAACGACCGCGAAGACGTCCTGCGCCGCGGCAAGGCGGCCCGCGATCACGCGCTCGCCGAATTCGGCATCGGAACCTTCCTCGATCCCACCGAGGCCGTCTATGCGCGGCTGCTGGCAGGCGCGCCCTCGCTCGACTCCGAGCCCAGTCCGAGCCAGGACCTGGCGTCCACGGGCAGGCTCATCGGCGAAGACGGCCACCCACGGCGCCACGGGCCGCTACAGATGCCGGACATGCCTGCCTCATCTCAACCCGTGGCCGATCCACCGAGCGTCTGGTGAGGCGCTCGGGGAACATCGGGTCGCGGTGACGCATCCCGCGCCCGGATGGACTGCGCCGAACGGACGCCGCACGCCTTCCTGCATGTCTCCCGCTGGCAGCGCTACTCCGAGCCGTTTTCCTCCGCAATCCCCGCAGCGTCGCGAGGCGCCATCCCCATGCCCAACAACAGTCCGACCAGCACCACGTAGGCGCTGGTGCTGAGGGCATGGGAGAACATCGACTGGGTCAGCCCGGACACCAGGTAGGCGAACACCAGCATCCCCGCGGCCCAGGAGGGACCGGCCGGTGCGTGCAGGCGGTTACGGCGGATTTGGCGAATCGCGATGGCCAGCGGCACGCCATAGAGCGCCAGCAAAACCGTCAGACCCGCAATTCCCATCGTGGCGGCCCACTGCGCGACATCGTTGTGCGCATGCTCCAGTCCGCAGAAATGCCGTGACGCGCCCTGGCAGTAGAGGCTGGCATCGACCCGCGACTTGAAGGCCTCGATCCCCACGCCCGTGAACGGCGACTCACGGAATGCATCCCACGCCACCGACCACAACGCCAGGCGTGCGCTGATCGGCTGGTCCACTTGGCCCTGCGCGTAACCCGCCACGTCCGCCTGCAACTGGTCGAACCGGAACTGCGCCGACAGCCACGGCACCGTCCACAACGCCGCCAGCAGCAGCGCCAGCGCGGCGCCGGTCGCGCCCAGCCGCCACCCGCGATGCCGTGCTTCGTTGCCGGCAAGCAGCATCAGCAGCACCAGCCCGAGACCGGGCAGTACGCCACGGCTGCCACTGAGGATCACGGCGACCACGGCCAGCGCCACCAGCGCGGCCAACAGCAACTGCATCGGGAACCCGTTGCGTGCCGGCCGGCAGAACACACCCACCACCAGCAGCGTCAGCACGGCGTTCGCGAACACGATGGGGTTGGCCTCACCGCCTGCGCGCTCCACGCCCCACGACGCCTGCGCCATCGAGATCGTGAACGCGAGCGCCAGTCCCGCCAGCGCGCCATACCAGAGACTCGTCGCGCGCATGCGCGTGGACCATGCCAGCCAGGCACACCACGGCAGCAGCAAGGCGCGCGAGGGATTGTCTAGCGCAGACAGGTCGGCGCCGCTGCCCCACATGGAAAGCGCGGCGACGGCCAGGACGGTCAGCGCCGTACCCAGCAGGAGAGGCAAGGCACGCGGCGTGCGCGCGTCACGACCACGCCAGGCATCCGGCAGCGCCAGCAGTGTGGCCACCAGCATCAGCATGGCGAACGCACCCAGTCCCTTGGGCACCACCAGCAAGGCAGGGGCACTGAATCCTGACAGCCACGCGAACACGCGCGCTACATCCTGTCGACGATGGCTCCTGCCTTGCATTGCCCTGGATCCTTCCCTGTGCGACGACACGTTCATGAAGGCAGCGTGTGCGAACCGACCATGACGCCGAGTCTGCGCCTACTGCGTTCCCGCCACGTCAAGACGAGGTGAACAGCGATATCCTGCCTTCGTCGTCAGTATCGCGCACTCAGGGAATGGACCGTCAACGGCGCATCACCATGCGTGTGGCGTTACCGCGTACTGCTACGCGAATCACGCTTTCTGCAGAACGGCATAGAAGAATCCGTCCATATCGGATTCGCCCGGCAGCCGCTGTCGACCACCCCCATCCGCATGCCCCCACGTTTCATCCGGCGGCTCGACCAGCGCCGTGGCGTGGCGTGCGCGAAATGCATCCAACTGCAGCGCATTCTCGGCGCGCAGGATCGAGCAGGTGGTGTAGACCAGGCGTCCGCCCGGACGCAGCACCCGCCCCGCGGCATCGAGCAGGCGTGCCTGCAGGCGGGGGAGCGCCACCCGGGCGTCGGCACGCCGACGCCGCAGCACATCGGGGTGGCGGCGCACGATGCCCGTGGCGGAACAGGGCGCATCCAGCAGGACCGCATCGAACGGCTCACCGTCCCACCATACCGAGGGATCGGCCGCGTCCGCGGCTTTCATGTCGGCCTGGACACCGACGCGATCGAAGGTCTCACGCACGCGCTGGAGCCTGCGCGCATCCACATCGATCGCCAGCAGACGCCGCGTGGGGTCGCGCTCGAGCAGATGCGCGGACTTGCCGCCCGGCGCCGCGCACATGTCCAGCACCCGCGCACCCGCGGGCAACCCGTCCAGCAGGTCCGCCACGCGTTGCGCGGCGCCATCCTGCACCGACACATCGCCCTGGGCGAATCCGGGCAGACCCGTCGCCGCCCCCGGAGCACGGAGCAGCAGCGCGTCCGGCACGCCGTCCGGAACTTCCGCCTCGATACCCGCGTCCAGCAGCCGTTGCCGATAGGCGTCACGGTTGCCGCGCAGCCGGTTGACCCGCAACCACAGCGGCGCCTCCTGCTGGCTGGCGGCGAAGATGTCATCGGCCTGCGCCGGCCAGTCCTGGCGCACCTGCTGTCGCAGCCATGCCGGCCACAGGGCATCGGACGGCGCCGCCGGCAAGCCCTCGCGCTGCGCGCGTCGCAGCAGCGCATTGACCAGCTTGTCCTGGTGGGGGCGGCCCAGTGCCCGCACGGCCTCGACGGTGGCCGACAGCGCCGCATGAGCGGGCAGGCCCATCACCACCACCTGGGCGAAGCCCACATGCAGAAGCGCGCGCAGTTCGTTCTCGCTGCGTCCCAGCGGCTTGGGCATCCAGGCCGCGAGGGCGGCGTCGCTGCGGGCACGGGAACGCAGCACCGCGAAACAGATCGCTTCGAGCAGCGCTCGATCGCGGGTGTCCTCCACCCGGGGGAGATTGGCCGCCAGTTCGGCCTTCAGCGAGCGGCCGCGATGCATCACCGCATCGACCACGCGGGTCGCGATGACCCGCACCGCGACGCCCGCCTGGTTGGTCACGGCGTCACCAGGTCGCGCCGGGCGTTGAGGTAGTCCGCCGCGGTGATCGCCTTGCCGCCCTCGCGCTGGACCACGCGCAACCGCAGCACGCCGCTGCCGCAGGCGATGTCCAGTCCTTGCCGGCTGGCGGCCAGCAGCGTGCCGGGCGCGGCGGTATGCGCCTGCTCCACCGCCACCGCGCCGTGGATGCGCAGGCGTTCGCCGGCGACCTGGGCTTCGGCGATGGGCCAGGGATTGAAGGCGCGCACCTTGCGCGCCAGCACGTCGGCCGGCTGCGTCCAGTCGAGCCGGGCTTCGGCCTTGTCCAGCTTGTGCGCGTAGACGACGCCGGCCTCGGGTTGCGGATGCGGCGGCAGGCGGACGCCTGCGCGCAGCAGCCCGAGCGCATCGCGCAGCACCTGGGCGCCCAGATCGGCCAGACGGTCATGCAACTGGCCGCCGGTTTCTTCGGGCCCGATGTCCAGGCTCTGCGCCAGCAGCACCGGCCCGGCATCCAGGCCGGCCTCCATCTGCATCAGGCAGACGCCGGTCTCCTCGTCGCCGGCTTCGATGGCGCGCTGGATCGGCGCCGCGCCGCGCCAGCGGGGCAGCAGCGAGGCATGCACGTTCCAGCAGCCGTACTGCGGGATGTCGAGCACCGCCTGCGGCAGGATCAGGCCGTAGGCCACCACGATCATCACGTCGGGCTGCATCTCGCGCAGTGCGTCCTGGGTCGACTTCTTCTTCAGCGACAGCGGCTGCAGTACGGGAATGCCGCGCTGGATCGCCTCCAGCTTGACCGGCGACGGCGTCAGCCCGCGCCCTCGGCCGGCGGGCCGGTCGGGCTGGGTATAGACGGCCACCACTTCATGGTGGGCATGCGCGGCGCGCAGGCTGGGCACGGCGAACGCCGGCGTGCCGGCGAAGACGATTCTCATGGAGGCAGGGAATGGAAAATGGGGAACGGAGGATGGAAAGCGGCGGCAGTGGCGGCGACGGGACCGCCGGCGCGGCAGCGAACCGTCATGCCCGGTTCCCCGTTCCCGCCCCGCCGTCTTACGCCACGTGCTTGCGCTGCTTGGCCAGCTTCTTGCGCACCATCTCGCGCTTCAGCGGCGAGAGGTAATCGACGAACAGCTTGCCGTCCAGGTGATCCATCTCGTGCTGGATGCAGACGGCCAGCAGGCCGTCGGCCCGCAACTCCTGCGGCTGGCCCTGGCGGTCGAGGAAGCGCACGGTGATCTCGTCGGCGCGGGTCACGTCGGCGAAGATGCCGGGCACGGACAGGCAGCCTTCCTGGTACACCTGTTCGCCGGCCTTGTCGCTCAGCTCGGGATTGATGAAGACCTGGGGCTGGTTCTTTTCCTCGCTGATGTCGATGACCATGAAACGCTGGTGCACGTCCACCTGGCTGGCAGCCAGGCCGATGCCCGGTGCGTCGTACATGGTCTCGAACATGTCGTCGAGCAGGCGCTGGAATTCGGCCGTCGTCACATTTGCGGCCTCCACCGGCACGGCCTTGGTGCGCAGGCGGGGGTCGGGGAATTCGAGGATGGGGAGCAGGGCCATGGTACGTCTCGGGATGGGGGCGCCAGTGGAATCCGGCAAGGCCTCACGAATTCTAACGCGGGCGCTTGCGTTGCGCCGGGTTTTCTGGACTATAGTGCGGACCACCTGTCGGGGAATCAGGTAGATACCGCCATGTTTAAATGTTTTCGTACGGTTTTCGCCGTCGCGGTGCTGACCGTCGGCACCTATGCGGCTGCCGCCGAGATGGCGGGAGGCCATCCCGACACCTATGTGGTCAAGCGCGGCGACACGCTGTGGGACATTTCGGCCCGCTTCCTGAAGAAGCCGTGGCTGTGGCCCGAGATCTGGCAGGCCAACCCGCAGATCCAGAACCCGCACCTGATCTATCCCGGCGACGTGATCAGCCTGGCCTACCTGGACCGCGTGGCGGTGCAGCCCGGCCCGCGCGAGGAAGCTCCGCTGAATGCGATCCCGCTGTCCGACATCGAGCCGTTCCTGAAGGACCGCCGCGTGGTGGACAGCTTCGAGGGCCTGCCGCACGTGGCCGGCCTGGACGAAGACCGCCTGCGCAGCTCCGGCGGCCACAACATCTACGTGCGCGGCCTGGACGGCGCCCAGCCGGGCCAGCGCTTCACGGTGGTCCGTCCCAGCGCGCGCTTCACCGACAATCCGCGCTCGCAGGACCTCGACTTCCGCGGCAGGACGATCCGTGGCGAAGTGGACATGTGGAAGGACATCACCGAGCAGACCGGCAAGGGCGCGTTCCTGGGCTACGAACTGGTCAAGGTGAACGTGGCCACGTTCACCCGCGGCGTGGTGCCCGGCACCGAGGTGAGCACGCTGGTGGCCGATATCGGCGGGCATGAGATCCGCGTCCGCGACCGCCTGATCCCGGTCGATGCGCAGCCGTACGACCTGCACTTCTTCCCGCATCCGCCCGCCCGCGATCCGGCCGGCAAGCTGCGCGTGCTGGCCGTGGCCGATGCCCTCACCTCCGGCGGCCCGCGCGATGTCATCGCCATCTCCGGCGGCCGCCTGGACGGCGTGGACAACGGCACGGTGTTCTCGATCTGGCGCAACGGCAGCCACACCGCCAACCGCATGGCGCACCCGGAGTCCTCGCGCATCAGCGAGTCGCCGAAGTCGGGCGCCGGCCGCGTGAGCCTGCCGGACGAGTACGCCAGCCACGCCATGGTGTTCCGCACCTTCGACAAGGTCAGCTACGCGCTGGTCATGGAGGGCGTGGAAGCCACCCGCGTGGGCTATGAGCTGAAGCACCCCGACGCGACCTACTGACCCGGGTCGGGCAAATCCTACGCAATACCGCGACGGCGCCCGAGGGCGCCGTCGTCGTTTCGCCCCTACGCTGGCCGCATGTCCTTCGACGATGCGACCGCCCTGGCCCGGCTGGTACTGGCCGGTGGCCCGGCCCAATGCCGGCGACACCTGCTCGACCGCCACGGCTCACCTGCGGCGGCCCTCGCCGCGGGTGCCGGCGCATGGCGCGCGTCCGGGCTGGATCCGGCGCAGATCGCAGCCCTCCAGGATCGGGCCATCAGCGAAGCCCTGGCGCGCACGCGGGACTGGCTGAAGGTCCCCGGCCATCACCTGGTGGGCTGGCACGACGCCGACTACCCCGCACCGCTGCGCACGATTTCCAGCCCGCCGCTGGCGCTTTTCATCGACGGCGACCCTGCCCTGCTGTGGCGACCGGCGGTGGCGGTGGTGGGCAGCCGCACGCCTACCAGCGGCGGCCGCGACAACGCACACGCCTTCGCCCGCGGATTGGCGGCGTCGGGCATCGTGGTCGCCAGCGGCATGGCGCGCGGCGTCGACGCGGAGGCGCACGAGGCGGCCCTGACCTGCGGGCCGGGGACCACCTTCGCCGTCGTCGGGACCGGCCCCGATCTCACCTATCCACCCGCCCACGAGCGGCTGCGCGAACGCCTGGCGCGCGAAGGCGCCGTGGTCAGCGAGCATCCTCCCGGCACTCCCGCCCTGCGTACCCACTTCCCCGCCCGCAACCGGATCCTGGCCGGCCTGACCCTGGGCACGCTGGTGGTGGAAGCGGCCGAGCAGTCCGGCGCACTGATCACCGCCCGCCAGGCGGGCGAGGCCGGTCGCGAGGTGTTCGCGATTCCCGGCTCGATCCACAACCCCCGTGCCCGCGGCTGCCACCGCCTGATCCGGGAGGGTGCGGCGCTGGTGGAGGACGCCGCCGAGATCATCACTGCCCTGGCGCCGCTGGCCGCCAATCTGGCCGACGCGCTGCGCGTGCGGCTTGGGCAGGCTGAATCCGGGGCAATCGCAGGCAACGGCGAGACGCCCTGCCGTCTCGACCCTGACTACCAGCGATTGTGGGACGGGCTCGGCCATGACCCAACAGGTATGGATCAGCTCGTCTCACGCACTGGATTGACGGCCGCGGAACTGTCCTCCATGCTGCTGGTCATGGAACTGGATGGCTTAGTAACGGCCGAGCACGGCCGATACCAGAGAAAGACCGGTTTCTTCACCTCCACAGCGTCCACGACGCAGGCCGAGGGGCAATGAAAGAGAGCATCCTGGATGTACTGCTGTACCTGTTCGAACACTACTTCACCGAAGACGCGGACCCGGTCCGCGACCGCGACTCTCTCCAGAACGGCCTGATCCAGGCCGGTTTCAGCCCCGCCGAAATCAGCAAGGCCTTCGACTGGCTCGACGCGCTGGCCGACCAGCGGCCGGCCGCCTCCACGCCCCGCGTGGGCGGTCCGACCCGGGTCTTCCATGGTCCCGAACTGGAGAAGCTGGACGTGGAGTGCCGCGGCTTCCTGCTGTTCCTGGAACAGCACGGCGTGCTCGATGCGGACCAGCGCGAGCTGGTCCTGGACCGTGCCATGGCGCTGGACCAGGACGAACTGGACCTGGACGACCTGAAGTGGGTCGTGCTGATGGTGCTGTTCAACCAGCCCGGCTCGGAAGCCGCCTACGCCTGGATGGAAACCCAGATGTTTGCCGACGAGCCCGAACCGGTACACTGAGGCGTTGATCCGCTTCTGGGGGAAGCATGTCGGGTTGGTATTACGCCGACCGGAACCGTGAACAGCACGGTCCGGCGACGGCGGATGAGCTGGTCACGCATTACCGTTTCGGGCGCATCGCGCTGGGCGACCTGGTCTGGCGCGAAGGTCTGCCGCAATGGCGGCCCTTGCGCGATTTCGCCGACGAACTGGGCCTGGATCCGGCGCCGGTCGACGCGGCTCCCGCACCGCCTCCGGTACCGACGGTCGCTGCGCCCCTGGCGCAGACCTCCCTGCCGCCCACGCCTGCAGCGAAGAAGCCCGGCATGTCCGGCGGCAAGATCGCGCTGATCGTGGCCGCCGTCATGGTGGTACGTGCATCGGCATCGCCGGCATCCTGGCCGCCATCGCCATCCCGGCCTACAGCGACTACACGCTGCGCGCCAAGATCGTGCAGGCCAATGCCGAGGTCCAGGCGCTGAAGGTCGACGTTCAGATGTTCCGCCTCGACCAGGGCCGTTGCCCGACCAATGGCGAAGGCGACTTCGGCGCGCCCGAAAGCTATGCCGGCACCTACGTCACCCGCGCCACCATCGGCGAGTTCGACGACGGCACGTGCGGGTTCGAACTGGAATTCGGCAACACCGGCAATGCGCAGATCGATGGGCGCAAGCTCTGGTGGGACATGGGCAGCGACAACGAACAGTGGCACTGCTCGTCGGAAGTGGACGACAAGTACCTGCCACTGGACTGCCGCGGCTGATCGACGCCGGCGTGGCGACGCACGCCACGCCCTGCACCGGGGAATGAAGGAATGACGCACTGGTATTACGCCGATGCCCAAGGGCAGCGGCAGGGGCCTTTCAGCGCCGAGGAACTGGCCGGACACGTCCGGGCGGAACGTCTGGCTGCCCATTCGCTGGTGTGGCGCGACGGCCTTGAGACGTGGCAACCGCTGGCGTCGATGGCGTCCGAGCTGGACGTCGCGCTCGGCACGCCGGCCATGCCGGCAGAGTCCGCCACATCGCCCGCGGCCGATGCGCCCTATGCGCCACCGACCGCCCCGCTCGCCTCCGAACAGCACCCTGTCGCCGGCGGCGACGTGGTGCTGGCCGGCTTCTGGCGACGCCTGGCCGCGCTGTTCATCGACTCGATGGTGGTGGGCTTCGCCTACTACCTGGTGCTGATCGTCGCCGTGGTGGTGCTGGGCATCGGCGGCAGCCTGCTGCTGCGCAACCAGGACAGCACGGAAGGCATGGCCGCGATGTTCGGCATGATGGCGCTGGTCTACCTGCTGTACCCGGTGA
Organism: Pseudoxanthomonas mexicana; assembly: GCF_010093385.1. Classification (GTDB taxonomy): domain Bacteria; phylum Pseudomonadota; class Gammaproteobacteria; order Xanthomonadales; family Xanthomonadaceae; genus Pseudoxanthomonas_A; species Pseudoxanthomonas_A mexicana. The sequence continues at coordinate 10,034 of NZ_PDWV01000073.1, forward strand.
TCAGCGCGGCGTACTACGCCGGCTTCGAGTCGTCGGGCAAGCAGGCCACGCTGGGCAAGATGGCGGTCGGCATCAAGGTGACCGATACCGAAGGCCGCCGCCTGACGCTGGGCCGTGCGCTGCTGCGCTGGTTGGCCGTGTTCCTCAACTACATCACGCTGTACGTCGGCTACCTGATCGCCGCCTTCACCGAACGCAAGCAGGGCCTGCACGACATGGTGGTGGGCACGCTGGTGGTGGACCGCTGGGCATACACGGCGCACCCGGACTGGCAGCAGCGCGGACTGGGCACCGTCACCAAGGTCATCCTGGCGATCGCCGGCGTGCTCTACGGCCTGATGTTCATCGCCGTGATCGCCGCCATCGTCGTTCCGATGGCCCTGCAATCCTGAAAGATCCACGGAGACCCCGCATGACCGAGTGGTACTACGTCGACAACCTGCGCCAGCGCCAGGGCCCCGTGCCGCAGGAAGCGCTGGTGAAGCTGCATCGCAGCGGCGCGCTTAACGACGCCTCGCTGGCCTGGCGCGAAGGCATGGGCCAGTGGACGCCGCTGGGGGAACTCGGCAGCGAACTCGGCCTTGCCGCGCCCGCGCCCGTCGCTGCGCCCCCGACTCCCGAGCCCGCGGCCGAACCAGTGGCCGAACGGCCACTGACCGGACGTGCGGTGTTCACGGCCAGTGAGCCCAGCTACGCCCAGCACACGCCTGTGCAGACGGGCCCGGTGGGTGCCGTGGCGGCTGCGGCCACGGCGGCATCGCCCTACGCCGCGCCCCGGGCCGATGTGGTCGAGCCGCGTTCCGCGGCGCGCGTGCAAGACGGCCATGTGGTCTACGCAGGTTTCTGGAAGCGCGTGGCGGCCAGCATCATCGACGCCTTCGCCATCGGCATTCCCGTCGCGATCGTGGCCATGATCGTCGGTGGCCTGATGGGCGCCGGCAGCTCCTTCACGACCCAGGTGTTCAACCCGGGCGAGACGATCACGTCGTACCTGCTCACCGCCATCGCCTACGCGTGGTTCCATTCGACCGCCGGCCTGAGCGCGACGCCCGGCAAACTGGCCATCGGCATCAAGGTGGTAAGGACCGACGGCGACAAGATCAGCTTCCTGCGCGGCTTCGGCCGTTACTGGGCCTACCTGCTCAGCGGCCTGATCTTCTGCATCGGCCTGATCATGGCCGCCTTCACGGAACGCAAGCAGGGGCTCCACGACCTGATGTGCGACACCCTGGTGGTCGACAAGTGGGCCTTCACCGCCCAGCCCGAGCGCCAGCGCGAGGAACTGGGCACGGTGGCCCTGGTCGTGCTGATCCTGGGCGGCGTGCTGCTCGTGGGCGCCTTCATCCTGATGGTGGTGGGTTTCGCCGCGCTGGCCTCGATGGGTCGCTGAGCCGCCACGGGGCGACCCGGGTCACGGAACCCGGCCCGGCCCTGGCTACCGGCTTGACAGGCCGGTGCGGCCGTGAAACCACTATAAATAGGAAATCTGAACGCCCGGGGCCCGCGCCCCGGGCGTCCGCTTCTCTGGCGCCCGCATTTGGGCCACCCTAGCCGGCCCCGGACGGCCCACCCGAACTCCCCTGAACCCCTGACATGCCCAAGCACCTGCTCATCGTCGAGTCGCCCGCCAAGGCCAAGACGATCAACAAATACCTCGGCAAGGACTTCACCGTCCTGGCGTCCTATGGCCACGTCCGGGACCTGGTGCCGAAGGAAGGAGCGGTGGACCCGGACAACGGGTTCGCGATGCGATACGACCTGATCGACAAGAACGAAAAGCACGTCGACGCCATCGCCAAGGCCGCCAAGGGTGCCGACGACATCTTCCTGGCCACCGACCCGGACCGCGAAGGGGAAGCCATCAGCTGGCACATCGCGGAGATCCTGAAGGAACGCGGCCTGCTGAAGGACAAGCCGCTGCACCGCGTGGTGTTCACCGAGATCACCCCCCGCGCCATCAAGGAAGCGATGACCCAGCCGCGCCAGATCGCCGGCGACCTGGTCGACGCCCAGCAGGCGCGTCGCGCATTGGATTACCTGGTCGGCTTCAACCTGTCGCCGGTGCTGTGGCGGAAGGTGCAGCGCGGCCTGTCCGCCGGCCGCGTGCAGTCGCCGGCGTTGCGCATGATCGTGGAGCGCGAGGAGGAGATCGAAGCCTTCGTCGCCCGCGAATACTGGAGCATCGAAGCCGAGTGCGCGCATCCGCGCCAGGCCTTCACCGCCAAGCTCACCAAACTGGACGGGCAGAAGTTCGAACAGTTCACCGTCACCGACGGCGACACCGCCGAAGCCGCACGCCTGCGCATCCAGCAGGCCGCGCAGGGTTCGCTGCACGTCACCGATGTCAGCAGCAAGGAACGCAAGCGTCGTCCGGCGCCGCCGTTCACCACGTCCACGCTGCAGCAGGAAGCCTCGCGCAAGCTCGGCTTCACCACCCGCAAGACCATGCAGGTGGCGCAGAAGCTGTACGAAGGCGTCAACATCGGCGACGAGGAAGGCACCGTCGGCCTGATCAGCTACATGCGTACCGACTCGGTCAGCCTGTCCGCCGAGGCGCTGGCCGAGATCCGCGACGTCATCGCGCGCGATTTCGGCACCCAGGCCCTGCCCGACAAGCCCAACGTCTACGTCACCAAGTCCAAGAACGCGCAGGAAGCGCACGAAGCCGTACGCCCGACCAGCGCACTGCGCACGCCGGCGCAGGTCGCCCGCTACCTGAGCGACGACGAGCGCAAGCTCTACGACCTGATCTGGAAGCGCGCAGTCGCCTGCCAGATGGTGCCGGCCACGCTCAACACCGTGTCGGTCGACCTGGCCGCCGGCAGCCAGCACAGCTTCCGCGCCAGCGGCACCACCGTGGTCGATCCCGGCTTCCTGGCCGTGTACGAGGAAGGCAAGGACCAGAAGAACGCCGAGGACGACGACGAAGGCCGCAAGCTGCCGCCGATGAAGCCCGGCGATTCGGTGCCGCTGGACCGCATCCACGCCGACCAGCATTTCACCCAGCCGCCGCCGCGCTTCACCGAAGCGGCGCTGGTCAAGGCGCTAGAGGAATACGGCATCGGCCGTCCGTCCACCTACGCCTCGATCATCCAGACGCTCATCTTCCGCAAGTACGTGGAAATGGAAGGCCGCGCCTTCAAGCCCAGCGACGTGGGCCGCGCGGTCAGCAAGTTCCTGTCCGGCCACTTCACCCAATACGTGGACTACGATTTCACCGCCAAGCTGGAGGACGAGCTGGACGCCGTCTCCCGTGGCGAGGAAGAGTGGATTCCGCTGATGGAGAAGTTCTGGGGCCCGTTCAAGGAACTGGTGGCCGAAAAGGCCGAGACGGTCGACCGCAGCGAAGCCACCGGCGCGCGCGAGCTGGGCAACGATCCCAAGTCCGGCAAGCCGGTCAGCGTGCGTCTGGGCCGCTACGGGCCGTACGCGCAGATCGGCGACAAGGACACCGACGAGAAGCTGGAGTTCGCCTCGCTGCGCCCCGGCCAGTCGATGCACACCATCACCCTGGAAGACGCGCTGGAGCGGTGCAAGCTGCCGCGCAAGCTGGGGCAGGACAAGGGCGAAGAGGTCAGCGTCGGCATCGGCCGCTTCGGCCCGTTCGCCAAGCGTGGCAGCGTGTATGCGTCGCTGAAGAAGGAAGACGACCCGTACACGATCGACCTGGCGCGCGCGGTGTTCCTGATCGAAGAGAAGGAAGAGATCGCGCGCAACCGCATCATCAAGGAATTCGACGGCAGCGACATCCAGGTACTCAACGGCCGCTTCGGCCCGTACATCAGCGACGGCAAGCTCAACGGCAAGATCCCGAAGGACCGCGAGCCGGCGTCTTTGACGCTGGAGGACGTGCAGAAGCTGCTGGAGGAGACCGGCAAGCCCGTGCGTCGCGGCTTCGGCGCCAAGACGGCCGCCGCGAAGAAGGTGGCGGTGAAGAAGGAAGCGGCGCCGAAGAAGACGGCGGCCAAGAAAACGCCCGCGAAGAAGGCGGCGAAGAAAGCCACCAAGAAGACCGCGACGAAGAAGGCAGCGACCAAGAAAGTGGCGAAGAAATCCGTCGCCAAGGCCGCTGCCGGAGACGACGCACCGTTCTGATCTCCTGCCACCATGCACGCCATGCCCATCGAACGGACCATCGAGGAAGCCGCGGAAGTGATCCGCAGCGGCGGCATCGTCGCCTATCCCACCGAAGCCGTGTGGGGCCTGGGTTGCGATCCGTTCGATGAGGGCGCCGTGCACCGGCTGCTCGCGATCAAGCAGCGGCCGGTGGAGAAGGGCCTGATCCTGATCGCCGCCACGCTGGAACAGCTCAAGCCGCTGATCGATGTCGCGGCGGTGCCCACCGACCGCCTGGCCGACGTGCTGTCGAGCTGGCCGGGCCCGTACACGTGGGTGATGCCCGCCACCGCGCAGGCGCCGCGCTGGATCACCGGCCAGCATCGCGGCATCGCCGTGCGCGTCAGCCAGCATCCCACCGTGGTCGGCCTGTGCCAGGCCTATGGCGGCGCGCTGGTGGCCACCAGCGCGAACCCGAGCGGCCAGCCTGCCGTCAGCGACTACGACGCGCTGGACCCGGCCCTGCTGACACGCGTGGACGCCATCGTGCCCGGCCAGACCGGCGGCCTGGCTCGTCCCACCGCCATCCGCGACGCACTGACCGGCCAAGCGCTGCGTGAATGACCGGCGGCCGTTCACGGCGTCCGGCTTTCCATCCCCTGTCCACGCGCGCACCATGGCGGCATGCCGCGCCTTGCCCTGCTCCTGCTGCCGGTCCTCCTGATCCCGACGCCGTCCTCCGCGCAGGCGTCGAAGCCGGCCGCCACGACCGACGTTACGATCTACCGCTGCACGAATGCCAGTGGCGCGCTGACGCTGCGCGACTCCCCTTGCCGGAAGGGCGCGCAGCAGGATGTCCGCACCATGCAACGTCCACGCGATCCGGCGCCGTCGGCGCAGCCGCCCGCACCGACGCCGACGCCGGCCGCACCGGTCCCGACCACCACCGCCCAGGTGGTGTCCCTCACACCGCCCCGCCCCCTGTATGAGTGCGTGACGCCCGACGGCGAGACCTACACCAGCGACGATGGTGAAGGGAATCCGCGCTGGGTGCCCTACTGGTCGGCCGGCTATCCTGCGTGGCCGCGCGACCGCCACACGGGCTCCGCCAGCGTGTCGGGCAATGTATCCATCGGCAACGGCACGCTGTCGTTCCAGAGCGGCGATCCCCGGCCTGGCTCTTATACCCCTCGTACG
>NZ_PDWV01000074.1 GCF_010093385.1 Pseudoxanthomonas mexicana
CGGCGGGTGGCGCGTCGGGGGCGGCGTTCATGCGGTCTGATCCGTCAGGACGGGTAGGGAAGCGTCCAGGCGCGGTTCCACGCGCTCGGGACCGAAATGCACGGAGAAGGTGCTGCCCTGGCCCACCTCGCTTTCGATGTCCAGCCGGGCCTGGTGCAGGTTGAGTACGTGTTTGACGATGGACAGCCCCAGGCCGGTGCCACCGCTCTCTCGCGAGCGGCTGGTGGAGACGCGGTAGAAGCGCTCGGTGATGCGCGGCAGGTGCGAGGACGGGATGCCGTAGCCGGTGTCGCGGACGCTCAGTACCGCGCCGTCGCCCTCGCGCGCGAAACGGACGGTGATGGTGCCGCCCACGGGCGTGTAGCGCACGGAGTTGCTCACCAGGTTGGAGAATGCGCTGTGCAGCTCCTTGTTCGAGCCGGCCAGGTCCACGCCGGCCTCGTCCTGCACGACGATGGTGTGGCGGCGCTGGCTCAGCGCCTCGGCTTCGCGGCGCAGGGTCGCCAGCATCGGGGCCATGGCGACGTTCTCGTCGGGCAGGCTTTCCTGCGCCTCGAGGCGCGAGAGCGTCAGCAGGTCCTCGACCAGCTGGGTCATGCGCTGGGACTGCTTCTGCATTTCCGCCAGCATCGGCGCCCAGTCGGGATGCTCGCTGGGCTCCAGCATGTCCAGGTAGCCATGCACCACGGTCAGCGGCGTGCGCAACTCGTGCGAGACGTTGGCGACGAAGTCGCGACGCATCTGTTCCAGCCGCAGCATCTTGCTGACGTCGCGGGCGACCAGCAGCCAGTACTGGTCGGAATAGGGGATCAGGCGCAGGTTGAGGCGCAGGTCGGGGTCGACCGGCGACGCGGCATCCAGCATCGGTTCCGCGTTGCGGCCCGCGGCCAGCCAGTGCGACATCGGCAACGGCTGCAGGCGGTCGCCCACCGGCGCACCGATGTCGGCCGGGGACTGCAGGCCCAGCAGGCTGCTGGCGGCCTTGTTGAACCACTGCACGCGCTGGCTGTTGCGTTCCACCACCACCACCGCGTCGGGCAGGGCGGCCGCGGCGGCGCGGTAGGCGCGCAGCATGTCCAGCAGCCGGCGCTTGCGCGTGCGCATCTCGGCCTGGCCGCGGAACAGCAGGCGGTCCAGGTCGGTCCACACGCCCCGGCCCTGCGCCGGCTCCAGGCGCTGGCGTGCGGTCAGCCGCAGCAGCACCTTGCGCAGGCGCCAGTAGTGCCATGCCACCACGCCCAGCGCCGCCACGGTCACGACCGGCCATACCTGGCCGACCAGCAGGCCAACGACCACGGCCAGCGCCAGGATCAGCGCCAGCTGGCCGAGCGTCTTGAACCAGGCGGAACGGATGTCATGGGGCATGGGGCGATTGTAGGCAGATGTCTATGACAGCAGGGATGGGAAAACGCAGGTCGCGCGACGGGTATCGGGATACGAAGATGGTCAGCGGGGGCGCAGTGCGGCCGACGCGGTGTTCTCCGCTGTCATCCCGGCGAGGGTTGGGATCCCTGTGGCGCGTGGCCCGGCTTGAGGAGGTCCCGCGCAGGCACAACGGCACGTGCCGCATGGGTACCGGCCTTCGCCGGGGCGACGGAAGTGAGGCGGCAGGTCTTTTCCGCATCCCCGCATGGGTGGGGAGAAGTGCATTCACATCCGAGGTCCGGACGTGCCGGCATCCTCACATCGAAGCCGAGAAGCGGTAGCCCGAGCCGCGCACCGTCTGCACCATGTTCTCCAGCCCGTGCGGCTCCAACGTCTTGCGCAGGCGGCGGATGTGCACGTCCACGGTGCGCTCCTCCACGTACACGCTGCCGCCCCACACGTGGTCCAGCAGCTGGGTGCGCGAGTAGACGCGCTCGGGGTGGGTCATGAAGAAATGCAGCAGTCGATATTCGGTGGGACCGATCGGCCCGGGCGTGTCGCCGGCGAACACGCGGTGCGCGGCGCCGTCGATGCGCAGGCTGCCCACCGCCACGCTGCCGTCCTCGTCGTCGTCGCGCGAGCGGCGCATCACGGCGCGGATGCGGGCCAGCAGCTCCCGGGCCGAGAAGGGCTTGACCACGTAGTCGTCCACGCCGGCTTCAAGGCCGCCGACGCGGTCGTTCTCCTCGCCCCGGGCGGTCAGCATGATGATCGGCACGTCGCGGGTCATCGCGTCCTTGCGCCAGCGCCGGGCCAGCTCCAGGCCGCTGGTGCCGGGCAGCATCCAGTCCAGTAGGATCAGGTCCGGCACGCGGTCGGCGATGGCGTTCTGGGCTTCGCGGGCGTCGCCGGCGTGGATCGGTTCGTATTCGCCCTTGCGCAGGGCGAACGCCACCATGTCGCGGATGGCGGGCTCGTCGTCGACGATCAGGATGTGCTTCTGCACGCAGGATCCGGAGGCGAGGGGGACCGTGTCAGTAGACGACAATTTTATGACGTTTACATGACATGCCGCCGAGCTGTCACACGCAGGTCGGGCACGTGCTCAGCGGCGCTCCACGTCGGGGTCGCGGATGCCCTGGCGCCGCAGCTCCAGTACCTCCGGCGTGATGGCGGCGATGCGGGCGTCGATCCGGGCACGCGCGTAGAAGTCCAGGTCGTCCCGCTTCTTGAGGTTCTGCAGCTGGATCAGGGCCTGCTCGGGCCTGCCGTTCAGGTAGGCGGCCTCGGCGTAGGCCTCGCCGGCGCGGGCGACGTCGCCGGCCAACTCGTTGGCACGGGCGAACTGCTGCTGGAACACGGGGTCGTCGCCCGCGCGTCCCATCAGCGGGCGCAGGACGGCCTGCGCCCGCTGGCCGGCCTGTCGGCCGCCCTGCTCGTTGAGGACGCGGGCATAGGTCAGGCTGACGGCCCGGTTCTCGGGGTGGCGCTGCATCAGCGCGTCGAAGCGGCGGTTGGCCCCTTCCGCATTGCCCGTGCGCGATTCGGCCTCGCCCAGCGCCAGGGCCACCCACAGGTTGTCGGGGACCTCATCGGCCAGGGCCCGCAGTTCCGCCAGCGCCGTCCGCGTGTCGCCACCCTGCAGGTGGGCGACCGCCACGCCGTAACGCTGGGGGCCGGTCAGCGGCCTGCCGGCCTGGCGCCGCAGCGTCTCGTACTCGCGCACCGCGGCCGAGGGCGTGCTGGCGCTGAGCGCGCGCAGGCGTTCGCGGGCCCAGTCGAACTGCCCGGTCTCACCCCGCTGGAAGACCTGCGCGGGCAGGGTCACCGGGACGGGCAGCAGCGGGTTGTCGCTGCGCGTCTCCGGCAGGGTGATGCCGGAGCGCTCGAAGCGTTCGACGCGTTCGCCGCCCGGCACGCTGGTGACGGCGGTGACCTGTGTGGCCCGCAACTGGTCCGCGCGCTGGCGGGCCTCGCTGATGCGGGTGGTGGTCACCGGGTGGGTCTGCAGGTAGTCGGGGACGGCCTCGCGTCCGCTGCCGCGCGCGACCCGGGTGGCCTGCTGCAGCTTGGCGAAGAAGCCGGCCATAGCGTCGATGTCGTAACCGGCGCGGGAGAGGGTACGGATGCCCACGCGGTCGGCCTCGGATTCGTTGGACCGGGTGTAGTCGATCTGCCGTTCCTGCATCAGCCCCATCGCCGACGCGATGGCGGCCTGCGAGGCGTCGCCGCTGGAACTGCCGCCGGCCGCCTGCGCCAGCACGATGGCGCCCAGCATGCCCAGCAGGATAGGAATCTGGTCGCGCTGCGCGCGTTCCACGCCGCGCAGCACATGTTGCTGGGTGACATGCGCGATTTCGTGCGACAGGACGGCGGCCACCTCATCCTCGCGATCCGCGGTCAGCACCAGGCCGGCATTCATGCCGATGTAGCCGCCCAGCGTGGCGAAGGCATTGATCTGCCGGTCGCGCATCATGAAGAAGGTGTAGGCCTGCTGCGGGTTGTCGCTGTCGGCGCCCAGGCGGTTGCCCACGGTCTGCAGCCAGTCGGTGACCAGCGGGTCTTCCAGCAGGTAGCCGTAGTTGCGCAGCTCGCGCAGCATCATGCCGCCGTACTGGGCCTGGCGGGCCGGCGTGAGCAGCTCGCCTGCGGACGAGCCGATGTCGGGAAGCCGGCTGTCCTGCGACGCGGCCAGCGGGGCGGCAAGGGCCAGGGTCAGGGCGGTGGCGAGCAGCAATGGGCGCAAATGGAGGCTCCGTGGCGGATAATGACGCCGTCATCAGGATGACCGGTCGCTGATCCGGGCGAGTGAATACGTGGTTAACCGGGCCAGTACCGGTCCGCACTGTTCCATGTCGCCGGCTGGAAGCGGGCCCGGTCGGCCCGATATCGGCTGCGACCACCCTACGTTCCTTTCGTTCCGGAGAACTCCCTTGAGCGACACCCCGCAAGGCGCCACCGCGCCGGAAGTCATCCTCTACAGCACGGCGATCTGTCCTTACTGCGTGGCCGCCAAGAACTTCCTGAAGAGCAAGGGTCGGGACTGGACCGAGGTGCGCATCGACCTGGATCCGGCCGAACGCGAGAAGATGATCGCCCGTGCCAAGCGCACCAGCGTGCCGCAGATCTTCGTGGGCGAGGTCCATGTGGGCGGCTACGACGACATGATCGCGCTGCACCGCGCCGGGAAGCTCGACGCGCTGCTGGCGGGAGAGACCGCATGAGCGCCGGCGACGACAGCCAGGACCGCGTGAAGGCGTTCACCGAGTTCCGCCAGCGCATGAACAAGCGCATCCTGGATGAACCCAACCAGGTCGTGCGCCGCTTCTTCGCCCTGGATACGCAGACCTATCAGGCAGGCGCGCTGGACGTGAAGACCAAGGAGCTGCTGGGCCTGGTCGCATCGATGGTGCTGCGCTGCGACGACTGCATCAGCTATCACGTCGCCCAGTGCAAGGAAGCCGGCGTGACCCGCGAGGAGTTCTTCGAGACCTTCTCGGTGGGCCTGGTGGTGGGCGGTTCCATCGTCATTCCGCACCTGCGCCGGGCGGTGGATTTCCTCGACCAGCTGGAAGGTGGCGACGCCACCGCACCCGCGGCCCACGACCACGCCTGAACCGCTCCGCCCGGCCTCTGCGCCGGGCCTGCGACCATCGTCGATTTGGGACCGCGAGGGGCGCTCGGGCATAATGGCGGGCACAGACCTTCCCCTTCGCGCCCGCTCCGGCCCAGGCCCGCGCGCGCCCCTGTTCGGAAACCCCACTCAATGACCCAGACGATTACGGTCATCCGCGGCGACGGTATTGGCCCGGAGATCATGGACGCCACCCTGCACGTGCTCGACGCCCTCAAGGTCGGCCTGGCCTATGAAGACGCCGATGCCGGCCTCGTCGCGCTGGAAAAGCACGGCGACCTGCTGCCCCAGGCCACGCTGGATTCCATCCGCGGGAACGGTGTGGCCCTGAAGAGCCCGCTGACCACGCCGGTGGGCGAGGGCTTCAGTTCGATCAACGTGGCCCTGCGCCGCCACTTCGACCTGTACGCCAACGTGCGTCCGGCCAAGTCGTTCCCGAACACCAAGTCGCGCTTCCCGACGGGCGTGGACCTGATCACCGTGCGCGAGAACACCGAGGGCGCGTACATTGGTGAAGGCCAGTCGATCTCGGAAGACGGCGAAACCGCGCTGCTGACGCAGAAGATCACCCGCAAGGGCTCCGAGCGCATCGTGCGCTACGCCTTCGACCTGGCCCGCAAGACCGGCCGCAAGAAGGTCACCGTGGTGCACAAGGCCAACATCCTGAAGAGCACGTCCGGCCTGTTCCTGAAGGTGGCGCGCGAAGTGGCCGCGCAGTATCCCGACATCCAGTGCAACGAGATGATCGTGGACAACACCTGCATGCAGCTGGTGATGCGTCCGGAGCAGTTCGACATCATCGTCACCACCAACCTGTTCGGCGACATCATCTCGGACCTGTGCGCTGGCCTGGTCGGCGGCCTGGGCCTGGCACCGGGCGCCAACATCGGCACCGATGCGGCGATCTTCGAAGCCGTGCACGGCTCGGCGCCGGACATCGCGGGCAAGGGCATCGCCAACCCCTGCGCGCTGCTGCTGGGCGCGGCCCAGATGCTGGACCACCTGGGCCAGCCGGAGAAGGCCGAGCGCCTGCGCGCGGCCATCATCGCCACGCTGGAAGCCAAGGATTCGCTGACCCCGGCCCTGGGCGGCGAGGGCACCACGATGTCGTTCGCCAAGGCGATCGCCAGCCGCGTCTGATCGCGCTTCGTGCGCACCTGCGCGCCGTCGATGCGCGCAGGTGCGGTTTTGAGCCACGGTCCGCGTGGGTTATCCTCGGTCCCATGTTCCTCATGACGCTTGCCGTCGCGCCCGATGGGATCGCTGGCGGTCATTGACTGGACCATCGTCGCCGCCTACCTGGGGGTGACACTGCTGGTGGGCGCCTGGGTGTCCCGCACGGCGGGACGTTCGCTGGACTCCTACTTCGTCGCCGACCGGTCGCTGCCCTGGTGGTGGTTGGGCACCTCCATGGCGGCCACCACGTTCGCCGCGGACACGCCGCTGGTGGTGTCCGGCCTGGTCGCCAAGCATGGCGTCGCCGGCAACTGGCTGTGGTGGTCCTGGGCCATTTCCCACATTTCGGTCGCGGTCGTGTTCGCGGCACTGTGGCGCCGCTCGCGCGTCCTGACGGATGCCGAACTGATCGAACTTCGCTACAGCGGACGCTCCGCAGCGTGGCTGCGGGGATTCAAGGCGGCATTCTTCGCCATCCTTATCAACGCCATCATCCTGGGGTGGGTGGTCAGGGCGATGGTCAAGATCGCCGCGCCCTTCGTGGACTGGCACGCGTGGCTGGGGCCCGCGGCCATGGAGGCGTTCACCGCATTCTGGCCCGTCGCGCTGCTGGTCGGTTCGCCGGGCGACACCATCACGGTGCTGGTGCTGTTCTGCGTGATCGGTGCCTACTCCAGCCTGGGCGGCATCCGTGGCGTCATCCTGACCGACCTGCTCCAGTTCGCCATGGCGCTGGTCGGCGGCGTGGCCTTTGCGTGGATCGCGGTCGATCACGTGGGAGGACTGCAGGGCCTGCAGGCGGGGCTGGCACGGCACTACGACGGGGCAAGCCTGCTGGGCTTCGTGCCCGGGCGCGATGCCGCCTGGTTGCCGGGGCAGGTGTTCCTGACCTACATCGCCGTGCAATGGTGGGCGCAGTACTACAGCGATGGCAGCGGCTATCTCGCCCAGCGCGTGTTCACGGCACGCGACGAGCGCCACGCGACTGCGGGAACGCTCTGGTTCGCCGTGCTCAACTATGCGGGGCGTACCTGGCCGTGGGTGCTGGTGGCGCTGGTCGCGCTGGTGGTGTTTCCCATGGGCGTGAACGGGGGTGGCGCGGATGCCGAGGTGGTGGCGGCAGACCGCGAGATGGCATATCCGGTGCTGATGGCGCGTCTGCTGCCGGCCGGCCTGCTGGGGCTGCTGTTCGCGTCGCTGCTGGCCGCCTTCATGAGTACTGTGGACACCCATCTCAACTGGGGGGCGAGTTATCTCACCCATGACCTGTATCGGCGCTTCGTCGCGCCCGATGCCAGCCAGTCGCGGCTGGTCTGGGTCAGCCGGCTCTCGGTGATGCTGCTCACGGCGATGGGGGTGGTGGGGGCGTCGCGGATCGACAGCATCGAGCAGGCGTGGCGGCTTTTCATCGCACTGGGCGCAGGACTCGGTCTTCCGTCGATGCTGCGATGGTTCTGGTGGCGGGCGAACGCATGGACGGAGATCGCGGGCATCGTGGCGGCGGTGTCGTCCGCGCTCGTGCTGTATCCCCTGTTCCCCGATGCGCGCGACGAATACCTGCTGCTGGCCATCGTGGCGATCGCTACGGTCAGCGCCCTGCTGGCCACCTGGCTGACGCCGCCGGTCCCCGACGCGCATCTGGAAGCGTTCACGCGCCGCGTGCATCCGCCGGGCTGGTGGCGCGACCTGCCGGGGGCGGCCCCGAGGCGAGCGATGGGCTGGCTGGGGATCGCCTGGGTGTCGGGCAATGCCGGGGTGTTCGCGCTGATGTTCGGCATCGGCGGTTTGCTGCGGGGCTCGTCTGTGACGGGTGCGCTCCTGGGCCTCGGTGGGCTGGTCGGGGTGTGGGGGGCGTTCCGGGGCAGCGAAGCGTTCCGCATGGCGAGTGCGCCACGGTAGCTGGGCAGGTCCGGGTTCCAGCGTCCCGTTTTTGTCGGCCTATGTCCCACCCATGGGGTTGGACGCTAGGCTGGCGGCACGCACAATCCGCGGCCCCACGCAGAAGGCCCTGCCATGTCCGTCCGCCCCAGTGCGCTTGCACTGACTCCGCTGCTGCTGTTCCTGGCGCTGTTCTTCGGTGCCGGGATGTACTACACGGCGCAGGGCGAGGCCATGGGGTTCTATCAACTGCGAGCGCCGGTGGCGATCCTGCCGGCCCTGGCGCTGGGCGTCTGGCTTGCGCGCAGGCGCGGTGTTCCCGCGCAGCAGACCCTGCTGCAGGGCATGGGCGACGGCAACGTCATGCTGATGTGCCTGATCTTCCTGCTCGCGGGGGCATTCGCCACGGTGTCCAAAGCCATCGGTGCCGTCGATGCGGTGGTCGCGCTGGGGCTGGGCGCTTTGCCGGGCGGCCTGATCCTGCCAGGCCTGTTCCTGGTGGCCGCGTTCGTGTCGCTGTCCATCGGCACGTCGATGGGGACGCTGGCGGCGGTGGTGCCGATCGCGCTGGGGGTGGCCGATGCCGCGGGCCTGGATCGCGTGCTGGTGACGTCCGCCGTGCTGGGCGGCGCCATGTTCGGCGACAACCTGTCGATCATCTCCGATACCACCATTGCGGCCACCCGCAGCCAGGGTGCGGAGATGCGCGACAAGTTCCGCGAGAACTTCCGGATCGCGCTGCCCGCTGCCATCGCCACGATCGTCCTGCTCGCCCCCTGGGCGACGCCGCGCCGGTGGATGCCCCCGACGCCGCTTCGCCCTGGTTGGTGCTCCCGTACGTGGTGGTGCTCGGCCTGGCGCTGGCCGGTCTGGACGTAGTGCTGGTGCTGGGCATCGGCCTGGTGGTTTCCGGCGTGTTCGGCTTCGTGCTGGCGCAGGAGTACGACGTGGTTTCGTTCGCCGGCGACATCTACCTGGGGTTCGAGAGCATGGTCGAGATCACGCTGCTGTCGATCCTCATCGGCGGCCTGGCGGCGCTGATCAAGGCGACCGGTGGTCTGGCATGGCTGGCGCAGGTCATTGCGAAGTTCGCGCGAGGTCATACCGGGCGCAGGTCGGGTGAACTCAGCATCGCCGCACTGGCGGCCGGCTCAGACGCCCTGACGGCGAACAACACCGTCGCCATCCTGGTGACCGGCAGCCTGGCGAAGGACATCGCGCAACGCCACGGCATCAGCCCACGGCGCGCGGCCAGCGTGCTCGACATCTTCGCGTGCGTGGTGCAGGGCGTACTGCCGTACGGCGCGCAGATCCTGCTGGCGGCATCGCTGGCGGCAGTGTCGCCGCTGGCACTGGCGGGCAGCGTGTACTACTGCTGGCTGCTGGCGCTGTCTGCCATCGGATTCATGCTGTGGCCCCGCCGCGCGGCCGCACCGCGCTAGCGCCAGCCGATGGCCGAAATGGAACGGGGCGCCCTGGGCGCCCCGTCCTGTTTCAGTAACCCGCGCGCGCTCAGTCGCGCGATTGCAGCTTGGCCAGCAGGCGCCGGAATTCGATGTACAGCCACACCAGCGTGACCATCAGGCCGAACGCGCCGTACCACTCCATGTACTTCGGTGCGCCGGCTTCCACGCCGGACTCGATGAAGTCGAAATCCAGCACCAGGTTCAGCGCCGCGATCACCACCACGAACAGGCTGAAGCCGATGCCGACCAGGCCGGATTCGTGGATCAGCGGGATGTCCTTGCCGAACAGGCGCAGGCCCATCGACACCAGATAGACCAGGGCGATGCCACCGGTCGCCGCCACCACGCCCAGCTTGAAGTTTTCGGTGGCGCGGATCAGGCCGCTGCGGTAGGCCGCCAGCAGGGCGCCGAGCGTACCGAAGGTCATCACCACGGCCTGGAACACGATACCGGGGTACTTGAGTTCGAACACGGCCGAGATCGCGCCCAGGAAGAAACCTTCGACCAGCGCGTAGAGCGGCGCGGTGACGGGCGACCAGGTCTTCTTGAACACCGTGACCATGGCGAGGATGAAGCCGCCGATGGCGCCGCCCAACGCGTAGATCGTGACGCCCGGTGCCACCATGGCCGTGCCGTCCGGGCCGGTGACCACCGATTGCGTCCAGGCGAAGGCGGCCGTCAGGACCGACAGCAGCAACAGGATGCCGGTCTTGTTGACGGTGCCGTTCAGCGTCATCGCCCCGGCGTCGCGCGAGACGACGGTGCCGCTGCCCAGGTCGAGGAAAGTCGATTCCTTCAGTGCCGGATTGCCGCTGCGTATCATGGTGCCCTCATGTGTTTGCCGGACGTCTGTCCCCAGTGGACGAGCATAGCGTACGCGGTGGTCGCTCACGTTTCGTTTGACAGGCGGGCCGCAGGTTCCGACAATGTGCGACCTCGTTGGCGTCCAGACGCCACGCCGGGACCCTCGTCGGGGTATAGCGCAGTCTGGTAGCGCATCTGCTTTGGGAGCAGAGGGTCGGGGGTTCGAATCCCTCTACCCCGACCAGTCTGATGTACTGCCCGGGTGTGTGTCGGCAGGGCGGGGATGCGACAATCCGGTCCGGGCGCCCGTAGCTCAACCGGATAGAGCACCGGCCTTCTAAGCCGGCGGTTACAGGTTCGAGTCCTGTCGGGCGCGCCACTTCCGGCGCAACCGGGAGGAAGCAGGTTTCAGTGGTGGCTGTAGCTCAGTTGGTTAGAGTACTGGATTGTGATTCCAGATGTCGGGGGTTCGAGTCCCCTCAGCCACCCCACTGATTCCAGGATCTCCGCGCCGCGGGGGTTCACAGAAAAAAGCGATGCGGTTACACTACGCGTCTGATGTTTCGGGGCCGTTAGCTCAGTTGGTAGAGCAGTTGACTCTTAATCAATAGGTCCAAGGTTCGAATCCTTGACGGCCCACCAATCCCGAAAACGCCCGGCCCCGCCGGGCGTTTTTCTTTTCTATCGAAACTCAGGCGTCCTGGCGCGCTGCGGCGCATTCCAGGGTCGCGGTGGCCGAGGGCAGGTCGAGGCACGGTACAATCGCCGGGCTATGCGAAAGTGGCGGAATTGGTAGACGCACTGGATTTAGGTTCCAGCGGGTAACCCCCGTGAGGGTTCGAGTCCCTCCTTTCGCACCACGCCCCGCGAATGCCGGATGGCATGATCATGAATGCGCATTGGCGACGCCCGGCGGGTGATCGCGGGCCATGCGTGCCGCCTTGGGAGGGTGGGACGCGGCAGGGCTGAGCGGCGCTTCGCCCGCTCATGACCGTTTTGATGTCCGCAAAGGGTAGGGATCTCCTGCGTGGTGGTCCCCGTCGTCTTCGGGCGGGCGCGGCGTCCGGCGGAGGCTCCCCCTGCGGCAAGGTCGGCAGCCCGTACCGGGGCTGGGGAGGCCGCCCATTGCCTTCCTGCTGGCAGCCCGCCGCGGAATCGGCGAAACTAGTAAGTTCCGTCGGGAGGGGCGCTGCGCCCTGGTCCCGGACGTCCCGGATTATCAACAGTGCCCCGGTCATGCCGTGGCCGCAGGAGTCAGTGAGTATGCAAGTTTCGGTCGAATCGGTCGGCAACCTCGAGCGCCGCATGAGCTTCAGCCTGCCGGCTGAGCGCCTGGACACCCACATCGGCGGCCGCCTGCGCGAACTGTCGCGCACTGCGCGCATCAAGGGGTTCCGTCCCGGCAAGGTGCCGGCCAAGGTCATCGAGCAGCGCTACGGCGACCAGGTGCGCGCCGAGGCCCTGGACGGCCTGCTGCGCGAGACCTTCAATAACGCCGTGCGCGAGCAGGACCTTCAGCTGGCCGGCAACCCGCGCATCGAGAAGCAGGGCGAGGGCGAGCTGGATTTCGTGGCTACGTTCGAGGTGGTGCCGGACTTCGGCGACATCGATGTCGCCAAGCTCAATGTCGTCCGCCATACCGCGGAAGTGACCGACGCGGACATCGACCAGATGGTCGACAACCTGCGCATGCAGCGCCGTACCTTCCAGGTGGTCGAGCGCGGCGCCCAGGTGGGCGATCGTGTGGCGCTGGAGACCTGGTCGCAGGCGGGCGAGGAGCGCATGCCGGCCGAAGGCATCGAGAAGGGCGCCACCCTGATCGGTTCGGGCGTGATGTTCGGCGAGATCGAGCAGGCCCTGGTGGGCCTGGCCAAGGGTGACGAGAAGACCGTGTCGGTGACGTTCCCGGCCGACTGGCGCGTGCCGCAGTTGGCGGGCAGGCAGGTCGACGTGCACGTGAAGGTCACCGAGGTGGCCGAGTCGGTGGTGCCCGAGGTCGACCGCGACTTCATCCGCAGCTTCGGCGTGAAGAGCGGCGATGCCGAGCAGTTCCGTGCCGATATCCGCAGCAACCTGGAGCGCGAGCTGAAGGGTGCGCTGATGACCCGCCTGCGCCGCGAAGTGGGCGAGCAGCTGATCGCCGCCTACGCCCATGTCGAGATGCCGCCGCGCCTGGTCGAGAACGAGGCCCGCGTGATGGTCCAGCAGGCGGCCGAGCAGGCCCGCCGTCAGGGTCAGCAGGTGCAGATCCCCGACAACGCCCACGAAGGCTTCATGGACGCGGCCCGCAAGCGCGTCCTGGTGGGCCTGCTGGTGGGCGAGGTGGCCCGCCGCAACCAGCTGCGCCTGGACCCCAAGCGCCTGAACGAGACCCTGCGCCTGATCGCCTCTACCTACGAAGAGCCGGAGCAGGTCATTGAGTTGTACCGCAACGACCCCCAGTTGATGAACAGTCTGCAGGGCCGCGTGATGGAAGAGCAGGTGATCGACTGGATCGCCGAGCGCGCCCAGCACACCGAGCAGACGCTTTCCTTCCAGGAAGCCATCCGCAACTGAGCCGGGCGCCCGCCCGGGCAGAAGGTCCGGCTATCCTAGGCCGGACCTTTTCACGAACGACAGGCGCGAGAACCGATGAGTATTGAAACCAAAGCCCTCAACCTGGTGCCGATGGTGGTCGAGCAGACCAGCCGCGGCGAGCGCGCCTACGACATCTATTCCCGCCTGCTGAAGGAGCGCGTGATCTTCCTGGTCGGCGGCGTGGACGACCACGTGGCCAATGTCATCGTGGCGCAGATGCTGTTCCTCGAGGCGGAGAACCCGGAGAAGGACATCAGCCTGTACATCAACTCGCCCGGTGGCGTGGTGACGGCGGGCATGGCCATCTACGACACCATGCAGTACATCAAGCCGGACGTGAGCACGATCTGCGTCGGGCAGGCGGCCAGCATGGGCGCGCTGCTGCTGGCGGCAGGTGCCAAGGGCAAGCGTTATGCCCTGCCGAATTCGCGCGTGATGATCCATCAGCCGCTGGGTGGCTTCCAGGGCCAGGCCACGGACATCGACATCCACGCCCGCGAGATCCTCACGCTGCGCGCCAAGCTGAACGCCATCCTGTCCCACCACACCGGGCAGTCGCTGGAAACCATCGAGCGTGATACCGAGCGCGACAACTTCAAGAGTGCGGCCGATTCGCAGGCGTATGGCCTGGTCGACCAGGTGCTCGAACGGCGCCCGGACGAGTCGATCCAGCCGGCCTGATCGCCTGCATTGACCGGTTTTCCGGCCCAAATCCCCCTGTTCACGGACCCGGCTGACAGGCCGGGGCCGTGTGCTATTCTCCGACCGAAAGCCCCCGGGGCAGGTTGAGCGACCGAGTAATACCAGCATGAGCGAAGATCGTCAGGGCCGTACCGGCGACAGCACCAAAATCCTGTACTGCTCGTTCTGCGGCAAGAGCCAGCACGAAGTCCGCAAGCTCATTGCGGGCCCCAGCGTGTTCATCTGCGATGAATGCGTCGAGCTGTGCAACGACATCATCCGCGAAGAGCTGGAAGAGAAGGCCCAGTCGGCCCGCAGCCACCTGCCCAAGCCGCGCGAGATCCTCGAGGTCCTGGATCAGTACGTGATCGGCCAGAACCGCGCCAAGCGTACGCTGGCGGTCGCGGTGTACAACCACTACAAGCGCATCGAGAGCCGTAGCAAGAACGACGAGGTCGAACTGGCCAAGTCCAACATCCTGCTGGCCGGCCCGACCGGTTCGGGCAAGACGCTGCTGGCCGAAACGCTGGCGCGCCTGCTCAACGTGCCGTTCACCATCGCCGACGCCACCACGCTGACCGAAGCCGGTTACGTGGGCGAGGACGTGGAGAACATCATCCAGAAGCTGCTGCAGAAGTGCGACTACGACGTCGACAAGGCGCAGCAGGGCATCGTCTACATCGACGAGATCGACAAGATCTCGCGCAAGAGCGAGAACCCCTCGATCACCCGCGACGTGTCCGGCGAAGGCGTCCAGCAGGCCCTGCTGAAGCTGATCGAAGGCACCGTGGCCAGCGTGCCCCCGCAGGGTGGCCGCAAGCACCCGCAGCAGGAATTCCTGCAGGTGGACACGAAGAACATCCTGTTCATCTGCGGTGGCGCATTCGCGGGACTGGACAAGATCATCCAGCAGCGCAGTACCGAGGCCAGCGGCATCGGCTTCGGCGCCAAGGTGAAGAGCGCCGAGCGCAAGACCGAGACCGGCAAGCTGCTGACCGACGTCGAGCCGGAAGACCTGATCAAGTTCGGCCTGATCCCCGAGTTCGTCGGCCGCCTGCCGGTGGTCGCCACGCTGGAGGAGCTGGACGAGGCCGCCCTGGTGAAGATCCTCACCGAGCCCAAGAACGCCATCACCAAACAGTTCAAGAAGCTGTTCGAGATGGAGGGCGTGGAGCTGGAATTCCGCCCCGACGCGCTGTCGGCGATCGCCCGCAAGGCGCTGAAGCGCAAGACCGGCGCGCGCGGCCTGCGCACCATCGTCGAATCCGTTCTGCTGGATACCATGTACGAACTGCCGTCGCTGGAAAACGTCAGCAAGGTGGTGGTGGATGAGTCGGTGATCGAGCACAAGTCCGAGCCGTACCTGATCTACCAGAACCCGCCCGCTCCGAAGGTGGCGGCGGCCGAGTGACCGGCCCCGCAGGCGGTTCTCCGACAGGCGCCCTTGTGGCGCCTGTTCATTTTTCGGGGCGCGCGTGCAACAGCCTGGTTTTGCTGCGGTTTCCATCGCGCTATTGCATCCCCGTGCCGATGGCCCCCTAAATGTCCCTTTTACCAATCTTCGCAGCCCCCCG
>NZ_PDWV01000075.1 GCF_010093385.1 Pseudoxanthomonas mexicana
CCTGGACACAGTCTGTGGTATACAACAGCCAGCTGATTCCACTCAACTTGGCCAAACGTCGCCCACATCTCCCGTGCCACCAAGCCCAAATACCTCCGCGCCGTTTCAGCCAACAGATCCAGCCGACGAGCTCCCCGCTTTACAGCCAGCGCATCGATGCGGCCCTGCGCCAGGGGGCCCCGCGCATCCAGCTCGCCGCCGCCCCCCAGCCCGCCGGCGAGGGTCAGGGTGGTCTCGGCCGGGCGGAAGGCGCGCGCCTGCCCGCTGCCGAGGGCGTTCTCGATGTCCAGCCCCGCGCGCAGGGCCGGCCGCAGCGACGCGGCGTCGAGACCCGCCTGCAGTCCGCCTCGGCGGGCATCGATCAGGCGCAGGTCGGGATGGGTACGGGCCACGCGCGCGACGGCATCGTCGAGCGTGAGGACATCAGGGGGAACAATGGGCGATGGCGCCTGCGCGTGCACGCACGGCGCGATCGCGAGGGCGGCCAGTGCCGCCAGTCGCAACCACATGGGGAGTCTCCGGGAAGTCGGTGATGGAACGCCGGACGGAGGAGGCTCGGCCCGGCACGGCCATCACGCGACGATCGGAGGACGCAGCAGCGAAGCCGGCCGCGACGGCGGCAGGGGCACGGTGTCGGCGAGGGGCGCCGCCGACGCCCGCGGCATGCCGGGCAGCGCGATCGGCGCCGGCACGATGGCGGTCAGATGGCCGCAGCAATGGCTGGCATGCATCAGCGCATGCAGCAGGTCGCCCTCGCCGGCCTCGCCATCCGCATGTTCGTGCCCGGATGCCGCATCGCCGTGCTCGGACACGGCATGCAGGTGTTCCCCGCGGCTGCCCAGTTCGTGCAGATCGCCCAGCGAGGCCAGCACCGGATTGGCCAGCACCGCCAGCAACAGCAGCGCCAGCGCAGGCAGGCGCAGCAGCAGGCAGCGGGGTCGGCGGAGGGCGCGGAACAGCATCCGCCAGATGCTAGCTGCGCGGGACAGCGTTAGACAATTCCATGTCGCGCCGCGTCCGCAGAGTGGAACGGGACTTGCATCGACCGCCCCGACCCCGTCGGAAACACGCCATGTCTGAGCAGGACGAAAGCGGCGAACGCACAGAACTCCCTACCGAAAAACGACGCCGCGAAGCCCGTGAACAGGGCAACATCCCGCGCTCGCGCGAGCTGGCCACGGCGGCGGTGTTCGGGGCGGGCGTGCTGGCGATCATCGCGATGGGGCCTTCCCTCGCCCGCAATGCGCTGGGCTGGATGAAGATCGCCCTGACCCCCGATGCGGCACTGATGCGCCAGCCGGACCAGTTGTTCGGCCACGTGGGGCTGCTGCTGCTCAAGCTGCTCGCCGTGATCGCGCCGGTGGCCGGCATCTGCGTGCTCGCCGGCCTGGTGGCGCCGGTGGCGATGAGCGGCCTGCAGTTCTCGCAGAAGGCGCTGATGCCCGATTTCAAGCGTCTCAGCCCGGCTGCCGGCCTCAAGCGCCTGTACGGCGCCGAAAGCGTCGCCGAACTGCTGAAGTCGCTGCTGCGCGTGGCCCTGATCGGCGGCGCGGCGGCGATCTGCGTGAAACTGGGACTCAACCCCCTGCGCGAACTGTTGACCATGCCGCTGGAACAGGCCGTGCGCAGCGGGCTGACGTTCACCAGCACCCTGCTGCTGGCCACCACCGGCGGGCTGATCCTGCTGGCCGCCGTCGACGCGCCCTACCAGAAGTGGAACTGGATGCGGAAGCTGAAGATGACGCGCCAGGAACTGCGCGAGGAGATGAAGGAGAGCGAGGGCAGCCCGGAAGTGAAGGGCCGCATCCGGCAGATGCAGCACCAGCTGTCGCAGCGCCGGATGATGGAAGAGGTCCCGACCGCCGACGTGGTGGTGGTGAACCCCACCCACTACGCCGTGGCGCTGAAGTACCAGGCCGGCCAGATGGGCGCGCCCACCGTGGTCGCCAAGGGCGTGGACGAACTGGCCCTGCGCATCCGCGAAGTCGCCGACGCCCACCGCATCGCCATCGTCTCCGCGCCCCCGCTGGCACGCGCCTTGTATCGGGAGGGGCAGCTTGGCCGGGAGATCCCCGTGAGACTGTACGCCGCCGTCGCCCAGATCCTGTCCTACGTGTACCAGCTGCGCGCCTGGCGCGTGGGCGAAGCCCCGCATCCGGACATGCCCGCCGTGGACGTGGATGAGCATGGGGGCAAGGCATGAGCGCGCAACCGGCTGCCGGCGGCGTGCGCTGGATGGAGATGCTGAAGAACGGCCTGGGCGCGCCGCTGGTGGTGCTGGCGCTGCTGGCCATGATCGTGGTGCCGCTGGCGCCGCCGGTCCTGGACGCGCTGTTCAGCTTCAACATCGCCATCTCGCTGGTGGTGCTGCTGGCCGTGATCTACGTGAAGCGGCCGCTGGACTTCACCATCTTCCCCATCATCCTGCTGATGACCACGATGCTGCGCCTAGCGCTGAACGTGGCCTCCACCCGCGTGATCCTGCTCAACGGCCAGAACGGCCACGATGCGGCCGGCAAGGTCATCGCGGCCTTCGGCGAGTTCGTGGTGGGCGGCAATTACGCGGTCGGCATCGTGGTGTTCGCCATCCTGACCATCATCAACTTCGTGGTGATCACCAAGGGCGCGGGCCGTATTTCCGAGGTATCGGCGCGCTTCATCCTGGACGCGATGCCGGGCAAGCAGATGGCCATCGACGCCGATCTCAACGCCGGCATCCTGACCCGCGAGGAAGCCAAGGCGCGCCGCGAGGAAGTCCGCGAGGAAGCTGACTTCTACGGTGCGATGGACGGTGCCAACAAGTTCATCCGCGGCGATGCCATCGCCGGCATCCTGATCCTGTTCATCAACCTGGTCGGCGGGTTCGCCGTGGGCATGGCCCAGCACGGCATGCCGGCGGCCGAGGCCGCGTCCACCTACACCCTGCTGTCCATCGGCGACGGCCTGGTGGCGCAGCTGCCGGCGCTGCTGGTGTCTTCGGCGGTGGCCATGCTGGTCACCCGCGCGTCGCGTTCGCAGGACATGGGCCAGGCCGTGATGGGCCAGGCCTTCGGCCAGCACAAGGCGCTGGCGGTGGCCGCGGGCGTGCTGGGCCTGGTCGGCCTGGTGCCGGGCATGCCCAACGTCGCCTTTTTGACGCTGGCGGCGATCCTGGGCTACCTGGCCTGGAAGATGTGGAAGCGCACGCAGGAGGGGCCCGAAGCCGCCACCGGCGATGTCGCGGCCCTGCCCGCCCCCGGCGCACCGGCCCGCAACGCGGAGCTGACCTGGGACGAACTGCGCCCGGTCGATCCGCTGGGCCTGGAAGTGGGCTACCGGCTGTTTCCGCTGGTCGACAAGAACCAGGGCGGCGAACTGATGTCGCGCATCAAGGCGGGGCGCCGCAAGCTGACCCAGGATCTGGGATTCCTGATCCCGCCGGTGCACATCCGCGACAACCTGGAACGGCCCTCCAACGGTTACCGCCTGCTGGTGCACGGCGTCCCCGTCGCCACGGCCGACATCCATCCGGACCGCGAGCTGGCCCTGGACCCCGGCGGCGCCTTCGGCGCCATCGGCGGCATCCCCGGCAAGGACCCGGCCTTCGGCCTGGATGCGGTGTGGATCCAGTCCCACCAGAAGGCCACCGCCGAATCGCTCGGCTATACCGTGGTCGATCCGGCCACCGTCATGGCCACCCACCTCTCCCACCTGGTCCGCGAACACGCACCTGAACTGCTTGGTCACGAAGAAGTACAGCAGCTGCTGTCGCAGCTGGGACGCAGCGCGCCCAAGCTGGTCGAGGACCTCACGCCCAAGACGCTGCCGCTGGCCACCGTGGTGCGCGTGCTGCAGAACCTGCTGGTCGAGCGCGTGCCGATCCGCCAGCTGCGCCGCATCGTGGAGTCGCTGGTGGAATTCGCGCCGCAGAACAGCGACCCGGCCGCACTCACCGCCGCCGTGCGCACCTCGCTGGGGCGTTTCATCGTGCAGGAAATCTCCGGCATGACCCCGGAGCTGCCCGTCTACACCCTGGCGCCGAATCTGGAACGCGTCTTGCAGGACAGCACCCAGGGAACCGGCGCGGCGCTGGAACCGGGACTGGCAGAACGCCTGCACCAGAGCCTCGCCGACGTGGTGACCAAGCAGGAAGCCCGCAGTGAGCCTGCAGTGGTGCTGGTCCCGGGTTCGGTCCGCGCCGCCCTCGCCCGCCTGGTCCGCCACAGCGTCCCCTCGCTGTCGGTGCTGGCCTACAGCGAGGTGCCCGAGGACAAGCGGTTGAAGCTGGTGGGGACGATCAATTGATGGTGTGGCAAGCGGGAACGGGGAATGTGGGTTGGTCGCAATCGGCAGGAGCAATGAGATGACACGAATTCAGCAGCAGATGTCTCGACGAACGCGTGGGAAGCGGTTCGCCCGCCCTCTGTCGTTCCCTGTTCCCCGTTCCCTGTTCCCGGCCCTCATCCCATGAAAATCAAACGCTTCGTCGCCCCCGACATGCGCACCGCCTTCGCCATGGTCCGCCAGGAACACGGCCCGGACGCGGTGATCCTGTCCAACCGCGTCACCGAGGACGGCGTCGAGATCGTCGCCGCCAGCAACTACGACGAGGCGCTGGTGAAGCACACGCTGGAGGCGATGCGCCCGGCCGCCGCGACCGCCCCGCTGCATCCGCTGCTGGACCCGGCCGCGCCGAACCGGGCCGCGAACACGGACGCGAACGCCGCGGTGCCCGCAACGGCCGCAGCGTCCCTGTCACCCGCCGAGGCCGCCGCTAATTACTTCGCGCGTCGCCAGAGCGCGCCGGCACCTGTCGTGCCGGGATCGGCGCGTCCCGAGACCCCCGTCGCCACGCCGCGCATGCCGGTGGCGCCTGTGGTCGCAACGCCGGTTGCCGCCGCCAACGAAGCGCCGCCGCGCTTCGCGCCCGGCCAACCCCTGCGCGACATCGCCCCGCAGCTGATCGAACCCACATCCTTCGCCGCCAAGCTGGCCGCCTGCCTGCCCGCGGCGCCCGCCAACGAACCGGCACCTGCCGTCGCACCGCACGCCGAACCCGCCGCGCCGCCGCGTCCGCGCACCGCCGTGCGCGCGGACATCGACGACACCCTGGACCTGGACGCAATGCTGCCGTCGATCGCGCCGCCGGTCGCCCTGCCGGAACCGGCGCCTGCGCCGAAGGTCGCCACCCTGCCAAGTGCGCGCCTGCCCTCCGCGGACACCGTCCCCGCCCCGGCCGCCGTCACCGTGCCCACGCTGACCGTGGTGGCCGACAACGCCGCCGACGCGCGCGAGAGCGACGCGCAGCTGGTGCAGATGCGCGGCGAACTGGCGGCGATGCGCGAAATGATCGAACGCGAGATGCACCGCCTCACCGACGAACGCCTGCGCGGGTCGCCGGTGCGCATGCAGGCGATGGAGCTGATGGAAGACTACGGCTTCGACGCCGGCATCACCCGCGACATCGCCCTGCAGATTCCCGCCGACACCGAGGCCCATCGCGGTCGCGGCCTGATGCTGGGACTGCTGTCGAAGAAACTGCCCGTCACCGAGGCCGATCCGCTGGAAACCGGCGGCGTGGTCGCCCTGGTCGGCCCCACGGGGGCCGGCAAGACCACCACCATCGCCAAGCTGGCGGCCTGCTTCGCCCAGCGCCACAACGCGCGCGATGTGGCCCTGGTGACCACCGACACCGTGCGCATCGGCGGCCGCGAGCAGCTGCACGGCTACGGCCGCCAACTGGGCATCGCCGTGCACGAGGCCGACAGCGCACAGGGCCTGGCGTTGGTGCTGGAACGCCTGCGCGACTACAAGCTGGTGCTGATAGACACCGCCGGCCTGGGCCAGCGCGACCGCAACCTGGTCGGCCAGCTCAACTGGCTGCGCGCGTCCGGCCAGGTGCAGACCCTGCTCTGCCTGCCGGCCAATTCCCATTTCGCCGACCTGGACGAAGTCGTCCGCCGCTTCAGCACCGTGCAGCCACAGGGCGTGGTGCTGACCAAGCTGGACGAAACCGGTCGCCTGGGCAGTGCGCTGTCGGTGGTCGTGGACCACCAGCTTCCCATGGCCTGGGTGACCGACGGCCAGCGCGTGCCCGACGACCTCCATCGCGCCAACAGCGCCCACCTCGTGCTGCGGCTGGACCAGCTGCGCCGCGAAGCCGACGAACCCTGCTCGACCGAGGCCACCCATGTCGCCTGACCCCCTGCTGCAGACCAACCCCCGCAGCACGCCCCCCCTGCCCGGCGCCTTCCATCCGGTGCGCGTCATCGCCGTCACCGGCGGCAAGGGCGGTGTGGGCAAGACCAACGTGTCCGTGAACCTGGCGGTATCGCTGGCCGAAATGGGCAAACGCACGCTGTTGATGGACGCCGACCTGGGCCTGGCCAACGTGGACGTGCTGCTCGGCCTGTCGCCCAAGTTCACCCTGGCCGATCTCGTCGCCGGCCGCTGCCAGCTGGAGGACGTGCTGCTGGAAGGTCCGGAAGGCCTGATGGGGGTGCCGGCGTCGTCGGGTTTCCGCCACATGGCCGAACTGACGCCCGCCGAACACGTGGGCCTGGTCCATGTGTTCTCCGAATTGCAACGCGCGCTCGACGTGATGGTGGTCGACACCGCCGCCGGCATCACCGACAGCGTGCTGACCTTCTGCCAGGCCGCGCAGGACACCGTGGTGGTGGTCTGCGACGAGCCGGCCTCGATCACCGACGCCTACGCCCTGATCAAGGTGCTGGCGCGCGAACGCGGCCTGGACCGCGTGCACGTGATCGCCAACATGGTGCGCGACCCCAACGAAGGCCGGAAACTGTACGAGAAGCTCGCGCGCGTCTGCGAACGCTTCCTCGGCGACGTGGCCCTGCATTACCTGGGTGCCGTGCCGCAGGACGACTGGCTGCGCCGCGCCGTGCAGCGCCAGCAGGCGGTGGTGAAGGCCTATCCGGGCAGCCCGTCGGCGCGCGCGATCGCCGAGATCGCCCGCACCACGGCGCGCTGGCAACCCCCGGTCGGCGCCCGCGGCAACGTGGAGTTCTTCGTGGAACGCCTGATCCAGCGCGGGGTGGCCGCATGAACACCGCCGCCGCCCAGTACCGCGCGGTGCAACGCTCCGCCGCCAACGACGTCATCGCCCAGCATGCCGACCTGGTGCGCCGCATCGCCCACCATCTGGCCGCCCGACTGCCGGCCAGCGTGGAGATCGACGACCTGATCCAGGCCGGCATGATCGGCCTGCTGGAGGCTTCGCGCAGCTACGACGCCGAACAGGGGGCCTCGTTCGAGACCTACGCGTCCATCCGCATCCGCGGCTCGATGATCGACGAGATCCGCCGGGGCGACTGGGTGCCGCGGTCGGTGCACCGCCGCGCGCGCCAGGCCGCCGCCACCGTGCGCGAGATCGAACAGCGCACCGGCCGTGCCGCCATCGCCACCGAAGTGGCCAGCGCCATGGAGATGCCGCTGCCCGAATACCTGCGCCTGATGGAAGACGCGGCGCGCGGACAGGTGCTGAGCCTGGAATCGCACATCGACGACCATGGCGAACCCAACACCACCCGTACCGGCGGTCCCTCGCCGCAGCAGCACCTGGAGCGCAGCGAGTTCCGCCAGCAGCTGGTGAAGGCCATCGGCCAGTTGCCCGAGCGCGAACAGCTGGTGCTGTCGATGTACTACGAGCAGGAGCTCAACCTGAAGGAGATCGGTGCGGTGCTCGGCGTCAGCGAATCGCGCGTCTGCCAGATCCACGGCCAGGCCATGGTGCGCCTGCGCGGCCGCCTGCAGGTGTTCGAGAAGGCGGACGCGGGGCTGGAAGACGACGAGTGACCCTGGACGACGCATAACCCTGTAGGAGCGCCTCATGGGCGCGATGCTCTTGATTGGATCGAACGAGAAGCATCGCGCCCAAGGGGCGCTCCTACAGAGCGGCGTTGTCTCCCCTAAATCTTTCCCTCCCCCGGCCGATATCCCCACCAGACTCACCGTCCACGCAGCACCGGAGCACCCGTGACCAACAAGAACATGCGCATCCTGATCGTGGACGATTTCTCCACCATGCGCCGCATCATCAAGAACCTGCTCAACGACCTGGGCTATACCAACACCGCCGAGGCCGACGACGGCAGCACCGCGTTGACCGCACTGGCGCAGGGCAGCTTCGATTTCGTGGTCACCGACTGGAACATGCCGGGCATGACCGGCATCGAGCTGCTGAAGGCCATCCGCGCCGACGACCGCTTCAAGACCCTGCCGGTATTGATGGTCACGGCCGAAGCCAAGCGCGAGCAGATCATCGAAGCGGCGCAGAACGGCGTGAACGGCTACATCATCAAACCGTTCACTGCGCAGACGCTGGAAGAGAAGCTGGGCAAGATCTTCGAGCGCCTGGGAGCGGCCGCGTGATGAATGCCGTCGCCGATGTGGGTACCGCCCGTGCGGCCCTGGTGGAGAAGCTGCAGCACGCGCTCGATGCCCTGGAACAGGGCGACGAGGCGGGCTGGCGCCGGGAACTGGACGCCATCGCCGCCTGGCGCACCCAGCCCATGATGCAGGGCCTGGGGCGACTGGCGCGCGAACTGGCGCAGACCCTCGGCGAACTGCCCCCCACCGACGCCGGCGAGCTCGATGATGCCTGCGCGCGCCTGGACCACGTGGTCGAGATGACCGAACAGGCCAGCCACACGACGCTGGATCTGGCCGAACAGTGCCGCGGCTACGCCACGCAGCTGAAGGGCACCGATCTGTCGCCCGAACAGGCTGCGTTGGTGGACCGCATCGGCAAGGGCCTGTCCGAGATGGCGCTGGCGCAGAGCTACCAGGACCTTACCGGCCAGATCATCCGCCGGGTGGCCGGCATCGTGCGGCGCGTGCATGAAGGCTTCGGCGCGCTGGGCCTGCCGCCACCGGAAAAAAACAGCGGCAAGGGTTCAGAACTCGCCGGCCCGGCCGTTGCTGGTCTTGACCGCAATGCCTTCTCGCAGGACGACGCCGACGACCTGCTGTCCGGCCTGGGCCTGTAGCCCGGCGGAAGCGCGACGCGGCACCGGAGACCCGCCATGACCGATTCCACCGACCGCCGCCCCCGCCATCCCGTCGTCCTGCTGTTCGTGGGCGTGCTGCTGGTCTGCGATGTCATCGCCGGCCGCATCCTGCGCCGCCGCCACGCGCATGCGATGCGCCTGCTCGATTCCTCCCGCTGATCGCCCGTTCCGGTACCCGCCCCGCCCATGGCCGCCGTCACCCCTGAAATCGCCGCCGACTTCCTGATCGAAGCGCAGGAAATCCTCGACCGGCTGGGCGAACAGCTGGTAACGCTGGAACAGGACCCGTCCGACAGCGAGCAGCTCAACGCGGTGTTCCGTGGCTTCCACACGCTGAAAGGCGGCGCCGGCTTCCTGGGCATCCAGCCCATGGTCAACCTGTGCCATGCCGCCGAAGAGACCCTGGGCCTGGTGCGCGCCGGCCAGGCGACGCTGGAACCGCAGCATTTCGATGCCGCCCAACAGTCGCTGGACTGGTTGCAGCAGATGCTCGACGCCATCGGTGCCGGCGAAGACCCGCCGCATGCGCCACAGATCCTGATCGACCAGTTCGACGTGCAGGGCCATGCCGCACCCGCACCGAAACCGGCGACCCCGCCCGCAGCGGGCGCTGCCGCCTCGTCGGGCGGCGACCTGATCTCCGACGACGAGTTCGAGGCGCTGCTGGACCAGCTGCACGGCGACGGCGTGCCGACAACGGTGGTGGCACCCTCGCCCACACCGCCGCCCCGTCCGCAACCCGCGCCCAAGCCCGCGCCTGCGGGCAAGCCGGCCGCCAAGGTGGGCGGCGAAACCGAACAGACCATCCGCGTGGATACCAAGCGGCTGGATGCCATCGTCAACCTGGTGGGCGAGCTGGTGCTGTCGCGCAACCGGCTGAAGACGCTGCGGGCGCGCATCCGCGACGAAGAGCTGGACCGCGCCGTCAGCAGCCTAGACATCGCCACGGCCCGCCTGCAGACCGCCGTCATGCGCACGCGCATGCAGCCGGTCGGCAAGGTGTTCTCGCGTTTTCCCAAGGTGGCGCGCGATGTCGCCCGCCAGCTGCAGAAGGAAGTCGACCTGGAACTGGTCGGCGCCGATACCGAGCTGGACCGCAACCTGGTGGAGGCGCTGGCCGATCCGCTGGTTCACCTGGTACGCAACGCGATCGACCACGGCATCGAAGTGCCGTCACTGCGCGAAGCCTGCAGCAAGCCGCGGCAGGGCCACGTGCGCCTGTCGGCGCAGCAGGAAGGCGACTTCGTCACCATCGAGATCCGCGACGACGGCGCCGGCATCGATCCGGAACGCCTGCGCGTCAAGGCGCTGGAGAAGGGCCTGATCGATCCCGAAGCAGCCGCCCGCCTGTCCCACGACGAGTGCCTGCAACTGGTCTTCCTGCCCGGCTTCTCCACCAAGGCCGAAGTCACCGACATCTCCGGCCGCGGCGTCGGCATGGACGTGGTGCAGTCGCGCATCCGCGAGCTCAGCGGACAGATCACCATCCACTCCGACGTGGGCCGCGGCAGCCGCTTCGTCATCCGCGTGCCGCTGACGCTGGCCATCCTGCCCACGCTGCTGGTGCAGGCGGGCGACCCGGTCTACGCCCTGCCGCTGGCGCGCGTGATGGAAGTGCTGCACGCGCCCTCCGAGAGCCTGCGCTGGTTCGACGGCCAGGCCGTGCTCGACCGGCAGAGCCACACGCTGCCGCTGGTCGACCTGCGCCAGTGGCTGCGCGTGGATCCGGTGATGGCGCCCCTGCTGACCATCGTGGTGCTGCAGATGGGCGAACAGCGCTTCGGCCTGATCGTGGACCAGGTGCGTGGCCGCGAGGAAGTCGTCATCAAACCCCTGCCGCGCGCCGTGCGCGGCCTGCCCGGCTATGCCGGCGCCACCCTGATCGGCGACGGCCGCATGGCGCTGATCCTGGACGTGGACGGGCTGCGCGCGACGGCGTGACGCAGCCCAGTTGCTGCTCTTCTGTAGGAGCGACGTAAGTCGCGACCGCACGCTTGGCACCGCCGGGGCGCCTGACGGCGGTCGGATCCCGGTCGCGACTTACGTCGCTCCTACAAAAGCCGCCATCGCCCCACAACCGCATCTGCACCACATGACACGCGGATGTCTGTGTGATCGTGGTCGCGACTCACGTCGCTCCTACAAGAAGCTCACCTCAAGTCCCCCTGCATCGGGCCGATAGATCAGCACATGGATATCTTCAGCCTCATCGGACTCCTGCTGGCACTGGTCGCGCTGGTCGGTGGCAGCATCCTCAAGGGCGCGGGCCTGTCGTCGCTGTGGTCGTCGGCCGCCTTCGTCATCGTGATCCTGGGCACCATCGCCGCGATCCTGGTGCATACGCCGCCGCCGGTATTCAAGCGCGCCCTGTCGATCGCCCGCTGGGTGATCCGCCCGCCGGGCAACGACGGCGAGGCGCTGATCGCCGAGATCGTCGACTGGAGCAACATCGCCCGCAAGCAGGGCCTGCTGGGCCTGGAGCCGCTGGTAAACCAGCAGGACGACCCGTTCCTGAAGAAGGGCCTGCAGATGCTGGTCGACGGCGTGGAGCCGGAAGCGATCCGGCACATGATGGAGATCGACCTCAACGGTCAGGAACACCAGGACCTGGCGGCCGCGAAGGTCTTCGAGGCCATGGGCATCTATGCGCCCACGCTGGGCATCATCGGCGCGGTGTTCGGCCTGATCGCGGTGATGAAGAACCTCGCCGATCCCAGCAAGCTGGGCCACGGCATCGCCGCCGCGTTCACCGCGACCATCTACGGCATCGCCTCGGCCAACCTGTTCTTCCTGCCCATCGCCAGCAAGCTCAAGAGCGTGATCGGCGGGCGCAGCCGCGAGCAGGAAATGATCATCGAAGGCCTGATCGCCATCGCGCAGGGCGAGAATCCGCGCAACATCGAGGCCAAGCTGGCCGGCTTCCTGCACTGAGCCGGGGCGACCATGGCACGGCGGCACAAGCACGAGGAACATGCCAACCATGAGGCCTGGGCGATCCCCTACGCCGACCTCATGACCCTGCTGCTCGCCTTCTTCGTGGTGATGTACGCCATCTCCACCGTCAACGAGGGCAAGTACCGGGTGATGGCCGACGCACTGACGGCGGCCTTCGGCGGCGCGCCGCGCACGATCAATCCGGTGCAGGTGGGCAACCACCAACTGCAGGGTGCGGACTTCGACCGCCCCTCGCCCATCAAGTCCGGGGCCAAACAGGGCCCGTCCGCACCCTCGCCCTCGCCCAACGTCACCCTGCTGGCGGCGATGGCCTCGCAGATGAACATGTCCCTGGACGCCAAGGGCCTGCAGAGCGCCCAGGGCGAGCTCAAGCGCATCGCCGACGACCTGGAGCGCGCGCTGGCGCCGCTGATCGACGAGAAGCTGGTCACCATCAAGCGTTCCACGCTGTGGCTGGAAGTACAGATCAACAGCGACATCCTGTTCGCCACCGGCTCGGCCACCCTGGACCCGAAGGCCCAGGAAACCGTCGGCAAGCTCGCCACGGTACTGGCCGGCGTGCCCAACTCGGTGCGGGTGGAGGGCTACACCGACGACCGCCCGATCCGCACCGCGCAGTTCCCCTCCAACTGGGAACTGTCGTCCGCGCGCGCCGCCAGCGTGGTCCACCTGTTCGTCCGCGACGGAATCCCGCCGGAGCGGCTGGCCATGATCGGCTACGGCGAGTTCCGGCCGATCGCCGACAACGCCAGCGATGAAGGCCGCAACGCCAACCGCCGCGTGCTGCTGATCATCCTGGCCAGCCCGGGCGCTCCGGCACCGGAATTGCATGTGGGGGGAGAAGCCGTCGCGCCGCCGTCAGTGATCTCGCTGCCGCCGCTGCCGGCCCATGCCGCGACCTCCATGCCCGGAGCGCCGCCGGCGCCCCAGGTCCATGAAGGAGTCCAGTGATGCGCGTGTGGGCAATCGCCAACCAGAAGGGAGGCGTCGGCAAGACCACCACCACCCTCGCCCTCGGGCGCGGCCTGGCCATGCGCGGCCATCGCGTGCTGCTGGTCGATCTGGACCCGCATGCCTCGCTGACGCGTGCGTTCGGCGTGGCCACCGACCCGCAGCCGGCCGGCGTGCTGGACCTGTTCGACGAGCAGCCGCCCGCCCTGGCCACCCTGGCGCGCGCGACCGAGATCGAGAACCTGTCGTTCATCGCCGCGCAGACCCCGCTGGCCACACTGGAGCGCCGCAGCGCCACCCAGCCTGGCCTCGGGCTGGCGCTGTCCAATGCACTGGCACGCGGCGGCCATGCCTGGGACTTCGTGCTGTTCGACTGCCCGCCCACGCTGGGCCTGCTGATGGTCAACGCGCTGGCCGCGGCGGACCACGTCATCATTCCCACGCAGACCGAGCCGCTGGCCCTGCACGGGCTGAAGGGCATGTGCCGCACCGCGGACATGATCCAGCGCTCGCGCCATCGCGTGCTGCCGGTGTCGATCCTGCCCACGCTGTACGACAAGCGCACGCGCACCGGCGCGGACACGCTGAAGGCCATGCAGGACGAATACGGCGAACGCGTCTGGAACGACGCCATTCCCAACGACACCCGCATCTGCAGCGTCGATGCGCTGACACGCTCCAGCCCCGCGGCGCAGTACCCGGGCCGTGGCCTGTCCGCCTACCGGCGCGCGCTGGACTGGCTGCTGCTGACCGAGGCGCGCGATACGGAGCAGGCCGCATGAACACGCCGGCCGCCCCCGACGCCTACCTGCTCGACCTGCTTGGCGATGCGGCCGCGCCGGCGGCCACCCCATCGACGCCCCACGTCGTGGCGGTCGCCACGGTCGATGCCGTTGCGCGCCAGACCGACGCCGCAGCGGCCGCGTCCCCCCTTGTCGACGCCACGCCATCGGCGGCGCCGGTCCTCGCCGTAGCTCCGATCCGCGCCGGCAGCGAAGCCGACCTGATCAGCGACGACGAGTTCGAGGCCCTGCTCGACCAGTTGCATGGCGACGGCGTGCCGACCTCTGTCGTGGCCCCGCCCGTTGCAGAACCGGCGGTCCCGCCTCCCGTCGCTGCGGCGCCGGCACTCGCCGTCGCGCCCGTGCGCGCCAGCGCGGAAGCGGATGTGATCGGTGAGGACGAGTTCGAAGCCCTGCTCGACGAACTGCATGGCGGCGCCGCACCGACCTCGCGCGTGGCGACGCCCTCTGTTCCCCCCACCATGCCGCCCGCGCGCGCGCCGACGGCCTCACCCGCAGCGCCGCGCGCGCTCCCGCCGCTGCCCGCCACGCCGTACCTGCTGGCCACGCCACCGGATACCGGCGAACGCCGTCGCGCCACCGAGCGCAAGACGCGCTGGCTGCGCCTGCGCTGCGACCAGCAGCACTACGCACTGGAACTGCTCAAGGTGCAGGAGGTGGTGCGCCCCGCCACCCTGCTGCCGCTGCGAGGCGCCGCGCCGCACATGCTGGGGGGGAGGAACCTGCGCGGCCAGGTGG
>NZ_PDWV01000076.1 GCF_010093385.1 Pseudoxanthomonas mexicana
CAGTTCCACCACTTCATCGCGCTTCAGGGTGGGACTCCGGCGGGGCGGGGTCATGGTTTCGAACGCTCCGCGGCCCTGGCGCGCGCGCGCTCCAGGATGGCGGCTGCCGCGGCCGGCAGGGCTGGCCTGGCCGGGGCTACGGGGTCGGCGGGCATGGCCGCGATGCGTCGTGCCTCGCGCTCGGCGGCGCGCCGCTCCAGTCGTGCCTGGCGCTGCCGATAGCGTGAGCGTGCCGCCCACGCCGTGCGCAGACGGGTCTGCGCCTGCGTGATCGCCTCGGCCCGTGCGGGATCGGTGCCGTCGACAGGACAGGGCGCCCACGCCATGAGGCCCGTCTCCAGCGCGGCGTCGACCTCATCGCTCGCCAGCAGGAAAGCCAGGCGCTGAGTCCTTTCGCAAGCGGGGCAGGGCACGGACACGACTCAGCGGCCGGTGAAGGTCGGCTTGCGGCGGTCCATGAACGCGCGCGTGCCTTCGCGCATGTCGTCGGTGGCGAACATCAGGCCGAACTGCGCGGTCTCGTACTGCAGGCCTTCCTCGATGCCGCATTCGCCGCCGATGTTGACCACGTCCAGCGTGGCACGCAGGGCCAGCGGAGCCGACGCGGCGAGTTGCGTCGCCACTTTCAGGGTTTCGGCCTCCAGCTCGGCGGCCGGCACCACGCGGTTGACGATGCCCAGTTGAAGCGCGCGCTCGGCCGTCACCGGCGCGCCGAGCAGGCACAGTTCCAGCGTGGCGGCGCGCCCGGCCAGGCGCAGCAGGCGCTGGCTGCCGCCGAAGCCGGGGATCAGGCCCAGGCCGATCTCCGGCTGGCCCACCTTGGCGGTATCGGCGGCGATGCGCAGGTGGCAACCCATGGCCAGTTCCAGCCCGCCGCCCAGCGCGAAGCCGTTCACCATCGCCACGACGGGCTTGGGCAGGGTCTCGATGCTGCGCATCAGCCGTTGCCCGCGCAGTGAGAAGTCCCGCCCCTCCGTGGGCCGCAGGTCCGCCATCTCGGCGATGTCCGCCCCCGCCACGAAGGCCTTGGGACCCGCGCCGGTCAGGACCACGACGCGCACGGCGTCGTCCGTCGCCGCGGCATCGAAGGCCGCCTGCAGGGCGTCCAGCGTGGCGGCATTGAGGGCGTTGAGCTTGTCGGGGCGATTGACGGTGATGCGGCGGATGCCATCGGCATCGGCAACCAGGACGAGAGGGTCGGACATGGGTTTTCTGTGGCTTTTTGTAAAAATTGGGTAAAGAGGGAACTCCCCCGGAAACGCCCGGTCAGAGTCGCCTGTCGTCAGTGGCGGTTAAGCGCCCCGGCGGCTATCCTAGCGCGTCCATTCCAGGCGGTATGCCGCCGCCCTATCCCGGAGACTGTGTTGATGAAGTTGCGTTCGTTAGTGGTCGCTGTTGCGGCATTCGCCATGGCCGGTGGCGCCCTGGCCCAGGACGTCTCGTCCGAGAAGGGCAAGTTGAGCTACTACTTCGGCTACGACTATGGCAACAACCTGGCCGAGCTGACCGCACGCGGTGAGCAGCTGGACATCAACTCCGTGGGGAAGGGCCTGCAGGACGCGTACGCCAAGCAGAAGCCGGCGCTGACCGCCGAGCAGCTGAAGCCCGCACTGGAAGCCTTCCAGAAGCGCGAGCAGGCCCGCGCGCAGCAGGCCAAGGCCGAGTACGACAAGGTCGCGGCCGAGAACAAGACCAAGAGCGACCAGTTCATCGCCAGCTTCAAGGCGCAGCCGGGCGTGAAGACCCTGCCGGGTGGCGTAGCCTACAAGGTGCTGGAAAACGGCACCGGCGCCAAGCCGACCCAGGCCAGCACGGTCGAGCTGCAGGTGGCCGGCGCCTATCCGTTCGGCCAGCGCCCCAGCGAGGCGCGCCCGCCGCAGCAGATGAAGGACGTGAAGGTCAGCGCCATCGAGATGCAGGCCATGCGCGATGTGCTGCTGCAGATGCCGGTCGGCTCGAAGTGGGAAGTCGCCCTGCCGCCGGACAAGGCCTACGGCGCCGATCCGCGTACCGGCTTCCCGCCGAACGTGGCGGTCGTGTTCGAGATCAAGCTGGTCAGCGCGAAGTAATTCCCGCCCGATCGGTTTTCCCCTGCGCCGGCCTTGTGCCGGCGCAGTGCTTTCCGCGCAGGCGAACGTTCCGCGCTACCCTGCGCAGGTGTGAGACGAATGAATACCGCTTTCCGTGCCGTGCTGAGTCCCTGCATCGGCGTGTGCACGCTGGACGACGATGGGCTTTGCGAGGGTTGTCTCCGCACCACCTCGGAGATCGCGCGCTGGTCGCAGATGAACGATGACGAACGCCTGCGGTTGATGGAACACGTGTTGCCCGGTCGGGAACGCGCGCGCGCGCCCTGGGCCGACCGGCTGCGCGAAGGCGAGCTGTTGCGGCGCGCACTGCATCCGCTCGGAGCGGTGCCTGGTGCGCCGGGCTGGAACCATGAGGAGCTGATCGACCTGTTGCCGCCCGGGCAGCTGGCCGAAGCCGCCGTGCTGGCCGGGCTGGTGCCGCGCGCGGAGGGAACCCAGGTGCTGTTGACGCGCCGCACCGACGGCCTGCGCCATCATGGCGGGCAGGTGAGCTTTCCCGGCGGCCGCGTTGAGCCCACCGATGCGGGTGCCGTGGCCGCCGCCTTGCGCGAGAGTCATGAAGAGATCGCGCTGCCCGCCACGCAGGCGGTGCCTCTCGGATTCCTGGACCCCTTCACCACCATCAGCGGCTTTCGCGTGGTGCCGGTGGTGGCGGTGATCGATCCGTCGTTCGTGCCGCAGCCCGAGCCCAATGAGGTCGCCGACGTGTTCGAAGTGCCGCTGGACTACCTGCTGGCGCCGGACAGTCTGCGCCGGGTGGAAGTGGATTACCGCGGTCGGCGTCGGGTGGTGCTCGAGTATGGCTGGCCGGGGCAGCGCATCTGGGGCGCGACGGCCGCCATCCTGTTCAACCTGCGGGAACGACTGGAGCGGAGCGCATGAACTGGACCACCCTCGTCGAAGCGGCCGACCTGGCGCGTGCCCTGGGCGACCCGGCATTGCGGGTGGTGGATGCGCGGTTCGTGATGCTCAACGCGGCCCCCGACGCCGGCCGCACGGCCTACGCCGAAAGCCATATCCCAGGCGCGGTCTACGCCGATCTCAATCGAGACCTGTCGGACCTCTCGAAGGTCGGCGAAGGGCGGCATCCGTTGCCCGACAGCGAGGCTTTCACCCGCCGGCTGGGCGAATGGGGCATCGGGCCGTCACACCAGGTGGTCGTCTACGACGCGGGTGACGGCAGCATGGCGGCCGCCCGCGCCTGGTGGTTGCTGAAGCTGCTCGGTCATGCGCGCGTGGCGGTGCTCGATGGCGGCCTGGCCGCATGGCGGGCCATCGGTGGCGAAGAGACCAGCGCGCGTTCGGTGCCATCGCCGGTGGCGGGCTACCCGGCGCGCTTCGAGGCGCGCCACGTCGTCAGCGCCGGTGAGGTCGCGGGGCGGCTGGTTGAGGACACGGGCTGGCTGTTCGATGCGCGTGCCGCCGAACGCTTCCGTGGCGAGGTGGAGCCCATCGACCCGGTGGCAGGCCATGTGCCGGGTGCGGTCAACCTGCCATTCGTGCAGACGCTCCGCGATGGCCGTTTCAAGCCCGCCGCGGAACTGCATGCGCTGCTGTCGGACAGGGTGGGCGATCGTCACCCCTCGGACAGCGTGCTGATGTGCGGGTCCGGCGTCACGGCGTGCCACCTGCTGCTCGCCTTCGAGCATGCCGGCCTGCACGGTGCGCGGATCTACCCGGGATCGTGGAGCGGCTGGATCAGCGATCCTGCGCGACCGGTCGCGCGCGGCGACTGACGCGCCGCGCTACTTCTTCAGCTTGTCCACCAGCGCGCGCAGCGCCGCCTGCGTGTCCGGCGCATGCCAGGCATCGACGAAGCGTTCGAGCTGGATGAGGGAAGGATCCAGCGCCTCCACCAGGTCGCGGCGGGCCAGCGCGCGCGTCTGCAGCATGGGCTGGTGCGGCAGGCCCAGCAGGTGCTGCAACCAGACCACGGCGCGCGCGACGACGTTGTCCTGGTCCGCCAGTTCATCCACCAGGCCGATCTCGAGCGCCCGCTCGGCGGCCACCATCTCGCCCGCCACCAGCAGGCGTTCGGCGCGATACGTGCCCACCACGCGTCGCATCAGGCGCTGGATGCCTTCGGGCACCACCAGCCCCACCTGGGTTTCGTTCAATCCCAATGCGAAAGGCCGCGCTGGATCGGCACTGCGC
Organism: Pseudoxanthomonas mexicana; assembly: GCF_010093385.1. Classification (GTDB taxonomy): domain Bacteria; phylum Pseudomonadota; class Gammaproteobacteria; order Xanthomonadales; family Xanthomonadaceae; genus Pseudoxanthomonas_A; species Pseudoxanthomonas_A mexicana. The sequence continues at coordinate 4,245 of NZ_PDWV01000076.1, forward strand.
GCCATCACCCGATAGTCGCAACACAGGGCCAGCACGCAGCCGCCCGCCGGGGCGTGGCCGGTGATGGCGGCCACCACGGGCACTCGCGATTCGGCCAGGGTGCGCGCCGCGCCGAAAAAGGCCTGCCAGGCATCGAGCAGCGCCTTGCGGTCGTCGCCCAACGACATCAGATAGGGCACATCCATGCCGGCGGAGAAGATCTTCGGGTTGCCGGCCAGCACGATGCCGCGCACGCCTTCATCGAGCGCCCTGTTGAGCGCATCGATCAGGGCGCGGCACAGGTCCGTATCGAGCGCGTTGACGGGCGCGCGCGCCAGGCGGATTTCGCGGATGTCGCCATGGTCGGCGGTTTCGATAAGCGCGCTCATTCACCATCTCCCTGAGGTCAGGCCATTATCATAGGCGCATGAACCGATCCGTCGTGACGACCCTGCTGCCGGGACTGTTGTTAGCCGCCTCGATGCCTGCCGTCGCGGGCGATTGCCTGCCGAAGGTGGAGGATGCGTGGATCCGGATGCCGCCGGTGGCGATGCCGATGATGGCCGGCTTCGCCCGGATCGAGAATCCGTGCTCTTCGCCCGCGGCCGTGGTCGGCGCGGAAAGCCTGGCCTTCGCGGACGTGTCCCTGCACGAAACGCGCCAGGAAGAGGGCATCAGCCGGATGCGCGAGGTCGAGCGGTTGCCTGTCGCGCCCGGCAAGGCCGTCGAACTGAAGCCGGGCGGGCTGCACCTGATGCTTCATGGTCCCTACCAGCCGCTTGCGGCAGGGGAAAAGACGGTGATCACGCTGAAGCTGGCGGACGGACGCGCGCTGCCGGTGCAGTTCGAGGTGCGCAAGTCGGCTCCCTGAGCCGGTGGGCTCGCTCCTACCGGGAGCGGGCGTGCGCTATGACTCCGACACCGCCCGGATCGCTGCCGGCAGCGGTGCGCTATGGCCGGTCTGCGTGTCCATCCAGACCACCACCACGTTGCCGTCCGAATAAAGCACGCTGTCGTCCTTCGCCGACACGATGCGGTGGCCGATGGTGACGCTGCTGGTGCCCAGGCGATCCACGTACAGCTCCACCACCACGTCGTTGGGCCACGTCAGCGGTCGCTTGTAGTTGATGTTGTTGGCGGCCACGACCGGCGCGATGCGGTCGGTCATGGACACATCCGGCACCGTCAGCATCCAGCGCACGCGCGCTTCCTCCAGGTATGAGATGTACTTGGCGTTGTTCACGTGGCCCATGCTGTCCATGTCGCGCCAGCGTACGCTGATCGGGATCTTCGCCAGCAGCTTGCGGCCGGCGGCGTTGGCGTCGTGCGTCGAACTCATCGTGCGGCCTTCTTCGTCGTAGTCTTGGTGGTTTTCTTGGTGGCCGACTTGCGCGGCGGCAGGACGTCGGGTCTGGCCACGGCAGCGGGCTTCGTGGGCTTGGGTGCCCTGGCCGCGGGCAGCAGCTTGGCGAGGAAGCGGCCGGTATGCGATTCCGGATGCGCCGCGATCTCTTCCGGCGTGCCGGTGGCCAGGATGCGGCCTCCACGGTGGCCGCCTTCCGGTCCCAGGTCCACCACCCAGTCCGCGGTCTTGATGACGTCCAGGTTGTGCTCGATCACCACGATGGTGTTGCCCTCGTCGCGCAGCTTGTGCAGGACGGCCAGCAGGTGCTCGATGTCGTGGAAGTGCAGGCCCGTGGTCGGCTCGTCCAGGATGTACAGGGTGCGGCCGGTGTCGCGGCGCGAGAGTTCCTTGGACAGCTTCACGCGCTGCGCTTCGCCGCCCGACAACGTGGTCGCGCTCTGGCCCAGCTTGATGTAGCTCAGCCCCACGTCCATCAGCGTTTCCAGCTTGCGCGCGATCGACGGCACCGGCTCGAACAGGGTCAGCGCATCCTCGACGGTCATTTCCAGCACGTCGTTGATGTTGTAGCCCTTGTAGAGGATCTCCAGCGTCTCGCGGTTGTAGCGCTTGCCGTGGCAGACGTCGCAGGGCACGTACACGTCGGGGAGGAAGTGCATCTCCACCTTGATCATGCCGTCGCCCTGGCAGGCCTCGCAGCGGCCGCCGCGCACGTTGAAGCTGAAGCGCCCCGGCGAGTAGCCGCGCGCGCGTGCTTCCGGTACCTGAGCGTAGAGTTCGCGCAGCGGGGTGAACAGGCCGGTGTAGGTCGCCGGGTTCGATCGCGGGGTGCGACCGATCGGCGACTGGTCGATGTCCACGACCTTGTCGAACAGGTCCAGGCCTTCCACCTCGCGATACGGCGCCGGCTTGTGCGAAGCGCCATTAATCTCGTTGGCGGCCAGCGCGTACAGGGTGTCGTTGATCAGCGTCGACTTGCCCGAGCCGGACACGCCGGTGATGCAGGTGAACAGGCCCGACGGGATGTCGAGATCGACGTCCTTCAGGTTGTTGCCGGTGGCGCCGCGCAGGTGCAGCGTCATCTTCGGGTTGGCCTTGTGACGCGCCTTCGGTACTTCGATCTGCCGTTTGCCGGAGAGGTACTGGCCGGTCAGCGAGCGCGGCGCCTTCAGCAGATCGTCCAGCGTGCCCTGGCCGACGATCTCGCCGCCATGCACGCCAGCGCCCGGGCCGATGTCGAGCACGTAGTCGGCCATGCGGATGGCGTCTTCGTCGTGTTCGACGACGATCACCGTATTCCCCAGGTCGCGCAGACGGGTCAGCGTGCCGAGCAGGCGCTCGTTGTCGCGCTGGTGCAGGCCGATGCTCGGCTCGTCCAGTACGTACATCACGCCGACCAGGCCAGCGCCGATCTGCGAGGCCAGTCGGATGCGCTGCGCTTCGCCGCCGGACAGCGTGTCGGCCTTGCGCTCCAGGGTCAGGTAGTCCAGGCCCACGTCGACCAGAAAGCCCAGCCGCTCGGCGATTTCCTTGACGATCTTCGCGGCGATCTCGCCGCGCCAGCCGGGCAGGTCCAGGCCGCGGAAGAAGGCCAATGCTTCGTCGACGGGCAGCACGACCAGCGAAGGCAGCGGGCGGTCGGCCACGAACACGTTGCGCGCGGATTTGTTCAGGCGCGCGCCGCCGCAGTCGGGGCAGGGCCGGTCGCTGATGTACTTCGCCAGTTCCTCGCGCACCGCGGGCGATTCGGTCTCGCGATAGCGACGCTCCAGGTTCGGCACGATGCCTTCGAAGCGGTGCTTGCGCTGCGTGCGACCGCCCGATTCGGTGAGGTAGGTGAAGGTGATGACGTCTTCGCCGCTGCCGTACAGCACTGCCTGCTGCACCTTCTCCGGCAGGGATTGCCACGGTGCGTCGGTGTCGAACTGGTAATGCTTGGCCAGCGAGGCGATCAGCTGGAAGTAGTAGGCATTGCGGCGGTCCCAGCCGCGCACGGCACCGGCCGCCAGCGACAGCTCCGGGTGCACAACCACGCGCGCCGGGTCGAAGAACTGCGCCACGCCCAGACCGTCGCAGGTCGGGCAGGCGCCGACCGGCGAGTTGAACGAAAACAGGCGGGGCTCCAGTTCGGGCAGCGAGTAGTCGCAGACCGGACAGGAGTACTTCGACGAGAACAGCAGCGGCGAGGATTCGGGCTGGTCCAGCGACATGACCTGGGCCATGCCGTCGCCCAGCTTGAGCGCGGTCTCGAAACTTTCCGCCAGACGTTGTTTCAGGTCCTCGCGCGGACGGAAACGGTCGATCACCGCTTCGATGGTGTGCTTCTGGCGCAGCGCCAGCGCCGGCACGGCGTCGATCTCGTACAGCTCGCCGTCCACGCGCACGCGCACGAAACCCTGCGCGCGCAGCTGGTCGAACACCTGGGCGTGCTCGCCCTTGCGCTCGCGGATCACCGGCGCCAGCAGCATGTAGCGCTGCTCGCCGTCGAGCGCCAGCACCTGGTCCACCATTTGGCTGACCGTCTGCGCCTCCAGCGGGTAGCCGTGATCCGGGCACCGGGGCAGGCCGACGCGGGCGTACAGCAGGCGCAGGTAGTCGTAGATCTCGGTGATGGTGCCGACGGTCGAGCGCGGGTTGTGGCTGGTGGACTTCTGTTCGATCGAGATCGCCGGCGACAGGCCCTCGATGTGGTCCACGTCGGGCTTTTCCATCACCGACAGGAATTGCCGGGCGTAGGCCGACAGCGATTCCACGTAGCGGCGCTGGCCTTCGGCGTAGATGGTGTCGAACGCCAGCGACGACTTGCCGGAGCCGGACAGGCCGGTGATCACGATCAGCTTGTCGCGCGGCAGGTCGAGATCGATGTTCTTGAGGTTATGGGTACGGGCTCCGCGGATGCGGATGAAGTCCATGGCCATCGGGTGGGGGATCCGGAAAGCGAACAAGGAAGCGTAGCGGCCCGTCCAGATGGGGGCAAATAGCCCCGGTATCCGGGCAGGGGTACGCGGCTGCAGGGTGGGGTCAGGCGGACAACGGGCGGGTGCCGCACGCGGCGACGGACCGCCGTAATGCGGACGAATGGGGGATGGAGGCAAACGGCTGCAGGGACAGAGGTTTGGGCAAGTGCATGATTTTCAAGGGCGGAGATCGTCGCCTGGGCGCAAGCCGGTCAGTCTGCGGCGGCTCCGAGGGCGGATTCCGTCCGCAATGGGTCCGTGGCCGTCCAAGTGAGGGGGTGGTTGACCCTAACCACATGAATCCACTAGAATTCCGCTTCTGTCCGCCCTCGATGGCAGGCAGACACCCAGAATAACTACAGAATCCAAGGAATCCACATGTACGCAGTCGTAGTCACGGGCGGTAAGCAGTACCGCGTGATGAAGGGCGAGACGCTCCGCGTCGAGAAGCTCGAAGCCGAAGCCGGCAACGAACTCACCTTCGACAACATCCTGATGCTGGGCGATGGCGAGACCATCAGCCTGGGCGACGCCCTGAAGGGCGCCACCGTCACCGCGAAGGTCGTCGGCCATGGCCGCGCCGACAAGGTGCGCATCATCAAGTTCCGCCGCCGCAAGCACCACATGAAGCGCCAGGGTCACCGGCAGCATTACACCGAAATCGAAATCACCGGCATCAACAAGTAAGGAGAAGCAGTCATGGCACATAAAAAGGGCGTAGGCTCATCGCGCAACGGCCGCGACTCCAACCCGAAGATGCTGGGCGTCAAGGTGTTTGGTGGCCAGGCGATCGACGCGGGCAACATCATCATCCGCCAGCGCGGCACCCAGTTCCATCCGGGTCCGGGCGTCGGCCTGGGTCGCGACCACACGCTGTTCGCGCTGGTCGACGGCAAGGTCGAGTTCTCGGTCAAGGGCGCCAAGAAGCGCCGCACCGTGAGCGTGGTGACGGAAGCCTGAGGCTCCGGTGATCCGCAGAGCGATACCGGAAAGCCCCGCTTCGGCGGGGTTTTCTGTTTGAAAGGCCGGGATCGCACATCCTGCTGTCAGACCAATCCCGAATCTCCAATTCCGAATCCCGGCTTTTATGAAACTCGTAGACGAAGCTGAAATCCTGGTCACCGCCGGCAATGGCGGCAACGGCTGCGTCGGCTTCCGCCGCGAGAAGTTCATTCCGCTGGGTGGCCCCGACGGTGGCGACGGTGGCAGTGGTGGCAGTGTCTGGCTGCTGGCCGACGAGAACCTCAATACCCTGGTCGATTTCCGCCACCAGACGACGTTCCGTGCCCAGCGTGGCGAGAACGGCATGGGCCGGCAGATGTACGGCAAGGCGGGCGAAGATCTGACCATCACCGTCCCGGTCGGCACCGTGGTCACCAACGTCAGCACGGACGAGGTGATCGGCGACCTGACCCGGCATGGCGACCGCCTGCTGGTCGCCAAGGGCGGCAAGGGCGGCCTGGGCAACATGCATTTCAAGAGCTCCATCACCCGCGCGCCACGCAAGGCGACGCCGGGCGAGGAGGGCGAGGAGCGCCTGCTGAAGCTGGAGCTGAAGCTGCTGGCCGACGTCGGCCTGCTCGGCTTCCCGAACGCGGGCAAGAGCACCTTCATCCGTGCGGTGTCGGCGGCGACGCCCAAGGTGGCCGACTACCCGTTCACCACGCTGTATCCGAACCTGGGCGTGGTCAGCGTGGAGGCCCACCGCAGCTTCGTCATCGCCGACATCCCGGGCCTGATCGAAGGGGCCGCCGATGGCGCCGGCCTGGGGGCGACCTTCCTGCGCCACCTGCAGCGGACCCGGCTGCTGCTGCACCTGGTGGACATGGCGCCGATGGAGGGGGGCGTGGAGGACATCGACCCCGTCGAGCAGGTGCGCGCCATCGAGCGCGAGCTCGAGAAGCACGACCCCGAGCTGCTGCAGAAGCCGCGCTGGCTGGTGCTCAACAAGGCCGACCTGATGTTCGAGGACGAGGCGAAGGAGCGCGCGGAGCAGATCGTTGCCAGCCTGGGCTGGACCCAGCCGTGGTATCAGGTGTCGGCGATCTCGCGCGAGGGCACCTGGCCGATCATGAAGGACGTGATGGCCTTCTTCGATCGGCAGAAGGAAGAGGCCGACGAGGCCGCCCGCGAAGGCTGATACCCGAAAACCCGCCGGAGGTGGGTTTTCCGTATACGTCCCCACGCGTGCCGCGCGCGGCAGACGGGCAAAAAGAAACCCGCCTTCCGGCGGGTTCCGTGTCTTCGCGTCCATGTACCGCCGGATCAGGCGGCCTGCAGCGCCTTGATGCGGGCGTTGAGGCGGCTCTTGTGGCGGGCGGCCTTGTTGCGGTGGATCAGGCCGCGCGAGCTCAGGCGGTCGAGGAACGGCTGGGCCGAGGCGAACGCGGCCTGGGCGCCGGCGGCGTCGTTGGCGTCGAGGGCCTTCAGGACCTTCTTGACGGCGGTGCGCAGCATCGAACGCTGACCGGCGTTGCGCGCATTGCGCACGACGGTCTGCTTGGCGCGCTTCTTGGCGGACTTGATATTGGCCACAGTGGGATTCCTGGTGAATACCTGAGAGAATTCAGGGGTTGAACGGAAGACGGATAATCGAGCCGGAAATTATGGGGCATTCAATGGGTTGCGTCAAGCCGGCGGTTCTGTCGGGGGATCCGTCGCGATGAGCGGAAAGCTCCTGCGCTCGGCCGCCGTCTTCAGCTCCATGACCTTCCTGTCCCGGCTGTCGGGACTGGTCCGCGACCAGGTGTACGCCAACGTCTTCGGGGCGGGCGGGATGATGGACGCCTTCTTCGTGGCCTTCCGCATCCCCAACTTCATGCGCCGGCTGTCCGCCGAGGGCTCGTTCTCGATGGCCTTCGTGCCGGTGCTGGCCGAGTACAAGGCCACCCGCAGCGCCGACGAGGTCAAGGCCCTGGTCGACCGCGTGGCCGGCACCCTCACGGCGGCCCTGCTGGTGCTGACCGCCATCGTCATCCTGCTGGCGCCGCAGCTGGCCCGCGTCATCGCACCGAACTTCGACCCGGCGCAGATGGCCATGTTGACCGATCTGCTGCGGGTGACGTTTCCGTATGCGCTGTTCATCTCGCTGGCCTCGCTGGTGGGCGCCATCCTCAACAGCTACCAGCGCTTCGCCATTCCGGCGCTATCGCCGGTACTGCTGAACCTGGCGATGATCACCGCCGCGCTGGCGGCCCGGGAATGGTTCGACAGTTCGGTGATGGTGCTGGGCTGGGGCGTGTTCGCCGCCGGCATGCTGCAACTGGCTTTCCAGCTGCCGTCCCTGGCCCGGCTGGGCCTGCTGCCGCGGCCCCGGCTGGATTTCGCCCATGCCGGCGTGCGCAGGATCCTGACCCTGATGGTGCCGACCCTGTTCGGCTCGTCGGTGGCGCAGGTCAACCTGCTGCTCAACACCTGGGTGGCCGCGCTGCTGGTCAGCGGCAGCGTCAGCTGGCTGTACTACAGCGACCGTCTGCTGGAGTTCCCGCTGGGCATGTTCGGCGTGGCCATCGGCACGGTGATCCTGCCGCACCTGTCCAGCCGCCATGCCGAAACCGGTCCGGACGGCTACTCGAAGGGGCTGGACGGGGGCTTCCGGCTCTGCCTGCTGATCGGCCTGCCGGCCTGCGCCGGCCTGATCCTGTGCGCCCAGCCGCTGTTGTCGACCCTGTTCCAGTACGGCAGGTTCGATGCGGCCGATGTCCGCATGGCCCGCTGGAGCCTCATGGCCCCGTCCATCGCGGTGCCGGCCCTCCTGCTGGTGAAGGTGCTGGCACCGGCGGTCTATTCGCGCCAGGACACCCGTACGCCGGTCAAGGCCGCCGTGGTGGCGGTGCTGACGAATGCCTTCTGCACGCTGCTGTTCTTCGCCGCCATGCTCTACGGCACCGAGCCGGGCCGACAGGCCCTGCAAGCTGCTGGCGGGGACCTGAAGCTGGCCCTGGGCCAGGTGCAGGGCGCGCATGCGCTGCTGGCCCTGGCCATCGCGGTGGCCGGGTGGGTGAACGCGCTGCAACTGGCCTGGCTGCTGCGCAAGGCGGGTGTCTACCGGCGGCAGCCCGGCTGGGGCCGGTTCCTGCGCCAGATCGGGGTGGCCACCGTGGCGATGACGCTGGTGGTGCTGGCCTTCCGCGTGCTCTGGCCCTGGGTCTTATTCAAATCTCCGAGGCCCCCAGGCCCCTT
>NZ_PDWV01000077.1 GCF_010093385.1 Pseudoxanthomonas mexicana
ACAGCGAGCCCACGCGCTGCAGGGCTGGCTTCATCACTACAACTGGCATCGACCACATGCCAGCCTTGGCTACAGGCCACCCATCACCCGAATCCCACTGAACAACGTGGTGGGTTTACACAGCTAGCGTTCACGCCGTTGCTGCAGCCATGCGCGGCGTCGGCCATCAGGCACCGCCAGCAATTCGCGACGGAACGCATCCCGGTCCTGCGGCGGCAGCCGCTGCGCGAGCGCGGCCAGGTCGTCGCGCTGCTCCGCATCCAGCCGCCGCAGGATGGCCAGCAGGCCATCGCGCTCGGTGGGCGGGACGTAAGCGAACAGCGGCTGCAGGCGCGGCCAGTCGGCGCCCAGGTCCGGACCCAGCCGCCAGCCCTGCCGCTGCATCGCGTCCAGCATGCCGAACTGCGTGCGCAGCGCGGCCTGGTGTTCCGGCGGCAGCGCCGCGATCTCGCTGGCGGCGGCGCGCAACCGCGTGCGTTGCACCTCGTCCAGCGCGCGCCAGGCGGCGTAGCGCGCGCGACGGTCCTCGCGCTCGTGCCGCGGCAAGGCGTCCCAGGCCAGGCGACGCTGCTGCCATTCGGCCTGCGCCGTGGGCGACATGGTGGCCCAGCGGGATGCGTTCGTTGCGTCCTGCGCGGGCGACGCGCCGATGCCCGCCAACAGGGCGATGACGGCCATCGCGCGCACGGCAGTCGCCGGTCTGCGGTCAGCGCGCCGCATCGGTCGCGGCTCCTGCATCGGGGTTGGGCACAGCGGTCGACGACATCGCGCCGGCACCCGCGACGTACCAGGCCAGAAAATCCGCTTCGCGGGCATATGCCTCGTCATCGGCATCGGCGAGGAGCACGAAATCCCCATGGGTCTCGGCGGGGATCAAGTTGTCTGCGCGCAAGGCGGGCGCCTCGGCCGCGGGCAGGGGTGCCGACGTGATGACCGGATCAGGCGGAAGCGCCGAGACCCCTTCTTCCGAGGCGGGAGCTCCTGTCGGCGTCGATGCCGGCGGTGGCGCCTGCCCTTGCCACCACCAAAGCGCCGCGCCCGCGGCGGCCAGCAGCAGGATGCCGGCCAGCAGGATCCACGGCCAGCGGCGCCGGGCATCGACAGTCCTGGTCTCTGGCGCCTTCGCCGGCGCCACGGCCGGCACGCGGGTGCCGGCCAGGGCGTCCTCGCGCAGGCGGGCGAGTTTGGCCAGCCGGTCGGGGGACAGTTCCCGCAGCTGCGTCTGGATCGCCTCGGCCACGGCGCGCCACGCGGCGGCATCGGGATGGCCCAACGCGTCGCGGGGGCAGGCACGGGCCAGGGCATCGCGGTAAGCCGCGCCATCGAGCCCCAGGGCGTCGGCGGCGTCGGCTTCCTGCAGGCCACCGGCCAGCCGCAGCAACAGCGCGGCACGGTCGAGCGGCGCGGCCGCGGCCAGGGCGGACAGCGCGCCCGGCCATCGAGCGTCAGGGGCAGCCGTCCGCAACGGCGGCGCGGAGGACAGCAGCGACCAGAAGCGCACCGGCCAGTCCGCCATCGGCAGCGCCGCCGCATTGCCACGGAACGCTCGCAGGGCAGCGGCCAGGGCGACATCGCCGCGGTCCGGGTCGCCGCACTGGAGTTCGGCGAACACGGCGCCGCGACGCTCGCAGCCACGCAGGAAGGCGGCCAGGGCGGCGGGGGGAGAGCCGACGGTGTCTTGGGGAGCCATCATGGAACCGGTTGCGGATGGCCGATGATAGTCACCCATCCGGCCCGTATGGACGCTTGACAGCGCGTCGGAATCTGCTCTCCCCGATGGCACAAGGGTTTCGACGAAACAACGTTGTGCACAGCGGTCATCGATCCGTCATCCGTGGCCGCTGACCCACCCCTGGCGCCCATGTTTCATTTCGGTTTCACGGTCAAGCTACTGATTTTATTTGGAATTATGCCGCTGGCGTTTTTTTCGCCAACCCGACCCGGATGCTTGCGGGACCGTCATTGCGCCGTGAAGCATTCGCGCCATGCACAGATTTATCCACAACCTGTGTGGATAAACCGGAATCCCCTTTGGGGATCGGCACTTGCGTGATTTTCGTCAAGATTCTGACAGGACATCGCCGCAACTGTGTGAGACCTGACCGCCATCGGAAGGGGCCGATACACTGCACGCGATGCCGCCCGATCACACCCTTCAAGTCGCCCTGCCCGTGCCGTTGCCGCGGTTGTTCGACTACCTGCCCCCTATCGGCCAGGCCGCCTCGCCAAGCGACGTCGGCAAGCGGGTGAGCGTGATGTTCGGCAACCGGGCGCTGACCGGGTTCGTCGCCGGGGTCGGCCCGCCGGCCGATCCCGGGTTGGACCTCCGACCGGCGGACGCACTGCTGGACGCGGCCCCTCTGCTGCACGGCGAACTGCTGGAATCGCTGCACTGGCTGGCCCGCTATACGCACGCCCCGCTGGGCGAGGTGGTGGCCACCGCCCTGCCGGTGCTGCTGCGCCAGGGCGAGCCGTTGCCCGATACCCATGCCTGGCATTGGCGCCTGACGGAAGCCGGCCTTTCGGGACGCGAGCGCCTGCGCGCGGGCAGCCGACCACGGCGCCTGGCGGACCTGCTGGCGCAGCACGGCACCCTCGATGAAGACGTGCTGGACCTGCACCTGGACACAGGACGCGCCACCGCACGCGATTTGGGCAAGCGTGGGTTGGCGGAGCGCTTCGCGGCCCCGCCGGCCGCCGTCGCCGCGTCGCCGCGGCCCGGCCCGGCGCTCAACGACGAACAGCAGGCCGCCGCCGACGCGATCTTCGGCACCTCGGGGTTCGGTGCCCTCCTGCTCGACGGCGTGACCGGCAGCGGCAAGACCGAGGTCTACCTGCACGCCATCGCCGACTGCCTGCGGCGCGGCCGGCAGGCGCTGGTGCTGGTGCCGGAGATCGGCCTGACCCCGCAGACGCTGTCGCGCTTTCGCGAACGGCTGGGCGTGCCGGTGCATGCGCTGCACTCCGGCCTCAACGACGGCGAGCGCGCCCGCACCTGGGCCGCCTGCCTGCGCGGCGAGGCGCGGGTGATCGTGGGCACGCGCTCGGCGGTGTTCACGCCGCTGCCGGAGGCCGGCCTGATCGTGGTCGACGAGGAACACGACGGCAGCTACAAGCAGCAGGACGGCATCCGCTACCACGCACGCGACTTCGCGCTGGTACGCGGCAAGGCGCTGGACGTGCCGGTGGTGCTGGGCAGCGCCACGCCATCGCTGGAAACCCTGCACAACGCACGCAGCGGCCGCTATGCGCACCTGCGCCTGTCGCGTCGTGCCGGTGAGGCGCAGCCGCCGGCCGTGCGCGTGCTGGACATGCGCAAGCGCGCGCAGCAGGCCGGCCTGCTGTCGGACACGCTGCAGGCGATCCGCCAGGCGCTGGACGCCGGCGGCCAGGTGCTGGTGTTCAAGAACCGTCGCGGCTACGCCCCGGTCCTGCTGTGCCACGACTGCGGCTGGAGCGCGCAGTGCAAGCGCTGCGACAGCCCCATGACCGTGCACGCGGGTGGCAAGCGGTTGCAGTGCCACCACTGCGGCGCGCGGCAGGCGGCGCCACCGGCCTGCCCCGATTGCGGTGGTCTGGCGCTGCAACCGCAGGGCATCGGCACCGAGCGGCTGGAAGAACTGCTGGCCGAACAGTTCGCAGACGTGCCGGTGCTACGCGTGGATCGCGGCACCACGCAGAAGCGCGACGGCCTGGCGCAGCAACTGGCGAAGCTGGGCGACACGCCCGGCATCCTGGTAGGCACGCAGATCCTGGCCAAGGGCCACGACCTGCCGCATCTCACCCGTGTGGCCGTGGTCGGCGTGGACGAGGGCCTGTTCTCCACCGACTTCCGGGCCGGCGAGAAGCTGGCGCAGCAGCTCATCCAGGTGGCCGGACGCGCGGGACGCGCGGGCAAGCGCGGCGATGTGTGGCTGCAGACGCACCATCCCGACCATCCGCTGCTGAACACGCTGATCAGCGGCGGCTACCACGCCTTCGCCGAGGCCGAACTGGAGCAACGTCAGATGGCCGGGTTCCCGCCCTTCGCGCACCTGGCGCTGCTGCGCGCCGAAGCCCAGCACGTTGACGCCGCACAGCAGTTCCTGCAGGCGGCGAAGCGTGCCCTGCGCGCGCACGACGCTACGCTGGAGATGCATGGCCCGTTGCCGGCACCGATGCCGCGCCGCGCCGGCCTGCATCGCGTGCAGCTGCTGCTGTCGTCGCCCGAACGGCGCGCCCTGCATCGCGCGCTCGATCTCGCGCTCCCCGACATCCACGCCCTGCCGGAAGCCCGCCGCACGCGCTGGTCGCTCGATGTCGACCCCATGGACCTGTACTGATGACGCCCACGTCCCGCGCCGACCTGACGCCCGCCCAACGCCTGCGCAGCATCTTCAGCGGCTCGGTCGGCAACCTGGGGGAGTGGTACGACTGGTACGTCTACGCGGCGTTCTCGCTGTACTTCGCCGAGGTGTTCTTCCCCGGCGGCGACCGCACCAGCCAGTTGCTGAAGACCGCTGCGATCTTCGCAGTGGGCTTTCTGATGCGCCCGCTCGGCGGCTGGCTGCTGGGGCGTTACGCCGACCGCCATGGCCGCAGGCGCGCGCTGATGCTGTCGGTGGTGATGATGTGCGGCGGTTCGCTGATCATCGCCTGCACGCCCGGCTACGCGAGCATCGGCGTGGCCGCACCGATCCTGCTGGTGCTGGCGCGGCTGCTGCAGGGACTATCGGTCGGCGGCGAATACGGTACGTCGGCGACCTATCTCAGCGAGATGGCCACGCGCGGGCATCGCGGCTTCTGGTCCAGCTTCCAGTACGTCACGCTGGTGATGGGGCACCTGATTGCGTTGGCCGTGCTGATCGCGCTGCAGCGTGTGTTCCTCACCGACGAGCAACTGCGCGAATGGGGCTGGCGCATCCCGTTCGCGATCGGCGCGGTGGCGGCGCTGGTGGCGTTGTGGCTGCGCCGGAACATGGTGGAAACCGAGTCCTTCTCCCGCCGCGAGGCCGCGGGCACGCCGGACCAGCAGGAGGCGCAGGGCACGCTGCGCGCGCTGATGCAGCACCCACGCGCGGTGCTCGCCGTGGTCGGGCTGACGATGGGCGGCACGCTGGCCTTCTACACGTACACCACCTACGTGCACAAATTCCTCGTCAACAGCGCCGGCATGGCCAGCGAGACGGCCAGCCTGATCAACGCTTCCACGCTGTTCTTCTTCATGCTGCTGCAACCGGTGGTCGGCGCGCTGTCCGACCGGATCGGCCGCCGGCGGATCCTCATCGCGTTCGGCGTGCTGGGCACGCTGTGCACGTGGCCTATCCTGTCGACGCTGCAGACCGTATCCAGCCCGGCGCAGGCGTTCTGGCTGGTCATGGCGGCCCTGGTGATCCTCAGCGGCTACACCGCGATCAACGCGGTGGTGAAGGCGGAAATGTTCCCGGTGGAGATCCGCGCCCTTGGCGTCGGCCTGCCCTATGCACTGACCGTCGCGCTCTTCGGCGGAACGGCGGACATGGTCGCGCTATGGTTCAAGAAGAGCGGCATGGAAACCGGCTTCTACGGGTACGTCACCGCCTGCATCGCGTGTTCGCTGCTGGTCTACCTGTGGATGCCCGACACGCGCACGACCTCGCTGATCGACCGCGACCCGGACTGAACGACGGCGGCGGGCCGCGTGCGACAATCCATCGTGATCCGCCACGCACTTCGTGGCTGCGGGAGACGGCATGCAGGCAGCACACCATTTCGTCATCGTCGGCGGCGGCTTCGCCGGGCTCTGGGCGCCGCGCGCGCTGGCGTCCGCGCCGGTGCGCATCACCCTGATCGACCGGCCCAACCATCACCTGTTCCAGCCGCTGCTCTACCAGGTCGCCACCGCCGGATTGTCGGCACCCGACATCGCCGCGCCGCTGCGCCACATCCTGCGCAAGCAGGCCAACGTGGAAGTGCGCCTGGCGGAGGTCGCTGCGATCGCGCCGCAGGAGAAGCATGTCATATTGGCCGACGGCACGACCATCGCCTACGACGCCTTGCTGCTGGCGACGGGCGCGACGCATGCCTATTTCGGCCACGACGAGTGGGCGCGGCATGCGCCCGGCCTGAAGACGCTGGACGACGCCCTGCAGCTGCGCCGCCACCTGCTGCTCGCCTTCGAGCGCGCGGAAGCCGAGACCGATCCCGGGAAACGCGCCGCGTGGCTCAGCTTCGCCATCGTTGGCGGCGGACCGACCGGCGTGGAACTGGCCGGCACGCTGGCCGAGATCGCGCGGCATACGCTGAAGAACGAGTTCCGCCGCATCGACCCCTCGCAGGCGCGCGTGCGGCTGGTGGAGGCGGGACCGCGCGTGCTGGCGTCCTTTCCCGACACGCTGTCGGAGAAGGCGCGCAGGCAGTTGGAACGGCTGGGCGTCGAGGTCGTCACCGGCACGCCGGTCAGCGACATCACCGACGAGGGTTACCGGCTGGGCGACACCTTCGTGCCGGCGAAGACGGTGGTGTGGGCGGCCGGCGTGGCCGCGTCACCGCTGGCGCGCACGCTCGACGTGCCACTGGATCGCGCCGGCCGCGTGCCCGTGCAGCCCGACCTCAGTGTCGCGGGGCATCCGGACATCTTTGTCGCGGGAGATCTCGCCGCCGTGACCTCGGACGGGCGCCCCGTGCCCGGCGTGGCGCCGGCGGCGAAACAGATGGGTCGGCACGTGGCGCAGGTACTGCGCGCACGCCTGGATGGGCGCGCATCGCCTGGCGACTTCCGCTACCAGGACTATGGCAACCTCGCGACCATCGGCCGCATGGCGGCCGTGGTGGATTTCGGCCGGTTGAAGTTCTCCGGCCTGCTTGCTTGGTGGTTCTGGCTGACGGCGCACGTGTTCTTCCTGATCGGCTTCCGCAACCGCCTGGTGGTGCTGTTGAACTGGTGCTGGGCGTACTGGAGCTACCAGCGCGGCGCGCGGATCATCCTGGGCAAGGACGAAGATCAGGCCGGATCGACGCGACAGGCGTAGCAGCCGGGTCGCGCGTTGTGGACGTGCACGTAGGCGACGTCCGGCAAGGCGAGCAGGCGTTGCAGGTGGGACAGCGCGTCGCTTCCTTCCACCACATCGGCATCGCGCATCAGGCCGTCTGCATCGTATGCGCGCAGCGACAGCAGGCGTCGCGGAAAGCTGGGCGGCAGCGTGCCGCGGACCACCGCCGCCGGTTGCTGCATGGCGGCCTCGCGCACATAGATCGGGCCGCTGGCACGATAGGGCCCTGCCACGTCGTGGTGCACGAACGGAAGCAGCAACAGCGTCTCGCCCTGCCGCGCGTCTTCCAGGGTGACCCGGCACGGGAATCCCCGGTCGGCGTCGGCGACGACGCGGCGTATGTTGCGCGCCGCCAGCGCGCCGTCGTCGAGTGCGAACAACGGCCGGAAGGTGTCGGGCGACAGCCCGTGGATCACGAACGACATGGCGTCAGGCTCCGGAACAGAGGACGCCATGCTCGCGCCGCCGTCACGGCGGCGCTATCCGGATCTTGTTCGGCCCGCTTCTAGTCCAGCGGATAACGCGTGCCGTCGGCCATGACCAGCTCGCCCTCGCCGATGCGCTCGCTGTCGGCGTCGACGGTGATGAACTCGGCTTCCAGACGTCCCTGACCCTTGCTGCCTTTCAGGTCGAAGATATAGCGCTCGCCTTCTGCCGCCCAGGACGCGTCGCGATCGAAGACCGCCTCGCGGATGTCGCCGATATGGCGTCGCACCACCGGGTGCGCCTGCATCGCCGTATTGGCCTGCAACACGAAGATGCCGTCCTGGCGCGCGAAGGTCTCGGGAACGTCCCCGTCGACCTGCTCTCCCGGGAACGGAGGCTCGCCCTCGAATGCCAGTTCGCGCCCATCGGCGAGCGTCAGCACGCCCTTACCCAGGCGTTCGGTATCCGCATCGACGGTGATGAACTCCGCCACGATATGCCCGCGCCCCTTGTCGCCGACCAGTGCGAACGCGAACTCGTTGACGCCCTCCGCTTCACCAGTGGCGGCCATGTCGAACTCGAAGGTCTGCAACGCGCCGATGTGCTGCTGCACCAGTGGATAACGCTGCACGGCCACGCGGGCCTGACGAGTGAAGATGTTGTCCTGCATGTCGCCGAACAGATCGTCGACGCCCGCGCCCTCGTCGGCCGCCTCGCCCTCGTCGGCCGCCTCGCCCTCGCCGGGCGGTTCGCCCTCGAATGCCAGCCGCCGGCCATCGGCCAGCGTCAGCACGCCCTTGCCCAGGCGTTCGGTACCCGCATCGACGGTGATGAAATCGGCCTGCAGGCGCCCGCGTCCCTTATCGCCTGCCACGTCGAACACGAAGGTGTTCATGCCGGGCGCGGCGCCGGTGGCGTCGGTATCGATCTCGAACGTAGTGATCTGCCCGATGTGCTGGCGGATCAGGGGGTAACGCTGCGCGGCTTCCTGTGCCTGCCGGGTAAAGAGGCCGGCGCCCGCTTCGACCTCCTCATCATGCTCATGGTCATGCGCGTGGCCGTCCTCCGAAGCCAACGCATCGGCGTCGCCCTCGATGGCGTGCCGGGTGCCGTCGGCCATGACCAACGTGCCCGGACCCAGCGCCTCCTGAGTGGCGCTGACCGTAATGAAACGCGCGGTGACGCGCCCCTTGCCACGACTTCCCTCCACGTCGAACACCAGTACGTCCGGACCGGGTTCGTCCATGCTGGCCGCTTCGTCCAGCGTCACCTTGCGGATCGCGCCCAACTGCGCAGCCACGACGGGATCGATCTGCATCGCCGCGCGCGCCTGCGCATCGTATTCCTCACGATCGATGCCGAAGCGGATGCCACGTTCGGTACCGCCTGATTTCTCGTTTCCGTCCTCGGCCGCATTCGTCGCCGCGATCGCCGGCAATGCCGCCAGGCCCAATACCGCCACCGCCGCCCACGCGAGCTTCGCCCATCGCCTGCTGCCCCACCCCATGCCGTGCTCCTTGGCCGGTCTCCCGCCCAATGCGGATCGCGGCGTAGTGGACCACACTTCCGCCGGACGATGAACTCGCCAATGGAAAAGGCCCCTTGCGGGGCCTCTTCGAAGACATCGTGCGACGCGGATCAGGCCGCGAACAGGGCTTTCATCTTCTTCAGCGCATTGGCTTCGACCTGGCGCACGCGTTCGGCGGAGATGCCGTACTCGTCGGCGAGTTCCTGCAGCGTGACCTTGCTTTCGCCATCCAGCCAGCGACGCTTGATGATGTCGCGCGACCGGTCGTCCAGGTTGGCCAAGCCTTCGCGCAACAGTTCCAGCTGGTTGTCCTCGCTGTCTGCGCGTTCGTAGGCCTGCGAAGGATCCTCGTCGTGCGCGACAAGGTAGCTGGCCGGCGACGGCGGTGCATGGTCCTCGTCCTCGTCCGCGGGGGCATCGAACCCGATATCGCGACCGGAAAGGCGCGCTTCCATCTCCAGCACTTCCCGCTCGGACACATTGAGGTCCTTGGCGATGGCGCTGACCTCTTCGGCATTCATCCAGCCCAGGCGCGTCTTGGACTTGCGCAGGTTGAAGAACAGCTTGCGCTGTGCCTTCGTCGTGGCGACCTTGACGATGCGCCAGTTCTTCAGGATGAACTCGTGCATCTCGGCACGGATCCAGTGCACCGCGAAGCTCACCAGGCGCACGCCCATGTCGGGGTCGAAACGCTTCACCGCCTTCATCAGGCCGATGTTGCCTTCCTGGATCAGGTCGCCCAGCGGCAGGCCGTAGCCGTTGTAGCCGCGGGCCACATGCACCACGAAACGCAGGTGCGAGTGCACCAGCTCGCGTGCCGCATCGAGGTCTTCCTCTTCGCGGTAGCGCTGCGCCAGGGCGCGCTCGTCTTCGACCGTCAGCACCGGGATCTGGTGCACGGCGCTGATGTAGGCGTCGAGCGAGCCCAGGGCACTGGGGATCGGCAGGTTGTTGGCGACCAAGGCGGTAGTGGAGGTGTTCTGGCTCATGGGCAAGGATGTTAGCAGTCGGGGGGTTCGACTGCTAACCACATGGGAAGTTCCCCATTGTCCCAGCACTGCAACGATGGCGCGCCATCCCGCCCGGCACCCAAGCCCTTTATCAATCAATGACTTGGTGATGAGCGGGCCCGCCACTGCGCGCCATACGGGTGATCGCGTCGGCTCGGGTGGAGCTGGCGTTCAGGTTCGGCTGCCCATCGCGACGACAGCAGGGGGCTGCCGGCTGGCTTGGCGCGTCAGTACCCCCGCCGCCAGCGCGTCAGCGCCTGGCAGACGGGAAGGATGGAAGCCGGGCCGCAGGTAGTGCAGCAGATGCTGCAGCGTGCGGCGTGCCATGCCATGGCCCGTGCCCAGATGCCAGGCTGCCTGCCG
The DNA here is from genome assembly GCF_010093385.1 of Pseudoxanthomonas mexicana. Classification (GTDB taxonomy): domain Bacteria; phylum Pseudomonadota; class Gammaproteobacteria; order Xanthomonadales; family Xanthomonadaceae; genus Pseudoxanthomonas_A; species Pseudoxanthomonas_A mexicana. The sequence goes on from NZ_PDWV01000077.1 coordinate 10,338, forward strand.
CCAGATGGCCTTGCGCCAGAGCCGCCGATCCTGAGCCAGCAAGGCCGTCGTCAGACCGGTCATCAGCAGATAGAACAGGGTGCTCGTCGTGATCGCGCCGAGCAGACGCACCGGATAGCGGGGTGAAACCGTCTGCAGCAGATCGAAGGCGACCGCGCGATGTTCGATCTCCTCCGCGAAGTGCCATTCCATCAGGTCGCGCATGCGCGGATCTGCGGAAGCGAGAATCGACTGGGACAGGAACTCGTATCCCAGGAAGGCATTGATGTGCTCGACGCAGCTGACCAGCGACGCCCGGAACCAGAGAGGCGCGAAACGGTCCATCACCCGGAAGACCCAGCGGTCGACCATGCGCTCGAACCCGCGGTATGCGTAGCCCTGCGCATCCAGATTGTCCCAGTAGCGCTTGTGCGCCACGCCGTGCTGCGCTTCCTGACGGATGAAATCCTGGCAGCGACCCAGCAGCGTTTCGTCGCGCACATGCGGCAGGCATGCATTGAGCGTGCGAATGTAGAACGCCTCGTTGGCAGGCACCAGGATGGTGTAAGCATTCAGCAGCGACGATACGAATTCGTTCCCCGGCAGCCAGTGCCGGGGAATGTCCCCGAGCAACCCGGCGGCGAAGCGGCGTGGCGTGATGCGCTCGTCCATGTCGATGCGTCCCTGCGCGTTCCAAGCGTTCTTCAATGGTCTGCGTCCTCGCCCATCGCGCGGACTGCCATGCGTCGGCTTTGCCTCACGATCCGACGCACGGCTACGGTGCGGAAGCGTCGCTCGCGTCCTGGACCTGCCTCAGGACGCGCAACAGGTTGCCACCCCAGATCTTCCTCACATCGCCTTCCGAATAGCCCGCCGCCAGCAGGGCCTCCGTGATCCTGGGCAGAGCGGTGACGTCGTCCATGCCCACCACGCCGCCACCGCCATCCCAGTCGGCACCGATACCGACGTGGTCGACGCCCGCGACGCGAATGATGTGCAACAGGTGCGACATGTAGTCATCGAAGGCCGCCCGCTTGACGGGATACCGCGCTTCGATCGCGCGACGCTCACTCAGATAGGCCGCCACGCGGCTCGTCGGCAGTCGCTCCTCCGGACCGAACTTCTCCGACAGGGCTTCGAGCGCCGCCTCTCTCTCCGGTACCTTGGGGATGTCGACCAGGTAGCCGCCATAGGCATTGACGTGGATGACGCCTCCTTTGGCAGCAAGCTGACGGATACGCGCATCGTCGATGTTGCGAGGGTGGTCGTACACCGCGTCCGCACTGGTGTGGGAAAGCACGATGGGCGCACGGGACAGTTCCAGCAGCTGGTCGAATACGGCATCGCTCGCATGCGAGGCATCCAGCACGATGCCAAGCCGGTTCGCCTGCTCCACGAGCGCGCGCCCGGCGGGGCTCAGTCCGTTCCACTCCGCTCCCGCCGGATCCGTCGATGAATCCCCGAACTCGTTGTTGCGCACATGGGTTATCCCCAGCATCCGCAGGCCAAGGCGGTGGTAGACCTCCAGCAGGCTTGGGTCGCTCGCCAGCGGCGCCGCGTTCTCCATGCTGATGAAGCTCACGCGCCTGCCGGCCGATGCGATCCGCTCGGCATCGGCCGCCGTCAGCGCAAGCTCCATGTCTGAGGCGTGCGCGGCGAGCATCTCGCGAATGCTGACCAGCCGTTCCAACCCGTGATCCCGGGCCGCGCGCTTGCCCGCCTCATCGCGCGCGCCCTGCGCCGTGTAGATGACCCAGAACCCGCCATCCAGCCCTCCTGCCTTCATGCGCGGGAGATCCACTTGCGACAGCTCGCCTTCGTGGCGATGGTCGTCGGCAATGCTCCATCCCGGCCGTCGCAGGTTCGCCGGCGTATCCAGATGGGTATCGAGCACCAACGCACCCTCATGTATGCGCGCCGCTTCCGCAGTGGCGTCCTTCGCTGCGATGTCAGCGCTTGCCAATACCGCCAGCGTGGTGGCCAAGGCCAACAAAGTCCGCTTCATGATTCGCCCCTGTGAGATGAACCCCGATTGTTGGCGAAAGCCGGGCAATAAAAAACCCCCGTCCTTGTGGGACGGGGGTTTCGGGATAAAGGCCCTGGCGATGACCTACTCTTGCATGGCTTAAGCCACACTACCATCGGCGCGGCTGCGTTTCACTTCCGTGTTCGTGATGGGAACGG
>NZ_PDWV01000078.1 GCF_010093385.1 Pseudoxanthomonas mexicana
TCGAACAGTTCCCGCCCGATCAGCATGCGGCGGATCTCGTTGGTGCCCGCGCCGATGGCATACAGCTTGGCGTCGCGGAGCAGGCGGCCGGCGGGGTACTCGTTGATGTAGCCGTTGCCGCCCAGGGGCTGGACGGCTTCCAGCGGGGCCTGCACGGCCGCTGCGGCGGCATGCAGCAGGCAGCCGGGCGCGCCGGCGCAGGGGTGTTGGGCCAGGCCGCCATCGCCAGGGCGCCAATGGCCACCGCGCCGAGCCAGGCGATGCCGATATGACGCTTGGCACGCGCGGCGGCGTAGTCGATCACCTGGTCGCGCAGGCTCGGCTCGATCAAGTCCACCACTTCCGGCCACAGGTGTGGGCCGTCCAGCAGTTCGATGGTGTTGCCCTGGGCGGCGTCGCGGCCTTCCTTCTCCACGTTGCCTTCGGTCGCCAGGATGCCGCCGTGGGCCGCGCCCAGACGGATGCTGGCGGCGAGTTCCTGTACGGGTGCGGCGGCGATGCGGTAGGCCGACCCATGCTTGCACGAGAGCAGCCAGCGTTCGTCACCCCGGGCGAGCAGGAAGGTGGACTGCGGCTCGCGGCTGTCCTGGGGGTCGGGGCTGGCTTCTACCAGTCCCCGGCGCGCCATCGCGGCCAGGACCAGTTTCGAGAATTCGCGCCAGCGCAGTCCCGACAACGCATGCAGACCGTAGGACATCTCATCGCGAGGGCGGCGGACCAGCCAGAAATAGGCAGTGGCGGCCGCGCCACTCACGAGCGTGACGGCCAAGCCAAGGAACCAGATGGACATGCGGCGCGGGGCGTTGTTGTTATTTGACCGGCAATTCTACCGGGCCGTGCCTGCAGCTGTCTGTGCTGTCCACCGCGCGTCGCGTGGCGGGACGAAGCAGCCCGCCAGTCCGAAGCCGTAAGGGGAGGGGAGCAAACGAACTTCGATGGACTGGCGGGCTGGAATGATTGTTACGCCATTGGATGGTGCCGCGCAACAAAAAAATGTTCAGGAAAGCGCGGGAAAAAGCCTATGCAACCTTATGGTGCGGCCTTCTTGCGCGATGCACGCTTGGCGGGCGTCTTCTTCGCTGCCGGCGACGGTTTTCTGGCGGCGGCCTTGCGCGCCCGTGCCGGCTTCGCGGCCGGCACGCCGCCCAGCTTGCGCAGCTCGGCGTTCAGGGCATCGACGCGATCGATCAGGGCGGACAGGTCCTCGCGGCTGGGCACCTCAAGGCGGCGCAGTGCGCGATGCACGCGTTCCTCGAACACCTTTTCCAACCGGTCCCAGGTGTCGGACGCACGTTCGCGTGCCTGGCCCACGGTGCTTTCCACGGCATCGCGCATGGCCTGGGCCTTGCCACCGGCGGTCTTGCGCGTGATCTGCTCCAGCGACAGGCCTTCCTTGACCAGCGTCTCGAACAGCTTGGTGCCTTCGGCCTGCGCGCGCCCGAAAGCGCCGACTCCGGCCAGCCAGACCTGCTGGGCCGACTCGCCCAGGCGCTTGGACAGCTGCTCGGCCTGGGCCTGCAGGGTTTCGTTGCTGGAAGCGGAAGCGGTCTTCTTGCGTGCGGATTTCTTCAGCGTGGCCATGGCGTTCCGTCAGTGGTTAGTGTGGGGATTGCGCGCCAGAATCGGCGTCGCGTCTAGAGTTTTCACACCAGCGGGCGACGCAACCGCAGGCGCATCAGGAATGTCGCGCCGCGCGGTGACGGGATACCAACTGGTCGACATCGTCCAGGGCGCGACGCAGGCGGGCGGTGGTCTCGGTCATGCGCGGCGCCACGTCCAGACCGGCCAGGATCGACCGGTTGCGATCCTGGACGATGTCCTCGTTGTAGCGGATGCCGTGTGCGGCCAGCATGGGCTTGAGCGTGGCTGCGCGCTTGCGCAGGTCGGCCAGCGTGTTGCGATAGGCGAGCTGGCAGACCCGGTGGCGCGAGGAGAAGCTGAAAAGGTTGGTGAAGAACAGTTCGCTGTCGTCCGCGTTCGGTTCGAACACCAGCTGGTCGATGTCGGGGTACCGCAGCGGGTACTTCTCCATGCCGATCTGCATGCGCGACTGCAGCAGAGTCCGCAGCGTCTGCGAAAGCACCGCGGGCAGTCCGCCGCTGGCCAGGCCGACCTGTTCGGCCTGGTCGGCCTGGGGTGTCGCCTGGTTGGCGTCGAACGGGACCAGCGGGTTGATGCCGATCATCAGGTCGATGCCGCGGTCCAGTCCGGTGCTGGCGTGCATCGTGCGGCGCCGCGCGCCGTCCAGGAAGTGGCGACCACCGATCTCCACCGGCGGATACAGGCCGGGCAAGGCGGAACTGGCCTGCACCGCGCGCGAAATCGGGACGTCGTCCCAGCCCGGCTCGCCGAAGCGCACGGCCTCGCCGCTGTCCAGGTCCACCGCCACCACGAACAGGTCCGCGTCCAGCGTTCGGAAATCGTTGCTGCGGCCGCGCCGCGTGAAGATGTCGCGCAGGAAGCGTTCCACTTCCTGGTTGTCGAAGATCCCGGTGGGTACCAGGCCACCGAAGCGCAGGAACAGGTCCGACCAGCGGGTGGCGCGGTGCGGGCTGCGCAGCAGGCGCGATACCCAGTCGGCGTACAGCCCCGGCAGGCTGGCCGCGCGGCGCAGGTACTCGCCCACGTTCGGGCGCAGGAAGGTTTCCGGACGGAACTCCGCGTCATCGCTGGTGCCGGTGATGAAGATGCGGCACATCTCGGCCGTGCTCATCCGGTTGGCCAGGCCGGCGGCCAGGAAGGCCCCGGAACTGACCCCCACGTAACAGTCCATGCGGGTCAGGTCCAGCCCGTCCAGTGCTTCGTCCAGGGCGCGCAGGGCGCCCAGCTCGTACATGCCACCGATGGGGCCGCCGCCGGCGATCGCCAGGCCGATCTTGCCGTTGTGGCCCCGCTGCCGCGCACTGTGGATCGAAAGCATGTACTACCCGTCGTGACCTCGCTGCCCGAGTGTAGCCGACCGGCCGCCGGGTTGCGGTGGTCTCCCGTCGTCAGGATCATGGCGCCCATGGCTCGAGCACATCCCCTGATCACACGCGTGGGCAGGCGCCTGGAATGGCACCAGGCGGCGCCCGATCCCGTACTCGAACCGCGCAACCGCCTGCGCTGGCTGTCCGAGCTCAGGCGCTGGCAGGCCGCCAGGCTGGAAACCAGCTTCGCGCATTTCCTGGCCGATCCCACCCGCCGCGCGGCGGCGATGTTCTTCCTGACCGACGTCTACGGCGACCACGACTTCAGCGGGCGCGACGCCAACGTGGCCAAGGTCATGCCGATGATGCAGCGCCTGCTGCCGTTCTCCGTACTGGAGACCGTGGCGCACGGGATCGAGCTGGGGGTGCTGACGCACGTGCTGGACATGCGCATGGCCGAGGCGCTGCAGCGGCTGGCGCCCCATCGGCGCAAGCTGGACGCCGATCTGTACGGCCAGGCGTATCGCGAGGTGGGCCTGCGCCGCCTGCGGCGGCACCAGATCGACCTGATCGCCGAGGTCGGCGGCGGGCTGGCGCGGGCGGTGAAGACGCCGGGCGTGGCCACCTTGCTGAAACTGTCGCGCGGGCCGGCCCGCGCCACGGGTCTGGGCGAACTGCAGGGCTTCCTCGAGCGCGGCTTCGCCGCCTTCGCCGCACTGGGCGACGGCAAGGCCTTCGTGCGCGATATCGAACGCGCCGAGCGGACGGTGTCGCGCCGGTTGTTCGCGGGCGACCCCGATCCGTTCCGCGACTGACCTCAGTCGAACTTCTCGCTCAGCACCCGGCGGATTTCCGCCTCGATCGGGCCCTTCATCGCCGAGAGCAGGAAGCCCAGGGTCGCGGTGACCTGCAGGTTGTTCGCCAGCAGGGCGATCTTGCCTTCCACGCCCGAGCGGCTGAAGTTCAGCGTATCGCCGTCCCAGCCATAGTCCATGTCGAAGCGCTCGGAGAGCTTCTTCGCCACGCTTTCGATGGCCTTCCTTGCCTGTGCGGGCGTCTTGGAATGCGGATGCTGGATGTCGATGCGGGCCATGCATGGGCTCCTGTGGCGTAGGGCTATTCTGCGCGGCCATGGCGTGCGCTGCCAAGCCGGCTATCGCGTCCGGGCGGCAACCTGATAGGCTCCCGTCGCGTGCAGAACCTCAGACTTCATTTCACCAACCGTCCCGCACCGGACCGGCCGCTCACCACCGGCGTCCACCGCATCGTGCGCGAAGCCGCCGGCACCATCGGCGTGGGCGATGCGCTGCAGGGCGCCTTGCTGGCGCAGATCTGCGTGGATCGGCGCGGCCTGTGGCTGCAGGTGGCCAACGGCATGCGCGGGGTGCACATCAATGGCCGTCCGGTGAAGCGGATGGCGGTGCTGCGGCCCGGCGACGCGGTCTACGTGGAAGGCGTGGAGCTGCTGCTGCAGTCGGGGTTCCGCTCGGCCGCGGAGGTGCGCGACAGCGACGCAGGCCAGGGCGACGCCCGGGTGGTGCTGCGTGGCGTCGGTGGCAAATATCACGGCAGGAGCGTGTCGCTGGAGCACCCGCGCATCGTTGGCCGTGCGCGCGAGGCCGACATCCGCGTCGACGATCCCGCTTTCGCTGAGCGCCATGCCCGGCTCGAGTTGCGTGGCGATCGCGTTCTGCTGCGCGACCTGGGGTCGGCCGAGGGCACCCGCGTCAATGGCATGGCGGTGCGCGATGCGCTGCTGGCTGCGGGCGACCAGGTGGTGTTCGACGCCCAGCACCGCTTCGTGCTCGAGGTGCCATGGGCCCCCAGTGCACGGGCGGAGGAGTCGGCGTTGCCGGACGATGCCGACCAGACGCCCCTGCAGGGCGCTACCCAGCCAGCGGTGACGGCGTCGGTGCGGCGTTGGCCGTGGTTGCTGCTGGCGGCCGTCCTGATGGCGGCCGCGCTCAGCGCGCTGCTGCTGTTCGGCGCCGGCTGAGCGATTTCCACAGGCGCCAGCCCAGCAGCGCCGCCAGGATGCCCGCATACAGCAGCGGCTCGCGGATGTCGGATTTCACCAGCCCCCAGAAGTGCAGCACCGCCAGTACGCCGATGGCGTAGACCAGCTTGTGCAACTGGCCCCAGCGTCGGCCGAGGCGCCGCATCCACCCCTGCGTCGAGGTGATCGCCAGGGGCACCAGCAGCAGCCAGGCGGTGAAGCCCACGGTGATGTAGGGGCGCTTGACGATCTCTTCGAATATCTGCGTCCAGTAGCCGCGCAGGTCCAGTGCCAGGTAGGCGGTCAGGTGCAGGCTGGCGTAGAAGAAGGCGTACAGGCCCATCATCCGGCGGAAGCGCAGCAGGACCGGCTGGCCGGTCAGCTGACGCAGCGGGGTGATCGCCAGCGCCACCATCAGCAGGCGCAGCGCCCACAGGCCGGTACGGTGTTCGATCTCGGCCACCGGATCGGCGCCGAGCGCGTCGCTGCCATTCCGCCATACGTCGTGGAATTGCCAGGCGAGAATCGCGAGTGGGGTCAGGGCCAGCGCGTGGACCAGGGTCTTGGCGGCGACCAGGCCGGCGGATGCCTTACGCATCGCCGGGTCAATACCACTTCTTCAGGTCGAGGCCCGCGTACAGCGAGGCGACCTGGTCCGCATAACCATTGAACATGCGCGTGGGGATGCGCTCGGCGAACAGCTTGCTCTGGGTGCCGGCGATGCGCCGCTCGGTCTTCTGGCTCCAGCGGGGATGGTCCACGTCCGGATTGACGTTGGAGAAGAAGCCGTATTCCGAGGGCTGCAGGTCGTGCCAGGCCGTCTCGGGCATGCGTTCGACGAACTTGATCTCGACGATCGACTTGATGCTCTTGAAGCCGTACTTCCACGGCACTACCAGCCGCAGCGGCGCGCCGTTCTGTTGCGGCAGCGGCTTGCCGTACAGCCCGGTGGCGAGCAGGGTGAGCGGGTGCATGGCTTCGTCGATGCGCAGGCCCTCGCGGTAGGGCCAGTTGATGGACCGGTAGCGCACGCCCGGCATCTGCACCGGATCGGCCAGGGTGGTGAAGGCCACGTACTTGGCCTTCGAGGTGGGCTGGAACTTCTTCAGCACCTCGCCCAGCGGCACGCCCAGCCAAGGGATCACCATCGACCAGCCCTCCACGCAGCGCAGCCGGTAGATGCGCTCCTGCGGCGGCAGGCCCTTGACGAGGTCCTCCAGTGCGATCCTGCCGGGTTTGGCGCATTCTCCGCCCACCACCACCGACCACGGAGAGGTCTTCAGCGTCTTGCGCGCGGCCGATGGATCGGCCTTGCCGGTCCCGAACTCGTAGAAGTTGTTGTAACTGGTGACGTCCTCGTAGCGCGTCAGCGTCTCGGTCGTCCGGAAGCCGGAGCGGGCCTGTTCCGGTGTCACCACGACTTTCGGCGGGGGCGGAGGCTCGGCCTCGGCGCAGCCGGCCAGCGCCAGGGCCGGCGCAGCAGCGAACGCCTGGAGCAGGCGGCGGCGGTCCCGATAGACCGACTCGTCGGTGATCTGGGAGGCGGGAATCCGCAGGGCGTCGCGCAGGGACATGGACATCTCCGGGAAGCGGGGGTCTTGGTTGGACGATACTCGTGCGCGAAAATTCCCGCTCGATCGCCCTGTCTTGAACCTATACGTCGCGGGATGGCCGCAGGATGCGCGGCGTGCGCGGTCCGCACCCCCCGGCTAGGCTTCGTTGCCCCTGCAACTGATGCGCTGCGGCATACTACGGGTCCTCCTGTTCAGGTGTCCCATGACGCGCGCGTTCAACTTCAGTGCCGGTCCCGCCACCCTGCCCGAATCGGTCCTGCGGCAGGCGCAGGCCGAGATGCTCGACTGGAACGGCGTCGGCGCGTCCATCGTGGAGATCAGCCACCGCAGCCAGGACTTCATCGCCGTGGCGGCCGAGGCCGAGGCGGACCTGCGCCGGCTGGTCGGCATCCCGGACGACTATGCCGTGCTGTTCCTTTCCGGCGGCGCCACCACCCACCAGGCCCTGCTCGCGCTGAACTTCGCCGCGCCCGGCCAAGTGGTCGACTACGTGGTCACCGGACACTGGGGCAAGACGGCGATCAAGCAGGCCAAGCCGTACTGCACGGTCAACATCGCCGCCGACGGCGAGGCCGGTGGCTTCCACGACATTCCGCCACGCGACAGCTGGAAGCTCACGCCCGGTGCGGCCTACGTGCACATCACCGCCAACGAGACCATCCACGGCGTCGAGTTCCGCGATACCCCGGACGTCGGCGAGGTGCCGCTGTTCGCCGATTTCAGTTCGTCCATCGCCTCCGAGCCGCTGGACGTGTCGAAATACGGCGTGATCTATGCCGGTGCGCAGAAGAACCTGGGCCCGGTGGGCGTGGCGGTGGTGATCATCCGCAAGGACCTGTTCGAGCGCAGCGGCCAGCCGCGCGCCGACATCTTCGACTACCGCTCGCACGCCGCGCGCGACTCCATGCTCAACACGCCGCCGACCTGGAACTGGTATCTGGCCGGGCTGGTGTTCAAGTGGATGCTCGCCGAAGGCGGCGTGGAGGAGTTCGCGCGCCGCAATGCGCTGAAGTCGTCGCTGGTCTACGACGCCATCGATGCCTCCGGTGGCTTCTATCGCAACGAGGTGGTGCCAGCGGTCCGGTCGCGGATGAACATCCCGTTCTTCCTGCCCGACGAGACCCTGACCTCGCGCTTCGTGGCCGAATCCAAGGCGGCCGGACTGCTGGCGCTGAAGGGCCACAAGGCGGTCGGCGGCATCCGCGCATCCCTGTACAACGCGCTGCCGGTGGAAGGTGCGAAGGCGCTGGTGCAGTTCATGCATGATTTCCAGCAGCGTAACGGATGATCAAAGCTGTTGTAGGAGCGACGTGAGTCGCGACCGCCCACCTTCAGGTCGCGACTCACGTCGCTCCTACAGATAGCTTCCCCAGGAAACTTGAAACATGGCCTCCAAGCCCAGCAAACCCAGCAAGAAGCCTGCAACCAGCAAGAAGACCGAAGCCACGCCCGCTCCCGCCCTCTCCGACGTACGCGCCAAGATCGATGGCATCGACCGCCAGATCCAGTCGCTGATCGCCGAGCGCGCACGCTTCGCCCACCAGGTCGGCAAGGCCAAGGGCAAGCTGGCTGCCGCGGTGGACTATTACCGTCCCGAACGCGAGGCGCAGGTGCTGCGCATGGTCGTGGACCGCAACGAAGGCCCGCTCAGCGACGAAGTGCTGGTGCACGTCTTCCGCGAGATCATGTCCGCCTGCCTGGCGCAGCAGGAACCGTTGAAGATCGGCTACCTAGGCCCGGAAGGCACCTTCAGCCAGCAGGCGGTGCTCAAGCACTTCGGCCGCTCGGCGCACGGTCTTCCGCTGGCCAGCATCGAAGAGGTGTTCCAGGAAGTGGCCAGCGGCAACGCCGATTTCGGCGTGGTGCCGGTGGAGAACTCGGGGCAGGGCACCATCCAGATCACCCTGGACATGTTCCTCACCTCCGACCTGAAGATCTGCGGCGAAGTCGAGCTGCGCGTGCACCAGTTCCTGATGTCGCGCACCGGCCGCATCGACGACATCGAACGCATCTATGCGCATCCGCAGTCCTTCGCGCAGACCGCAGGCTGGCTGCGCGCCAATCTGCCCAAGGTCGAGAAGGTGCCGGTGTCGAGCAATGCCGAAGGCGCGCGCCGCGCCCGCGGCAGCGACGACGCCGCCGCCATCGGCGGCGAGAGCGCGGCGCATGTTTACGGGCTGAAGAAGGTCGTCATGAGCCCGATCCAGGACGACAAGGACAACACCACGCGCTTCCTGGTGATCGGCCGCAGCATCTTCCCGCCGTCGGGCCACGACCGCACCTCGGTGCTGGTCTTCATCCACGACAAGCCCGGCGCGCTGTTCGACGTACTCAGCCCGTTCGCGCGCCACGGCATCAGCATGAACCGGATCGAGTCACGGCCCTCGCACCACGCCAAGTGGGAGTACGGTTTCTTCATCGACCTGGCCGGCCACATCGACGACGAGGCGATGAAGCAGGCGCTGGCCGAACTGAAGCAGCATTCGGCGCAGATCAAGGTGCTGGGGTCGTACCCGGTTGCGGTGCCCTGACATCGTCGCGAGCCCGTTTCACAGCTCACTGCCGTCATTCCGGCGAAAGCCGGAATCAAATTTGCTCCTGCTCTAACCAACCTTCACAGTAAGAGGCAAGATGGATCCCGGCTTTCGCCGGGATGACGGAATACTCTCCATCATTTCCACTTCTTGTATCCGCCACTTCAGATTGCACGCATGCCCAAGACACACGACTGGATCGCTTCCGCCGGCCAACCGCTGCACGGCACCCTGGACATCCCCGGCGACAAGTCGGTGTCGCACCGCGCGGTGATGTTCGCTGCGCTGGCCGATGGCACCTCGACGATCGACGGCTTCCTGGAAGGCGAGGACCCCCGCGCCACCGCCGCGATCTTCTCGCGGCTCGGCGTGCGTATCGAAACCCCGTCGCCCTCGCGCCGCGTCGTGCACGGCGTGGGCGTCGATGGCCTGAAGGCCGCGGAGGGCGCGCTGGACTGCGGTAATGCCGGCACCGGCATGCGCCTGCTGGCCGGCTTGCTGGCCGCGCAGCCGTTCGACAGCGTGCTAGTCGGCGACGAATCCCTGTCCAGGCGCCCCATGCGCCGCGTCACCGGGCCGCTGGCCACGATGGGTGCGCGCATCGATACCGAGGAGGGCGGCCTGCCGCCGCTGCGCATCCACGGAGGCCAACGGTTGACCGGCATCGACTACACACTCGAGGTCGCCAGCGCCCAGGTGAAGTCCGCCGTGCTGCTGGCTGGCCTGTATGCCGATGGCGACACGGTGGTGCGCGAGCCGCATCCCACCCGCGACTATACCGAGCGCATGTTGAAGGCGTTCGGCGTCGACATCGAATTCTCCCCTGGCTTCGCGCGCCTGCGTGGCGGGCAGCGCCTGAAGGCCACCGACATCGCGGTGCCGGCCGACTTCTCCTCGGCGGCGTTCTTCCTGGTCGCCGCCAGCATCATCCCGGGGTCCGAACTGCGCCTGCGCGCGGTCGGACTGAACCCGCGCCGCACCGGCCTGCTGCAGGCGCTGCGCCTGATGGGCGCGGACATCACCGAAGAGAATGCCAGCGAGCACGGCGGCGAGCCGGTGGCCGATCTGGTGGTGCGCCATGCGTCGCTGCGTGGCATCGAGGTGCCCGAAGCGTTGGTGCCGGACATGATCGACGAGTTCCCCGCGCTGTTCGTCGCGGCCGCAGCCGCGGACGGCCCCACCGTCGTGCGTGGCGCCGCGGAGTTGCGCGTGAAGGAGTCCGACCGCCTGGCCAGCATGGCCAACGGTCTGCGCGCGCTGGGCCTGCGGGTGGACGAAACGCCGGATGGCGCCACGATCTTCCCGGGTCCGCTGCAGGGCGGCGCCGTGGATTCGCATGGCGACCACCGCATTGCGATGGCGTTCTCCATCGCCGGCCAGCTTTCCTCGGGTGAGGTGCGCATCGGTGACGTGGCGAATGTGGCGACCTCGTTCCCGAACTACGACGCACTGGCAACGGGTGCGGGATTCGCGTTGGGGAAGGCGTGACGCTGCCGTTTCCTGTAGGAGCGACGTAAGTCGCGACCGCAGCTTGGGGGCTCCAGCGTGCTTTCGTTCGTCACTTGCGGCTCCAGGGACTTGTTGAAAGGATCCGGGTGCCGACGAATCCCGGTCGCGACTTACGTCGCTCCTACAGAAAGTCATGCGTAAAAAAAGGGGGCGCCTTGCCCGCGTCCCCCTTTCCTTTCCTCGTCAGCTCCGTATCGGGCGCGATGCAGCGCTTAGATCGGCTTGAAGTCCACCGGCACCTTCACGCTGGTGGCGATGGCCTTGCCGTTGCGCATAGCCGGCTCGAAGCGCCACTGGCGCACGGCGTTCACCGCGGCGCGGTCCAGGTCACGTTCGCCGCTGCGTTCGACCACGCGCACGTCCACCGGATTGCCCTGGGCGTCCACCTCGGCCACCACGACCACAGTGCCGCCCACGCCCGCGCGCAGCATCGCGGCCGGATACTTCGGCTCCGCGTTGCCGGCCATCGGCCGGGCGTCACGGCTGATGGGGGCAGGGCGGGTCGCGACGGCGCGCTCCGCGCGGGTGCGTTCATTGGCGGCCGCCGCGCGCTCGCTCGCGGGCGGGTTCGCATCATCCATCACCGGTGCGGGCAGGGCGGCTACAGGCGCTTCCGTGGCGCGGCGCGATTGCGTCCACCAGATCAGCGCCGCGGCCGTCACCGCAAAGGCCAGCAGCATCAGCAGCACGGGCGAAGTGGAACGTCGCGGTTCCACCGTGGTGTCTTGCACGGTATCCGTTGTGCGGTACTCGTTGTTCGTGGGCATCGACATGTGAACCTCCGTTTCGCGTTGTGGGTTCCGCGTTGGAACAGGGCCGAGTCTTTGCGCGTCGATGTTTGCGATGTGTGATACCGCAATGAAGCGGGCTGGCCGAAGTTCAGCTAGCGGAATGACGGTTCAGCAATGCGTATGCGTCGTCAAAACTCGTCCGCGCAGCCATCGTCCTGCTTGAAGTAGACGCCATCGGGGACGCGAGCATGTTGTTCGCCGCGTCTTGCCAGTGCGTCGCATCCCATCACGCGGATGGGCACAAGCTCCATCGCGATCGAACCCGATGCATGACGCAGTACGAACGCGTGGTCCTGCCGTGTCCATGTGCCCGATTGGATCGGTTCCGCGCAGATATCGCACTGCACCTGCATCGCGTAGCGACCGGAGTCCATCAGTCGCACCGCATGGGCGTAGCCACGGCCCTTCACCCAGGTCTGGCCGGGCTCGGCGCCCAACGGGTCGTCGACCGAGGAGCTGCGCATGGACCATAGCCATACGCACGCGACGAGGACGATCAACGAGAGTGCCGACCAGGCGGCGATGCGTTTCGGCGATCGCGCCTGGCCCAGGCGGTCACCGCATCTTGAAATCGATCGGTACCGTCACCGCACCCGCCACGGCCTGGCCATCGCGCTGCGCGGGCTGGAAGCGCCACTGGCGCACGGCGTTCACGGCAGCGCGATCGAGGTCGCGCGAGCCGCTGCGCTGGGCCACCTCGACCGAGGTGGGCACGCCGTCCGCGCCCACTTCCACGCGCACCAGCACGGTGCCCTGGTCGCCACTGCGCATGGCGGCCGGCGGATACTCCGGCGCGGGCGTCTGGCCGGGAATCGGCACCGGCACGTCGCCGGGCGCCAGGGTCTCGCCGGGAGCGGCCGGGGC
>NZ_PDWV01000079.1 GCF_010093385.1 Pseudoxanthomonas mexicana
TTGGGCCCCGGACGCCCGCGCGTCCCGGGGGGAATTTTGGGGGCGGGCCCCCCTCCCCCGGCCGAAACCCCCGCCCCTCCTTGTCCGCCCCCTGGGGGGTTTACCCCCCCGGCACTGCTCCCCCGCCGCTTAGCGGCGGGCGGACCGCCGGGGGGTGTTTCTTTTGCTTACTTTTCTTTGCACAAGCAAAGAAAAGTAAGGCCCCCGCGGCCAGCGGCACCATCTCTCAAGGCAAGCGATCCATCCGCAAGTCCAAAAAGAAACGCCCGGACCAGCCGGGCGTTTCGAGGTGCCGGGAGCGCCGCGATTACTGCAGCAGCGAGCGCAGCATCCACGCGTACTTCTCGTGCGTCTGCAGACGCTGGGTCAGCAGGTCTTCGGTCGGCGCATCGTCGGCGTCGTCGGCGATATCCAGCACCTTGCGCGCGGTGCGGCAGACCGCCTCGTTGCCCACCACCAGCTGGCGGACCATTTCGCGCCAGTCGGCGCTGTCGGTCAGGCCCGGCTCTTCCGGGATCGAGGTCAGACCGACGAACTCGCGGTACGACCCCGGCGCGTTGAACCCCAGCGCGCGGATGCGCTCGGCGATCTCGTCCAGCGCGGTCCACTGCTCGGTGTACTGCGTCTCGAACATCGTATGCAGCGAATTGAACATCGCGCCGGTGATGTTCCAGTGGAAGTTGTGGGTCTTCAGGTACAGCGTGTAGCTGTCGGCCAGGAACCGCGACAGGCCGTCGGCGATCTTCTTGCGCTCGCCGCTGCTGATCCCGATATCGATGTTCGGTGCCGATGGGGCCGAGGCGAGGGGGGCGCCGGCGGGCGCGGCCTTGGTCTTGGCGGGCTTGGTCTTCGGCTTGGCCATGCGGATTCTCCTGAGGGTGGGTTGAGGCGGCACAATAGGCACACTAGAACATGTGGCGTGAGAGAAAAGTTTCAACCGCTTGCTGAAGAATGAACATCCCCCGTGACCCTGCCCCCGCCCATCCCGACCGCGCCGCCCTCGAACAGGGCCGGCGCGCGCTCGACCGCGCGCTGAGCCGCGACCGCGGCCGCCTGCACGGGCTGTGGTCGCGCTGGCAGGGCAAGCCGACCGATGCCGGCGCGCGGCAGGCCTTCGAGCAGGCATTGAACGCGTCGATCGCCACCCGCGAGCGCCGTCTGTCCACAGTGCCGGCGGTGACGCTGGATGCATCCCTGCCGATCGCGCGCGAGGGCGATCGCATCATCGAGCTGATCCGCAATCACCAGGTGGTGGTGATTGCCGGCGAAACCGGATCGGGCAAGACCACCCAGCTGCCCAAGCTGTGCCTGGCCGCCGGGCGTGGCGTGGCCGGCATGATCGGCTGCACCCAGCCGCGGCGCATCGCCGCCCGCGCGGTGGCGCGACGCGTGGCCGAGGAACTGAACACCGAGCTGGGCCGTGGCGTGGGCTTCCAGGTGCGCTTCAATGACCAGGTGGGCGAGGAAACCCACGTCAAGTTCATGACCGAAGGCATCCTGCTGGCGGAAATCGCCAGTGATCGCTGGCTGTCGGCCTACGACACGATCATCGTCGACGAAGCGCACGAGCGCAGCCTCAACATCGACTTCCTGCTGGGTTACCTGAAGCAGTTGCTGCGCAAGCGCCGCGACCTGAAGGTCATCGTCACCTCGGCCACCATCGATACCGAACGCTTCGCGAAGCATTTCGACGACGCGCCGGTGATCAGCGTGGAAGGCCGCACCTATCCGGTCGAGGTGCGCTACCGCGCGCTGGAAGGCGAGGGCGAAGAGGAAGGCGAGCGCACCGTCAACGAGGCCATCGTCGGCGCCGTCGACGAGATCACCCGGCTGGACGCACGCGGCGACGTGCTG
This sequence comes from Pseudoxanthomonas mexicana, assembly GCF_010093385.1. GTDB lineage: Bacteria > Pseudomonadota > Gammaproteobacteria > Xanthomonadales > Xanthomonadaceae > Pseudoxanthomonas_A > Pseudoxanthomonas_A mexicana. Next base: position 1,855 of record NZ_PDWV01000079.1, read on the forward strand.
GTCTTCCTGCCCGGCGAACGCGAGATCCGCGACGCGCACCAGGCGCTGGAGCGGCGCAAGTACCGCAATACCGAGGTACTGCCGCTGTACGCGCGCCTGTCCAACCAGGACCAGGACCGCGTGTTCAACCCGGGGCCGAACCGGCGCATCGTGCTGGCCACCAACGTGGCCGAGACATCGCTGACCGTGCCGCGTATCCGCTACGTGGTCGATCCGGGCTTCGCCCGCGTCAAGCGCTACAGCCCGCGCAACAAGCTTGACCGCCTGCATATCGAGCCCATCTCGCAGGCCAGCGCCAACCAGCGCAAGGGCCGCTGCGGGCGTGTAGCCGAGGGCATCTGCTACCGCCTGTACGGTGAAGCCGATTTCCAGGCGCGCCCGGAGTTCACCGATCCGGAGATCCGCCGCTCCAGCCTGGCCGGGGTGATCCTGCGCATGCTGCAGCTGGGCCTGGGCCGGATCGAGGACTTTCCGTTCCTGGAGGCGCCCGACGGGCGTGCCATTGCCGATGGCTGGCAGCAGCTGGCCGAGCTGGGCGCGATCGACGGCGAACGCCGCCTGACCGCGATCGGCAGGCAGATGGCACGGTTGCCGGTGGACGTGAAACTGGCCCGCATGCTGGTGGCCGCGCAGGCCGCCGGCTGCCTGCGGCCGATGCTGGTGATCGCGTCGTTCCTGGGTATCCAGGATCCGCGCGAGCGACCGGCCGACGCACGCGGCGCCGCCGACACCGCGCACGCGCAGTTCGCCGATGGCCGCTCCGAGTTCGTCGGCGTGCTGCGCCTGTGGGATGCGTATCGGCAGGCCCATGAAGACCTGACCCAGTCGAAGCTGCGCGACTGGTGCGGCCGCCATTTCCTGGGCTTCCTGCGCATGCGGGAATGGCGCGAACTGCATCGCCAGTTGCGCCTGCTGTGCGAGGAACTGGGCTGGAAGGAAGAAGATGCCGATGCCGCGATGGCGCCGCTGTTGGACGGCAGCCGTGCGCCGCCGGTCGCGCGCGATGATGCCGCGGCCGTGAAGGCCACCCGCGGGCAGTTGCATCGTGCCGCCAGGTTGGCGCGCGAAGGGAAGACCGAAGCCGCGCCGGTAGCGGTGCGCGCGCAGCAGGACCAGGCACCCGCCGGGGGTGGTTTCAGCGAGCGCATGCGCGCCAGCGCCTACCAGACCCTGCACCGCGCACTGATCGCCGGCCTTCCGACGCAGATCGGCCATCGCACCGAGAAGGGCGATTTCCAGGCGCCGCGGCAACGCCGTTTCCTGCCGTTCCCCGGCTCACCGCTGTCCAAGCGGCCGCCGCCGTGGCTGCTGGCGGCCAACCTGCTGGATACCCAGAAGGTGTGGGGAATGACCCTGGCGGCGATCGAACCGGACTGGGTGATCGCCGAGCTGCCGCACCTGTTGCTGCGCAGGCACTTCGACCCGCACTGGTCGCGCGCGCAGGGCCAGGTGCTGGCCTCCGAGCAGATCAGCCTGTTCGGGCTGGGGCTGGCGCCGAAAAAGCCGGTCCACTACGGCCGCATCGCGCCGGGGGAAGCACACGACCTCTTCGTCCGGCAGGGCCTGGTCACCGGCGAAATCAACACACGCGCCGGATTCGTGGCCGACAATCTGAAAATGCTCGCGCAGGCGCGCGAGGAAGAGGCGAAGCTGCGTCGGGCCGGGCTGGTCGCCGATGAGGACTGGCAGGCGCGCTGGTATCTGGACCGCGTACCGTCCGACCTCCATTCCGCGGCGGGTCTGGACGCGTGGTGGAAAACGCTGCCTGCGGACAAGCGTCGCGCGCTGCACTGGTCGCTGACCGACTTGCTGCCCGGCGAAGGCAGCGAAGAAGACCGCTATCCGAAATACTTCCCGCTCGGCGACGCGCGGCTGCCGCTGCACTACCGGTTCGAACCGGGCGCGGCCGACGACGGCGTGACGCTGGAGGTGCCGCTGCACCTGCTCAATGCGCTCGATCCGGCGCGCTTGTCGTGGCTGGCGCCGGGATTCGTCGCCGACAAGGCCTCGGCCCTGATCCGCAGCCTGCCCAAGGCGATGCGGCGCAACTACGTCCCCGCGCCGGACTTCGCGCGTGCGTTCTTCGAGGCGTTCCCGAAGCCGACGGCCGACGATATCCGCGGCGAACTGGCGCGCTTTCTTTCGAAGGCGACCGGGGTGCCGGTGACCGCGCTGGACTTCGAAGAAGCGGCGCTGGAGCCACACCTGCGCATGAATCTGCGCCTGCGCGAAGATCCTCGCGGCGGTGGCGAGGGCCGTGTGCTGGCCGAGTCGCGCGACCTGGACGCATTGCGTGCGCGCTTCGGCGCGAAGGCCGGCCAGGCCTTCGCCGCACGCGCCGGCCGCGCGATGGCGGCCAGCGGGTTGCGCGACTTTCCGCAGCAGGCCATCCCGCACGAAGTCCCGGGCGAAGCCGGCGTGCCGGCCTATCCGGCCCTGCGCGACGAGGGCGACACGGTGGCCTTGCAGGTGTTCGCCGACCGTGCCGAGGCCGAGGCGGCCCATCCGCGCGGCGTGCGTCGCCTGTTGGAGATCGCCCTGGCCGACAAGGTGAAGCAGGCCCGCAAGCAGCTGCCGGTTTCGCCCAAGACCGGCCTGCTGTATGCGGCCATCGAATCGCAGGAACGCCTGCGCGGCGACATCGTGGATGCGGCAATGAATGCGGTGCTGGCGGACGGATTGGAGGCGATCCGCGACCGCGCCGCGTTCGAGCGACGGCGCGACGAGGCGGGCAAACGGCTGTTCGGCGAAGCGATGGAAAGGTTGAAGCTGGCCGAAGCCATCCTGTCCGCCGTCGCCGACCTCAAGCCGCAGCTGGAAGCGCCGCTGATGGGGTGGGCACGCGGCAACCTCGACGACCTGCGCGCGCAACTTGCGGCGTTGGTGCATCCGGGCTTCCTGCGCGAAACCCCGGCGGATGCGCTGGCGCAGCTGCCGCGCTACGTGAAGGCGATGCGCCTGCGCGCCGAGCGCGCCGTCCGCGATCCCGCCCGCGACCAGGCCCGCATGCTGGAGATCAAGCCCTTCGCCGATGCGCTGGCGCAGGCGGTGGAGGACGGCGTGGCCGGATCGGCGGACTGGCAGGCCCTGCGCTGGGACCTGGAGGAACTGCGCGTGTCGATGTTCGCCCAGGAGCTGGGCGCGCGTGCGGGCGTATCGCCGAAGAAGCTCGCGCAGCGCCTGCAGGCGCTGCGCGGCTGAGCGGGCGTCACTTGATGCGTCGCACCTTGGCAGGCGTGTTGTAGCCGTCGATGCGGAAGAACCAGTTGTTGAACAGGCCGGGCTTGATGGTCACAGCCGGGTTGGTCTTGCGCACGCCGCTCAGGCTGGCCGCTTCGATCTGCTCCCATACCTGCCCGTTGGCCAGCGTATAGCGGTTGCCTTTCGCGAATCCCCTGAACTCGCCGGCCAGCGTGCTCTTGATGGGTTCGTCCGAGCCGAAATCGAAGAAGCCGCGGTTCTCCTGTTCGACCTGCTTGCGCGTATCGGCCTGGGCCTGGGCGACCGCGGTCTGCGTCTCCTGGCGGACCTGTTCCACCGCACGCGCGGTCTCGGCGCCGTCCTTGCGGGTCAGCCATGCGCTGAGCGCCGACAGTTCGGCATCGGACAGCTTGTCCAGGCCGGCAGCCTTGAATTCCTCCGCCGTCATCGAGGCGCGCAGGTCGGCGAACCGCGCATCGTTCGATGCATCCTGGGCGAATGCGGCCAACGGAGCGGTCAGCAACACGAGGGATAGAAACAAGCGGCTCATCTTCATGGTTGTTCCTGCGGTCGACTGGCCGGTAGTGTAGTCATTCCGGCGGCGCTTGGCCGCGGTCCCTTCCTGCCATGGTCCCCCCCGTTCACCACATCGCCACGCTGCTGCAACGGCCTGCGCTGCAAGCGCTGCCGGCGCCGCTGCGGCATGCGCTCGCCGAAGTGGCCGCGCAGGACGGCGCCGAGGCCGGCATGCCCGATCCGGTGGGCGTGGCCGCAGACACGCTGGATACGCTGGCGGCCTTGTCCGCCGATGGCGACGTGATGCTGGCCGCGCTGCTGTACGCGGTCCCGGCCCTGCAGTCCGCGGTGCGGAGCGGCACCGGCATGTCCGCCGCGCTGGCGGATCTGCGCGAAGGCCAGGCCGCCGCGGCCCAGGTGTGGGCCCTGCACGCCGAGCAGGAGCGCAGCGTCAACACCGAAGGCCTGCGCCGGTTGCTGCTGGCGATCGTACGCGACCTGCGGGTGGTGACGATCCTGCTGGCCCGCCAGTTGGCCCGCATGCGCGCGGCCGGCGCGTTGCCCGAGCCCGAGCGCCAGGCGCTGGCGCGGCTCACCCGCGACATCCATGCGCCGCTGGCGAACCGGCTGGGCATCTGGCAGCTCAAGTGGGAGTTGGAGGACCTGGCATTCCGGTACCTGCAGCCTCAGGTCTACAAGCAGATCGCCACCCAGCTGGACGAGAAGCGCACCGGGCGCGAGCGCTACATCGCCGCGGTGATCGCCAGCCTGCAGAAGGCCCTGGCCGAACACGGGACCCGCGCCGAGATCAGCGGACGGCCGAAGCACATCTACAGCATTTGGCGGAAGATGCAGCGCAAGCAGGTCGGTTTCGACGAGCTCTACGACCTGCGCGCAGTGCGCATCGCGGTGGACGACGTGGCGGCGTGCTATGCGGCGCTGGGCGTGGTGCATGCGCTGTGGGTGCCCATTCCCAGCGAGTTCGACGACTACATCGCCCGGCCCAAGGCCAACGACTACCGCTCGCTGCACACGGCCGTGGTCGGTCCCGAGGGACGGACGCTGGAAGTGCAGATCCGTACGCACGAGATGCATGCGCAGGCCGAACTGGGCGTGGCCGCGCACTGGAAGTACAAGGAAGGCAAGGGCGGCGGCGATGCGTTCGACCGCAAGATCGCCTGGATGCGCCGCCTGCTCGAGGGCAGCGGCGAGGCGACGGGCGAGGGCACCCTGGCCGGCGATCTGGATGCAGAGCTGGTGGAGGACCGCGTCTACGCGCTGACGCCGAAGGGCGAAGTGGTGGACCTGCCGCGCGGCGGCACGGTGCTCGATTTCGCCTACCACGTGCACACCATGGTCGGGCACCGCACGCGCGGGGCGAAGGTCAATGGGCGCATCGTACCGCTCAACCACGGGCTGCGCAGCGGCGATCGCGTCGAGATCCTGACCTCGAAGGAACCCGAGCCGCGCCGTGACTGGCTGCTGCCGGCCAACGGCTTCCTCGCCAGCGGGCGCTCCCGCGACAAGGTGCGGGCGTGGTTCCACAAGCTGGACCGCACGCGCAACCTGCAGGCCGGGCGCGAACTGCTGGAGAAGGAGCTCAAGCGGCTGGGCCTGCACCAGGCCGACCTGGCCGGCGTGGCGAAGAAATTCCACGCCGACAGCATCGACGATCTCTACATCCAGGTGGCGCTGGGCGATGTGGGGCCGCACCAGGTCGGGCGCGCACTGCATGAAGAGCAGAGGGCAGCGGCCGAACCCGACGCGCCTGCGCTGCCCGTGCGGCGTCCGCCACGCAGGGTCGCGGCACCCGGCAAGTCGAAGTTCACCGTGCAGGGCGTAGGCAACCTGCTGGTGCAGCTGGCGCGCTGTTGCCAGCCGGTACCCGGTGAGCCGATCGCCGGGTATCTGACGCGGGTGCGCGGCGTCACCGTGCACCGCGCGGATTGCGCCTCGTTCGCGCGGCTCGCCGCCGCCAGCCCGCAGCGCGTGCTGCCGGTGGAGTGGGGCCAGGCCGGCGGCGGCTACGAGGTCGACGTGCAGGTCACGGCGCTCGACCGCAAATGGCTGTTGAAGGACATCACCACGCTGATCGCCCAGGAAGAAGCCAACGTGCTGGACATCAACAGCCAGGGCAACCGCGCCAGCGGACGCGTACACCTGCGCCTGCGCCTGAAGGTGGCCGACTTCGGCCAGCTCTCGACCCTGCTGGGCAAGCTGGACGCGCTGCCGGGCGTGGAAGACGCGCGACGTTCAGGCTGAGCCGTTATCCTGCGGGTGTGACCCGCGAAGACCGCCCCGACACCGGCCGCGATCGCCGCATCGAACCGCGCATCGACTGGACGCGCATCGTCGCGGCTCCGCGCGCACGGCGTGATCACCCTGTCCCTGCCTGGCGCGACCGGCGGTATTGGCGATGGGCCCTGCTGTTGGCGTTGCTGCTGGTCGTGCTGCTGGTCGTGTTCCGCCGTCCGCTGGCGGACGTGCTGTGGCCCGAGACGCGGGTGCAGGCACTGCTCGACCAGGCGGCCCGCGCGCTGGCCGACGGGCGTCTCGATGCCGCCGACGGCAGTGGCGCGCGCCAACTCTACGAAGCGGCGCAGGCGCTGGATACCGACCGCAGCGAAGCGGCCATGGGACTGCGTCGGGTAGGCCAGGAAGCGCTGCGACAGGCGGGCGCCGCGCTCGCGCAAAGCCGGTTCGCCGAAGCGCGCGAACGGCTGGCGCTGGCGCGCGAACTGCAGGTGCCGCAGGCCCAGGCCGACGCGCTGGCCGCACGCCTGCGCGCGCGCGAGGCCGAGCATGCCGGGCTGGACAACGTGATGCAGGCGGCGGTGCGTGCGCACGAGGCGGGACGTCTGGTCGGCGATCCGGCTGCCGCGCTGCCGTTGTACCAGCGCGTGTTGGCGTTGCAGCCCACCCGGCTGGAAGCACTGGAGGGGCGCGAGGATGCGCTGTCGGACCTGCTGCAGGAGGCGGGCCTGCATCTGCAGCGCAACGAACTGGGGCCGGCCGCATCGCTGATCGGCCAGGCGCGGGCCTTCGATCCCGGTCACGTCGACCTGCCGCAGGCCCAGGCCGCGCTCGCCACCGCGCTGGAGGCGCGTCGCCGGACGGCTGCACGCGATCTCGCGCGTGGCCGTCTGCTGGCGGCGCAGGCTGCTTACGATGACGTGCTGGCAGCCGCGCCCGACGACGCGGGCGCGCGCCAGGGGCTGGAGCAGGTGGGCGTGGCCCATGCGGTGCGCGCCGAGCGGCACGCCGCGGACTTCCGCTTCGACCAGGCGCGGCAGTCACTGGCACGGGCGCGCGCGCTCGCTCCGCAGTCGGCGCGCGTCGGCCAGGCGGAACAGGTCATCGCCCGCGCGGAACAGGCACGCGGGCGCCCGGGCACGGGCATGCCGGCACGCGAACGCGCGCAGCGTGTGCAGACCCTGCTCGCGGCCGTGGCCGACGCCGAAGCCAAAGGTCACTGGCTGACGCCGCCCGGCGAGAGCGCGTACGACAGCCTGCGCGCCGCCCAGGCGCTGGCACCGGATGCCCCCGCCGTGCGCCAGGCCGCCGCGCGCCTGCTGCCTGCCGTGCGCAACTGCTATGAAGACGAACTGCGCGCCAACCGCATCCGCCGCGCGCAGGCCTGCCTGCAGGCCTGGCAGACGCTGCAGCCGCGCGAGGCCGGCCTTGCCGATGCGCGCCGACGGTTGGCGGAGAAGTGGATCGCGGTTGGCAGCGAGCGCCTGGGCGCGGGCGATGTGGCGTTTGCGGCGCAGGCGCTGGAAGAAGCGCGCCGTCTCGATGCTGCCGTGCCCGGTATGGACGCCTTCCAGGCGCGCGTACGGCTCGCGCAGGCGCCGCAGACGCGCTAGAAGAAAATCCGCCGGACCGCGTTGCGCGCGGCATCCAGCGAGAAGTGTCTGCGGATGTTCTCGCGACCGTTCGGGGACAGGCGGTGCCAGAGCGACGCGTCGCCGTACAGGCGCACAACCGCATCGGCGAAGGCGTCGGCCCCTTCCGCGACGAGCACATCGTGGCCATCCACCAGGTGCATGCCTTCCACTGCGCACGGCGTCGCCACCACGGGCTGCCCATGCGCCATGCTCAGGTTCACCTTGCCTTTGACGCCGGCGCCGAAGCGCAGCGGCGCGATGGCCACACGCACGCCGTCCATGTAAGGCGCAAGGTCCGGCACGTGTCCGTGTACCGTGATGCCGGGAATCTCCTGCAGCGCGCGGACCTCGGTGGGAGGCTCGGCGCCAATGCAGTGGAGGCGCACGTCGGGCAGCCGCGCACGGATGCGGGGAAAGATCTCGCGGCCGAACCACAGCATCGCATCGGCATTCGGCGGATGGCGGAAGCCGCCCACGAATACCAGGTCCCGACGTTGCGCGAAAGGTGCGCCGTTTCCGGCGAGTTCGTGCAGGTTCGACAGTACCTCCACGCGGCCGGACGCCGGCAGCAGCGCGGCCAGCATGTCGCGTTCGATGGGGCTGACGACCAGCGTCGCGTCCGCCTGACGCATCAGCGCGAGCTCGCGATCGCGTGTCTTCCCCGCGCTGCGGCGGAGTGCGTCGTCGCCGGCGAGGTCTGCACCGCGTTTCTCGCGGAGGAAATGCAGGTCGACCGTGTCGAATACGATGCGGGCCTGCGGCGCGAACCGGCGCACGAGCGGAAGAAGCTCGGCGGCGACGTAGTGGCGCGACAGCAGCACCACGTCGAAACGGTGCCCGTGCGCGCGCATCCACGAGGCAACGCTGGAGGCGAACGGAGCGTGCCAGCTCTCCACCCCGAGTTGCCGGAGAGCCGCTGTGTCCTCCCCCGCGGTGCGCAGGTCCGCCGGGAGGAACACTACATGCGCGCCTTCGCCGACCAGCAGGCGCATGAGGTTGACCATGCGCAACGACGCCGAATCGTGCCGGGGGCGCGGCGTTTCGGCATCGACCACCAGAACCTGCCGTCGGTCGCGGGCAAGCGTCGAGGGGGAGGGTAGCGTGCCGGCTGCCGGCCGCCCGACGAGTGCCTCGGCCCACTTGCGTGCGAACAGGTCGCGGTTGCGGACCTGGTAGGCCTTGATTCCGCTGCCGGTGTCCGTGCCGGCCGTGATGCCTTCCAAGTGCACGACGCGCGCGGCGGGCTGGTAGAGCACGCGAAGGCCACGCGCACGGATGGCGAAGGCAAGATCGGTGTCTTCGTAGTAGGCCGGTGCGTAGCGCGTGTCGAAACCGCCTATCTCGCGGAAGAGCGCGGGGGGCACCATGATCGCGGCCCCCGAGCAATAGTCAGCATCGCGCAGGCTGGCGTAGCGCGGATCGTCGGGCGATTCGAAGCGCCCGTAGTTCCAGGCAGACCCGTCGTCGAAGACCACGCCGCCGGCTTCCTGCAGGTGACCGTCCGGGTAGACCAGCTGGGCGCCCACCAGGCCCGTGTCGGGCCTGGTGCCGAAGGTGTCCAGCAGCGCGTCGAGCCAGCCCGGCTGTGGGAACGTGTCGTTGTTGAGGAAGATCAGGTAATCGCCACGGGCCAGCGCGGCGCCGTCGTTGCACGCGGCGATGAACCCTCCGTTGCCGGCGCGCACGTGATAACGCAGTCCGCCGATCGAGGTCATCCAGTCGCCCGTCTCATCGGTGGAGCCGTCGTCCACGACGATGATCTCGCAGGCGACCGACGGCGGATGCTCGGCCAGCGCGCGCAGGCAGCCGAGGGTGTGCGAAGCCTGGTTATAGACGGGAACGACGATGCTGACGCGGGGGGCGTCGCTGGCGGGCACAGCGAATGGAGCGAAGGGCGCCTCGGCCGGCCGGTACAGGGACGCGGGCGGCAATCGGGGGTGCCGCGCGAACTGCCGGCGCACCCGCGCCCAGGTCGCCGCCAGGCCTCGCGTGCGCAGACTGGCCAGGCCTCGACGAATCAAGCCGCGCGTGCGTTCCAGCATGAAGCGCACATCGGCCCACGTCATCGACATTCCGTTGCAACTCCAGCTGAGCGAAGGGGGAGCGGGCCGGGCG
>NZ_PDWV01000007.1 GCF_010093385.1 Pseudoxanthomonas mexicana
CGTCCCCGGCAAGAGCGCCGGGACGTGTGTCCTCGACCGGCGGCAGCGAGAGTGTTTCCTTGATGCGCTGCGGATCACCGCCTTCGTGCGTGGCGACGGTCTCCGTCGTATCGGGCGCATCATCGCGCTGCGACCACCACCAGGCGCCGGCACCGACCAACAGCAGCGCCACGAAGGCGATCAGGGGGAGACGCAGGCCAGCGGACTGGCGGCGGCGGGAACGTCGGCTCATGCAGCCCTCATTCGGTCAGGAAGCGGCCGCAGCCACGGTAGGTCCGGCCACCCACGGTCAGGGTCGCCGACGCCGGGTAGCGGATGTCGCTCATGCCGTCGTTGCAGGCTTCCCGCTTGGTGGTCAGCGAAACGGCGAGGCCTTCGGCGGTGCTGCCGACGTAACCTTCTTCGGTCCTGCTCGCTTGTGCCACTTCGATCCTGCGTTCGCCATAGTCCAGCTCGGCCAGCAGGCGCGGCGTTGGGCCGCCCCCGATCTCCACGGTCCAGCCGGGCTCGGTACCCAGGCCTCGGAACACGCTGCCACGTGCCCTGGCTGCATCCCAAGGGGAGCCCTGGCTTGCCTGACGGCAGGTGACGGCGGCTCGGCCGGCGAGGGTCAGCGTCGCTTCGTCCCCTTTGCTCCAGAACGCGTTGCCGGCGGCGTCGGCATAGCGTGCGCCCGAGGCGGCAGGTGCTTGCGCCAGGTGCAGGGTATTGCCGTCGATCTCCAGCATCATGCCGCGTGCCGGCGTATCGAAGCGTGCGCCGACGCGCTGATCCCCGCATTGCCACGGGGTCGACGTGGCAGCGGCCGGTTTACCGGTGACACGGATCATGCGGAATTCGACGGGGGCATCCGCACCGGGTGTCACGGGCACCTGCGTATCGGTGGCGAACCACAGCCGCCCTTGCGCGTCGCGCACACCGGCGTGCAGTCCGTACATGCCGTTCGGTCGCAATTTCGACGGATCGTAGGGCAGGGCGAAGGCGAAAGGAGGCCCCTTGAGATCGCGGAAGTCGGCATTGGCGATCACGGCGGCAGGCGTGTCGGCCAACTGCAGGTCCACCAGTTGTACGCTCAGGACCGCGCCAGGCGGGGGCGCGATGCGCTCGAGATAGGAAGCACGGCCCTGGATCTGCGCGGCCGGTCGCGGCGTCGATGTTCCGTCGGCAGGCGGTGGCGCGGTGATCGGCGATTGGCATGCCGCCAGCCCGAGCAGGCAGGCCGAGGTCAGCAGGGGACGTAGCATCGCGCAGGCTCCTGGGGTGCGGTGGAGGCGGCCAGCTTAACGGCGTTTCCTGTAATGAAGCGTCAACACGCGCCCGGCGGTGAGTCGATCGCGCGTGCCGGGTTGACCAGGCCGCATGGACTGCGCACCCTGCATGCGACTTCGACGGAGCATGGGACATGGCGGAGACGCTGACGGTCATCGGCAACTACCTCTCGCCGTACGTGCGCAAGGTGCTGGTCTGCCTTGAGCTGAAGGGCATTCCCTACCGCATCGATCCCATCGCGCCGTTCGTGGGCAACGAGGACTTCAGCAGGCTCAGTCCGCTCCGCCGCATCCCGGTGCTGATCGAGGGCGACCTGGTGCTCAACGACTCCACCGTCATCTGCGAATACCTGCAGGACCGCTTCCCTGCGCCATCGCTGTACCCCGCGGATCCGGTGGACCGCGCGAAGGCGCGCTGGCTGGAAGAGTACGCGGATTCCTATCTCGGCGACGTGGTGATCTGGCGGATGTTCTTCCAGAAAGGCGTGCGCCGCTTCCTTTTCAACCAAGGTACGGACGAAGAAGTGGTGCGCAGGGCGCGCGAGGAGGAGCTGCCGGTCGCGCTGGACTATCTGGAACCGCGATTGCCCGGGGACGGCTGGATCTTCGGCGAGCTGTCCATCGCCGACATCAGTATCGCCAGCTTCTTCCGCAACGCGGCGTTCGTGAGGTACCAGGTCGATCCGCTGCGGTGGCCGCGGACGGCCGCCTTCGTGGCGCGTGCGCTGGCGTTGCCTGCCTTCGCCAGGCTGGCGACATTCGAGGACCGCACGTTGCGCACGCCGCTGCCGGAACAGCGTGCCGTGCTTGCGCAGATGGGGGCGCCGCTGACCGAAACGACGTACGGCGATGCGGCGCCGCGCTACGGGGTGATGCGGTTGGGGTGAAGCAGTCCCTGCCGTTCTGCATGAAGCAGGTCGGCCTTTACGGCGCAGCATCCACTCGCAGCACCGGGTACAGCTGGTAGCGCTCGTCCCACGAGGGATGGCGACGGTAGAAGAACTCCAGGCGTGCGGCAGGACTCTGCGCGAACGCCGTGTCTTCGCGCAGTCGGCGCTCGAACTCGGCTTTCACCGCGGGGTCGCGCAGCATCTCGCGTGCGACGGCTTCAGCCACGTAGTCCTCCATGTATTCCTTGCGTTCGAAGGCGTTGTTGAACCGCCCCCACGCCAACAGCGAGTCCGGCGCCTTGGGCTCCAGCAGGGCTATCACCAGGCGCGCCCTGGGCTGGGCGATGGGGACGAACAGTGCGCCCGCGGGCATGGCGCGGGATTCGCGCGTCCAGTCGCCCTCGACCGTGAGGCGCTGGTGGGTTTCCACCGACGCGCTCCCGAAGCTGCTTTTCGTCGCACGGAACACCTGTGCGTCGTCCTGCCAGGGTTTCCCCAGCAGGCGGTATTCCACGCCATGCGTCTTCAGCACGGCCGCCACCCAGGAGGCTTCAGCGGCTGGCACCAGGTAGCCCGCGCCGGGCGCTTCGACCACGATGCCCGGACGGATATCGTCCTTCAGCGGCACCTTCCATACCTGCGGCGTGGTCTCGTCGTAACGCGTCATCAGGGCGCCGGACACGTCCGACGTCGTGCGCGTGTAGGCGTAGCCACGGAACTCCACGGTACGCGCGGCAGGTGCCGCGACGTAGGTCAGCGGTTCCTGCCGGCCACCCAGGCTGGCCGCGGCGATATCCGCCTGCTTCGCCGTGGTCAGCCATGACGCCCCATCGCGGGCGACGTGCTCCAGAACGGACATTACCGTGTTGCGGGTGATGCGCACGCGCACCGGATACTCCTTCCAGGAGTGGGTTTCCACCAGCATCGCGATGCGGTTGCGCAGCAGGAAGTAGCCATGCGAGAAGCGCGGTGGCGGCACGCCGTCCTCGAAGCCCGAGGTGGGATCGTCCTGGACCACGAAGGAGGGGTAGTAGGGCAGGGGCAGAGATCCCTGCTTCGCCAGATCGTCGATGACGCCCGTGCGCAAGGCCAAGCCGGCCGTGCGCAGCCCGGCATCGCCGGCATGCACGGGCTCGACCTGGATCGAGATGTCGTGTTCGAACTGCGCGCCGTTGGTGGCGTGCAGGTCCACGGTCACCAGCGGGTCCCAGCGCTGCACCAGCTGCAGCATCGCCTGCATCTCGGGCGTGTCGGCCTTCAGGTAGTCGCGGTTGAGGTTGTAGTTCTGCGCGGTGGTGCGCCAGCCCATTTCCTTCGGCCCGCGCTGGTTGGGACGGTTCCAGGCGCCGAACCGCTCGTGGCCGTCCACGTTGAAGACGGGCACGAACACCCAGACCAGCTTGTCCAGTGCACCGTTGGCCGCCCGACCCTCCAGTACCTCGCGCAGCGCGAGGAAGCCGGCATCCTTTCCGTCGATCTCACCGGCGTGGATGCCGCCCTGGATCAACACCACCGGCAGGCCGCGCCGCTGCGCCTGCTCCGGTGTCAAAGCGCCGCTGGTGGAGGCGACTAGGGCCTTCATCGGGCGGCCTTCGGGCGTGGTCCCGAACGTGGTGCAGCGCACGGCTTTCGGATACTGGCGTGCGAAGGCGTCGCACAGCGCGGTGACTTCCTCGTAGCGTCCGGTCTCGGTGAACCCGGATCGTTCGGCCACGGTGGTCAATGCAGACTGGGCGTTCGCCGCCGATGCCAGGGCCAGCAGGAAGGAGGCGCAGAGCGGACGCAGCATGGGGAATTCCTGAACAGGGCAGGGGCGCATGATGCCCGGCAATCGCGGTCAGTCCCAGTCCCCGTTCGCCTGCGCGAGGAGTTCCGGCGGTTCGACCCTGCGCGGGCGGATACGGTAACCTTCCGGGACTTTTTCGCCGGAAGATCGGATGAGCACGACCGCAGAAGCCAGCCAGGGCCGCATGCCCCGCCAGATCCCCTACATCATCGGCAATGAGGCCTGCGAGCGGTTCAGCTTCTACGGGATGCGCAACATCCTGGTGCCGTTCCTGATCAGTTCGGTGCTGCTGGCCTATCTGCCGGACCAGGCCGCGCGCGAGGGTGCCGCCAAGGCCCTGTTCCACAGCTTCGTCATCGGCGTGTACTTCTTCCCGCTGCTGGGTGGCTGGCTGTCGGACCGCTTCTTCGGCAAGTACAACACCGTCCTGTGGTTCTCGCTGATCTACTGCGCCGGCCATGCGTGTCTGGCGCTGTTCGAGAGCAACGCGACAGGGTTCTACACGGGCCTGTTCCTGATCGCGCTGGGGTCGGGCGGCATCAAGCCGCTGGTGGTGACCTTCTGCGGCGACCAGTTCGACCAGAGCAACAAGAGCAAGGCGAAGGTCGTCTTCGACGCGTTCTACTGGATCATCAATTTCGGCTCGTTCTTCGCCTCGCTACTGATGCCGCTGGTGCTGCGGAGCTGGGGGCCGGCGTGGGCGTTCGGCATTCCGGGCATCCTCATGTTCATCGCGACCTTCATCTTCTGGCTGGGGCGCAACAAGTACGTCAACGTGCCGCCGTCGCGCGGCAACGACCCGGATTCGTTCCTCAACATCGTACGCAGCGCGCTGCTGGGCAAGGGTTTCGGGCCCGGCACGCTGGTCGCCGCCGTGGGCATGGTGGGCGCGGTGGCGATGCTGCTGCTGTGGGCCCTCAAGTTCGCCGGGGTGACGATCTGGCCGGAGGCATGGGGCTTCGTCATCACCGCCTGTCTTGCCTTGGGCGCGATCATCGCCGGCGTGGGCTTCGGTGCGTCTCTGCAACTGGAACGTGCGCGTGGCCTGCATCCTGATGTCGCCATCGAAGGCGTGCGTTCGGTGCTGCGCATCCTGATCGTGTTCGCGCTGGTCACGCCGTTCTGGTCGCTGTTCGACCAGAAGGCATCCACGTGGGTGATCCAGGGCAAGGCGATGGTGATTCCCCACGACCTGTGGTGGTGGCCCAGCTGGCTGGTGAAGGACGCCACCCAGATGCAGGCGCTGAACCCGCTGATGGTCATGCTGCTGATTCCCTTCAACAACCTGGTGCTGTACCCGGTGCTGCGGAGGATGGGCTTCAACGTCACGGCGCTGCGCCGGATGGGCTGGGGCATCGCCATCTCCGCGCTCTCCTGGATCGTGGCCGGCGTGCTGCAGCTGCAGATGGACGAAGGCCAGCAGGTGTCGCTGGCCTGGCAGACGCTGCCCTATCTGCTGCTGACCTTCGGTGAGGTGCTGGTGTCGGCGACGGCGCTTGAGTTCGCCTACAGTCAGGCACCGATGGCGATGAAGGGCGTGATCATGGCTTTCTGGTACCTGACCAGCACCTTCGGCGGCCTTTGGGTGCTGCTGACCAATGCCAGCGTCCGCGACCCGGCCGTGATCGGCTGGATCCAGGCGCAGGGATGGACGGAGAACGCGTTCTTGATGTTCTTCTTCGCGGGGTTCGCTTTCGTGGCGGCGCTGGCGTTCGCGCTGTACGCCAGGACGTACCCGATGCAGGACAACTACCGCACCGCGGCCTGAGGAACACGCATGAGCGCGCCCATCACCCTGCTGCTGATCGCGGCCACCTGCGTGGTCGGCCTGGTCGCCTTCCGCACGCCATCGCTGCTGATGCGGCTGATCCTGTGGCCACCGGCGATCGACCGCCACCGCCAGTACGACCGGCTGGTGACGTACGGCTTCATCCACGCCGATTTCTGGCACCTGTTCTTCAACATGTTCACGCTGTTCTTCTTCGGCCGCCAGATCGAGGGTTGGATGGCGGCGCAGAAAGGGCCGTGGGTGTTCCCGCTGTTCTATTTCTCGGCGCTGGTGGTGTCCATCCTGCCCACTTATCTGAAGCACCAGAAGGATCCCAACTACCGCAGCCTGGGCGCGTCCGGTGCCGTGTCCGCGGTGCTGTTCGCCTTCATCCTGCTCGCGCCCTGGGCCACGATCGGCGTGTTCTTCATCCCGATGCCGGCCATCGTGTTCGCCGTGCTGTACATCGCCTACAGCATCTGGATGGACAAGCGCGGCGGAGACAACATCAACCACGGCGCACACCTGGCCGGCGCGGCTTACGGCGTGCTGTTCCTGGTGGTGATGGATGCCGGCGTGATCGGCCACTTCCTGGAAGAACTGACGCACCCCTCATTCGGTTAAGCGGTCCTTGTGGTTTCGCTCACCTGCGCTGAAGGTGGGCCGTGCTATTTCGACGCCATGTCCCGTCCCAGGAGCAGCGCATGGCAACGGCACGCAAGGCGGTCCGCAGTCCCCAGGGCAAGAAGGCCGCCCGCAAGGCGGTGAAGAAGACCACGAAGAACGCCGTCCGCAAGACGGCGGCGCCGACCTCCAAGGGCACGCCGAAGGCGGCCGGTGCCGCGGCCAGGAAAGCCGTGAAGAAGGCGACGGCCGGCAAGGTCGCGAAGAAGACAGCCACGAAGAAAACGGCTACGAAGAAAACGGCCACGAAGAAAACGGCTGCGAAGACGACGGCGAGGAAGACCACCGCCTCGCGAGGCGACGCGCTGAAAGCCACGGGCACCCGGGGCGCCGGGAAGACTGCCCGCACGGCGGTGAAGAAGGCGACAGGCAGCGCCTCCCGGGCGCAAGTCGCGAAAGCGAAGAAGAAAACGGCGAGCAAAGCCTCGTCCCCGGCCCGCAAGACCGCAGCGCGCAAGCGCGCAACGAAGAAGATCACGCCTGCGCGGGCGCTGGCGACTGCGCGCGCGTTGCTGGAACAGAAACATGAGCATGACCGGCAGCCCGCGCCCTGGCAGCAACTCGACGACCACGACCATGGGGCTGTGCAGGGCGCTGGCTTCGCATCACCGGAAGCGGCAGGCAAGGCATTGGAACTGCACGCGGCCGAAAGCCGGATGAAGGCCATCCAGGGCAGCCTGGGAACGCAGGACCGGCGCAACCAGGGCAAGCGCGATCATCGGGGCGAATGAGGGGCGTACGTTGGAGGACGCCCATGGACCCTCCGGCGTGGCCAGGGAGGGACGGGACTCCGGCGCGGCAGTCGCGCCCGAAGGCGGACCCCTGCGCCGCGCCGGAGCACCCGATGAAGACGGTGTCTAGCGGCTCAGTCCACCAGCGAGTGCACGGCGTGCACGCTGCCGACTTCGGCGCTGGAGTAGGTGGACATCAGGCGCTCGTATACGGCGTTGTTCAGGCGCTCGAACTCCCAGTCGCTGGTATGGCCCGTGACGGTGAGCTGGTACAGGCCTTCCAGCAGGGTGAAATCGCTGGCGCTGGCGACGTCGGGCAGTGCTTCGATCAGGCTCATGGTGGAACTCCCAAGTGAAGTCTATGAGCCTGCAGACGCAGCAATCGTGCCAACCTGTATTTCGCGAAACCCATCACGTTTCAGGTCCGCGAAGAATCGCTTCACAAGCATGAATGTGACGCTCAGCGTCAGTTTTGCCCGGTCCACCCTGGGCATTGGGTCACAATGCCCATGAGCCCCCTGCCACGGAGATCCCATGACCCACGACGCGCTCACCCCGGATGTGCATCACGACCCTGACGCCCGCCGCCTGCACACCCGGGTGGAAGGGCATGAGGCCGAACTGCGGTATTCGCTGCGCGGCGGCCGGATGGTCATCGACCACACCGGTGTGCCCGATGCGATCGGCGGCCGGGGCATCGCCGGCATTCTGGTGAAGGCCGCGCTGGACCTGGCGCGTGCGCGGGGCTGGCGGGTGGTGCCGGCGTGCTCGTACTCCGCCGCCTACGTCCAGCGGAATCCGGAGTACGCCGATCTGATCGAGGGCTGACCCCGCTGGAGGACGCCGGTGGCGCGCCCTAGAATGACGGCCATCACACGCGGAAGGAGCCCGAAGTGTCCCCCAGCAAGTCCCCCCCCATCCTGCGGACCGCCTGCCTGGCCCTGCTGGTCGCCAGCGCGCTGGCGGCATGCAAGCGCGAATCCGTCCCCGGCGCGCCGCCGGCGCAGGCCCCCGCCGCATCGTCACCCGCGGCCGATGCGCCGGCCGCTCCGGTAGCCCTGAAGGACGTCATCGAAACGACCGACCGCTACGTGGTGGGCATCAGTTTTCCGGCTTCGGCCAATCGCTACCCCGGCCTGGCGAAGGCGCTGTCCGACTACGCCGCCGCCGAGCGGGCCGAGTTGATGCAGGCGGTCGAAGCCTTCGGCAACGACAAGCCCAGCGCACCGTACGAGCTGTCGCTGGCCTTCGAGCAGGTGGTGGACACGCCGCAGAGCGTCGCCATCGCCGCCGATGGCAGCCGCTACACCGGGGGCGCGCATGGCCAACCGCTGATCGCAAGGTTCGTGTGGCTGCCGCAGCAGGACGCACGCCTGACGTCGGCTGCGCTGGTGCCCGACGCCAAGGGGTGGCAGGCCATCAGCGATTACGTGCGCGAGCAGCTGCATACGGCCGTGGTGACGCGGGCGGACGAGGACGAACTGCCCGCGGCCGATCGGGCGGCGCTGATCAAGAGCACGTTCCGGATGATCGACGAGGGCACCAAGCCTGAAGCGGGCAACTTCAGCGAGTTCGTGCCCGTGCTGGACACCGCAGGCCGCATCAGCGCGCTGCGCTTCGTGTTCCCGCCTTACCAGGTGGGCCCGTACGCGGATGGCACGCAGACCGTCGACGTGCCAGCGGCCATCCTGCTGCCCCACATCGCGCCGGAGTACGCGGGGCTGTTCGCCCGCTGAGTCCGCCATGCCGCACGTCCGCTTCGAGCACAGGATGCGATCCCTGTTGGCCGAAGCGGATGTGCGGATCGGTGGCGCCCGGCCGTGGGACTTCCAGGTCCGCGATCCTCGCGTGTACGCACGCGTGCTCGGTCAGGGCTCGCTGGGTCTGGGCGAGAGCTACATGGACGGATGGTGGGACGCCGAGGCGCTGGACGGCCTGCTGACCCGCCTGCTCGATGCGCATCTGGACGAGCGGGTGCATGGGGCCGGCGAACTGTTCGATGCGCTCCGCGCCCGCCTGACCAATCTGCAGTCGCGCCGTCGCAGTGGCGAGGTGGGGCGGCGCCATTACGACCTGGGCAACGACCTGTATGCGGCCATGCTGGGTCGCCGTCTGGTGTACAGCTGCGCCTATTGGCGGAATGCGCAGGATCTGGATGCCGCACAGGAAGCCAAGCTGGACCTGGTGTGCAGGAAGCTGCGGCTGGCCCCGGGCATGCGGGTGGTCGACGTGGGATGCGGCTGGGGCGAAGCGCTGAAGTTCGCCGCCGAACGCTACGGGATCAGTGGGGTCGGTGTGACCATCTCGGTCGAGCAGGCCGAGTACGCGCGCCGCCTGTGCGCCGGGCTGCCCATCGAGATCCGCCTGCAGGACTACCGCGACCTGGACGAGCGGTTCGACGCCGCGTTCTCGCTGGGCATGTTCGAACACGTCGGGGTGAAGAACTACCCGACCTTCTTCGACGTCGTCCGCCGCTGCCTGCCGGCCGATGGCCTGTTCCTGCTGCACACCATCGGCACGAACCGCTCGGTGCAGCGGACCGATCCCTGGATCGCGCGCTACATCTTCCCCAACTCGATGCTGCCGTCTGCGGCGCAGATCGCCCATGCGCTGGAAGGGCGGTTCGTGCTGGAGGATTGGCACGGTTTCGGTGCCGACTACGACCGCACGCTGCAGGCCTGGCGCCACAACGTGGAGGCCGCCTGGGACCGCCTGGATGCGCGCTACGACGCGCGCTTCCGCCGCATGTGGCGGTTCTTTCTTGGCGCATCGATGGCCACGTTCCGCAGCCGTCGTTCGCAGCTGTGGCAATTGGTGCTGTCGCCGCGCGGCGGGCGGGGCGGCTACGTTGCGCCGCGCTGAAGATGGGCCGGAAACGGAAAGAGCAGGCCAGGGCCTGCTCTTCGTGCGTACTGCGCGGCCTTCCCGTCAGGCTGCGGGCGGCGAGGGCAGTTCGCGGGCGTTGAAGATGCGTTCGATGACTTCGGCCAGCTCGTCTTCCGAGAACGGCTTGGTCAGGTAGGCCTTGGCGCCCTGGCGCAGGCCCCACATGCGATCGGTGTCCTGGTCCTTGGTGGTCACCAGGATCACCGGGATGTGCTTGGTGGTGGCCTCGCGGCTCAAGGTGCGGGTGGCCTGGAAGCCGTTGAGGTTGGGCATCACCACGTCCATCAGGACCATGTCCGGCAGCTCGCGCTTGGCGACTTCCACGCCCGCGGCGCCGTCCTCGGCGGTGATGGATTCATGCCCCAGTTTCTCGACGATGCGCTGGATGCCCAGCAACTGCGAGGGTGAATCGTCGACGATCAGAATCTTTGCCATGGAGTTCCCCAGTTGTCCCCGGCGTCGATTGTAGAACGTGTTCGGGACAAGACAAATGGCAAAGGCGGTCAGGCGGTGACGCCCGTCGTGCCGCGACTGCCGTTCATCCCATTCGCACGAGCGTGCGACCGAAGGAGCCGCCGGCCAGCATGGTCCGGAACACCTCCGCCAGGCCGTCCAACGTGGTTTCCCGGGTGCAGATGGTGTCCAGGTGCGCGGGCTTCCAGTCGCTGGCCAGCCGTTGCCACACCGTATCGCGGATGTCGCGGGCGGTGCCGGCCGATGCCACGCCCAGCAGGGAGACCCCACGGATGATGAAGGGCATCACCGTGGTCGCCAGGTCCGCGCTGGCGGCCAGTCCGGCGGTGGCCACGTTGCCGTAGGGGACGGTCTGCGCCAGCAGGCTGGCCAGCATGGGGCCGCCGACGTTGTCCAGGCCGCCGCCGAAGCGGGCGGTTTCCATCGGGCGGGTGGTGGCCAGCGCGTCGCGCGGCAGGACCTTGCGCGCGCCGATGGCGGTCAGATAGCCGGCATTCTCCGGTTTGCCGCTGATGGCATGCACCTCGAAGCCGGCCCTGCTGAAGATGTCCACCGCCAGCGACCCCACGCCACCGGTCGCCCCGGTGACCGCCAGTGGTCCGAGGTCCGGGGTCTGCCGGTTCTCGCACATGCGGAACAGGGCCAGCGCCGCGGTGAAGCCGGCCGTGCCCAGGATCATGCTCTCACGCAGGGTGAGGCCGGAAGGGAGCGGGATGACCCACCTGGCTTCCAGCCGCGCGTACTCCGCGTACCCGCCGTCATGGGTCTCGCTGAGGCCGCAGCCGGTGACGAGCACGGCGTCGCCTTCCTTGAAGGCGGAATCGGAGGAAGCCACCACATGCCCTGCGACGTCGATGCCACCCACCAGCGGGAACCGACGCAGTATCTTGCCTTCGCCCGTGCCGGCCAGCGCGTCCTTGTAGTTGACCGACGAGTAGGCGGTCTTGATGACGACTTCGCCGGGGTTCAATGCGTCCAGGGCGATGGACTCGATACCGCTGCGGTAGCCGGCGGCGTCGTTGTGGATGCGGAAGGCGGTGAAGGGGGTGGACAGGGTCATGAAATGGCTCGTTCAATCAGATGATGTCGGGATAGAGATCGCGCCATATCGGGTTCGCATCCTCGATGAGTCGGATCTTCCAGACCCGTTTCCACGCTTTCAGGGCCTTCTCGCGCAGGATCGCAGAATCCATCCCGGCGTGGACCTCATACCAGACCAAAGTATGGACTTGGTAACGCCGCGTAAAGCCATCCACATAGCCCTGCCTGTGCTGCCAGACCCGCCCCCGGAGATCAGACGTGACGCCAATGTAGAGGGTGCCTCGTGGCTGGCTCGCCAGCATGTAGACACAGGAAATCCTTTCCCGACGCATCGCAGGCTCTCCGTGGCCCGTCGTGTTTCCTGCCGGCCACTATAAACCGATTCTGTTGGGCACCACCCGGCTCGTCATTCCAGCGCATGTTGGAATCCATGGTCCTTGAGTGCCGCAATCTGCCGGCAAGAGCAAGCTGCGTCCCAGCTTTCGCTGGGACGACGGTGATGGCTACACGGGTGGGGTGTGCCTCGGCTCGTCATTCCAGCGCATGCTGGAATCCATTGCCTTTGAGTGCCGCAATCTGCCGGCAAGAGCAAGATGGGTCCCAGCTTTCGCTGGGACGAAGGTGATGGCTACACGGGTGGGGTGTGCCTTGGCTCGTCATTCCGGCGCATGCTGGAATCCATTGCCTTTGAGTGCCGCAATCTGCCGGCAAGAGCAAGATGGGTCCCAGCTTTCGCTGGGACGACGGTGATGGCTACACGGGTGGGGTGTGCCCCGGCTCGTCATTCCAGCGCATGCTGGAATTCATTGCCATGAATGCCTTGATCTACCTGCAAGAGGACAATGGTTTCGGGCTCTCGTCGGGACGAGAGCGCCATCACCGCAACGACTTCCGCCGCTTCTCATCCATCCACTTGTCCGCCTGGGCCGGGGTGTAGGCGCGCATCCAGGCGACCATGGCATCAAGGTCGTCGCCATGCCACAGGTCGTTGCGCTGTTCCGGGTGCAGGAAGCGTTCTTCGACCATGCGGTCGATCATGCCCATTAGCGGCGTGTAGAAGCCTTCCACGTCGAGGAAGGCGCAGGGCTTGTCGCCGATGCCGAGCTGGCGCCAGGTCAGCATCTCGAACATCTCGTCCAGCGTGCCGAAGCCGCCGGGCAGGGCGACGAAGGCGTCTGACAGGTCGAACATGCGCTTCTTGCGCTCGTGCATGTTGGCGACGACTTCCAGCCTGGTCACGCCCTTGTGCGCGACTTCCCAATTGACCAGTTGCTCGGGAATCACGCCGACCACCTCGCCGCCCGCGGCGAGCACCGCATCGGCGACGATGCCCATCAGTCCGACGTTGCCGCCGCCATAGACGAGTTGCAGGCCTTCCTTCGCGATGCGGTCGCCCAGGGCGATCGCGCGTTCGGTGTAGGCGGGCTTGCTGCCGGCGTTGGAGCCGCAGTAGACGCAGATGCTCTTCATGGTCGGGGTCCTGTGTTGCCTGTTGTCTGAAACGCAAAACGCCAGGCTTGGCCTGGCGCATGCGGATCACGGCGGCGGCCTCGCCGCCGTGCGGGCCTCAATTGGCCTTGTGGATCGCGCGCTTGTGCACGGCCATCGCGGCGTCGTGCACCGCTTCCGACAGCGACGGGTGCGCATGGCAGATGCGGGCCAGGTCGTCAGCGGAGCCCTTGAACTCCATGGGGAGCACGCCCTCGTGCACCAGCTCCGACACGTTGGCGCCGACCAGGTGCATGCCCAGTACGCGATCGGTTTCGGCGTCGGCGATGACCTTCACGAAGCCTGCGGGCTCGGCCATCGCCACGGCACGGCCTACCGCGCCGAACGGGAAGGAGCCCGCCTTGTAGGCCACGCCTTCGGTCTTGAGCTGCTGCTCGGTCTTGCCGACCCAGGCGATCTCGGGCGAGGTGTAGATGACCCACGGAATGGTGTCGAAGTTGACGTGTCCCGGCAGGCCGGCGATCAGCTCGGCGACCGCGATGCCTTCCTCGAAGCCCTTGTGCGCCAGCATCGGCCCACGCACGCAGTCGCCGATCGCCCACACGCCATCGACGCCGGTATGGCAGTGCGCGTCCACTTCCACCTGGCCACGCTCGTTGAGCTTGACGCCGGTGCCATCGGCCAGCAGGCCCTTGCTCGCGGCGCGGCGGCCCACGGCGACCAGCAGCTTGTCCACGGTCAGCGTCTTCTCGCCTTCGGCGTCGCTGTAGGTGACCACGACTTCCTTTTTCTTGCCCTTGCCCGTGACTTCGGTCTTCGATACCTTGGCGCCAAGACGGATGTCGAGGCCCTGCTTCTTGAACTCGCGCGCGGCGACCTTCGACACTTCACTGTCGGCGACGGCAAGGAAATCGGGCAGGGCTTCGAGGATGGTGACCTCGGCGCCGAGGCGCTTCCATACGCTGCCCAGCTCCAACCCGATCACGCCTGCGCCGATCACCGCCAGGCGCTTGGGAACCTCGGTGAAGTCCAGTGCGCCCACGTTGTCGACGATGTACTCGTTGTCGAACTTGGCGAACGGCAGCTCGATGGAGTCCGAACCGGCGGCAAGGATGACGTTGGTGCCCTTCAGCTCGACTTCGCTGCCGTCATGCTGCTTCACCTTGACGAGGTTGCCCGGCTGCAACTGTCCGAAGCCGTAGTACGCGGTCACCTTGTTGGCCTTGAACAGCTGCGCGATGCCGCCGGTGAACTGCTTCACGATCGCGTCCTTGCGGCCGACCATGGTGCCGACATCGATCTTCGCGTCCTTGACGCTGATCCCGTGCTGTTCGAACTGGTGGGTCAGGTTGTGGTACTGGTGCGAGGAATCCAGCAGCGCCTTGGACGGGATGCAGCCGACGCGCAGGCAGGTGCCGCCGAGCGCGGGCTTGCCATCCTTGCCCAGCGCGGCGTCGATGCACGCGACCTTCATGCCCAACTGCGCGGCGCGGATGGCGGCGTGGTAGCCGGCCGGACCGGCACCGATGACGACGACGTCGAATTGTTCGGTCATTTCATTCGCTCAAAAATAGAAGTGAGTGGAGAGAAGTGAGGAGTGAGGAAGAACAAGAGCCATCGCTCTCACTCCTCACTCCTGATCACTCGCTCCTCGCTCTTACATGCCCAGCAGCATGCGGTGCGGGTTTTCCAGCTGGTTCTTGATGTCCACCAGGAACAGCACCGCGTCCTTGCCGTCGATGATGCGGTGGTCGTAGGACAGCGCGATGTACATCATCGGTGCGGCGACGACCTGGCCGTTCTCGACGATGGCGCGCTCCTTGATGGCGTGCATGCCCAGGATGGCGCTCTGCGGCGGGTTGACGATGGGCGTGGACATCAGCGAACCGAAGGTGCCGCCGTTGGTGATGGTGAAGGTGCCGCCCTGCAGGTCTTCCAGGCCCAGCTTGCCGTCGCGCGCCTTCTTGGCGTATTCGGCGATGCCCTTCTCGATGTCGCCGAAACCCATGCGCTCGACGTTGCGCAGCACCGGCGTCACCAGGCCCTTGTCCGTGGACACGGCGATCGAGATGTCGGCATAGCCGTGATAGATGATGTCGTTGCCGTCGACCGAGGCGTTGATGATCGGATGGCGCTGCAGCGCGTTGGCGGCGGCCTTGGCGAAGAAGCTCATGAAGCCCAGCTTGATGCCGTTGGCCTTCACGAAGTCGTCCTGCAACTCCTTGCGCATTTCCATGACCTTGGCCAGGTTGACCTCGTTGAACGAGGTCAGCATGGCGATGGAGTTCTTGGACTGCATCAGGCGCTCGGCGATGCGCGTGCGGATGCGGGTCATCGGCACGCGCTCTTCCGGACGCGCGCCGCCGGACACGCCGGCGGTCTTGCCGCTGGCGTAGTTGACCAGGTCTTCCTTGGTCACGGCGCCGCGGCGACCGGTGCCTTCCACGGCGGCCGGATCGATGCCCTGGGTGATGGCAGTGAAGCGGGCGCCCGGGGGCAGCGCGTCGGCGCCGGCCGGTGCGGGCTTGGTGCTGGCCGGGGCGGCCGCGTCGGCCTTGGCGGCGTCGGCCTTCGGCTGCACTTCCTGGGCGCCGGCGGCCGGCTTCTTTTCCTCTGCGGCGGGGGCGGGTGCCGCGGCGGCCGCGCCTTCCTCGATGATCGCCAGCAGCTGCTGGCTGGTCACCGTGTCGCCTTCCTTGAACTTGATCTCCTTCAGCACGCCGTCGACGGGCGAGGGCACTTCCAGCACGACCTTGTCGGTTTCCAGGTCCATCAGGTTCTCGTCGCGCTTGACCGCGTCGCCCACCTTCTTGTGCCAGGCGGCGATGGTGGCGTCGGAGACGGACTCGGGAAGAACCGGAACTTTGACTTCAGTGGCCATGGGATGGGGCGTCCTGGTGTTGTTGTTGTTCGTTGGAAAAGGGCGGGCTTATTCGGCGACGTGGTCGGCGCCGAGCTTGTTGACCAGCGCGTCGGCGACCAGTTTCAGCTGCTCCTCCACGTGCTCGGCGAAATGGCCGGCGGCGGGCGAGGGCGAGCGCGGACGGCCCGCGTAGTGCAGCGTCTGCTTGTCGGCCAGGCAGGCCTGCAGGTGATGCTTGATCTGGTACCACGCGCCCTGGTTCTGCGGCTCTTCCTGGCACCACACGACCTCGGTGGCCTTGCCGTAGCGCTTCAGTTCGGCGGTCAGCTGCTCGCGCGGGAACGGGTAGAGCTGCTCGACGCGCAGGAGGGCCACGTCGTCCTGGCCGCGCTTCTGCGCGTCTTCCAGCAGGTCGTAGTAGACCTTGCCCGAGCACGCGACGACGCGCTTGACCTTCTTCGCATCGGCGGTCGCGTCGGGAATCAGATGCTGGAACTCGCCATTGGCCAGTTCGTCCAGCGTGGACACCGCCAGCTTGTGGCGCAGCAGCGACTTCGGCGTCATCACCACCAGCGGCTTGCGGGTGGTCATGCGCATCTGGCGACGGAGCATGTGGTAGGCCTGCGCCGGTGTGGTCGGCACGCAGACCAGCATGTTCTCCAGCGCGCACAGCTGCAGGAAACGCTCCAGGCGCGCCGAGCTGTGCTCCGGACCCTGGCCTTCGTAGCCATGCGGCAGCAGCAGGGTCAGGCCGCTGATGCGGCCCCACTTGGCTTCGCCGGCGGCGATGAACTGGTCGATCACCACCTGCGCGCCATTGGCGAAATCGCCGAACTGCGCTTCCCAGATGCACAGGGGGTTGGGATCGGTCGTGGAGAAGCCGTACTCGAACGCCATCACCGCCTCCTCGCTGAGCAGCGAGTCGATGACGGTGGCCTGCTCGGGCTGCTCCACCAACTGGCGCAGCGGCAGGTAGTAGCTGTCGGTCTTCTGGTCGTGCAGGATCGCGTGACGGTGGAAGAACGTGCCGCGGCCGGCGTCCTGGCCTACCAGGCGCAGGCCGTGGCCTTCGGCCAGCAGGGTGGCGTAGGCCAGGTTCTCGGCGAAGCCCCAGTCGGCCGGCAGCTCGCCGGCGGCCATCTTCACGCGGTCTTCGTAGATCTTGGCCACGCGCGGGTGCAACGCGACGCCGGCCGGGATGGTGGTGATGATCTTGGCCAGCGAATCCAGCGCCTTGCGCTTGACCTTCGTATCGACGGGGTCGCTGAGCTTGCCGGACACGTAGCGCGACCAGTCGATCGCCAGCTCGTCGCTCTTCTGCTTGGCCAGTTCGGTCGTGTAGTCGCCCGAGTCGAGCTTGTTGCGGAATGCGTCGGCCAGCGCCTTGCCGCCATCGGCGGGAATCACGCCCGCCTCTTCCAGCCTGGCGGCGTACATCTCGCGCGCGGTGGCGTGCTTGCGGATGGTCTGGTACATGACCGGCTGGGTCGCGGCCGGCTCGTCGGCTTCGTTGTGGCCGTGGCGGCGGTAGCACACCAGGTCGATCACCACATCCTTCTTGAACTGCTGGCGGAAGTCGTAGGCCAGCTGCGCCACGAAGACCACCGCTTCCGGATCGTCGCCGTTCACGTGGAAGACCGGTGCGCCGACCATCTTGGCCACGTCGGTGCAGTACAGCGTGGAACGCGCGTCTTCCTTGTTGCTGGTGGTGAAGCCGATCTGGTTGTTGATGACGATGTGCAGCGTGCCGCCCACGGCGAAACCGCGCGCCTGCGACATCTGGAACAGTTCCATCACCACGCCCTGGCCCGCGAACGCGGCGTCGCCGTGCATGATGACCGGCAGCACGGCCGGGCGGGCGGCGTCGTGCGGCGCTCCTGGCGCGAGCGGGCGCTGCCGGCCACGACGGGGTCGACGATTTCCAGGTGCGACGGATTGAAGGCCAGTGCCAGATGCACCGGACCGCCCGGGGTGGCGATGTCCGCCGAGAAGCCCATGTGGTACTTCACGTCGCCGGCGTGCGCCAGGCTGTTGTCGTGCTCGAACTTGCCCTCGAACTCGTCGAACAGCTTGCGCGGGTTCTTGCCCAGCGTGTTGACCAGCACGTTCAGGCGGCCACGGTGGGCCATGCCGATCACGATGTCCTTCACACCGCCTTCGCCAGCGCGCCGGATGGTCGTGTCAAGCAGCGGGATGAGTGCGTCGCCGCCCTCCAGCGAGAAGCGCTTCTGGCCCACGTACTTGGTGTGCAGGTAACGCTCCAGGCCCTCGGCGGCCGTCAGGCGCTCGAGGGTGCGGCGCTTGGCTTCGTCCGACAGGCCGAACTGGCCGCCCGCGGTTTCAAGGCGCTGGTACAGCCACTGGCGCTGCTCGACCTCGGGGATGTGCATGAACTCCACGCCGATCGGGCCGGTGTAGGTGGCCTTCAGGCGGGCCAGCAGATCGCGCAGCTTCATGCGCGAATGACCACCGACGTTGCCGGTGCTGAACTCGCTGTCGAGATCGCGTTCGGACAGGTTGTGGAACGCCAGGTCCAGGTCGGGCGGATTGACCGGCGGGGTCAGGCCCAGCGGGTCGAGCTGTGCGCCCAGGTGGCCACGTGAGCGGTAGGCGGTGATCAGGCGGCCGATGTTGCGCTCGCGTTCGTCGCCGCCGCCGGTCACGACATGGCCGTTGTTGGCGGCCTGGCGCGCGGCGTCGGTGATCTGCTGGATGACCACCGAGTGGGGGACGTCCCCGGCCTCGCGACCCTTGAAGCCGTCGAAGTAGGCCTTCCACTTGGGCCCCACGCTGTCCGGGGCGACGAGGTACTGCTCGTACAGGTCTTCGACGTAGGAGGCGTTGCCGCCATTGAGCTGCGAGGATTGCGCGAACTGCTTCAGGAGATTGTCCACGATGGCGATGGCGTGCTGTGGGGTAGTCGAGGGGCGCTTGCGGTCCATGTCGCGCAATGTCTCGGCGACATGGACGAAAACCGGGAAATTATACCCCCATGCCGGGAAGGGGGCGTAACCGGATTGGACTAAAGGCGCAGGCTGCCCGCGCCGCGGGACCCGCGATCAGAGGCCGAGCGCGCGGTATTCGGAGACCGGACGCGCGCGTTCCCACATCTGGGTGAACTCTTCGCGCAGCTGCCGTGCACGCCCGGCATGTTCCAGGCCGGCTTCGCCATCGAAGCGGTGGCCCAGCGGCCGGTAGTAGTAGCCATGGTCGTCGTTGGCGACGAAGGCAGCGGCATAGGGCAGGTCCACCGGGTCCTGCACTTCGCGGAAGCCGAAGATGCTGGGCAGGCGCTGGGCCAGACCGATCAGCGGAGCCAACGCGTGCTGGGGTGCGGCCGCGTCCTGCAACAGGATCTGGACCTGCACGCCGGTCCGGTGCGTGGCGAAGCGGCGCAGCGCCTCCATCACCGGCGGGGCGTCCCACAGGCCAGGATCGAGGGCGCGGCTGTAGATCGCCAGCGAGCGGCGGGCCTGCACGATGATGGCGGTGGTGATGGCGATGGCTTCGGCCCGGTGGGCGATGGTGGCCGTGGCGCCCAGCACCCGGCGCATGCCCTGGTGCTCGATACCGGCTTCGAAGAAACGCTCGCCCTCGGGCAGGAACCCTTGGCGGGCATAGAACCCTTCGGCTCCCACCTGGGCGTGCAGGGACACCGCCGGCCACTGGCGTCGGCGGGCCTCGGCCAGCAGCGCGAGCAGCAAGGCCTCGCCCACGCCCCGACCGCGCCAGGCCGACAGCACGGCCATGCGGCCGATCCGGTGGTCGGGGGTGAGCCGGGCGGTGCCGATGGGCTGGCCTTCGGCGTTGCGGGCGATCACGTGATGGCACAGCGGGTCCAGCGCATCCCGTTCGAGGTCGCGCGGAACGCCCTGTTCCTCCACGAACACCGCTTCGCGGACCCGGCGGAGATCGTCCTGTGCGGCGGTGTAGTCGACCGCCTCGACGCGATAGTCGGCCGTGCTCACGACTGCGTGTCCCCGGCGCCTGGCTCGTCATCGTCGAGGGCGAGCTGGTAGTGGCCCTGCGCGGCGAGCGCCATGACGGCATCGCGGCCGGCGTCGCTGAGCGATGCGTAGGCCTCGCCGTCAATCGACTCGGCGGCTGCGAGCAGGCGGGCATCCTTCACCGGCATCACATGGTCCACGCCACTGCAGAACAGCGTGGCCTGCGTGCGGCGGCGGCGCCAGGCGAACCGTGAAAAGGGATGGCGGAGCAGGCGGGCGCCCTGCTGCAGGTCCCATTCCAGTTCGATGCGCGATGGCGCCTCCGGGCCCGGCATCACCTCGCCCGAGGCCCGGTAGGTGGTGATGAAGCGGCCGAACCAGTCGCCCAGCCGGTCCGGGTCGTTCATCCGCAGGGCATTCAGCGCCTCCACCACGCGCTCCATGGCGCGGGCGTCGATCTCGTAAGGGTCCTGGGGCGCGGTCAGGTCCTCGTCGTGGTAGCGCACGGCCTCGTCCGCGTCGGCGACCCGGGTGTCCAGGTAGTCGGCGATCAGTTCCGCCGACGATGGTGCGCGCATGCCCACCGAGAAGGTCAGGCACGGGTTCTCCGCCACGCCATGGTGCGGGACCAGTGGCGGCAGGTACAGCATGTCGCCGGGCGACAGCACCCATTCGTGGGTCGGGGCGAACCGCTGCAGCAGCTTGATCGCCACGTCCTCCTGGAAGGCCAGGTCAGGTGCGGGCTTCCCCAGCGCCACGCTGGCATCGATCATCCAGCGGCGCTCGCCCTGTGCCTGCAGCAGGAAAACGTCGTAGTGGTCCACGTGGGCGCCCACCGGGCCGCCGGTGGCCGCGAAGCTGATCATGATGTCGTCCACCCGCCAGCGCGGCAGGAAGCGGAACTGCGCCAGCAGTTCGCGTACGTCGGCATCCCACTTGTCCACGTCCTGCACCAGCAGGGTCCAGTCGTGGTCGGGCAGGCCGGGGAAATCCTCTTCCTGGAACGGGCCGGGGCGCACGTCCCAGGCCCCGCTGGCGCGGTCCAGGCTGATCATCCGCGCCAGCGCGCCCTCTTCGCAGGCCAGGCCGGCCAGGTCTTCCGGCTGCACGGGCGTTTCGAAGCCGGGAAAGGCGTTCCTGATCAGCAGGGGCCGCTTGTGCCAGTAGTCGCGCAGGAAGCGCTCGGCCGGCATGCCCAGCGG
This sequence comes from Pseudoxanthomonas mexicana, assembly GCF_010093385.1. Lineage (GTDB taxonomy): Bacteria > Pseudomonadota > Gammaproteobacteria > Xanthomonadales > Xanthomonadaceae > Pseudoxanthomonas_A > Pseudoxanthomonas_A mexicana. The sequence continues at coordinate 20,990 of NZ_PDWV01000007.1, forward strand.
ATGTTCGCGCGTGGCGACGATCTCGAAGGGCAGGGCGGCGGTGCGGGACGGGTTCTTCTTCATGGTGTGGGATCCGCGCAGCGTCACGCCGCGCATGGGAAAGGGAGGCCAGCGTGGCGGGGTACGCCGCGCGGGGCATTGATGCGCATCAAGGCCGCGCGCCGCTGGAGGGGGAGGTGGCGGCTTCCTCGGCCAGGCGCTTCTCCAGCCGCTGCATCGCGCCCTGCGCGTAGCGGCGGCAGGCGGTGGTGTCCATCAGCGGTGCGGCGGCCCTCGGGCCGATCCGGTTCCACAGGCCGCTCGCCGAGGGATGCGGCGTGACCAGGATGTCGCAGTCGAGCCCTGCGACCCGTGCGAGGGTGTCGCGGAATGCCGCGAGGTAGCCGGGATGCGCGGCGTCGTCGCTGTAGCGGAACACGTCGTCCGAGATCGCCGTCAGGCTGTCGGCGTAGACCATCTGGCGACAGTCGTCGCCTTCGCAGGAGCGCCAGGTCCAACTGGTGCCTCCCGGGGTGTGGCCAGGCGAGGCGACCGCCGTCAGGGCCAGCGGACCGACGCTCACCACGCCGTCGTCGGCCAGGGTGACGATGTTGGCGACCGGCGCGATGGGTTCGGCGACCTCGAACTGCGGGTCGGTGCGGTCCGGCAGGCCGCGCTTCAACGTGTCGACCGCGGGCGCGCGCCCATACACCGGTGCGCCCGTGGCTTTCTGCAGTTCGGCGAGGCTGCCGGCATGGTCGAAATGCTCGTGCGAGAACACGATGGCGCGTACGTCCTCCGGCCTGAAGCCGAGCGCGCGGATGTTGGCCAGGATCTGCGGGCCCGCCTGTGGCGTGGCGGCATCGACCAGGATATGGCCCGCGTCGGAAGTGACCAGCAGCGCACTGATGCCGCAGGTGCCGACGTACCAGGTGTTGCCGTACACCTTCAGGGGCGTTGCCGGATCGTTCCAGCCGGCATCGTCGGCGCAGCCCCTGGAGGCGGGCGCATCGGAGGCGAGGGCGGTGGATGAGAGGGCGAGGGCGACTACGCTGCCCAGCAGAGTGAAGCGACGTTTCATGTGGCGATCTCGTCGTAGCCGCGATTGACGAACTGCAGCAGGCACCAGCCATGGCCCCAGGGATCGGCCAGGCGGACGATGCGGCCCCAGTCCGTGTCGCGAATGTCGGTTTCCTGCACCAGGCCGGCCTGCAGGGCACGGTCAAGGGCAGGTTCAAGGTGATCCACCACCACATCCAGGTGCACCGGCGTCCAGTGGCGGATGTAATCGCGGCGCGCATCGGCGGCGGCGGTGGAGCCGGCCGCGTTCTGCAGCAGGTAGATCGGTGCCTGCGCCCCCAGCAGTTCGACGCCACCGTCACCGAAACGGCGCCCGGCGGTCAGCCCGAAGGCACGCGTATACAGCGCCTCGGCGGCCGGCAGGTCGGGTACGTCGATGTTGATCAGCAGATGCATCGCCGTACCCGCCTCCGAGGTCAGATGCCGCGTGCGAGACGCTCGGCCAGGCCGGTATAGCTGCCCGGCGTCATGTCCCGCAGTCGCTGCTTGGCGTCCGCCGGCAGGTCCAGCGATTCGATGAAGGCGCGCATCGAATCCGCCGTGATGCCCTGGCCGCGCGTCAGCGCCTTCAGCTGCTCGTACGGATTGGGCAGGCCGTGACGGCGCATCACGGTCTGCACGGCCTCGGCCAGTACTTCCCAGGCGGCGTCGAGGTCGGCGTCCAGGCGCTGCGGGTTCACTTCCAGCTTGCCCAGGCCCTTGGCCAGGGAGTCGAGCGCCACCTGGGTGTGGCCGAACGCCGTGCCCAGCGCACGCAGCACCGTGGAGTCTGTGAGATCGCGCTGCCACCGGCTGATCGGCAGCTTGGCGCTGAAGTGTTCGAACAACGCATTGGCGATGCCGAAGTTGCCTTCCGCGTTCTCGAAGTCGATCGGGTTGACCTTGTGCGGCATGGTCGAGGAACCGACTTCGCCTTCCTTGAGCTTCTGCTTGAAGTAGCCCAGCGAGATGTAGCCCCAGATGTCGCGGGCCAGGTCGATCAGGATGGTGTTGGCGCGGCGCGCGGCGTCGCCGATTTCGGCCACGTTGTCGTGCGGCTCGATCTGGGTGGTGTACGGGTTGAACACCAGGCCCAGGCCTTCGACGAAGCGCTGGGCGAAGGCCGGCCAGTCGACGTCCGGGTAGCTGGCCACGTGGGCGTTGTAGTTGCCCACCGCGCCATTGATCTTGCCGGTCAGCTCCACCGCGGCGATCTGAGCGCGCTGGCGCTCCAGGCGGGCCACGACGTTGGCGATCTCCTTGCCCAGCGTGGTCGGCGAGGCGGTCTGGCCATGCGTGCGCGACAGCATGGGTTGCGCGGCCTGCGCGTGGGCCAGTGCGCGCAGAGTGGATGCGACGCCGTCCAGCGAAGGCAGCAGCACCTCGCGGCGCGCCTGTTCCAGCATCAGGCCGTAGGACAGGTTGTTGATGTCTTCGCTGGTGCCGGCGAAATGGACGAACGCCAGCGCGGGCGCGAGCTCGGCGTCGTCCTTCAGCTGCTCCTTGATGAAGTACTCCACTGCCTTGACGTCATGGTTGGTGGTGCGCTCGATCTCCTTGACGCGGGCGGCGGGGGCCACGCTGAAGCCGTCGGCCAGCGCCCGCAAGCGCGCCTTCGCCCCTGCGGAGAAGGCGGCCAGTTCGGTGATGCCCGGCTCAGCGGCCAGCGCCAGCAGCCACTCGACTTCCACCTTCACGCGGGCGCGGATCAGGCCGTACTCCGAGAAGATGGGGCGCAGCGCGTCGACCTTGCCGGCATAGCGGCCGTCGAGCGGAGAGAGGGCGAGCAGGGACGAATCCGACATGGGCGGGGCAGGGGGCTGGAAGGGAGCGTTCCATTTTACCCCGGGAAGGCGCCCCACCGGCCTGGCGTATCCTGTCGCTCCGCCAGCCACCGGCCTTCGCCGGCGCGCAAGCCGTGAAATCCTTCCAGGAGACGGTGATGACCAGCAAGAAGATGGCGGGCCGCACCCGCGTCGAGCACGACAGCATGGGCGAACTGCAGGTGCCCGCGGAGGCCCTGTGGGGCGCGCAGACACAGAGGGCCGTGCAGAACTTCCCGATCTCCGGACGGCCGATGCCGCGTGGCTTCATCCGCGCCCTGGGTCTGGTGAAAGCGGCGGCTGCCGAAGTCAATGCAGGCCTGGGCCTGCTGTCCAAGGGCGTCGCCAAGGCCGTGCAGACGGCCGCGAACGAGGTCGCGCGCGGTGAGCACGACGCGCATTTCCCGATCGATGTCTACCAGACCGGCTCCGGCACGTCGTCCAACATGAACGCCAACGAGGTCATCGCCACCCTGGCTTCTCGCGCAGGAAAAGCGCTGGTGCACCCGAACGACCACGTCAACCTGGGCCAGAGTTCCAACGACGTCATCCCCACGGCGATCCGGGTGGCGGCCCAACTTGCCGCGGTCGAAGACCTGCTCCCGGCCATCAGGCACCTGCGCAAGACCGTCGATGCGAGGGGCCGGGCGCTGGGCAAGGTGGTGAAGACCGGCCGGACCCATCTGATGGATGCCATGCCGCTGACCTTCGGCCAGGAGTTCTCGGCGTGGTCGGCGCAGCTGGCATCGGCACAGGCGCGCATCGAGGATACGCTCAAGCGGGTGCGTCGGCTGCCGCTGGGCGGCACCGCCATCGGCACCGGCATCAATGCCGATCCCCGCTTCGGCGCGCGCGTCGCGAAGGCGCTGTCTGCCGCCACCGGCATGCGCTTCGAAAGCGCCGCCAACAAGTTCGAGGGGCTGGCCGCGCAGGACGATGCCGTGGAACTGTCCGGCCAGCTCAGTGCGCTGGCCGTCGCCCTGACCAAGATCGCCAACGACCTGCGCTGGATGAACTCCGGACCGCTGGCGGGGCTGGGCGAGGTCGAGCTGCCCGCGTTGCAGCCCGGCAGTTCGATCATGCCGGGCAAGGTGAACCCGGTGATTCCCGAAGCCACCGTGATGGTCTGTGCGCAGGTGATGGGCTACCACACCGCGGTGACGGTGGCGGGGCAGACCGGCAATTTCCAGCTCAACGTCACCCTGCCGCTGATCGCGCACAACCTGCTGGACGCGATGCAGCTGCTGTCGAACGTGTCGCGGCTGCTGGCCGACGACTGCATCGCCGGCCTGAGGGTGCGCGAAGCGCGGGTGAAGGAAGCGCTGGACCGCAACCCGATCCTGGTCACCGCGCTCAACCCGGTGATCGGTTACGAAAAGGGTGCCGCCATCGCCAAGCAGGCCTACAGGCAGAACCGGCCGGTGCTGGAGGTCGCGCGCGAGATCACGGGGCTGCCGGAGAAGACGCTCAAACCGCTGCTGGATCCTGCCGTGCTCGCCAAGGGCGGCATCCACGGGAAGGCGGGAGGCGGGGGCGGTTGAGAGTCCGCCTGCCGCGATGCCGCGGCAGACGCTGTCGGCCTGATCAGGGCTTGGCGGGCTCGGCAGCGGCGGCGTCGGCTTCCGCCGCCGCATTCGTTGCACCGCTGTTGTCGCCCTTGACCGCGCGACCGATCGCACGGCCGATGTCCTTGCCGGCTTCATGGTTTTCGTTGTGGCTGGTGCGGCAGTCTTCCGCATCGCCTTCGTCCATCGACGCGTAGGGCTGGAAGGCCGGTAGCGCGGCAGCGAGGTCCTGCTGTGCCTTGTAAAGCCCCGGCAGACGGTCGCAGATCTTCATCGCTTCAGCCTCCACCTTCTTGGCCTCGGCTTCGATCTGCTTGTCGATCTGGTCCGGATTGCCGCTGAAGATGCCCTTCACCGCAGCGCCCACCGCCTTGCCGGCGAGCTTGGCGCCTTCCTTGCCGGTGGCGATGCCCGCATCGGCGATGCCGCCCAGCTCGCGGTGATAGGCGACCAACAGTGTCCGCTGCGTATCGCTCACTTCCACCTTCTTGCCGCCGACGATGAAGTCGCCCTTTGCCGAAATTTCAGCCTGTGGATGACCGGTCGCGTTGAGGGTGAGGTTCTGGCCCCACAGCGCACGCGAGACGGCGACGCCGTCCCCTTCCCCGGACTCGGGTGCCTTGTCCTTGCCCGAGCAGGCGGACAGCAGCACGAGGGACAGCGCGAGAGCGAGCGGTGCGAATCGGGTCATGGTCTTTCCTGGAATTTCAGTGATGTTTCGGGATATCGATGGTGCCGGTGACGCCTTCGTGGTCGACATCGCCGCTGCCGAGCGAGCGGACGGGCAGTGCGCCAGCGACATTGCGCACTTCCACGCCGCCGGATCCGACCGAGCCGACCACCACATCGCCGGTGATGTCGCGCAGCTCGGCGCCGCCGGAACCGATCGAGTCTATCTCGGCACCGCCACCGCGCGACAGGCTGAAGCTGCCCGAGCCGATGCTGCCGACGCGGGTACGACCGTGCACGCTGTCGGCCTCCACGTCGCCCGAACCGATCGAGACGACCTTGAGGCTGCCGGCGACATGGATGTCGATGTCGCCCGAGCCCACCGAAACGGCGGCCAGCCCGCGGATGTCGCGGCCCACGGCGTGGCCCGATCCCACGTCGGCGCTGAACACGGGGGCGCCCATGACCCTGGCCTCACCTGACCCGACTTTCACCTGCACGGGCAGATGGTCCGGCAGGGTCGCCGTCAGGTTCATGTAGGCGTAGTTGCTGCCGAAGGAGATGCCGCTGAAGCTGCCCTCCTGGTACAGGCGCACGATCAGTTTGTCGCCAGCGCGGCGCTGTTCGATCTTCAGCCGCGCCAATCGGTCGGCATGGCTGCTGCAGGCGCGGCCGCTCATCGCGGCGGGGGCCCCTGCGCGCGATTCCACTGTCAAGTCGTGGGGCCCGACCTCGAATACCACGGCCTTGGCATCGCCGGTGTCCAGCACGAGCTGGCGGGGAGATTCGTGCTTGCAGTACCGGTCGGAGGCCGACGCGGGCGCCGACAGCGCCAGCGCGGGGAGCAGGGGAGAAGCGATCAGGACGGTGCGCATTCTGAGTCTCCGGGAGTGATCGTGTCGGATGGGGCCGCGACTGCCGGCGAACGCGCGCTATCGGCTCGCGAACTCGCGGCGCATCTCGTTCTCGCAGTCCTCGACATCGTCCGCCTCCAGCGTGGCGTAAGGACGGAACGCGGGAAGCGTGGCGGACAGGCGTTGCTGGCGGTCCCGCAGCGCCGGCAGACTCAGGCAGATCTGCCGCACGCCGGGTTCGACGGTCTCGCGGACGGTCTTCTCGATGCGCCGCTCCAGGCTGCCGGTCATCGCGCCGAACATCAGACTGAAGAGGCCGCGGTCCACCGCATCCAGTGCCGCCTGGGCACTGCGTTCGCCGATGTCGATGCCGGCCTTGGCGATGGCGATGACCTCGCCACGGTAGAGCAGCAGTTCCTGGCGCTGGTGGCGGTCGATGGCGACCGGCTTGCCTTCGATGAGGAAATCACCCTGCGGGGTGATCTCTGCGCGGGGCAACGCGCGATCCGCATGGGAGGCGCGCGCATCCGACTTGCCGAAGCGAAGACTGTCGCCCAGTTGCAGGTTGCCCGTGTCGAGTTCGCGACGGGCAGCGGCGAGCTCGGTACGGACTTCACTGCGAGCATCGGCGAGGTCGGCGCTGACCTCGTTGATGCGGGTATCCCCGGCGTTCGCCGTCTGTACCGCGAGCGGAAGAAGGCTGGCCAGGAACATCGTCATCAGCATGCGTGGTTTACGCGTGGAGTGCATGGCGTGTCCTCTTCGTCGTCTGGATCGATGTCGGGGGCGTTGATACGCGGGCTAACGCGCGGGTTGGGTTGGGAACCTCAGAAGGTCCAGTTGCCGTCGCCATTGGCGTCGCCGCAGTCGTCCACATCGGCCTGGTCCATCGTGGCGTAGGGCGCGAACTCGGGCAGGGCGGCGGAAAGCGCCTGCTGTGCCGACAACAGGCCGGGCAGGCGCGTGCACAGCTGCGCGACCATGGGCTGGATCTTGGTCTTGGCCTGTTCGCCGACCTGCTTGCCGATCTGGTCGCCGTCCTGGCCCGCCAGGACTCCTTTCAGCGCGGAGGCGGCTGCGTCGATGCCGACGCGCGCTCCCTCCATCCCGATCGCCATGCCATCGCCAACCACGCCAAGCAGTTCGCCGCGGTAGGCCAGCACCAGCGCCTTCTGTTCCGGGGTGGTCGCGACCGCCTTGCCTTCGATCAGCAGGTCACCGGCTGGCGTGATCTCGGCCTTGGGCAGGTGCTGTTTCTCGTTGCGGTTGAGCGAAATGTTCTCGCGGGCCAGCCGGTCGCGTGCGGTGGCGATCTCCTCGCGGGCCTTGTCCATTTCCTGGCTGGCCTCGCCCAGTCCCGTGGCTGCTTCGTCCATCGCCTTGGCCACCACGCCCGTGGGGGCCTGGTTCTTGTCGGTCGGCTGGCACGCCGCCAGGGCGATCATGCCGAGCACGATGAGGGGGCGCATCCGTGAAAGAGAGGTGTGCATGTCCGGTTCCTGAAAGGGGCGGGCCCGGGTGGGCCCGCCTGGAAAGGCTGACTGGCGATTATTCGCTTTCGCGCCAGCGACGCAGATGGATCGCGCCGACGATCAGGGCCACGCCGATGGCGGCGCCGATCCACAGATCCGCGGTGGCGAAAGCGTGCCAGCTGCGGGTCAGGTCGATGGCGTTGGCCAGTTCGTCCGGCGTGTTGATCTCGGTGTGCGGGTTGGCGGCGCCGCCTTCCAGCGTCGGGAACCACGCGCCCGGCACCACGCTCAGCAGACCGCGGTAGACCACCGTGTACCAGACCAGGTCGTGACGGATATCCAGGCCCGGCAGGATGTCGGTCATGCTGACGATCACGCAGGCCAGCACCGGCACCAGCACCGCCCACAGGAACGGCTTGCTGCGCGCCCAGGCCGAGCAGAACATCAACCAGCCGACCGCAGGCAGCGACCACATCATGTACACGGGCAGCGAACTGATCACGCCGCCGATCACACGCAACGGGTGGGAGTGGGTGAACATCGCGCCGCCGGCCGGCAGGCCGTTGACGGTGATGGTCAGCGCCGAGATCAGCCACATCGCCACGCCGATCAGGATGCCGATACCGATGGCCAGCAGCGGCGCCAGGACCAGCGCCCAGGCCAGCTTGGACAGCACCATGTGGGTGTCGGAGACCGGCAGCGACTTCCAGAACAGCACGCTGCGGTCGCGGCGGTCGTCGTAGAGGGTGCCCAGGGCGTAGAAGAACACCACGAAGGCCAGTACCACGCAGGCCAGGATCACACCGCCCAGCAGCATGCCGTCACCGATGCCGCCGACGATCTGGTGCGCCTTCTCCGGTGCATCGTCGATGACGAAACCGCCACCGTCCATCGACCGCCGTGCGGCGATGCTGCCGATCACGGCCAGGATCAGGTTCAGTACCAGGAAGATGCCGCCGGTGATCACCGGCGCCCAGAAGAAGCCTCCGCGGTTCTCCCAGAACTCGCGCTTGATCAGCCATTTGAACGCGCCCGGCTTGGAGGGCTTGCCCAACGTCGAAGTCACGGCGTTCATGCGTAGGTTCCTTTCATGATGGCGACGAACAGGTCGGCCAGGCCAGGGGTACGGGTTTCGCCCAGCGGGGCGAGTTGGGCCTGCGGCACGCCGTCGAACAGCAGGACGGTCTTGCCGAAGGGCAGGGCGCGCTCGTCGATGGGTTTCAGGGCGCGGGCCTGCTCGACCGCCTCGCCGCTGACGAGCACTTCGGTGTAACGCTCAGCCACTTCGTCCATCTGCGCGGTCAGCGCGATCCTGCCGTCGCGGATGAACATCACGTCGGTGAGGATGTGTTCGATCTCCTCGACCTGGTGGGTGGTGACGATGATGGTCTTCTGTTCGTCGAAGTAGTCCTCCAGCAGGCGCTGGTAGAACTGCTTGCGGTACAGGATGTCCAGGCCGAGCGTGGGCTCGTCCAGCACCAGCAGCTTGGCGTCGATGGCCATCACCAGGGCCAGGTGCAGCTGCACGATCATGCCCTTGGACATCTCGCGCACGCGCAGATTGGGCTTGAGCTGGGTATTGGCCAGGAAGCGCTCGCACTTGGCGCGGTCGAAGCGCGGGTGCACGCCGTCCACGAAGTCGATGGCTTCCTTGACCTTCATCCAGCGCGGCAGCACGGCCACGTCGGCGATGAAGCAGACATCCTTCATCAACTCGTCGCGATCCTTGCGCGGATCCAGGCCCAGTACCTTCAGCTGGCCTTCGAACGGAATCAGGCCCAGGATGGCCTTCAGCGCGGTGGTCTTGCCCGCGCCGTTGGGACCGATCAGGCCTATGATCTTGCCGGCCTCGATCTGGAAGCTGGTGTCGTTCAGCGCAAGCTTGTTCTTGTAGGCCTTGCGCAGGCCGTGGGCCGACACCACGGCATTGGCGATTGCGGCGTTCATCACTTGTTCCCCTTGGATTGCAGCAGATCTTCGATGGACAGGCCCAGGCGCTCGATGCGCTCGGCGACGGCCGGCCATTCTTCGGTCAGGAACCGCTCGCGCTCGCTGCCGCGCAGCTTCTTGGACGCTTCGTCGGTGACGAACATGCCCAGGCCGCGGCGCTTCTCCACCAGGGCCTCGTCGGCCAGTTCCTGGTAGGCGCGCGATACGGTGATCGGATTCAGCTGGTACTCCGCCGCCACCTGGCGCACGGAGGGCAGGGCGTCACCCGGCTTCAGGATCCCGTCCAGCATCATGGCGATCACGCGATCCTTCAGCTGGCGGTAGATGGGAGCGCCGTCGCTCCATTGGATGGATGTCATGGCTCAGCTCCTCGGACGCAGCGATTGGCCAAAGGAGAAGTAGGGCATGGCCAGCGAGGCCCGGGCCCGACGCTTGTGTTGCCGTGCCTGCGGGTTGCCGTCATCGCCGGCGACCTCGGCCGCATCGGATTCCAGCGCGCCGACCAGCGCGGTGGAATCCACGTCGGCCGTGCGTGCACCGGTGACGGTCGCCAGCACGCCGATCGCCAGCAGCAGGCCGCCGACGGCCAGGCTGGGCAGTGTGTGGGTCAGTTTCTGGTTCATGGCATCCCCCCCTGAGTTGGGTGAGTGGTGTTGTATTCAACTATAACACCAAAACACAGGCCGTCAACAGGGTTGCGGGGTTTTGTCACCCAACTGAAGGCATACTTGTCATGTTCGTACTAGTGGAGTGGGTCATGACATCCAAGTTGATGAAATCAATAGCTTTTGTTGCGCTTCTGGGCGCCGCGTCAGCGGCCTTGGCGGCGGGTTTGCTGGATGTCAGCTATCGGCCGCTGACCGGCAAGACGCCCGTGAACCTGAAGGAACGCTATGCCGGCCAGGTACTGCTGGTGGTCAATACCGCCAGCAAATGCGGTTACACGCCGCAGTACGAGGGCCTGGAGGCCCTGCACCAGCGGTACACGCCCAAGGGATTCGCCGTGCTCGGCTTTCCCTCCAATGACTTCAGGGGCCAGGAACCCGGCACCGAAAAGGAGATCCAGGAATTCTGCACGCTGACCTACGGCGTGAAGTTCCCCATGTTCGAGAAGGTCTCCGTGGTCGGCGAAAACGCCACGCCGCTGTACAAGGCAATGACGCAGGCGACCGGCACGGCGCCGGGATGGAATTTCCACAAGTACCTGATTTCGCGCGACGGGCGCGTGGTCGCCCAGTTCCCCAGCAAGACCAAGCCGGACGATCCGGCGCTGGTGGCCGCGATCGAGCGCGAGCTTGCGGCTCCGCGTGCAGTGCGCTGACGCTGCCGTGCAGGGCGACAGGCGTGCCACAATAGGCGTTTGGCGCCATCTTCCCGGCGCGGGCTCCAGGAGTGAAAGGATGAAGCGGTCGGTCCGCGGCGTAGCCGCGTTGTTGGGAATCTCGTTTTCTATGCTGGGAGGCAGCGTGGCTGCACAGGAAAAAACCGCGCTGGTGACCGAGCGCGACAAGGTCAGCTACGCCATCGGCGTGGACGGCGGCAATTCGCTGCAGCCGGTGGGTCCGTTCATGGACACCGCGGCGTTCGAGCGGGCGATCGTCAACACGTTCGCCGGCAAGCCGGCGCTGATTTCCGAACAGGAAGCGCAGGCCACCGACCAGCTGCTGCGCGTGAACCTGGCGGTGGCCGATGGCCAGCCTATCCCCGGCATGCCGCCGGGCAGTACCCCGCCGCCGGTGGACAAGACCAAGGTGGGTCTGTTCCTGGGTACCTACGTCGTCGGCCCCTCGCTGATGCCGTTCAAGGACGAGATCGATCCGGCCGTGCTTGCGCAGGCGGAGCGCGCCGTGGCCGGCAAGACCGGCACGCCGCTGCTGACCGTGGAACAGGCGCAGACGGAGATGAAGGCCTACATGACCAAGCGCCAGGCCGGCCTTGCCCAGCGCAACCGCGAAGAGGGCGCCAAGTTCCTCGCCGGGAACAAGACCAAGCCGGGCGTGATCACCACGCCGTCCGGCCTGCAGTACATGGTGCTGCGGCAGGGCAATGGCCAGCGGCCCATGCCGACCAGCCGCGTGCGCGTCAACTACGAAGGAAAGCTGTTGAACGGCGAGGTGTTTGACAGTTCCTACGCCCGTGGCGAGCCGGCGGAATTCCCGCTCAACGGCGTGATCGCCGGTTGGACCGAAGGCGTGTCGCTGATGCCGGTCGGGGCCAAGTACCGTTTCTGGATCCCGTCCAACCTCGCCTACGGCGAGGGCGGCGCGCCGGGCGGCAAGATCGGACCGGACGCCACGCTGACGTTCGACGTGGAACTGATGGGCATCCTGCAATAAGCGCCTGATCCAATCACGGTTCCCAAGGGCAGGAAGTCAGCAGATGCGCGTCGCAATTTTCGGCACGGGGTACGTGGGTCTGGTGACGGGCACCTGCCTGGCGGAGGTCGGCCACGACGTGATCTGCGTCGATATCGACCCGGCCAAGGTGGACGGGCTCAACCAGGGTATCGTGCCGATCTACGAACCGGGCCTGTCGCCCATGGTCAAGGCCAACCACGCCGCGGGGCGCCTGCGTTTCACCACCGATGCCGCGTCGGCCATCGCCCACGGCGACGTGGTGTTCATCGCGGTGGGGACGCCGCCCGATGAGGATGGAAGCGCCGACCTGCAGTACGTGCTGGCGGTGGCACGGACGATCGGCCGCCACATCGGGCGCCCGTGCACGGTGGTGAACAAGTCCACCGTCCCGGTGGGGACGGCCGACAAGGTGCGTGCCGCGATCGAGGCCGAACTGGCCGCGCGCGGCGCGGATGTCGCCTTCGACGTGGTGTCCAACCCCGAGTTCCTGAAGGAAGGCGATGCGGTCAACGACTGCATGCGTCCGGATCGTATCGTGATCGGAGCAGCGCACCCGCAGGCGGTCGAGCGGCTGCGGCGCCTGTACGCGCCGTTCAACCGCAACCACGAACGCATCGTGGTCATGGACGTGCGTTCGGCCGAACTGACCAAGTACGCGGCCAACGCGATGCTGGCCACCAAGATCAGTTTCATGAACGAGATCGCCAACATCGCCGAACGCGTGGGGGCGGATGTGGAGCACGTGCGCCAGGGGATCGGTTCCGACCCGCGCATCGGCTGGCACTTCATCTATCCGGGTGCGGGATACGGCGGCTCCTGCTTCCCGAAGGATGTCCAGGCGCTGGCGCGCACCGCGCAGCAGCACGGCTATGTGCCCGAGCTCCTGCAGGCGGTGGAAGGCGTCAATGATCGCCAGAAGGGCCATCTTTTCGAACTGCTGCAACGCCACTACGACCGTGGCGAGGACGAAGGCGTGCGCGGCAAGACCTTCGCGGTGTGGGGGCTGGCGTTCAAGCCCAATACCGACGACATGCGCGAAGCCAGCAGCCGTAGGCTGCTGTCCGAGCTGTGGGAGGCCGGTGAGCGTGTCCGCGCCTACGATCCCGAAGCCCACGGGGAGGCGTCGCGCATCTTCGGCGAACGCGACGACCTGGTGCTGTGCCGGGATGCGTACGCCGCGCTGGAGGGCGCCGATGCGCTATTCGTGGTGACCGAGTGGAAACAGTTCCGTAGCCCGGATTTCGTCCGCCTGCGCGAGGCGCTGGGCGACGCGGTGATCTTCGATGGCCGCAACCTCTACGACCCGGTCGAGGTGGAGGCCGCGGGCATCGCGTATTACGGGATCGGGCGCGGGAGGTCCGTGCATGCAGGCTGAGCCGACACGACAGGGCGATGCACTGGAACGCCGACTGGTGGAACTGGAAACCCGTCTTGCGTTCCAGGAGCACTCGCTGAATGAACTCAGCGAGGCCCTGGCCGACGCGCGCGCGGAGAACCAGCGTACGGCGCTGCTCCTGCGTCACATGGTGGAAGAGCTGGGCAAGGTACGTACCTCGCTGTTCGAGGACCCGGCCAGCGAGCCGCCGCCGCCCCATTATTGATACGCTGCCGCCACGGCACGTCCCCACGAACGACTCATGAGCGATTCCCTTCGAGACCAGTTGCTGGGCCTGGGCTTCAAGCCGGCGCCCAAGCCCGAACGCAAACCGGAAGCACGCAAGCCGGACGCACGCAGGCCCGGCCCGCGGCCAGCCGGCAAGGGCGCTGCGTCGGCGCCGCGCACCGGCCCGGGCGGCAAGCCGCGGCCGTCGCAGGGACAGTCGCGCAAGCCGCGGTCGCAGGAAGAGATCGATCTGGCGAAGGCATATGCCATCCGCGCCCAGCGCGAGAAGGACGAGCGGATCGAAGCCGAGCGCGTGAAGCAGGAAGAGGCCCGCCTGCGTCGCGAGGCGAAGGCAAAGCTCGAGGCCTTCCTGAAGGACAAGGCGCTGAACGATGCCGAGGCCGACATCGCTCGGCATTTCCCCTACGGCGGCAAGATCAAGCGCATCTACGTCAACGCCGAGCAGCTGAAGGCGCTCAACGCCGGCGAGCTGGGCGTGGTGCAGCAGAATGGACGCTACCTGCTGGTGACGTCCGCCGTGCTGGCCGAAGCCGAAGCGATCTTCGCGGCGGCCGTGGCGCTGAAGGTCGACCCGCACGCGACTGCCGAGGAAGACCCCTACGCGGATCCGAAGTACCAGGTGCCCGACGACCTGGTGTGGTGACCCGGGCGGGCGACGGCATGCGCCTGTGCCTGTTACCGGGGCTGGATGGCACCGGTCGTCTGTATGCGCCGCTGATTCAGGCATTTGGCGATGCGGTCGAGGTCGAGCCCTGGACGTACGACAGCGGCCATTTCCACAGCTATGCCGCGCTGGCCGATGCGTTCGAGTCCACAATGCGGCGCCATGCGGATGTCGTGCTGGTGGCCGAGTCCTTCGCCGGACCGCTGGCGGTCATGCTCGCGCACCGGCACCCTGCGAGGGTAAGGGCCGTCGTGCTGGCGGCCAGCTTCGTGCACAACCCGCTTCCGGTCAGCGCCCTGTTGGCCAACGTGCTGCAGCGGATGCCGGCCATCGCGCCACCGGTATTCGCGCTTGAGCGACTGCTGGCCGGTGAGGGGATGCCGCCGGACCTGCGGAAAGAACTGGACCTTATCCTCGACGCGATACCGGTGGATGTGCTGCGGTGTCGCGCGCTGGCTGCCCTGCGGGTGGACGTACGTGATGAGCTCGCGGGCCTGACCATGCCGCTGCTCTATCTGCAGGCCGGGCACGACCGGTTGATCCGGGCCCGTGCGGGACGCGACATCGCACGTCTGGCGCGCAACGCACGGTGGGAGACGATCCCGGCCCCCCACTTCCTGTTTCAACTCGCTCCCGTAGAAGCCGCAGCGGCGATCCGGCGCTTCCTCCGTCAGATCCGCTGAATCGACCGGTCCAGTTGCATCAGGCGATGCGAGAAGACGCCGGACGCACCAGCCACCGCCACACGATGACTGCGGCAAGCAGGGCGGTGGCTGACGACGCCACGAAGGCGGTCTCGCCGCCGAAGCGCCACAGCTGCCCTGCCAGCAGTGCGCCGCACACCCCGCCGACGCCTGACGACAATCCATAGAACACGCCTTGGCCATGGCCGTTGAGGCGACCCGGGAAGAACCGCACCAGCAACTGCATGGCAGCCGCGAAGAACGCGCCGAAGTTCAGTGCATGGGTCAGCTGGGCCAACACCATCAGTGGTGTGTTGTCGGGAAAGAGCGCCGTCATCAGCCAGCGGACGGATGCGCTGAGCAGGGCGAACATCAGCACGCGCGAAGCGTCCCAGCGACGGAAGATGCGGCTGGAGAGGAAGAACACTGCGATCTCGGCCAGCACGCCGACGGTCCACAGCACGCCCTGCGTTCCGGTGCTGTAGCCGTGTTCGGCAAGGTAGATCGAGAAGAACGTGTAGAACGGACCGAACGACACCTGGGTCAGGAATGCGGCGACGAAGAACGCGATGACGTGGGGCTGGCGCAGGCGTGCGCGGAAGCCTTCGTCCGCTGCCGTCCGCGACGCGTCCGGGTCGTGCGCGTACCGGTTGATCAGCGCCGACCCCAGCACGGCCGCCAGCACCGGCAGCATCAGCCAGGGCAGGGCGCCGATGCCGAGCCGCCTTGCATCGATCAGCCAGCCGAACGAGGCCACGACCACGATGAAGCCGATCGAGCCCCATACGCGGATCAGGCCGTAGCGATCGCTGCGCGCCGCCAGGTGCGACATGGTGATCGACTCGAACTGCGGCATTACGGCGTTGTAGGCGAAGCAGAACGCCGTCATCACGACGAACAGGCCCACGTAGTTCCAGGGCAGCAAGAACAGCGCAAAGCTGCCCACGGCCAGCGCGCACCCCAGGTGCAGCCAGCGGATCGGCTGCGGCGAGCGTGCGGCCAGCGTCGTCCATAACGAGGGCGAAACGATTCGCGTGGCGTACCACAGGCTCATCAACACACTGATGGCCGTGACGCCCAGCCCGCGCGATTCCAGGTACAGACTCCAGTACGGCGTGAACGCGCCCAGCACGGCGTAGTAGAAGAAATAGAAGCTGGACAGCCGCGCGGCGGGATAGCCCGACAAGCCGGTCGTCGCGTTCATGGTGCCCGGTCCGCGGACGCCGCTGCGGACGTCATCCGGATGGGGCAGCAGGGGAGGGGCGACGGCATGGCGGGACGATCACGGAGAAGGTGGCGCATTCTAGCCGGGTGCGCGCCGCCTCATTCCGGATCGTAGTCCAGGTTCGAAGCCAGCCAGCGCTCCACCTGCGCGATCTCCACGCCCTTGCGCCTGGCATAGTCCGCCACCTGTTCCTTCGACACCCGCCCCACCACGAAATACTGGCTCTGCGGATGGCTGAAGTAATAGCCGGACACGGCCGCGGTCGGCAGCATCGCGAAGCTCTCGGTCAACGACATGCCGGCATGGCTGCCCGCATCCAGCAGGCGGAACAGGGTGGCCTTCTCGCTGTGCTCCGGGCAGGCCGGATAGCCGGGCGCCGGCCGGATGCCGACGTACTTCTCCGCGATCAGTGCTTCGTTGTCGAGCGTTTCGTCGGCGACGTAGCCCCAGAACTCGGTGCGCACGCGCTGGTGCAGGCGTTCGGCCAGCGCCTCGGCCAGGCGGTCGGCCAGGGCCTTGAGCAGGATGGCGTTGTAGTCGTCGTGATCGGCCTCGAAGCGGGCCACGTGCGCGTCGATGCCGATGCCGGCGGTGACGGCGAACATGCCGATCCAGTCCTGCCGGCCGGAGTCCTTCGGGGCAATGAAGTCGGCCAGGCAGAAGTCCGGGCGTTCGACCGGCTTGTCGACCTGCTGGCGCAGGAAATGCAGGCGCTCGCTGCGTCCGTCGACCGCTAGTTCGACGTCGTCGCCGACGCTGTTGGCCGGCCAAAGGCCGAACACCGCCTTCGCCGTCAGCCATCGCTCGTCGACGATCTTCGCCAGCATCGCCCTCGCATCCCGGTAGAGTTCGCTGGCCTGCGCGCCGACCACGTCGTCGGTCAGGATCGCCGGATACTTGCCGAACAGTTCCCAGGCATTGAAGAACGGCGTCCAGTCGATGCAGTCCACCAGTTCGTCGAGCGGGTAGTCGTCGAACACGTGCAGCCCCGGCTGGCGGGGCGCGGGCGGCGTGTAGTCGGCCCAGCCACCATCGAACTTCTGTCCGCGTGCCTTCTCCAGCGACACCAGACGCTTGGCGTCGCCGCGGTTCTTGTGGCGTTCGCGGATCTCGGCGTAGTCGGCGTCGTTGGCGGCCACGAAGGCGGCACGCATGTCGCGCGAGATCAGCGACTGCGCCACGCCGACCGCGCGCGAGGCATCCTTCACCCAGACGGTGGGGGCCTGGTAATGCGGATCGATCTTCAGCGCCGTGTGTGCACGCGACGTGGTCGCGCCGCCGATCAGCAGCGGCGTGTCGAAGCCCTGGCGCTGCATTTCGCGCGCCACGTGGGTCATCTCCTCCAGCGACGGCGTGATCAGGCCGGACAGGCCGATCAGGTCGGCGTTCTCGGCTTTCGCGGTGTCGAGGATCTTCTGCGTGGGCACCATGACGCCCAGGTCGACGACGTCGAAGTTGTTGCAGGCCAGCACCACGCCGACGATGTTCTTGCCGATGTCATGCACGTCGCCCTTGACCGTGGCCATGACGATCTTGCCGTTGGACTTGCCGACATCGCCGGTGCGCAGCTTCTCGGCCTCGATGAAGGGCAGCAGGTAGGCGACGGCCTTCTTCATCACGCGCGCGGACTTCACTACCTGCGGCAGGAACATCTTGCCGGCGCCGAACAGGTCGCCGACCACGTTCATGCCGTCCATCAGCGGACCTTCGATGACGTCCAGCGGACGCGCGGCCTGGCGGCGCGCTTCCTCGGTGTCCTCGTCGACGAAGGCGTCGATGCCGTGTACCAGTGCGTGCGCCAGGCGCTCGCGCACCGGCTTCTCGCGCCAGGCCAGGTTCTCGACCGGCGCCTCGCCCTTCCTGCCCTTGTACCGGTCGGCGATCTCCAGCAGTCGTTCGGTCGCGTCCTTGCGGCGGTTGAGGATCACATCCTCCACCCGCTCGCGCAGCTCCGCGTCCAGATCGTCGTAGACGGGAAGGCCGCCGGCATTGACGATGCCCATGTCCATTCCGGCCTGGATGGCGTGGTACAGGAACACCGAGTGGATGGCCGCGCGGACCGGTTCGTTGCCGCGGAACGAGAACGACACGTTCGAGACGCCGCCCGACACGTGGCAGTGCGGCAGCGTCCGCTTGATGATGCGCGTGGCTTCGATGAAGTCCACGGCGTAGTTGTCGTGCTCCTCGATGCCGGTGGCGACCGCGAAGATGTTCGGATCGAAGATGATGTCTTCCGGCGGGAAGCCCACCTCTTCGGTCAGGATGCGGTAGGCGCGCGTGCAGATCTCGACCTTGCGCGCGCAGGTGTCCGCCTGGCCGGTCTCGTCGAAGGCCATGACCACGGCGGCCGCGCCGTAGCGCAGCACCTTGCGGGCATGCTCGATGAAGGCTTCTTCGCCTTCCTTCAGCGAGATCGAGTTGACCACGCCCTTGCCCTGCAGGCACTTCAGGCCGGCCTCGATCACGCTCCACTTGGACGAGTCCACCATCACCGGGATGCGCGCGATGTCGGGCTCGGAGGCGATCAGGTTGAGGAAGCGGACCATCGCCTTCTCGGAATCGATCAGGCCCTCGTCCATGTTCACGTCGAGGATCTGGGCGCCGTTGGCGACCTGCTGTCGCGCGACCTCGACGGCTTCCTCGTAGCGTTCCTCCTTGATCAGCTTGCGGAACTGCGCACTGCCGGTGACGTTGGTGCGCTCGCCCACGTTGACGAACAGCAGGTCGGGGGTGATGACCAGCGGTTCCAGGCCCGACAGCCGCGTAGGGCGTGCGGCCGCGCTCATGCGGCCTGCTCCAGGCTGGCGGGCAGTCGCCGCGGCGGCAGACCGGCGACGGCCTCGGCGATGGACCGGATGTGGGCGGGCGTGGTGCCGCAGCAGCCTCCGACCAGGTTGAGCAGGCCGGACTGTGCGAACTCCTTCAGCGTGGCCGCCATTTCCTCCGGCGTCTCGTCGTACTCGCCGAAAGCGTTGGGCAGGCCGGCGTTCGGATGCGCGCTGACATAGGCATCGGCCACCGTAGCCAGCGTCTCCACGTGCTCGCGCAGGTCCCGGGCGCCCAGCGCGCAGTTGAGCCCCACCGACAGGGGGCGGCCGTGCGCCACGGACGTGTAGAACGCCTCGGCGGTCTGGCCCGACAGCGTGCGTCCCGACGCATCGGTGATGGTGCCGGAAATCATCACCGGCAGGCGCCCACCGCGCGCCTCGAACACTTCCTCGATGGCATACAGCGCGGCTTTCGCGTTGAGCGTGTCGAAGATCGTCTCGACCATCAGGGTGTCGGCGCCGCCGTCGATCAGACCTTCGATGGCCTCGCGGTAGGTGCCGCGCCGTTCGTCGAAGCTTGTATTGCGGAAGCCCGGATCGTTGACATCCGGGCTGATCGACGCGGTGCGGCTGGTCGGGCCCAGCACGCCGATCACGAAGCGCGGCTTGTCGGGCGTCGTGGCTTCGACGGCGTCGCAGCACGCCCGTGCGACCTGCGCGCCGGCCTTGTTCAACTCGTAGACCAGGTGTTCGAGGTGGTAGTCGGCCTGGCTGATGGACGTCGCGTTGAACGTGTTGGTCTCCACCAGGTCCGCGCCCGCCTCGAGGTAGGCGGTGTGCACGCCGGCGATGACGTCCGGCTTGGTGAGCAGCAGCAGGTCGTTGTTGCCCTTGAGGTCGTGGTCGCAGCCGGCGCCGTGTTCATGCGCGTGCTGCGCATCGCAGCCGGTGGCGAAGCGTTCGCCGCGGTAGTCGGCTTCCTGCAGGCCGTGGCGCTGGATCATCGTGCCCATGGCGCCGTCGATGACCAGGATGCGTTCTTCCAGGGCCTGGAGCAGCAGTCCGGCGCGGGCAGGGTGCAGCCAGGGGAGGGTCTTCATGGCTTCACCGCGGTCAACGAAAGCACTTCGAAATGGGGCGGACGGCGCTCACGGGTGACGGTTTCGGCATTGGCGATCTCCAGCCCGGCCTTCTCGGCGAACTTGCGCAGTTCCTTCTCCGAGAAACCCAGGTTGACGTGGCCGTAGGCTTCCACGACCGAGCGGTGCTCGTGCTTCGCCAAGCTGCTGAGCAGCAGGCGGCCACCCCTGCGCAGCACGCGCGCGGCTTCCGCCACGGCCTGTGCCGGCTTGGTGGAATAGGTGAGCGCATGCATCAGGACCACCAGATCGAAACTGGCGTCCTTGAACGGCAAGGCATGCATGTCCCCCTCGCGGACTTCCACGTTGGGGAAACGGCGCAGGCGCTCGCCGGCGGCCGCGACGACGCGGGCGCTGGTGTCGATGCAGATGTACCGCTTGGCGTGCGGCGACAGAAGTTCGGCCAGCACGCCGTCGCCGGAGGCGATGTCCAGCACGTCGCCCGTTTCCAGCAAGGGCAGCGCGGTGCGCGCCAGCGCTTCCCAGGTACGCCCGGGGGAGTAGTGGCGCTCCATGTCGCCGGCCACGCTGTCGGCCCAGTTCTGGTCGGCGGCACGATTGGCCAGCACGCCGGCCACGCGTTCGGCGTCCTGGCGCAGCAGCGGATCGTCGCTGCCGTCGCGCAGGCTGCGCCAGAGCTCGCGCTGGACCGTGTCCAGGTTGTCCTCGTCGAAGCGGTAGTAGGCCGAAACCCCCGCGCGGCGATCGCGCACCAGGCCGGCTTCCTTCAGCTTGGCCAGATGGGTGGATACGCGCGGCTGCGCCAGCTGGGTGATGGCGGACAGTTCGGCCACGGTCAGCTCCTCGCGGGCCAGCAGGGCCAGCAGGCGGACGCGGGTGGCGTCGGCGAACACCTTCAGCCGGGTCGACCAGGCTTCCAGATCCATAAATATCTTCCTATCGCGATATAGAGATATTTTGACGGTCTGCCCCCGGCCGGGTCAACCCACGGCATACGGCCACGCATGGTCGCGGGTTACAATTGGTATTCAATGTTTGTCTGTCGAGGGGTAGCCGTGGATTTCGCGTTTAACGAAGAGCAGTTGATGATCCAGGACGTCGCGCGCCGGATCGCCCAGGAGAAGATCGGTCCCAGCGCCGAGCACCACGACAGGACCGGCGAGTTCCCGCTGGAGAACATCCGCCTGCTGGGCGAAAACGGCCTGATGGGCATCGAAGTCCCCGCCGAATACGGTGGCGCGGGCATGGATCCGATCGCCTACGTGCTGGCCATGATCGAGATCGCGGCGGGCGATGCCGCGCACTCGACCATCATGTCGGTCAACAACTCGCTGTTCTGCAATGGCATCCTGACCTTCGGTACCGAGGAGCAGAAGCAGAAGTACGTACGCGCCATCGCCGAGGGCCGCGAAATCGGCGCGTTCGCGCTGACCGAACCGCAGTCCGGCTCCGACGCCACCGCGATGCGCTGCCGCGCCGTTAAGCAGGCCGACGGCAGCTTCGTCGTCAACGGCAAGAAGAGCTGGATCACCTCCGGCCCGGTGGCCAGGTACATCGTGCTGTTCGCGATGAGCGAACCCGACAAGGGCGCGCGCGGCATCACCGCGTTCATGATCGATACCGAGAAGGCCGGCTTCCACCGCGGCAAGACCGAGCCGAAGCTCGGCATCCGCGCATCGGCGACGTGCGAGATCGAGTTCACCGACTACGTGGTGGACCCGGAAGACGTGCTGGGCAAGGAAGGTGAGGGCTTCAAGATCGCCATGGGCGTGTTGGATGCCGGCCGTATCGGCATCGCCAGCCAGGCCATCGGCATCGCGCGGGCCGCCTACGAGGCCACGATCGCCTACGTGAAGGAGCGCAAGGCGTTCGGCGCGCCGATCGGCACGTTCCAGATGACCCAGGCGAAGATCGCCGACATGAAGTGCAAGCTGGATGCCGCCAACCTGCTGACGCTGCGTGCGGCGTGGGTGAAGGGCCAGGGCCAGCGCTTCAGCAACGAAGCGGCCATCGCCAAGCTCACCGCCTCCGAGGCGGCCATGTGGATCACCCATCAGGCGCTGCAGATCCATGGCGGCATGGGCTACTCGAAGGAAATGCCGATCGAGCGCTACTTCCGCGATGCCAAGATCACCGAGATCTACGAGGGCACCAGCGAAATCCAGCGGCTGGTGATCGCCCGCAACGAGACCGGCCTGCGCTGAGTTCTGCCCGCATCCGCCGAAGAAGGACGCCGCCGCAGGGCGGCGTTCTTCGTTCTGGGCACGGGTACGCACGCCCCCCGTCTTTGGTCATGGGACCACGGGGCCGACCGTCCGCTAGAGTGGCACGATGCGGGGGTGCGTCCCCCGTTTTCCTCCTGGAGACCCCGATGCGCAAAACCCTGATCGTCTGTGCCCTCACCCTGGCGCTCGCCGCCTGCGACAAGGGCAATGCCCCGGCGGCCGGCGCTGCCGACACCGCGGCCCCGGCGGCGTCCGCCGCCGACATCGCCGCCGAGAGCAAGCGGCTGAACGAGTGGTTCGACAAGAAGTACGAGGAACAGTTGAAGTTCAGCCCGATCCAGCTGACCTTCCAGGGCCGCAAGGACCTGTACGACCAGGTCGACGACATGTCCGAACAGGCCCAGCGCGACCAGGTCGCCTGGCAGAAGGCCAGCGTCGAAGAGATGGAGAAGACCTTCGATTACGCCAAGCTCGACGACGAGGCCAAGCTGTCCTACGACCTGTGGAAGCTGCAGTACGAGAACGCGCGCGACGGCCTGCCGTTCATGGTGGACGGCTACGCCTTCGACCAGATGAACGGCGCGCAGGGCTTCTGGCCCACGTTCCTGATCAGCTTCCACAAGGTGGAGGAGGAATCCGACTACACCGCCTACATCGCACGCCTGAACGCCACCAGTCGCGCATTCGACCAGTTGCTGGAACGTGCGCGCGCCTCGGCCGCGCAGGGGATCCGTCCGCCCAAGTTCGCCTACGAGGGCGTCATCGATCAGGCGAAGAAGGTCATCACCGGCGCCCCCTTCTCTGCGGGCAAGGACGCGGCGATCTGGGCCGACGCCCAGGCCAAGGCGGACGCGCTGGTGAAGGCGGGCAAGATCGACGCCGCCCGCGCCACCGCGCTTAAGGATGAGGCGCGCAAGGCGCTGCTCGAGCAGTTCAAGCCTGCCTACGATCGCGTGATCGCATGGAGCGAGGAGGAGCTGCCGAAGGCCGCGGTCAACGCAAGCGGCGTGGGCAGCACGCATCCGAACGGCAAGGCCTACTACGAGTACCAGCTGCGCCAGATGACCACCACCGGCATGACGGCCGAGGAGATCCATGCGCTGGGCCTGAAGGAAGTGGAGCGCATCAAGGGCGAGATGACGGCACTGAAGGACAAGGTGGGCTTCAAGGGCGACCTGGATGCCTTCTTCGCCTTCATCGACAGCGACAAGCAGTTCAAGTACCCCAACACCGATGCGGGCCGCCAGGCCTATATCGACGACGCCACGCGCGCCATCGACAACATCAAGAAGGTGCTGCCGGAGTACTTCGGGCTGCTGCCGAAGGCGGACCTGGTGGTGAAGCGCGTGGAGGCGTTCCGCGAACAGGACGGCGCCGCGCAGCACTATTACCCCGGCACGCCGGACGGTTCGCGCCCGGGCATCTACTACGCCCACCTGTCCGACATGAACGCGATGCCGAAGCCCGAGCTGGAAGTCATCGCCTATCACGAGGGTCTGCCGGGCCACCACATGCAGATCTCCATCGCGCAGGAGCTGACGGGCGTGCCGAAGTTCCGCACCCAGTACAACACCACGGCCTACGCCGAGGGCTGGGGCCTGTACGCGGAATGGCTGGCCAAGGAAATGCCGAGTACCTACCAGGATCCGTATTCGGAATTCGGCCGCCTGAGTTCGGAGATGTGGCGTGCCATCCGCCTGGTAGTGGATACGGGCCTGCATGCCAAGGGCTGGACCGAGCAGCAGGCGGTGGAGTACTTCGACGCCAACAGCGCGGTGCCGCGTGCCGCGATCGAGTCGGAGGTGATGCGTTACCTGACGAATCCTGGCCAGGCCACCGGCTACAAGGTGGGCATGATCAAAATCCAGGAACTGCGCCGGAAGGCGGAAGCCGAGCTGGGCGGGAAGTTCGACATCAAGGGCTTCCACGACACCGTGCTGAGCGGCGGCGCGCTGCCGCTGACGCTGCTGGAGCGGCGCGTGGACCAGTGGATCGCGAAGGAGAAGGCCAAGCAGGCCTGATCCGTTTTCCGTGCAGCGAGACACGAACCCCGGCTTCGGCCGGGGTTCCTGTTTCAGCGGTCAGTGCGCCTTGGTGAGGAGGGCGAGGTTCGCAGGAAGCCATGCATCGAAAGTCGACGGCGCGCGGCCGGTCAGCGTGGCGAAATCATCCGTCACCTCGGCCAGATCGCCCGCGGCCGTGGCCACATCGAACGAGGTGAAGACGTCCGCCAACACGGGCGGGAAGCCATGCGCGCGCAGTCCCTCTGCGAGTTGCTCCGCGGTGACGTCGACGACGGTCAGCGGCCTGTCCGTGGCGGCACTGACTTTCGCGGCAATCTCGCGTGCGTTCAGCGCCTGGGTGCCGGTCAGCGTGAAGGTGCGGTTCCCGTTGCTGTCGGAGGCAAGCGCGGCGGCGGCAGCAAGGGCCAGGTCTTCGCGGGCGATGTAGGCGACGCCCCCCGCACCGGCGGCGGTGACCCATTCGCCCGACGCGAGCGCCGACGGGAGTGCGTAGGCCAGGTTCTCGGCATACCAGGCGTTGCGCAGGAGCGTCCACCCCAGGCCCGACGCCGCCAGTGCCTGTTCGGTGCCCAGATGATCGGGCGCAAACGACACGTGCGAGGTGTCCGGCGAGGGCAGCGAGGTGTAGACGACATGCTTCACCCGGGCTTCCACCGCCGCCTGCACGGCGGCGCGATGCTGCATCAGGCGCTTGCCCGGCTCCAGCAGGGCGTCGGTGCTGACCAGCAGCAGGCGGTCGGCGCCGCGGAACGCCTCGGCCAGCGTGTCGGGCCGGTCGAAGTCGGCGGCGCGCACGGTCACGCCCTGGGCGGCGAGGTCGGCCAGCGCCTCGGGCTTGCGGCTGGTGGCGATGACGCGGGCCGGGTCGATATTCAGGGTGTCCAACAGGTGGCGCACGACGGCGCGGCCAAGTTGGCCGGAGGCGCCGGTGACGAGCAGGGTGGGGGCGGACATGGAAACTCCTTGGCTTGGTAATGGAAAGGACATTGGTTATCCTATGGTAGTAAAGCCATGTGCGCCCACAAGCAGGGCGTTCGAAGTAACCCGGTTACTGCGCGGTAACCGACCCCGGAGTCCTTCATGACCCTGCACCGTCAATCGCTGATCTTCGTCGAAAACTGCCCGATCCGGGACGTGCTGGACCGCCTCGGCGACCGCTGGACCGTGCTGGTGCTGCATGAACTCGCGACCGGAACACTGCGCTTCTCCGAGATCCGCAAGCGGGTGGCGGACATATCGCCACGCATGCTCGCGCAGACGTTGCGTCACCTCGAGCAGGACGGACTGGTCCGCCGTGAAGTGTTCCCGACGGTACCGCCACGCGTGGACTACGCGCTGACACCGCTGGGCGAGTCCTTCTTCGAGCGCGTGAAGATGCTGGCCCAGTGGGCAGCCGATCACCACGACGAGGTCCGCGCCGCACGCAAGGCCTACGTGGCGCCGGTGGCGAACGCGCCGAAGTAGGCGCAAAAAAAGCCCCGGCATGCCGGGGCTTTCTCATTGCATCGACCGCACGACGGGTCAGTGTCCGGGCGCGGTTTCGCCCTCCACGGACGGCGCCGTCTCGTCGGCATCCTGGCGGTCGTGCGCATGATCGCGCGCCAGGTACAGGTAGAACGCCGGCAGCACGAACAGGGTGAACATCGTGCCGATGGTCATGCCCGAGGCGATCACCACGCCCATCGAGAAGCGCGAGGCGGCACCCGGGCCGCTGGCGATCAGCAGCGGGATCATCGCGAACACCAGCGCCGCGGTGGTCATCAGCACCGGGCGCAGGCGGATGGCCGCCGCCTCCTCGATGGCCTCGCGCTTGGACAGGCCACGCTCGACCTGCAGCTTGTTGGCGAACTCCACGATCAGGATGCCGTGCTTGGAGATCACGCCGACCAGCGTCACCAGGCCTACCTGGGTATAGATGTTGATGCTCATGCCCGGGAACGCTTCGATCTGCATGAATCCCAGGATGCCGCTGAGCAGCGCCAGCACGTTGAGCGTCAGCAGTGCGCCGCAGATGGCCATCGGCACTGTCAGCAGCATGATCAGCGCATCGCGGAAGCTCTCGAACTGCGCTGAAAGCACCAGGAAGATGACGATCAGCGCCAATGCCAGCGTCACCAGCATCGCCGCGCCTTCCTGCTTGAACTGGCGCGACTCGCCGGCGTAATCCACCGAGTAACCCTGCGGCAATACCTCCTTTGCCGCCTGGTCGAGGATGGCCAGCGCCTCGCCCTTGCTCACGCCGGGGCGCGGGGCGAAGGTAATCGACACCGCGTTCAGCTGCTGGAAGCGCTTGAGCGATTGCGGCTGCGCGCTTTCCTTCAGGGTCACGATGGTCGACAGCGGGATCAGCTCGCCGTCGCGGGTGCGGGTGTAGTAGTTCTCCAGGTCGCTGGCATTGAGGCGGTCGCTGCGTTGCACCTGCGGGATCACCAGGTACGAGCGGTTCTGCATCGCGAAGCGGTTGGTGTAGCCGCCCGACAGCATCGCCGCCATGTCGGCCGCCAGCGTACGCATGTCGATGCCCAGGCTGGCCGCCTTATCGCGGTCGATGTTGACCTCGATGCGCGGCTTGTCGATCTTCAGGTCCTTGTCGAGGAAGATGAAGCGCTTGCTCTCCATCGCCTTCATCAGGATCTGGTCGGCCAGCTCGGCCAACTGGCTCAATTCGCCGACGCCGCCGATGACGAACTCACCGCCACCGCCGTCGCCGCCTGCGCTCGGCAGCGAGGGGGGCACCAGCGCGAAGATGTTCAGACCGCTGACCTGGCTCATCTTCGGCTGCAGTTCCTGCTGCAGCACCGCATTGGTCGAGCGATCGCGCTCGCTCCACGGCTTCAGCACGAAACCGGCCATCGCCATCGGGCTGGCGCCACCACCGCTGCCGCCGAAGCCACCGTTGAACAGGAAGTAGTCCTGCACTTCCGGCACGCCCTTGGCGATCGAGGTGACTTCCTCGGTGTAGCGCTCGACGTAGTCCAGGGTGGAGTAGGGGTCGGCGCTGGCGACCGAGAAGATGAAGCCCTCGTCTTCCAGCGGTGCCGGCTCCTTCGGCGCGGTGATGTACAGGAACACGCACGAGACCAGTACCAGCAGACCGAACACGCCGACCACCGACTTCGTTTCCAGGGTGCCGTGCAGGCGCCGCTGGTAGCTGGCGTTGAGCTTGTCGAAACGCGTGTCCAGCCACTTCTCCAGCTTGCCCTTGCCGCCCTCGCTGTGGGGCTTGAGCATCTTGGCGCACATCATCGGGCTGAGCGTCAGTGCGATCCCGCCGGACAGCCGCACCGAGCCGGCGAGGGTGAAGGCGAACTCGGTGAACAGCACGCCGGTCAGGCCGCCCTGGAAGCCGATCGGCAGGTACACCGCGACCAGCGTGGTGGTCATCGCCACGACCGGCCAGGCCAGTTCCCGTGCGCCCTTGATCGCCGCATCGTAGGGCGACATGCCTTCCTCGATGTGGCGGTGGATGTTCTCCAGCACGATGATGGCGTCGTCCACGACGATGCCGATCGCCAGCACCATCGCCAGCAGGGTAAGCAGGTTGATGGTGAAGCCCATCAGCAGCATCAGGAACAACGAGCCGACCAGCGACAGCGGCACGGTCACCGCCGGGATCAGCACGCTGCGCAGCGATCCCAGGAACAGGAAGATCACCACGATGACGATGACCACCGCTTCCACGATGGTGCTGACCACTTCGTCGATGGCGTCCTGGATCTGCTCGGTGCTGTCGTAGGGGATCGTCGCCTTGATGCCTTCCGGCAGCTGCGGGACGATCTCGTTGTCCCACAGCGTGCGCACGTTCTTGATGACGTCCAGCGAGTTCGCGTCCGGGGACACGAAGATGCCCATGAAGGTCGCGGCCTCGCCGTTGATGCGCACCGACGTGCCGTAGCTTTCGGAACCCAGCTGCACGTCCGCCACGTCGCCGAGCCGCACGATGGCCCCGTTCTGTTCTCGGATGATCAGTTGGCGGAACTCGTCGGCGTTGCGCAGGTCGGTACGGGCCGTCATGTCGATGGCGACCATCTGGCCTTTCGTGGAACCCACCGCTGCCAGCACGTTGTTCGACGACAGGGCGTTGGACACATCGCTGGCCGTCACCTGCAGGGCGGTCATGCGGTCGGGCTTCAGCCAGATGCGCATGGCGAACGTGCCCGCGCCCAGGATGTCGGCACGCTGCACGCCCGACACGGTGACCAGCTTGGGCTGGACCACGCGGGTCAGGTAGTCGGTGATCTGGTTGTTGTCAAGCGTCTCGCTGGCGAAGGACACGTACATGGCTGCGATCTGCTGGCCCTGCTGCAGGTCGATCACCGGGTCTTCCGACTCCGGCGGCAGCTGGCCGCGCATCTTGTTGACCTTCGCGGCGATCTGGGTGAGCGCCTCGTTCGGGTCCTGGTCCAGGCGGATGTAGGCCTGGATCTGGCTGACGCCGGCCGAGCTGGTCGAACTGAGGTACTCGATGCCTTCCGCGCTGGCGACTTCCCGTTCCAGCGGCGTGGTGATGAAGCCCTGGATCAGGTCCGCGTCGGCGCCGTAGTACACGGTGCTGATGTTGACCACGGCGTTGCGCAGTTCGGGGTACTGGCGCACGTTCAATTCGGTGAACGAGCGCAGGCCGAACAGCAGGATGAACAGGCTGACGACGATCGCCAGTACCGGTTTGTTGATGAAGATGTCGGTGAATTTCATGCCGGCGCTCCGTCAGCGGTTCTCGGGCTTCGGCTGTGCCTCGCTGACCGGCTGCACCTTGTTGTTGACCACCACCTCGGCATCGTTGCGCAGCTTCAGCAGGCCGCTGGTGGCGACGCGTTCGCCCGGCTTGAGGCCTTCGGTGACGGCGATCAGGTCACCACGGGTGGCGCCGGTCTTCACGAAGCGCTGGCGCACCACCAGCTTCTTGCCGGTCAGGGGCTTGCCCTGCATGTCCTTCTCGCCTTCGGCACGCTGCACTTCCTGGATCACGTACACCGCATTGCCGTAGGGGTTGAAGCTGATGGCGGTCTGCGGCACCACCACCACCTTGCGGCTGTCGCCGGTGTCGAAACCGACGTGCGCGAACGCGCCGGGGCGCAGGTTGTACTCGGGGTTGTCGAGCGTGGCCTGGACCTTGAAGTTGCGGGTGGCGGCATCGACCTGCGGCTCCACCGCGGTGACCTTGCCTTCGAAGACCTGGCCCGGCAGCGCATCGACCGTGGCGCGGATGACGGTACCCGGCAACACCTGGCCGACCTGGCGCTCGGGCAGGGTGAAGTCCAGGTAGATCGGGTCCAGCGCCTGCAGGCTCACGATGGGATCGCCCGGGTTGATGAACTGGCCCAGGTTGACCTGGCGGATGCCGAGCACGCCGTCGAACGGCGCGCGGATGGTCTTCTGCGCGATCAGCGCACGCTGCGCCTCCACCTGGGCCAGCGAAGTCGCCGCCACCGTGGCGCGCTCCTCGGCTTCGGCCTGCGAGACCAGCTTGTCGCGCGCGAGCGCCTGCCAGCGGTCGCGCTGGACCGCGGCCAGCCTGGCCGAGGCTTCCAGCGACTTCAGCACGGCCAGTTCATTGGCGGTGTTGAGCTGGGCCAGCACTGTCCCGGCCTTGACCGGCTTGCCCACGTCGATGGACAGGCTGCGCACCACGCCCCCGGCTTCGGTGGTGACGTCGGTGCCGTTGACGGCCACGAACGTGCCCACGGCCTGCTGCGCGTCGACCCATTCCTCTTCCTTCGCGGTCCAGTCGGTCACCGTGGAGGCGGGTTGGGGCATGTTGTCGAAGAAGTCGTTCATGCCCTTGCCCATGATGGCCTTTACGGCGAATACGCCGCCAAAGATCACCACCACGCCCACGAGCATCAGGATCATGCGCTTGGTCGTGGAGGGCGTTTTCCGTGCGTTGGGGTCTTTCCGTGTCATCGGGGAGGTCTTCGGCAGTCAGGGGAGGTCGTCGGGGCGACGAACGGGCGGGGGCCGGTTCGACAGCATGAAGCGCCGGATTATCACGATTTGAGACGCCGGCTAGAAGTGCGGATGGTTTACCCGGCCCGCGCCGCCTGCAGTTCATGTAAGGCGAGGGCGCCCCGTACGACACGCGGACAACGGGTCATCGCGGTCAAACGTCAGGCTAGGCTGTCCTGGATGCAAAAAAAGCCCCGGCAGCGCCGGGGCTCTCTCGTGGGCCAAGGCCGGCATCAGCGGGAAGCCGGCTTGCCCTGTTCCTCCAGGTATTCCTTCGACGGCTCGTCCATCCGGTCGCCCAGCATCCGCCGGACCGATACGAAGAAGACCGGGATCAGCAGCAGGCCGAGGAACGTGGCGAAGAACATGCCGCCGATGACGCCGGTGCCGATGGCATGGCGGGCGTTGGCGCCCGCACCGGTCGAGATGGCCATCGGCAGCACGCCCATGATGAAGGCGAACGAGGTCATCAGGATGGGACGGAAGCGCAGGTGCGACGCCGAGATCACCGCCTCGCGCAGCGTCTTGCCCTGCTTGCGCTCCATGACCGCGAACTCCACGATCAGGATGGCGTTCTTGGCCGCCAGGCCGATGATGGTGATCAGGCCGATCTTGAAGAACAGGTCGTTCGACAGGCCACGCAGCATGGTGAACAGCACCGCGCCCAACGCGCCCAGCGGCACCACCAGCAATACGGCCACCGGGATGGACCAGCTCTCGTACAGCGCCGCCAGGCACAGGAACACAACCACGATCGACAGCACCATCAGCAGCGTGGCGCTGTTGCCGGCCAGGATCTCCTGGTACGACATGCCGCTCCAGTCGTAGCCGAAGCCCTGCGGCAGCTGGTCGGTCACGATGTTCTCCATTGTCGTCATCGCCTGGCCGGACGAACTGCCCGGCGCCGCCGAACCATTGATGTTCACCGCGGAGTAGCCGTTGTAGCGGGACAGCGAGGGCGGCACCGACGCCCACGACGACTGCACCACGTTGGACAACGGGATCATGGCGCGGCCACCGCTGGCATCGGTCTGCTGGCTGCTGGGCGAGTAGATCCTCGCCAGCGATTCGGCACCGGTGCGGTACGGCGCGTCGGCGCGCATGTTCACGCGCTTGATGCGGCCTTCGTAGAAGAAGTCGTTGACGTATACCGGCGCCAGCATCAGCTGGATGCCGTTGTAGATGTCGCTCAACGACATGCCCATCGCCTGCGCCTGCACGCGGTCCACGTGCAGTTGCAGCTGCGGGGCATTCTCCAGCGTGTTCGGGCGCACCGCCATCAGGCTCGGGTCCTGCGCGGCCGCGCCCAGCAACTGGTTGCGCGCCGCCATCAGGGCCTGCTCGCCCAGTCCGGCACGGTCCTGCAGCCACATGTCGAAGCCGCCGAACTGGCCCAGGCCCTGGATCGTCGGCAGGTTCACCACGAAGATCTGCGCGCCCTTGATGCCGTAGAAGCGCTGGTTGGCCTGCTGGATGAACTCCGGCACGGTGATATCGCGCTCGTCCCAGGGCTTGAGCCGGATGAACGCCATGCCGACGTTCTCGCCGCGACCGAGGAAGCTGAAGCCGGCCACTTCCATGACGCCGTCGAACCCGTCCATCTGCTGCAGCGTGCCGCGGACCTGGTTGAACACCTGCTTGGTCTTCTGCAGCGAATTGCCGGGTGGCAGCTGGACGATGGCCAGTGCGTAGCCCTGGTCCTCTTCGGGCACGAAGCTGCTGGGCAACCGGGTGAACAGGAAGCCCGCCAGCACCGTCAGCAGTGCGAAGACGATCATCCAGCGCGGAGCATGCTTGATCGCCGCGCCGATGTGACCCACGTAGGTCTTCTCGAGCTTGCCGTAGTACTTCTCGAACGTGCGGAAGATGACGTTCTTCTTCTCGTGGCTGTCATGCTCGTGCTGCTTGAGAAAGGTCGCGCACAGCGCCGGGGTGAAGCCCAGCGCCAGGAACGCGGAGAACGCCATCGAAATGGCGATGGTCAGCGCGAACTGTTTGTAGATCTCGCCCGAGGCACCGCCCTGGAGGGCGGACGGAATGAACACCGCCGCCAGCACCACGGTGATCGCGATCACGGCGCCGGTGATCTGGCCCATCGCCTTGATGGTCGCTTCGCGCGGCGGCAGCTTTTCCTCGGCCATGATGCGTTCGACGTTCTCGATCACCACGATGGCGTCGTCGACGACGATGCCGATCGCCAGCACCAGCGCGAACATCGTCAGCTGGTTGATGGTGAAACCGATGACACTCAAGCCCCAGAACGTGCCCAGCAGGGCGACCGGAATGACGAGGGTGGGGATGATGGTGGCGCGGAAGTTCTGCAGGAACACCAGCATCACCAGGAACACCAGGATCACCGCCTCGATCAGGGTCTTGACCACTTCCTCGATCGAGATCTTGACGAAGGTGGTGGTGTCGTACGGCGAGAACCAGGTGACGCCCGGCGGGAAGCTGGGCTGCAGCTCGTCCATCTTGGCGCGCACGGCCTCGGCCACGTTCAGCGCGTTGGCGCCCGGCAGCAGCTGGATGGCGAACGCGCCGACCGGCTTGCCGTTGAACTGGGTGTCGAAGCCGAAGTTCTGCGCGCCGAACTCGACTCGGGCGACATCCTTCAGGCGGACCGTGGAGCCGTCGTTGTTGGCGCGCAGGATGATCTGCTCGAACTGCTCCGGCGAGGTGAAGCGGCCTTCGGCCGACACCGTCGCCGTGAACGCCTGGCCTTCGGGTGCGGGATCGGAACCGATCGAACCGGCGGCGAACTGCACGTTCTGCGCGCGCACGGCGGTCAGCACGTCCGTGGCCGACAGGTTGAAGCCCTGCAGCTTGCCCGGGTCCAGCCACAGGTTCATGGCGTACTCGGACCCGAAGTGCTGGGTGCTGCCGACGCCCGGCACGCGCGCGATCTGGTCCAGCCCGCGCGAGGCGACGATGTCGTTCAGGCGGTTGCGGTCGATGCTGGCGTTCTCGGACTGCAGGCCCACCACCATCAGGAAGCCGGCGTTGGCCTTGGCCACCACCACGCCCTGGGCGGTGACTTCGCTGGGAAGGCGCGGGGTCGCCAGCGACACCTTGTTCTGCACCTGCACCTGGGCGATATCCGCGTCGGTGCCGGTCTGGAAGGTCAGCGTGATCGAGGCCTGGCCCGACGAACTGGAGCTGGAACTGAAGTACAGCAGGTTGTCGATGCCGGTGAGCTGCTGCTCGATGACCTGGGTGACCGATCGCTCGGTGGTTTCGGCGCTGGCGCCGGGATAGGTCGCGCTGACCGTGACCTGTGGCGGCGCGATCGAGGGATAGGATTCGACGCCCAGGTTGAGGATCGAGATCACGCCGGCCAGCGAGATCAGGATCGACACGACCCAGGCGAAGATCGGATGGTTGATGAAGAACTTGGGCATGGGGGAGGGTCCTTCTTACTCGGCCTTGCCTTGCGTGGGCGCAGGTTTGGCCTGGGCCGCCTTCGCGGCGGCGGCCTGCTCGGCGGTCACGCCCTTGGCCGGCGCGCCTTCCTTGACCTTCTGCAGGCCCTCGACGATGACCTGGTCGCCAGCGGCAAGGCCTTCGGTGACCAGCCAGTCGGCGCCGACTGCCTGCTGCGTGATGACGTTCTTGCGCACCACGTTGCCGTCCTTGCCGACCACCATCGCGTAGGCGCTGACGGTATCGCGCTGGATCGCACCCTGCGGGATCAGGAACGCGCCCTTCTGCTCGCCCAGCGTGGCGCGCAGGGTGACGAACGTGCCCGGCAGCAGGGTACGGTCGGCATTCGGTACGGTGGCACGCAGCGAGACGCTGCCGGTCGCGGGGTCGACGACGGTGTCGGAGAAGTCCAGTGTGCCGGTCCGGTCCAGCGCCCGCCCGTTCGGCAGCACGATCTGCACCGTGCGCTGGCCCGCGCTGGCCAGTTCGACCTTGCCTTCGCCCTGGGCTTGCTGGATCGCCTGCAGCTCGCTGGAGCTCATCGAGAAGTTGGCGTACAGCGGATCGATCTGGTCGATCGTGGTCAGCAGCGTGGCGTCGCCCTGGCCGACCAGCGCGCCTTCGGTGACCTGCTGCTTGCCCGCGCGGCCGGCGATCGGCGCGGTGACGCTGGCATAGCCCAGGTTGATGCGGGCGGTCTCCACGTTGGCGCGCGCCTGCTGCACGGCGGCGGCGGCGCTGCGTTCGGCGGCCTCGGCGTTGTCGAGGTCGGACCGGGAAACGAACTTCTGCGGCGCCAGCTGCCGTGCGCGGTCCGCGGCGACCTTAGCGTTGGCATAGGTGGCCTGCGCCGAGGCGAGGTTCGCCTGCGCCGCGCTGAGCGACGCCTGCAGTGGCGCGGGGTCGATCAGGAACAGCACCTGGCCTTCCTTCACGTCGCTGCCTTCCTGGTACACGCGCTTCTGCACCACGCCGGCCACCCGGGCGCGCACGTCGGAGCTGCGGTAGGGCGACAGGCGGCCTACCAGGTCACGCTGCAGCGGCACGTCCTTTGGCGTGGCGGTCATCACCACGACCTCCGGCGGCGGCATCTGCGGCTGTTCGGGCTTGCTGCAGGCAGCCAGGACCGCCAGCAGGGCGCTGGCCAGGGCGAGGGAACGGATGGGGGACGTCATGGGGAAGCTCCGTTTCTTTTTCTTGGAGACATGGGGAGGGGGTGCAGCGGGTGGATCCGGCGACCCGGCACCGGTCTTGGCGAGCTGGCGTGCTCGTCGTCGCGCGGCGCGAACGCACGCAGGAAGGTGTCCACCGCGAACGTGGACCACCGTTGACGCGCCAGGCGGCCGGCGCGATGGGGCACGCCGAAGCGCTGTCGCTCGAAATCCGTTCCCACGATCATGCTGAGCAGCAGCTCCGCGGCGTAGTGAGGATCGTCATGCCTGAGCCGGCCCTGGTCCATCGCGTGCTGCAGCCAGGTGGCCAGGCGCCGCAGGAGAGTATCGCAGGCGTCGCGGTACAGGTCGCGCGCTTCCTGCGGAAATTGGTGCGCTTCGGCGGCCAGCAGCTGACTGGCGGCGACCACGGAAGGATCGGACAGGTGGCGCAGGTGCTCTTCCGCGAAAGCCAGCAAGGCTTCGCGCGGCGCCTCGGGCGTGGGGGACAACCGTGCGGTGGCCAGCTCCTGGTGCTCGGCGATCACGCTGCGCAACAGTTCCTGCTTGCTGCCGAAATGCGCATACAGGGTCTGCTTGGAGCAACCGGCGCGCGCCGCGACCGCCTCCATGCTGATGCGGAAGCCCTGTTCGGCCATGAGTTCGCGCACGGCCTGGTGGACACGGCTACGACGTCGATCGAGCGCGGAGAGGGGGGAGGAAGGGCGCATGCGGATTGGACTATACCGTCCAGTTTAGAAATTTAACAGCCTTGATTCCGCGCCATTTCCGTGTACAGCGCGGGCCACACGCGCGTCGAAGCATCAAGGCGACACCGGCTTCCGCCATGCGCCACCGCATGGTGTCCGCAGGCGCGCGCATCCTGTGGTGCATGCGCGGGCAAACAAATCCGGCCAAGGTTTGCAAGCATTGCTTATGTGGCCGCGCAACAAGTCTTGTCATGGTGTCGGGGGATACAATGACCATTCGACTACCACTTGTTGAGCCACTCTCTGCATGAACGCTGCACGCAGCCCGAAGAAAGCCTCGAAACAGACGTCCAAACCGGAAGCCTCCCAGGCCACCCAGGCGGTGACCCCGAAGGCGACGCCCACCAAGAAGGTGGCCGCCCGACCGGTGCAGGCGGCGAAGGCCGCGAAGGGCAAGGCAGGGGTGGCCTCGACGGCGGAAGCGTTCACGCTGGCCCCGATCCTGGACGCGATCCGCAAGCGCATTTCCGGCGCCAGCGCCCAGGCGGAGGCGAGGACCTTCGCCGAAGCCTTCTACAAGCGCATGGAGGAAGACGAGTACCCGCACCACGGCGCCGAGGGCTGGGCCGCCATCGCCACGGACATGCTGGCGTTCGCGCGCCTTCGCAAGCCGGGTGCGGCGAACGTGCGCGTGTTCAACGCCACGCAGAAGTCGCACGGCTGGGATTCGCCGCACACGGTGCTGCAGATCGTCAACGACGACATGCCCTTCCTGGTCGATTCGGTGAGCATGGCGCTGGCCGAGATGGGCGTGGGTGTGCACGTGCTGGGACATCCGCTGGTGCGTTTCACCCGCGACCGGGCGGGCAAGGTCACTGCCGTGGGCGAGGGCAAGCACGAGTCGCTGATGCTGCTCGAGATCGACCGCCTGCCGCCGGAGGAGATGGCGCAGGTCGAGAAGCGCATCCGCAGCGTGCTGGACGAAGTGCGTGCCATCGTGCGCGACTGGTCCGCCATGCGCGAGAAGATGCTGGCCCTGGCCGACGACATGGCCACCCGCCGCATGCCGGCCGATGACGAAGGGCGTCGCGAGGCGCAGGAGTTCCTGCGCTGGGCTGCCGCCGATCACTTCACGTTCTTCGGCTACCGCGAGTACCGCGTGGAGAAGGGCACGGGAATCCTGGCGGCCGTCGAGGACAGCGGCCTGGGCCTGCTGCGCGAGGGCGACACCACGCCGCCGCGCAACATCAAGACGCTGGCCGCGCACTACCTGCCGCAGGGCGGCTCGGTGGACGCGCTGATCCTCACCAAGACCAACCGCCGTTCCACCGTGCACCGCCCGGGCAACATGGACTACATCGGCGTGCTCGAGTTCGACGCCAAGGGCAACCCGATCGCCGAGCAGCGTTTCATCGGCCTGTACACCTCCAGCGCCTACAACCGCCGCCCGTGGGAGATCCCGCTGGTGCGCGAGCGCCACGAATACGTGATGCAAAAGTCCGGGCTGTCGCCGAGCGGCCACAGCGGCAAGGCCCTGCGCCACATCCTGGAAACCCTCCCGCGCGAGGAACTGTTCCAGTCCAGCGATGAGGAGCTCTACCGCACGGCGATGGGCATCCTGGGCCTGCAGGAGCGCGTGCGCAGCAAGCTGTTCCTGCGCCGCGACCGTTACGGCCGTTTCTATTCGGCGCTGGTCTACATCCCGCGCGAACGCTTCAATACCGACGTGCGCCTGCGCATCGAGTCGCTGCTGAAGGACGCCATGCGGGGAGAGTACGTCGACAGCAGCGTACTGTTGGGCGAATCGCCGCTGGCGCAGCTGCACATCACCATCCGTCCGAAGGCGGGCGAGCAGGTCGAGGTCGACACCTCGGCGCTGGAAGGCGACATCGCCCACCTGCTGCGCAACTGGCAGGACGACCTGCGCGAAACCCTGATCTCCCGCCATGGCGAATCCAAGGGCCTGCTGCTGGCCGGTGGCTATGGCCGTGCCCTGCCGGCGGGCTACATCGAAGTGGTGTCGCCGGAAGGCGCCGCGCGCGACGTCGAGCACCTGGCCGCGCTGACCGGCAAGGACGACCTGCGCCTGAGCCTGCATGAGTCGCGCCGCAAGCGTCCGGGGCAGGGTCGCCTGCGCCTGAACCTGTACCGGCAGGAAACCGACATCCCCCTGTCCGACGCGCTGCCGCTGATGGAGAACATGGGCCTGCGCGTGATCTCCGAGCATCCGTTCCGCCTGGAGACCGCACAGGGTGCGCGCTACATCCAGGAGTTCGAGGTCGAACCGGTCAACGGCGCATTCGATGTCGAGCGCCTGGCGCCTGCGTTCGAGGAGGCCTTCGCGCGCATCTGGCGCGGCGACGCGGAGAACGACGGCTTCAACAAGCTGGTGCTGGGCGCCGGGCTGGCCTGGCGCCAGGTCGCGCTGCTGCGCGGCTACTGCAAGTATTTGCTGCAGACCGGCGTGCCGTTCTCGCAGAGCTACGTGGAAGAAACGCTCAACCGCTATCCCCTGTTGGCCCGCCTGCTGGTGGAGCTGTTCGAGGCCCGTTTCGATCCGGCGACCGGCAGCGAGAGCAAGGCCCAGATCAAGGAAGGCCAGGACCGCTTCGCCGAGCAGCTGAAGGCGCTGGCGGGCGACGACGAGGCGGCCGCCAAGACGCTGGCGGCCCTGGTCGAAGCCCGTGGCGGCAAGCGCGAGCAGCAGATCGAAGCCGCGCACAGGGCGCTGCTGAAGCTGATGGACCGCGTGTCCAGCCTGGACGACGACCGCATCCTGCGCGGTTTCATGGGCGCGATCGAAGCCACGCTGCGCACCAGCTTCTACCAGCGCGGCAAGGACGGCCAGCCGGCCCACACGATCAGTTTCAAGTTCGATTCGGCCAAGGTGCCGGACCTGCCCAAGCCGCGTCCGTACCGCGAGATCTTCGTGTACGGCCCGCGCGTGGAAGGCGTGCACCTGCGCTTTGGTCCGGTGGCCCGTGGCGGCCTGCGCTGGTCCGATCGACGCGAGGATTTCCGCACCGAGGTGCTGGGCCTGGTGAAGGCCCAGATGGTGAAGAACACCGTCATCGTCCCGGTCGGTGCGAAGGGCGGCTTCTTCGTCAAGCGTCCGCCGGTGGGCGGCGACCGCGATGCGGTGCTGGCTGAAGGCATCGCCTGCTACAAGCTGTTCATCCAGGGTCTGCTGGACATCACCGACAACATCGTGGGCAACAGGATCGTGCCGCCCGTGGACGTGGTGCGCCACGACCAGGACGACCCGTACCTGGTGGTCGCGGCCGACAAGGGCACGGCCACGTTCTCCGACATCGCCAACGGCCTGGCCCTTGCGCACGGCTTCTGGATGGGCGACGCCTTCGCGTCCGGCGGGTCGGTGGGCTACGACCACAAGGGCATGGGCATCACCGCCCGCGGAGCCTGGGAATCGGTCAAGCGCCACTTCCGCGCGCTCGGCCGCGATTCGCAGACGCAGGACTTCACCTGCGTGGGCATCGGCGACATGTCCGGCGACGTGTTCGGCAACGGTATGCTGCTGTCGGAGCACATCCGTCTGGTCGCGGCGTTCGATCACCGCCATATCTTCCTGGATCCAAACCCGGATGCGGCCAGGTCGTTCAAGGAACGCGCCCGCATGTTCAAGGTGCCGCGCTCCAGCTGGGCGGACTACGACGCCAAGCTGATCTCCAAGGGCGGCGGCATCCATCCGCGCAGCGCCAAGTCCATCGACATCACGCCGGAAGTGCGGGCCGCGCTCGGCATCGCCGACGGCGTGAAGTCCATGACGCCCAACGAGCTGATGAGCGCCATCCTGAAGGCGCCGGTGGATCTGCTGTGGAACGGCGGCATCGGCACGTACGTGAAGGCCAGCAACGAGACGCACGCCGACGTCGGCGACCGCGCCAACAACGGCCTGCGCGTCGACGGCCGCGACCTGCGCTGCAAGGTGGTGGGCGAGGGCGGCAACCTGGGCCTGACCCAGCTGGGCCGCATCGAGGCCGCGCAGCACGGCGTGCTGCTCAATACCGACTTCATCGACAACTCCGCCGGCGTGGACACCTCCGACCATGAGGTGAACATCAAGATCCTGCTCAACGGCGTGGTGCAGGCGAAGAAGCTGTCGATGGACGCCCGCAACAAGCTGCTGGCGGACATGACCGGCGAAGTGGCCGACCTGGTGCTGTGGGACAACTACCGCCAGAACCAGGCCATCAGCCTGATGGAGCGCATGAGCGTGTCGCGCCTGGGTTCCAAGCAGCACTTCATCCAGACCCTGGAATCGCAGGGCCTGCTGGACCGCCAGATCGAGTTCCTGCCATCCGACGCCGAGCTGGCCGAGCGCAAGGCGCGCGGGCAGGGGCTGACGCGGCCGGAGCTGTCGGTGCTGCTGTCGTACTCCAAGCTGGTCGCGTTCCAGCAGCTGCTGGAATCCGATATCCCCGAGGATCCGTACCTGTCCAAGGAGCTGCAGCGCTACTTCCCGCAGCCGCTGCAGAAGAAGTACGCCACGGAGATGGAGAAGCACCGCCTGAAGCGCGAGATCATCGCCACGGCGGTCACCAACACCACCATCAACCGGATGGGCGCCACGTTCCTGCTGCGCATGCAGGAAGACACGGGCCGTTCGCCGGCGGAAGTGGCCCAGGCGTTCACCATCCCCCGCGAGACGCTGGATGCGCGGGCGCTGTGGAACCAGATCGACGCGCTGGACGGCAAGGTGCCGGAGTCGGTGCAGATCGACGCTTTGCAGGTCATCTGGCAGGTGCAGCGCAACTTCACCCGCTGGCTGCTGACCCGGCAGGGTCCGATCCCCGCTATCGCCACGGCGGTGGAGCGCTACCACGATGGCTTCAACGAGATCCGCGCGGCCGATGGCGTGCTGCCCGACTCGCTGCGCCCGGCGTACAACGCCAGCCTGCAGGCGTGGAAGGACAAGGGCCTGCCTGCTGGGCTGGCCGGCCAGATCGCGGCGCTGCCGTATCTGGAGCCGTCCTGCGACATCATCGAGCTGGCGCGTGCGCGCAAGCTCAAGCCGGTCGAGGTATCGAAGGTCCACTACCGCCTGGGCGAGGCGCTGCACCTGCCCTGGCTGCAGGACCAGATCGAGGCCCTGAAGGTGGATGGCCGCTGGCATGCGGTGGCGCGAGGCGTCTTGCGCGACGAACTGGCCGCCCACCAGCGCACCCTGACCAACCAGGTGCTGTCGCTGCCGGGCGGCAACGCCGACGCGAAGGTCAGGGCTTGGCTGGGCCGCGACGATGCGGGCTTGCGCTTCACGCTGAACATGCTCGACGAGCTGGCGGCGCAGAAGACGCTGGACTACCCGACCGCATCGGTGGCGGTGCAGCGCCTGGGGCAGCTGGCCTCGCAGGGCTGAGCATCGCCTGCATGTGTCGACAAGGCGGCCTTCGGGCCGCCTTTTTTGTGGCCGCCCTTCATGGCAGCCACCCGGTGGGCCCACGCGACGCGTCGTCAGAAAGCGCTCCCGACGTTTTTTTATGTACGCTGTGCAGGCCCGACGATGGAGCCACGGATGACCACACCCCGCATCGCCTTCCTCGCCAGCCCCACGCCGGAGGCGCAGCAGGCATTGGCCGTGCTGCAGGCCGAGCATGGCGCGCATGCGCCCGACCAGGCCGATGTCCTGTGCGCGCTCGGTGGCGATGGTTTCATGCTGCAGACGCTGCACCGGCATGGCGCGCTGGGCAGGCCGGTGTTCGGGATGAAGCTGGGTACCGTCGGTTTCCTGATGAACCAGTACCGGCCCGACGGACTGATCGAGCGTATCGCCGCGGCGGAACCTGCCAAGCTGCGCCCGCTGGAAATGACGGCGATGACTGAATCCGGTACATCGATCTCGTCGCTCGCGTACAACGAGGTGTCGCTGCTGCGCCAGACCCGCCAGGCCGCGCACATCCGTATCGACCTCAACGGTGAGACGCGGCTGGACGAACTGATCTGCGATGGCGTGCTGACCGCCACGCCGGCCGGCAGTACCGCATACAACTTCTCCGCCCATGGGCCGATCCTTCCACTCGGGTCGAACACCATCGCGCTGACGCCGATCGCGCCGTTCCGTCCGCGCCGCTGGCGGGGCGCCATCCTCAAGGCCGACACCGAAGTCCGCTTCCGTGTGCTCGACCCCTACAAGCGGCCGGTCAGTGCCACCGCCGATTCGCACGAGGTGCGTGATGTGGTGGAAGTGACCATCCGCGAATCCCGCGACCGCATGGTCACCCTGCTGTTCGATCGCGAACACAACCTCGAAGAGCGCATTCTCAGCGAGCAATTCATGACCTGAGTCGCAATGTCTCCGGGACAGCGCGATTCCGCCGCACTGCGGCTTGCCGCCCTTTGCCGGCGCGTGTTATCCAGCGCCGCGTAGCGGTCCGGTTCGCATCCACCCGGGGAGGGGTTCAGATGCAGTTGACATGCACGTTGGCGATCTTCGCCTGTCTGATCGTGGCCGATGCAGCGGCCTGCAACCTGTCCACCGGCACGGCGCCGTTCGCCGTCGCCGCCGTTCCGTCAGCGGAGGCGGGCGATGCCCTGCGCGCGCCGGCGCTGGAGATGGTCAGCCTGACGCGCGGCATCAATGGCCGGGCGTCCTGTGACGCCAGCGGCCTGCTGACGATGAGCGTGGAGTGGCCGCGGGGCACAGACTACAAACTGCGTGAGCTGGGCTTCGAGTTCCGCGTGGTAGGGGGCGAGGACAGGCTGTCCATCTTCCCGAAGGCCCCGGTGACCGGTCGCGTGGACGGGCGGCGCAGCGAGTTCGTCTTCCTCTGGCAGGACGGGCCACCGGCGCAGCAGCAGCCGATCGACCTGGTGGTGGAAGTGCGTGCGGTGACGCCTGATAACCGGCGCGGACCGCCAGCCCAGTTGCGCATTGCGGCGCCGCCGGGGAGCTAGCGTCTCACGCAGGGCGCGCGGATGACGGATACTGTGCGCATGGCCGACACCCCTCCCCGCCTGCTTACCGTCGCGGTCACCTCGCGTGCGCTGTTCGACCTGGAAGAGAGCCACGCCCTGTACGAGCGCGAGGGTGTGCAGGCCTACAGCGACTACCAGCGCACGCACGAGGACGACGTGCTGGCGCCCGGCATCGCGTTCCCGGTGGTGCGCAAACTGCTGGCACTGAACGCCGGCGCGCCGCCCGATACGCCGCGGGTGGAGGTGATCCTGCTGTCGCGCAACTCGGCCGATACCGGGCTGCGCATCTTCAATTCCATCCAGCACTACGGCCTGGGCATCGTGCGCGCCACGTTCACGGCCGGCGAACCCACCTGG
Organism: Pseudoxanthomonas mexicana; assembly: GCF_010093385.1. Taxonomy (GTDB): domain Bacteria; phylum Pseudomonadota; class Gammaproteobacteria; order Xanthomonadales; family Xanthomonadaceae; genus Pseudoxanthomonas_A; species Pseudoxanthomonas_A mexicana. The sequence continues at coordinate 63,548 of NZ_PDWV01000007.1, forward strand.
CCCTACGTGAAGCCGTTCGGCACCGATCTGTTCCTGTCGGCGAACCCCGAATCCGTACGCCGCTCGCTGGAACATGGCATCGCCGCGGCGACGATCCTGCCAGCCAGTGCGCCCCAGCAGCAACGCCACGAGCACCAGCTGCGCATCGCCTTCGATGGCGACGCGGTGATCTTCGGCGACGAGAGCGAACGCATCTCGCGCGAACAGGGCGTGGAGGCTTTCGGCAAGCACGAGCAGGCGCGTGCGCGCGAGCCGTTGTCCGGTGGTCCCTTCCGCAACTTCCTGTCGGCGCTGCACCAGCTGCAGCAGGTGTTCCCGGCCGATGAACGTTCGCCGATCCGCACGGCGCTGGTCACCGCGCGCTCGGCGCCCGCGCACGAGCGGGTCATCCGCACGCTGCGCGAGTGGGGTGTGCGCCTGGACGAAGCGCTGTTCCTGGGCGGCCGCCACAAGGGGCCGTTCCTGGAAGCCTTCGGGGCGGATATCTTCTTCGACGACTCGCAGCACAACATAGACAGTGCGCGCCATCACGTCGCCGCTGGCCACGTACCGCATGGGATTGCCAATCCGTGATGCCTATCCCGATGCGCCTGTCCGGGCGCGGGGGGGTGCCTCGATAGGTATAGGCGAAAGCCACTCCGCAGCCGCGCGGAGTCTCGGGGAGAATGCGTCGTGTGCCTGGAAGAACGCGAAGGCCGCCTGCATCTGCTGCACCGGCGGAGGGAATGGGGCAGCCAACGGATCCTGGAAGAGAAGGTCTACGACCTGGAACTGCCTGCCGCCCGCAGCCGCGTGTTGAAGCAGGGCGGTGAAGGGCCGGATTTCTGGGCGTACGTGGACGATGGGCGAAGACTGCACTACGTCAGCTACTGGCTGCCCAACAAGATCCGGGTGATGCGCGTGCCGCGTGAGGCACTTGATGCGTTCGAGGTGCTGTCGCCGCATTACGCGCGTGTCGGCACTCGGCTTTACTGCAGGGGAGCCTGGGTGCCTGAGGCCGACGCGGACCGGTTCCAACTGATACCCGAAACCCGCTTCGCCCACGATGGCGAACGCGTCTACGCCTTCACGATCACCGAAGGGCTGGACGTGCTGGAAGTCGCCGACGGGCCACCGTACTTTCTGCCGCGCTGCGAGCATTTCGCCGACCAGCGCGACTTCTACTGGCAAAGCAGTTGGACCCGCCGGATCGAGCGCGTCAGCGGTGCAACGCCGGTTGATGCCTACGAAAAGAAGATCAGTCTGCTGGCGGTGCTTTGGCACGACACCGAGCCCCGGGACGAGGCCGAGGCACTCGCACGTGATGCCTTGCTCGACGACGTGCACACGATCGCCGATCTGTTCCGCTTGGCGCTGCCGGATGCACGAGCCGCGTGGGCACGGGCTCCGCGAGCGACTGGCAGGCCTTCATGGGGCGGATCAGAGGGGCAGGCGGATATCGGTCAGACGCCAGCGCAGCCCCTGGCGCGTGATCACGAAGACGATCGGGTCGCCATCCCCGTCCTGCACCGTGGCGGTGAAGCGTGACAGGGACTCGTAGTGGTGCTCGGCGGGCTTCAGGGGCTCGGCCGGCACGGCGGGCGCATAGGTGTCGCCGCCGACCGTCTCGCCGACTGCGCGCTTCCAGGTCGCCCGCCCCTGCAACAGGGCGGCGATACCCATCGGCGTGACCAGCGTATCCACCCCCCGACCAAGGACCTGGTTGGCCAGGGATAGCGCGGCTGCGCCGAACAGGCTGGACGAGACGTACGGCCCGGCCTGGCGCGCGAGATGGTCCTCCACCTGTGCGCGCAGGTTGACGCGCAGTGCGGGAAAATCCACGTGCCGCTCCAGCCTGGCGGTGTCCTGCTCGGCCAGTGCGGTGCGGATGCCGTGGAGGGCCAGGTAAGGACCGGCCGCGACGTAGCTGGCCAGGGCGACGATCGCGGCGAGCAGCAGGCCGATCACGAGCGGCTTCTTCATGGGCAGGGCCTCCGGTTCAGAACTCCAGGTCCAGTGCGGCGCACAGGTAGTCCACGAACGGCCCCAGTGCCTTGAGGTCACCCGCCACGGTATGCCGCAGGCGCGGCCCGGTCATCGTGGCATCGTCGAGCGAACGCCAGAACACGAAGTTGCGGTGTTTCAGATCCTCGATGAACTCGAAGTCGGTGGGAAATCCGCGCGGCGGCCGCACCAGCTTTTCGCTTTCCTCGAACTCGAAGCGCCGACGGAAGGATGTATCGTGCGCGGCCTTCTTCCAGCTTCCCGGATTGTCCAGGATGAACTGCCTGACCCGGCGCTGCGTGTCGGGTTCCGGATGCCACAGGCCGGCACCGACGAAGCACTCCCCCGGCTGCAGGTGCAGGTAGAACGACGGCGCGGGCACCTGTTTGTGGCGCTCGTGGAACAGGCGTGCGCCCTGCCACGACTTGTACGGCGATTTGTCGTTGGAGAAACGGGCGTCGCGATAGATGCGGAACAGCGAGCCGCCGACGGTCTTCGGGTCCGAGCGGAAGTGCAGGCTGACCGCGGCGAGGTCGGGCTGCAGGTCGGTCAGCAGGCGAAGGAACGGCTGGCGTACATGGTCTTCGTACTGCGCCTTGTGGGCGTTGAACCAGGTCTTGTCGTTGTGGCGGGCCAGTCCGCGCAGGAACTTGAAGCTGGCATCCGAGAAGTAGGTGGCCATGTGCCGATTGTAGTCAGGCCGGCGTCAAATGACCGACAGGATTGTCCTCGATGTGCGCTAGAGGCCCGCTTCCAGCTCCTGGCGCCACTGCTGCAGCTTGTCCAGCAGGGCCAGCCGCCCGGCATCGCCCCCGTGGCTGGCGCGCAAGGCCGACAGTTCGGCATCGAAGCTCTCGAAGCTGTACTCCGACAGGTTGCTGCCCGCTGCAAGGCGGTCGCGACGGTAGGCATCCCAACGTTCCCGCTCTTCCGGCGCGAGCGTACCGGGCCAGTTGCGTGCCCGGTAGCGGAACAGCAATTCCGGCAGGCGCGCATCGCGGAACCCGAAATCGCGCTGGCCGAGCAGGGCAGGCGGCGTGGTGCGCACGTCGGTGAAGCGCCGCTTGTCCGCATCGCCCAGGAAGCCGTCGTACAGCGAGGCGTCCACGTCGCCGGGGGGGCTTATGCGTTCGCCCGCGAACACCTGGCGCACCTTCTCCGCCAGGGCGGGGCCGGCCTGGCGCAGCATCGTGGCGTGGCGCTCGCAGCGCGACGGATCGATGCCCAGGCGGTCCATGTCGGCCGGCCGCAGGTGCGACCACGCCGCCAGGGCGGGGGACCGGTTCAGGTGCACTTCCTTCAGCGGCACGCGCTGTTCACCCTCCGGCAGATCGGCCGCCGGGGTGTACAGCCGGTCGGCGATGTCGGCGGGTGCCATCGTCAGCAGCGGTGCCGGGTCGCTGTCCAGGTCGAACACCACCACGCGGTTGTCGATCCGCGGATGACGCGCCAGCGGCAGCACCGGCGCCGCGCACAGCCGGCTGGCGGGGTAGCGCTGTGAAACATGCAGGACCGGCAGCATCGCGGTGGTATCCAGCAGGCGCGCGGCGAAGCGCTTGTCGCGCAGCTGCAGCGCGTAATCCCACAGGCGCGGCTGCGCCTGACGCATCAGCCGGGCCAGGCCGATGGTGGCGAACACGTCAGACAGCGCTTCGTGGGCATCGCCGTCGCGGACCCGGTTGGCCAGCGCCAGGTGTTCGAGCCGGAACGAGGTGGCGCCGTCCTCCCGCCGCGGCCAGACGATCCCGTCGGGCCGCAGCGCATGCATCAGCCGCATCACGTCCAGCAGGTCCCAGCGCGAGTTGCCGCCGCGCCACTCGCGCTCGTAGGGTTCGTGGAAGTTGCGGAACAGCCCGTGGCGGATGAATTCGTCGTCGAAGCGCAGGCTGTTGTAGCCGAGGGTGCAGGTCTCGGGGCGCCCCATCTCGTCGGCGATGCGCGCAAAGGCCTCGGCTTCGTTCACGCCTTCGTGCAGCGCCCGCTGAGGCGTGATGCCGGTGATCAGGGTGGCGATGGGCGAGGGCAGCAGGTCGTCCGCCGGCTGCACGAAGAAGCTGAGCGGCTCCTCCATCACGTCCAGCGCCGGCGTGGTGCGCACCGCGGCGAACTGGGCGATGCGACTGCGCCGCGGATCGGCGCCGAAGGTCTCCAGGTCGTAGAACAGGAAGCTTCCAGCCATCGCGGGCCTGCCTTCAGCGGTTCGTGGACATGGTGTGCTGCGCGACCCGCATGGAAATCGCTGCAAGAACGGCATGCCTGCCGAGGGCGATGCCTGTGCTCATCCCGGAATGTCCTCCAGCGGGGGCAGGGTGGCCACGACATCCGCGTCCACCGCGGTCCAGTCCAGCCCCTCCAGCGTCGCGCGCCCTTGCGTGTGGCGAACCAGCAGGTCGCGCTGCAGCTCGCTGCGGTGCCTGGCCAGGGAATACGGAATGCGCATGAAACTGACCATCGTGTAATGGGGGACGAAGCGGCCGGGGTGGCGCTGCTGCAGGGCCAGTTCCAGTTCGCGCTGCAGCAGGAAGCCCTGGTCGTCCACCTTGTCGCGCATCTCGACGTAGTTCTCCAGCGCCATCTGCTGGATGGCCAGCGCATCGGGCTTGCGCTCGGCTTCGAACGCAGCGAAAGCGGTGGCCAGGTCGTCGGTGGCCTGAAGGTGGCGTGCCAGGGCCACGCAGTCCTCGAACGCACAGTTCATGCCCTGGCCGTGGAACGGCACCATCGCGTGGGCCGCGTCCCCCAGCAGCACGGCCTGGCCGCTGAGATGCCACCGGTCCAGATACAGCGTGGCGAGCAGTCCGACCGGGTTGGCTTCCCAATCCTGTTCCAACTCGGGGATCAGCGGCACGGCGTCGGGAAAGTCGCGCAGGAACAGCGCCTTCGCCTCCGCCCCGGTGCGCACGCTGGCGAAGCTGGGGTCGCCCTCGTTCGGCAGGAACAGGGTGACGGTGAAGGTGCGTTCGTCGTTGGGCAGGGCGATGCACATGTAGTGGCCGCGCGGCCAGATGTGCAGCGCATGGGGCTCCATGATGAAACCGCCATCCGCGGCGGGCGGGATTTCCAGTTCCTTGTAGGCGTGGTCGAGGAACTCGGTCCGCTCGCCCAGGTCCTCGCGTGCCTGCATCGCCGCACGCAGCGAGGAGCCGGCGCCATCGGCACCGACCAGCGCGGAGAAGGTGCATTCGATGCGACGGCCATCTCGGTCATCGACGAAGCGCGCGACATGGGCATCGAAATCGACGCCTTCCAGCCGGTGGTGGAAATGCAGGCGCGCGCCGGCCTGTTCGGCCAGATCCAGCAGCGTGATGTTCAGGTCGCCCCGATGGATGGACCAGATCACCTCGGAATCGTCGCGTCCGTAGCGTTGCAGCTGCTGGCGGCCGTCCAGCGCGTGGACCATGCGTCCGCGCATCATCACGGCTTGGCGCATCACGGCGGTATCGGCATCGGCCATGCGCAGCGCATGGCGGCCACGTTCGGCCAGGGCCAGGTTGATGGAGCGGCCGCCCTCGTAGCCCTTCACGCGCGGGTCGCCGCGCTTCTCATGCACGTCGACACGCCAGCCCGCACGCGCCATCAGCGTGGCCAGCAGGGCGCCGGCCAGGCCAGCCCCGATGATAGTGATGTGTCGCCGAGCGTCAGTGCCCACGATGTTTCCTCCGGGTCAGAACCCCCGCCACGTCTCGACTTCCTCGACGAAGCGGTGGACATCCATGTAGCGGTTGTACAGCGGGGCAGGGGAAATGCGGATCACGTCCGGCTCGCGCCAGTCGCCGACCACGCCCACGGACATCAGGTACTCGAACAGCTCGCGCCCGCGGTCGCGCCCGCCCGCGACGCGCAGCGACAACTGCGCGCCGCGCTGTGCCGGATCGGCGGGTGTGACGATCTGCAGCACATCGGCTAGGCGTGCCCGGATCAGGGCCTCCAGCAGGCCGGTCAGCTTCAGCGACTTGGTGCGCACCGCCTCCATGCCGCCGGCCTTGTCGAACAGCTCCAGTGAAGCGCGCAGGGGGGCCAGTCCCAGGATCGGCGGATTGCTCAGCTGCCACCCTTCGGCGCCCGGCGTGGGCACGAACTCGGGCCCCATGCGGAAACGGGAGTTCTTTTCATGACCCCACCAGCCCGCGAAACGCGGACGGTCCGTCTCCGCGTGCCGCGCATGCACGAAGCAGCCGGCGACGGCGCCCGGTCCGGAGTTGAGGTACTTGTAGTGGCACCACACCGCGAAATCCACCCCGCTGTCGTGCAGCCGCAACGGCAGGTTGCCCACCGCGTGCGCCAGGTCGACGCCGACCACGGCACCCTGCGCATGGCCGAGCCGCGCGATCTCCGCCAGGTCGAACGCCTGGCCGGTGCGGTACTGGATGCCGGGCCACAGCACCAGCGCCAGGCGCGGGCCGTGTTCGGCGATGGCACGCTCGATGGCGGCCATCGAGAACGTGCCGTCCTGTTGGTCCGGCTCCACTTCGATCAGGTCCGTCGCAGGATCGAAGCCGTGGAAGCGGATCTGGGACTCCATCGCATGCCGGTCGGAGGGAAACGCCCCGGCTTCCATCAGGATGGCCGGCCGCTCCGTGGTAGGCCGGTAGAAGCTCACCATCATCAGGTGCAGGTTGGCGGTCAGCGTGTTCATCGCGACCACTTCCAACGGCTGCGCGCCGACCAGTCGCGCCAGGGGCTCGCGTACCAGTTCGTGGTAGGTCATCCATTGCGCGCTGCCGGTGAAGTGGCCCTCGACGGCCTCGTTCGCCCACTTGTCCAGCACTTCGTTGACGTAGCCGCGGGCACCCTTGGGTTGCAGGCCCAGCGAGTTGCCGCAGAAATAGATCTGGTCATTGTGCTTGTGGCGCGGAATCAGGAAGTCGTTGCGGAGCGGCCGCAGCGGGTCGGCGGCGTCGAGCGCGATGATGTGGGTACGGGACAGCGGGTCGGTCATCGGGTTGGATAGGGTCGGTAAGTTGTAGGAGCGACGTCAGTCGCGACCAGAGTGTGTCGGTAGCAATGGCATCGGATTGGCCGATTTCCCGCGGAAAAAGTGAAAGTCGTCGCGATGTCCTGCCACACGGTCGCGACTGACGTCGCTCCTACAGACAGCGCCATCATAGGAACCTCGACACCGGCAGGCCCAGCCATTCCAGCGCCGTACCGTGATAGAGGCGTGCCTGCTGCGTGTCGTCCAGGCCCAGAGCCGCGATGCCCGCCCCGGGTTCCTGTTCGCCCAGCGGGAACGGATAGTCGGTGCCCAGCATCACGCGCTCGTGGCCGACGGTGTCCAGCAGGTAGCGCAGTGCGCGCGGATCGGCGACCCAGGAGTCGAAGTACACGCGGCCCAGGTAGTCGCGCGGGTTGCGGGGGTTGTCGGTGGCCACCAGGTCCGGGCGCATGTTGAAGCCATGCTCGATGCGGCCAATGGTGTACGGGAAGCTGCCGCCGCCGTGGGCGAAGCAGACCTTCAATTCGGGCAGGCGCTCCAGTACGCCGCCGAAGATCAGGCAGCAGGCCGCGCGCGACTGCTCCGCCGGCATGCCGACCAGCCACGGCAGCCAGTACTTGGGCATCGACGTCGCGCCCATCATGTCCCAGGGATGCACCAGGATGGCCGCCCCCAGCTCGCTCGCCGCCTGGAAGAACTCGAACAGCTCGGGCGCATCCAGGTTCCAGTCGTTGACATGGCTGCCGATCTGCACGCCCTGCAGGCCCAACTGGTCCATGCAGCGCTCCAGCTCCTGCACGGCCAGGCGCGGCGACTGCAGGGGCACCGTGCCGATGCCGGCATAGTGGCGCGGGTAGTCGCGGCAGGCGGCGGCGGTATGGTCGTTGAGCGCCTGGTGCAGTTCCAGTGCGTGATGCGGCTTGGCCCAATAGCTGAACATCACCGGCACGGTGCTGATGACCTGCACCTGCACGCCGAAGCGGGCGTAATCGGCGATGCGCTCTTCCGGGTCCCAGGTCTTGGGCCAGATTTCGCGGAAGAACTTGCCGTCCTTGTAGATGCGGTGGCGGCCGTCGTCGCCGTGGTGGATCACCGGAAAGCGCACGTCCCCATACTTGGCGGCCAGGTCGGGCCAGTCGCGGGGCAGGAAATGCGCATGAGTGTCGATCTTCAGCATCGTGGGATTGTAGGGGGGACGTGCCCGGAATTCGCGCTGCAGTGCCGAACGCGACCATCACTGAAATCGCGTTCGCCGTCATCGTTCCAGCGCGTCGGACACGCGCTCGCAGGCGGCGATCAGATCGTTGACCAGGCGTCGGTCGACGTCCACGTGGCCCTCGTACTCGGCCAGGTTGCGCAGGTCGTGCGCCTTGGCTAGGACGCGCCACACCTCTGGGCCCAAGCCCAGGGTATGCGGCAGCACCTGGAATACGATGTAGCGGTGGCGGGCGCGGAAGCCCGCGCGGCGTAGCGCCGCCAGGCTCATCGCGTGCGCGGCGTTGTATGCCAGGTCGAAGCGGCTCTCCAGCGACAGCGCCTCGTTGTGGGCGTCGGCCAGGCGTGCGAGTCCCGAGCGGAGCAGGCCGGCGGTTTCCTTCTTGTCGGGTGGCTCCGGGCTGAGCGGGCCGCTGTGGGCGGCCAGCTTCTCAAGCGGCGAGGGCATCTTCGCCTCCGGTCAACCATTGCCGCGGCTGTTGCAGTACGCGGCCGACGAAGCTGTTGCCGGCATCCAGGCGGCTGCGCAACCCGTCGCGCGCGTATACGGTGGGATTGATCGGCCGGCCCAGCCGTTCCGCGACGGGATGCAGTGCCAGCATGATCTCGGCGTAAGCCAGGTCGTCCGCAATCACCATCAGATCGATGTCGCTGCGGGCGGTGTCGCTGCCCTTGGCGATCGAACCGTACAGGAACGCGGCATGGATGCGGTCGGACAGCGGTGCCAGCGCTTCGCGCAACGGCTCGGCCAGGCCGAAGGTCTTGCGGACGATGGAGACGAGTTCATCGTGGATCGGGGCGTCGGGGTTGGCGCGATAGCGCTTCTGGTTACCGACATGCTCGACGGTCAGCAGGCCGCTGCCGGCCAGACGGGCCAGCTCGCGCTGGACGGCGCCGCTGCCGGCGCCCGTGGCCTGGATGAGCTCATTGACCGCATAGCTGCGCCCTGACTCGCCGAACAGGCAGGCCAGGACGCGTTGCTGGGTGGTGGTGAACAGCGCCCCGGACAGGCTGGCCGCGGCATAACGCGCCGCGGCCTCGCTGACCTTCCCGGGACGGAGGGAGTCGTTCATGCCCATATCGGGCACGATAATGCCCAGATTGGGTAAGTGCAAGCTCAGGTGATGTCGGCCTGCGAGTCCGCCTGCATCTCGTAACGGCTCGGCCGGGGGTTCAGGTGGCCGCAGGCCTTGCAGGTGCGCAGGTCGTCGTTGCGGTAGAAGGCTTCGAACACGCGGAAGAAGTCCTGTTCGATGTCGCTGAGGTGGAAGTATTCCTCGTACACCTTGTGGTTGCAGCGCTCGCAGAACCAGAGCAGGCCATCGTCCTCGTGCGGCAGGCGTTTGCGTTCGATCACCAGTCCGACCGAGCCCGGCATCCGCTGCGGCGAATGCGGCACGCGCGGGGGCAGCAGGAAGATTTCCCCGGCGCGGAGCGGGATGTCGCGCGGGGCGCCATCCTCCTGGATGCGCAGCACCATCTCGCCCTCCAGCTGGTAGAACCACTCCGGGCCTTCTTCGTAATGGTAGTCCGTGCGCTGGTTGGGGCCGCCCACCACCATCACGATGAAATCCCCGTCGTAGATGCACTTGTTGCCGACGGGCGGCTTCAGCAGATGGCGGTGTTCCTCGATCCAGGCCTGCAGGTTGAGCGGGTTCGGCAGCATGTCAGCGGCGCTCCGGCACGTGCGCGACGCACTTGAGTTCGATGGAGATGGGCGTGGGCAGGGCCGTGATGCCCAAGGTCGTGCGGCAGGGCGCACTGGCGGCATCCGGAAAATACTCGGCCCACCCCCGGTTGTAACCGCCGAAGTCGCCCTCCATGTCGGTCAGGTACACGGTGACGTCCACCAGGTCATCCCAGTGGGCGCCGCTGGCCTCCAGCACGGACCGGACATTGGCGAACACCGCGCGCGCCTGCGCCTCGATGCCGGGAGGGATGGCGTCGGTGGCCGGATCGCGCGGGCCGATGCCCGAAAGGAACAGCAGGTCGCCTACCCGCCGAGCATGCGGGTAGCGGCCGACCGGCCTGGGCGCGGCGGCGGCCTGCACGCCTTCATTCATCGCGCTTGCCCTTGGGCGGCACCGAGGCGAGGGCACGCTGGTAGGCCGGCTGCAGTTCGTCCTGTGCGGCCACGTCCATGCCCAGCTCGCGCACGCGCCCATCGAACAGGCTGTAGACCCAGCCATGGACCGCCAGCGGCTGTCCACGCGCCCACGCATCCTGCACGACAGTGGTCTGGCAGACGTTGAAGACCTGCTCGATCACATTCAGCTCGCACAGGCGCGCGTGCCGCAGGGATTCGGTATCGACCTGCCCCAGCAGGTCCGCGTGCTTCATCGCCACATCGGCCACATGGCGCAGCCAGTTGTCGGCCAGGCCCACGCGCAGGCCGGTCATGGCCGCATGCACGCCGCCGCAGCCGTAGTGACCGACCAGCAGGATGTGTTCGACCTTCAGGATGTCGACGGCGAACTGGATCACCGACAGCGCGTTGAGGTCGCCATGCGACATCACGTTGGCGATGTTGCGATGGACGAAGACCTCGCCGGGGTCCAGCCCGAGGATCTGGTTGGCCGGTACGCGCGAATCGGAGCAGCCGATCCACAGGTAGCGGGGGGACTGCTGCTGCGACAGCCGCTTGAAGAAGCCCGGGTCTTCCTGCTTGATGCGGTCGGCCCAGTCGCGGTTGTTCTGCAGCAGTTTCTCGAGTTCGGAAAGTTCGCTCATTCGTTGGGTTCTTCCTCAGCGCAATGCGATGCAGACGTTCTTGGGTTCGGTGAAGAACCGCATGGCCTCCAGGCCGCCCTCGCGGCCCAGGCCGGACGCGCCCGTGCCGCCGAACGGCGGGCGCAGGTCGCGGGTCATCCAGGTGTTGATCCAGACGACGCCGGCGCGCAGCTGCGCGGCCAGGCGGTGGGCGCGGTCCAGGTCGCGCGTCCAGACGGTCGCCGCCAGTCCATAGTCGCCGGCATTGGCCAGCGACAGCGCGTGCGCTTCGTCCTCGAAGGACTGCAGCGTCACCACCGGACCGAAGATCTCCTCGCGGTTGGTGGCGGCCTGCGGGCCCAACCCTTCGATCACCGTGGGCGCGATGAACCAGCCGGGCCGGTCCAGCGCGTGCCCGCCGGTCAGCACGCGCCCGCCTTCGACGCGGGCACGGGCGATGCAGCCGAGCACCTTCTCGAAGTGCGCCTGCGACACCATCGCGCCCAGCCGGGTGGCCGGCCCGTCCAGCGGTCCGGTCTGCAGCGCGCCGGCGCGATCGATCAGGGCTTCTCGGAATTCGTCATGGATCGCCTGCTGCACCAGCAGGCGCGAGCCACACAGGCAGATCTGGCCGGCGTTCTGGAAGGCGGAGCGGAGCAGGGTGTCCAGGTGGGCGCGCCAGTCGCTGTTGGCGAACACCAGCGTGGCGTTCTTGCCGCCCAGTTCCAGCGAGACCTTCTTCAGCTGCGGCCCGGCCAGTCCGGCGATGCGCCGGCCCACCGCGGTGCTGCCGGTGAACGACACGGCCTTGACGGCCGGATGCAGCACCAGCGGTTCGCCCACGGCCGGCCCGCTGCCGTGCACGATGTTCAGTACGCCACGCGGCAGGCCGATCTCGGCCGCCAGCGTGCCCAGCATCGTCGCAGTGGCGGGTGTGATCTCGGACGGTTTGGCCACCACGGTGTTGCCGGCGGCCAGCGCGGGCGCGATTTTCCAGGTTAACAGGTAGAGCGGCAGGTTCCACGGCGATATCGCGGCCACCACGCCCAGCGGTCCGCGCAGCGTGTAATTGAGCCCGGCCTCGCCGTGGTGCGATTCGCTGGCGAACTGCGTGGCCGCATGCGCGAAGAAGCGCAGGTTGGCGACCGCCCTGGGAATCTCGATGTCGCGCGCCAGCGCCAGCGGCTTGCCGGCATCGCGCGACTCCGCCGCCGCGAAAAGCGCCAGCCTGGCCTCCAGCGCGTCGGCCAGCCGTTCCAGCCAGCGGGCGCGGGCGCTGGGCGCCAGTGCGGCCCACGACGGAAAGGCCGCTTCCGCGGCCTCGACGGCCTCCAGCACCTCGGTCTCGCCGCCATCGGCGACCTCGGCGTAGACCTCGGCCGACGCCGGCTCGAAGACGGGACGCCAGGCGCCTGCGGGGCGCGGTTCGCCATCGATGAAGTGGCCGTAGCGTTCCATGCCCACTAGCTTAACCCGGCTGGCAAGCCCCTTCCGGGTGGGGTCAGATGGACTGCATGCGGCCGCCGTCGACGGCCAGGCTGACCCCGTTGACATAGCCTGCGGCGGGCGTGGCGAGGAAGGCGATCGCCGCCGCCACCTCATGGGCCTCCGCGAAGCGCCCTGCGGGCACCGAGGCCAGCATCGCCGCGCTGACGGCGGCTTCGTCCTTGCCGGTGGCCTGCACGCGGTCGCGCAGGATCTGCTCCAGGCGCCCGGTACGCGTGTAACCGGGCAGCACGTTGTTGACGGTGATGCCGTAGGCCCCCAGTTCCTTCGATAGCGTCTTGGCCCAGCTGGCGACGGCGCCACGGATCGTGTTGGAGACGCCGAGGTTGGCGATGGGTTCCTTCACCGAAGTGGAGACCACGTTGATGATGCGGCCCCAGCCGGCGGCTCGCATGCCGGGTACCGTCAACTGCGCAAGCAACTGGTTGGCGAGCAGGTGGCGGTGGAAGGCGGCCAGGTAATCGTCGGCAACGGCGTCGAGGGCGCGCCCGCCGGGTGGGCCGCCGGTATTGTTGACGAGGATGTGAATCGGGCGGTCTGCGGCGAGTGCCGACACCTTGGCCTGCAGTGGCGCGGCGTCGGCGACATCGACGGCGATGCCGTCATGGTGCTGTTCGCCGGGGGTACGGGGCAGGGCGGCCATCACCTCCGCCAGTACATCGGCGCGACGCGCCAGCAGCGTGACGCTGGCGCCCAGCAGCGCCAGTTCATGGGCGGCGGCGCGGCCGATGCCTTCGGAGGCGCCGCAGACGAGGGCATGCCGGCCGGTGAGGTTGAGGTCCATGCGGAAGGTCCAGGACGGAACTGAAGCGAGTGTAGCCTTGTGGGAGCGACGTGAGTCGCGATGATCTCCCTCCCTCCAGGCGCGGGGCCGGGATACCGCTTCGCGACTTACGCCGCGCCCATGTCGTCTGCCCGAGGGGCCAGGCGCTCGCGCATGAGGTCGGCGACCGCCACGTTGTCTTCGCCGCCGAGCCGGTACAGCGCGGCGGCGGCCCCCTCGACATTGGCGACCGGATGGTTCTGGCTGAGCTTGAACTTCAGCTCGACGCGGTCGACGGTGAAGCGGAAGCCGATGATCCCGCGCAGCTGACGGACATGATCGTCGCGGTCGTGTTCGAAGCGCCAGTCGTTGCCGACGCGGGCCTCGTTCGCCTGGCTCAGGCGATCCACGATCGAAGCCAGTCGATCGGTGTCCTCGGGACTCTCCAGCGTGCCGTGCAGATGGGCGACGGCGTAGTTCCAGGTCGGCACACGGGCCGCCTCTTCCTTGTCCGCGTACCAGCCCGGCGACAGGTAAGCGTGCGGACCATGCACGATCACCATTGCGGGCCCCGCGTGGCGCGCCTGCGGATTCGGCCGGGCCCAATGCCCTTCGATCACGATCCGGTCGCCGTCGCGCGCATACAGCACGGGCAGATGGCTGACAAAAGGCAGTCCATCGGCCACGGTGACTAGGGTGACAAAGGCGTCGCGCTCGATGAGCCGGTCGAGTCCGGTCAGGTCGGTTTCTGCAAACGCGCGCGGCGTGTACATCGTCGGGTCAGGCGCGGGCGCCGAGCGACTGCACCATCAGCGGCACCAGCGCGGCATCGTCGTCGCCCTGCGGCGGCTGCACGCCGGCCAGCGAGAAGCCGCGTGCCATGGCGTCGTCCTCGTCCAGGCCGTCGAAGGCGACGAACTCGGCATCGAACAACGCTGCGCGGGCGCTGTCCTCGCTGTCGTAGGGCAGGGTATTACCGTCGCTGTCCAGTACTTCGGCGGTACCGGCTTCCAGTACGCGCAGGCGCGCCCAGATCAGCGTGCGGCCGAGCGAAGCCAGGTACCAGTCCTCACGGAGAAACGGGGTCATGCGAAGGCCTCCGCCCACAGCGCCAACAGGCCCGCCATCGCCAGCCCGAAGAAGATCACGCACAGCGAGATGCGTGCCGGTGTCGCCAGCCCTGACAACGAGGTGTCCGGGATGCGGCGGTAATCGCCCGACAGCAGCCAGCGCAGGGCGACAGGCTTGAGGAATGCGCCTTCGCCCCATTGCGCGCCCAGGGCGGCATGGCGGTCGCGGACGTGCACCAGCGTCAATGGCCAGAAGATGACGAAGGCGCAGAAGCCCGCGATGGCCACGCCGACGAAGCAGAGCGCGAAGAACAGGAGCATCAGAACTCCGCGTTGCCGGGTGCGCGCGGGTAGGCGATCGCGTCGCGGATGTTGGACAGTCCGCAGACGTAGACCACCAGCCGTTCGAAGCCCAGGCCGAAGCCGGCGTGCGGCACGCCGCCGTAGCGGCGGAAGTCGCGGTACCACTGGTAGTGCGCCGGATCCAGGCCGAACTGGGCCATACGCGCATCCAGCACGTCCAGACGCTCCTCGCGCTGGCTGCCGCCGATGATCTCGCCGATGCCCGGTGCCAGCACGTCCATCGCGGCAACGGTGCGGCCGTCATCGTTCAGGCGCATGTAGAAGGCCTTGATGTGCTCGGGGTAGTTCATCACCACCACCGGGCGGCCGACGTGCTCTTCGGTCAGCCAGCGCTCGTGCTCGGTCTGCAGGTCCAGGCCCCATTCGACCGGGAAGTCGAACTTCTTGCCCGACTTCTGCAGCAGGTCGATCGCGTCGGTGTAGTCGATCCGCTCGAACGGCGCGTTGATGAACGACTCCAGCCGGGTGATCGCGTCCTTCTGCACGCGCTCGGCGATGAAGGCCATGGCGTCCGCGCGCTCCGACAGCACCGTGCGGAACAGGTATTTCAGGAAGTCCTCGGCCAGGTCGGCGTCGGCTGGCAGGTCGGCGAATGCGATCTCGGGTTCGATCATCCAGAACTCGGCCAGGTGGCGCGTGGTGTTGCTGTTCTCCGCGCGGAAGGTCGGGCCGAAGGTATAGACCTTGCTGAGGCTGAGGCAGTAGGCCTCGACGTTCAGCTGGCCGGACACGGTCAGGAAGGTCTCCTTGCCGAAGAAGTCGCGCGAGAAGTCGACCTCGCCCTTGCCGTTGCGCGGCAGGTTGGCCAGGTCCAGCGTGGAGACGCGGAACATCTGCCCGGCGCCCTCGGCGTCGGAGGTCGTGATGATCGGGGTGCTGATCCAGTAGAAGCCGCGCTCATGGAAGAAGCGGTGCACCGCCTGCGCCAGGCAGTGGCGGATGCGGGTGACCGCGCCGAACAGGTTGGTGCGCGGACGCAGGTGGGCGAACTCGCGCAGGTACTCCAGCGAGTGCTGTTTGGGCTGCATGGGGTAGGTGAGCGGGTCCTCGACCCAGCCGACCACCTCGATCGACGACGCCTGGATCTCGAAACTCTGGCCCTGGCCCTGGGAGGCCACCAGCGTGCCGGTGGCGATGACCGAACACCCGGTGGTCAGGTGCTTGATCTCGGATTCGTAGTTGGGCAGCGAATCGGGGGCCACCACCTGGATCGGCGCGAAGCACGAGCCGTCGCTGACGTTGACGAAGGACAGGCCCGCCTTGGAATCGCGCCGCGTGCGCACCCAGCCGCGCACCGTGACCTCGCCGCCGGCCGGGAGCTTGCCCGCCAGCGCATGTTCGACGCTCACCACCGTCATGGCTTGAATCCTTCGGTAACAGACATATTTATGGAACGCGGAGTTTAGCAAGAGCCGCACGGCCGACGGTGCGCCCGCGGCTATAATTCCCGGTGTCGCACAGGAGCAGCCCATGGCCATCACCCTTACCCCCGTCGCCCTCGAACGTGTGCAGCGTTTCGTCGCGCAGACGCCGGGCGCCCTGGGCCTGCGGTTCGGCGTGACCCGTACCGGCTGCTCCGGTTGGGGACACGTGGCCGACCTGGCGCGCGACGAGCGCGCGGGCGACACGGTATTCGAGTTCGACGGAGTGAAGATCTACGTGGACGCGACCAGCCTGCCGCTGGTGGATGGCACGGAGATCGATTTCGCCAAGCAGGGCCTGTCCGAGACCTTCACCTTCCGCAACCCCAACGCGGCGGCCGAATGCGGTTGCGGCGAGAGCTTCACCACCTCGGCGGACGCCGCCTGAGCGATGTCCAGGGGCAGGACTTGCCCCTAAGTGACTGACCTGCCATACTTTCCTGCTTCCGACCGCTGACAGGCGGCCGGGTCCTTGCCCCACCGCGTCCGTTCCGGGCGTCCGGGGGGCTGTTCCGCCCGCGGGATATCCCGCCGGGCCCACATCCGAAAGGTAAAAACGATGCGTCACTATGAAGTCGTGTTCCTGGTCCATCCGGACCAGAGCGAGCAGGTGCCGGCCATGATCGAGCGCTACAAGGCGCTGATCGAAGGCGGCAACGGCAAGATCCACCGTCTGGAAGACTGGGGCCGCCGCCAGCTGGCGTACCCGATCCAGAACCTGGTGAAGGCCCACTACGTGCTGCTCAACATCGAGGCCGACCAGGCCGTGCTGAACGAGCTGGTCGAAAGCTTCCGTTTCAACGATGCGGTGCTGCGCAACCTGGTCATCAAGCGCGATGGCCCGGACACCGAGCAGTCCCTGATCATGAAGAACAAGGACGAGAAGGGCGACAAGCCCGAGCGTGGCGAGCGTCGTCGCCGTGACGACGAGGAAGGCGAGGTCGGCAATGCCGCTTCGACCGAATCCGACAACGCCGAAGCCGCCTGAGGAGACCACCCATGTCCAAGTTCTTCCGTCGCCGCAAGTTCTGCAAGTTCACCGCCGAAGGCGTGAAAGAGATCGACTACAAGGATCTCAACACCCTGCGCCAGTACCTGACCGAGAACGGCAAGATCGTGCCGAGCCGCGTCACCGGCACCAAGTCCCGTTACCAGCGCCAGCTGTCCACCGCGGTCAAGCGCGCCCGTTTCCTGGCGCTGATCCCGTACACGGACAACCACGACGTGTAATCCAGGGCCTCCCCGCACGGGGAGGTTCTTCTTCCTACTGTCATTCGGACAGCCAATCGCTGCAGGCCTCCAGCCTGCTAACGAATACGGAGCAATACGATGGAACTGATTCTTCTGCAGAAAGTGACCAACCTGGGCGTCCTGGGCGACAAGGTCAACGTCAAGCCGGGCTACGGCCGCAACTACCTGGTGCCGCAGGGCAAGGCCGTGCCGGCGACCGCCGCCAACGTGGCCGAGTTCGAAGCCAAGCGCGCCGAGTACGAAGCCAAGGCCAAGGCCGTGCATGACGAGGCCGAAGGCCGCGCCGCCAAGCTGGAAGGCGCCAGCGTCACGATCACCGCCAATGCCGCCACCGAAGGCAAGCTGTTCGGTTCGGTCGGTCCGCGCGACATCGCCGATGCCTTCACCGCCGCCGGCCTGCCGCTCGAGAAGAGCGAGGTCATCATGGGCGAAGGTGCGCTGCGCAACGTCGGTGAGTACGAGATCGTCGTGAAGCTGCACGCCGACGTGCAGACGACCGTGAAGGTCGTGGTGCAGGCCGAAGCCTGATCGATCCGCGCATCGCTGCATGATGCCGACAGACGGGCGCCGCAAGGCGCCCGTTCTGTTTGGTGGGTCCGCTGCGTCGCAGACGCTGAGATGCCCACCGGTTATCCACACACTTATCTGCAACACCCAAGGGCATGGACTGCCTACCATGTCCGGCCGTGCGGCCGTCGCCCCGCATGCGCCGCAGGAGCTAGTACCGCCCATGTCCGCACGCACCGGTTTCCGCCAGGATCCTCACGACGCCCGCATCGAGCAACTCCGCGTGCCGCCGCACTCGATCGAGGCGGAACAGGCGGTGCTCGGCGGCCTGATGCTGGCCCCGGAAGCCTACGACCGCATCAACGACAAGCTCACGGCCAATGATTTCTATCGCCGCGACCACCAGCTGATCTACCGCGCCATCGCGGAACTGGCCGAGAAGAACCGCCCGTTCGACGCGGTGACGCTGGGCGAGTGGTTCGAATCGCAGGGCCACATGGACCTGGTCGCCGGCGGCGCCTATCTGGTCGAACTGGCCAGCACCACGCCGTCCGCCGCCAATATCGCCGCCTACGCCGAGATCGTCCGCGACAAGGCGGTGATGCGCCAGCTGATCGAGGTGGGCACCGAAATCGTCAACGACGCATTCCAGCCCGAGGGCAAGGAAAGCGACGAGATGCTGGCGATCGCCGAGCAGAAGGTGTTCGCCATCGCCGAACAGGGCGCGCGCGGCCGCACCGACTTCGTGGCGATGAACGATGCGCTGAAGGACGCCTTCGAGGTGCTGCGCGTGCGTTCGGAGAGCGGCGGCACCGTGACCGGCCTGCCGACGGGCTACACCGAATTCGACATGATGACCGCTGGCCTGCAGCCCACCGACCTGGTGATCCTGGCCGCACGTCCGGCCATGGGCAAGACCACGTTCGCGCTGAACATCGCCGAGTACGCCGCCATCAAGTCGAAGAAGGCCGTGGCGGTCTTCTCCATGGAAATGTCGGCAGGCCAGCTGGCCATGCGCCTGATCTCCTCGGTCGGCCGCATCAACGCCACCCGCCTGCGTACCGGCCAACTGGAGGACGAGGACTGGAGCCGCGTGACCAGCGCGATCCGCATCCTGAAGGACCAGGCCAAGGTCTTCATCGACGACACGCCCGGCCTGTCGCCCGACGTGCTGCGTTCAAAGGCGCGCCGGCTGAAGCGCGAGCACGACCTGGGCCTGATCGTCATCGACTACCTGCAGCTGATGTCCGTGCCGGGCAACAACGAGAACCGCGCCACCGAGATTTCCGAGATCTCGCGCTCGCTGAAAGGCTTGGCGAAGGAACTCAACGTGCCGGTGATCGCGCTGTCGCAGCTCAACCGATCGCTGGAAACGCGCACCGACAAGCGCCCGGTGATGGCCGACCTGCGCGAATCGGGCGCCATCGAGCAGGACGCGGACATGATCGTCTTCATCTACCGCGACGACTACTACAACAAGGAAACCTCGCCCGACAAAGGCCTGGCCGAGATCATCATCGGCAAGCAGCGCTCGGGTCCCACCGGCTCGTGCAAGCTGCGGTTCTTCGGCGAGTACACGCGCTTCGACAACCTGAGCCACGACAGCATCGGCGCATTCGAGTAGGCCGCAGCCCCCAACGCGAGGCGCGGGGCGTAGTACGCTGGGCGACGCGCGCGCCGCGCCCACCCAGGGGATGCCGACAGGCATGGGGGCGGTATCGGAAGCGGGGTGGCGCAGGCGGTGGCCAAGGACGCCAGTGGACTCGCCGTGGTCGGGCGACAACGGCGGGACATGACCGCCAACGAACTTGAGGCAGGTAATCGGGTGGCCAGTCGGTCGGGCGAAGGCATGGGGCGTTTGCATGGCGGGCGGGTCGTACTCGTCGTGCTGTTGTGGCTTGCACTGGTGCAAGCGGCGGCCGCACTCGATGTCCAACGCCCGCTGGCCCAACTCCACCACACCGCCTGGCGGGTCCAGGATGGCGCGCCGGGCCAGATCACCGCGCTTGCGCAGACGACGGACGGATATCTCTGGCTGGCCACGCAGATCGGGCTGTACCGCTTCGACGGCGTGCAGTTCGAACGCTATGAACCTCCGGCGGGCGAGGCGCTGCCCGCCACCAGCGTCTCCGCCCTGCATGCATCGCCCGACGGAGGACTGTGGGTCGGCTTCCGCTACGGTGCGGTCAGCCATATCGACGGGTCGCGGTTGAGCCACTACGGCCAAGCGCAGGGCCTGCCCAGCGGCACCGTCTTCAGCTTCGCCCGCGATGCGGACGGTCGTCTCTGGGCCGCCACGTTCACCGGGCTGGTCTATCTGCAGGGCGGGCGATGGCATGCGCTGGGCCCGCGCTGGCAGTATCCCGGCCGACAGGCGCGAACCGTGTTCGGCGATGCCGAAGGCACGTTGTGGGTGGCCAGCGAGCAGGGCGTCGCCTACCTGCCGCGCGGCGGCACGCAGTTCCAGCGCGTGCAGGCGCGCGTGGGCAGGATCAGCCAGATCGCCCAGGGACCGGATGGCGCCATCTGGATCGCAGAAGCCGATGGCGCGGTGCGTGCGCTGCCCGTGCCAGGCCGGCCGACGCCCGCACGGACGTTGCCGCTGGCCTCCGCCGGGCTGCTGTTCGATCGGGATGGCGCGCTCTGGGCCACTACGCTGGGCGATGGGCTCTACCGATGGACCGGCGAGGCGGCCTCACCGTTCGAAGGCTTCCGTCAGCGCGAGGGACTGACGTCCGACTATGCGTTGCCGCTGCTGGAGGACAGGGAAGGCACGCTCTGGATAGGCAGCAGCCGCGGCCTGGACCGGTTCCGCCATGCGAACGTGGTGCTGGCCCCGCTGCCTGACGGTGCGCACGATTTCGCCATCGTGGCGGAAGAGGGCGCGGCCGTGCTCGTGGGCAGCCGCAACCGTCCCCTGCTGCGATTGAAGGGAGGCCGGCAGGAAACCCTGCCGCTGGCCCCGCCATTGACGGCAGCCTACCGGGACCCGACCGGCATGGTGTGGCTGGGCGGTCCGAAGGGAATCTGGACCTTGCGCGACGGAACGCTCGCTCCCGGCGTTCCCCTGCCGGTGAGCCGCTACTCGGGCGTGCAGGCCATCACCCGCACTTCCGACGGCTCCGTGTGGGTATCACTGAACACACCCGGTCTCCACCGCCTGCAGGACGGCCGCTGGACCCACCTGCGCGACCTGCCCGGCACGCGCGAGGGGGCGTCGCCGTTGACCCTGCTTCCCGGAGCAGACGGCCGTGTGTGGATGGGCTTCGCGCACAACCAGATCGCGTCCATGCGCGAGGGCAGGCTGCAGGTCTTCGGACTTCCGCAAGGCCTCGATGTGGGCAACGTGAGTGCGCTGCAGCAGGGGCGCGCAGGCCTGTGGATCGGAGGCGAGCGCGGACTGGCACGCATGCGCGGCGACCGTATCCAGACGCTGCGCGCGCAGGCCGACAGCCCCTTCCGTGGCATTTCCGGCATCGTGGAGACAGCGAACGGCGACCTGTGGCTGAACGGTGCGCGCGGGATCGTCAGGATTCCGGCAGCATCCATCGAAGCGATGTTCGCCGGCACCTCGGCCGCCGCCTACGATCTGTTCGATTTCCTCGATGGGCTGCCCGGCGTTCCCGCGCAGTTCCGTCCCATACCGACCGCGCTCCAGGCCGGCGACGGCCGGCTCTGGTTCGCCACCACCAGCGGCGTGGTCACGATCGATCCGGACCGTATCCAGCGCAATCCGTTGCCGCCACCCGTCAGCATCCATTCGCTGTCGGTCGATGGCCGTCCCTATCGCCTGGAATCCGGTCCGCTGCGCCTGCCCGCCGGCGCGCGCAACCTGCAGATCGGCTACGCCGCCTTGAGCCTGGCCATCCCGGAGCGGGTGCGCTTCCGCTACCGGCTGGAGGGCTACGATCAGGAATGGCAGGAGGCCGGAACGCGCCGGGTGGCCTACTACACCAACCCGGGGCCCGGGGACTACGTGTTCCGCGTGCTGGCCGCCAACAACGACGGCGTCTGGAACGAGACGGGTGCGCGCATCGCGTTCTCGATCGCGCCGCGCTACTACCAGACCACCTGGTTCGCGGCAGCCTGCGTGACGGCAGCGGCCGCGCTGCTGTGGGTCGCCTACCTGCTGCGCCTCCGACGGGTATCGAGGCAGATCCACGACCGCCTGCAGGAACGCCACCGTGAACGCGAGCGCATCGCCCGCGAGCTTCACGATACGCTGCTGCAGAGCGTGCAGGGGCTGATCCTCCGCTTCCACGCCGTCGCCCGTTCGCTGGGACCGGGCGCCCCCGCGCGCGATGCGCTGGACGCGGTGCTGGAGCGTGCCGACGACGTGATGGTGGAGGCGCGCGACCGGGTGCTCGATCTGCGCGCCACCGCGCGCGGCGGCTGCCTCGCCGACATGTTCGCGAGGATGGCCGCCGAACTGGAGGCCGGTCCCGAGCTGTCCATCCGTGTGTCGGAGGAAGGAAACCGGATGCCGATCGACCCCATCGTGCAGGACGAACTGCTGCAGATCGGACGCGAGGCGATGCTCAACGCCTGCCGCCACGCAGGGGCCCGGTATATCGGCATCGCCATCGAGCAGAACGCCGCCTACCTGGCGGTCAGCGTGCATGACGACGGCCGGGGCATCGATCCCGACGTGCTGGACCGGGGAGGCCGTGAGGGGCATTGGGGTCTGGCGGGCATGCGCGAACGCGCGGCCCGCATTGGCGCCCGCCTGGACATCACATCCGGTCCCGGCGAGGGCACCCGCGTGGAGGTGCAGGTACCGGCTGCCGTGGCGTATCGCCCGCGGACCGCCTGGTGGCGGCGCCGGATGGGGCGGCACCGCGCTTAGGCCAGCGCGACGGAAGTCCGCTCACCTAGCATTCCGCCCCCCTTCCGGCGCGGCAGAGCACACGCGCGCCGCTACAATCGCGCCATGCACGGATCCGATGCTTTCGACGCCGCCGCTTCGTTCCGCCCTGAAGCCAATGACCGGCCCACGCGCATCCGCGTCGACCTGGACGCACTGAGCCACAATTTCCACGCACTGCAGGCGCACGCCGGTGTGCCCGTCATGGGCATCGTCAAGGCCAATGCCTACGGACATGGGCTGGTACCGGTCGCGCGCCACCTGCAGGCGCAGGGCATCGGACAGCTGGGCGTGGCGCTGGTGGAGGAGGGCATCGCGCTGCGGCGCGCGGGCGTGACGGTGCCGATCCTGGTGATGGGCGGCATCCACGCGCCGCAGGTCGGCCAGTTCCTGGCCTGCGATCTCGAAGTGACCGTCTCCTCGATCGCCAAGCTGCGCCAGGTGGAACAGGCGGCGGCCTCGCTGGGACGCCAAGCGGTGATCCACCTGAAGGTCGACACTGGCATGGAACGGATCGGCGTACACAGCGAGAATGCGGAGCCCTTGATCGAAGCGGCCGTTGCCTCCCGCTGGTGCACCGTGAAAGGCATCTACTCGCACCTCGCCTGTTCGGACGATCCGGCCTCGCCGATGACGCACGAACAACTACACCGCTTCCTCGATGCATGTCGGCACTTCGACCGCATCGGCGCCCCCATGCCGCTGCGTCACCTGGCCAATTCCGGCGGCGTGCTGCATTTCCCCGACACCTGCCTGGACATGGTCCGTCCGGGCATCGCGCTGTATGGCGTGATGCCGGACCCCGCCTCGCGCGCCACGGTGGCCCTGAAGCCGGCATTGTCGCTGGTGTCGCAGGTGGTCTACTTCAAGGTGGTGAAGGCCGGTCGGACGGTCAGCTACGGGGCTACCTGGACAGCGCCGGCGGACACGCGCGTGGTCACCGTGCCGATCGGATACGGCGACGGTTACCCGCGTTCGCTTTCGTCGCGCGGCGAAGTGCTGGTACGCGGCCAGCGCCGTCCCATCATCGGCCGGGTGTGCATGGACCAGTTCATGGTCGATCTGGGCCCTGGCGGAACCGCGTACAACGAGGACGAGGTGGTGCTGATCGGCGCGCAAGGCGACGACGCGATTTCCTGCGAAGCGGTCGCGCATGCGGCGGGCACGATTCCCTACGAGATCTTGACCGGTCTCAACGCGCGCATCCCCCGCGAATACGTCGGCGGTGCATCCAGCGGCGGGCCGGCTGCGTAATCGGCAACGACGTCCGAAGGCTGCGCTCATGCCCAACGCCCTTGTCTGGTTCCGCCACGATCTGCGCCTGGACGACAATCCCGCCCTGCGCGCGGCCTTGGACCAGGGATTCACTCCCATTCCCGTCTACGTGCATGCGCCGCAGGAAGAGGGCGAATGGAGCCCCGGTGCCGCTTCCCTTGCGTGGCTGCACCGGTCGCTGGCGGGGCTCGATGCGGACCTGCGGGGACGCGGGTCGCGCCTGCTCCTGCGCGAGGGGCCCAGTGCGCCTGCGCTGCAGGCGCTGGTGGAGCAGACCGGTGCGGTAGCGGTGTTCTGGAACCGCAAGTACGAACCTGCCACCCAGCCGCGCGATGCCTCGCTGAAGAAGAGGCTTCGTGAGCAGGGCCTGCAGGTGGAAAGTTGCAATGGCTGCCTGCTGTTCGAACCCTGGGACCTCGCCACGCAGCAAGGTGGGCCGTACAAGGTGTTCACGCCGTTCTGGCGGTCGGCGCTTGCGCAGTGGCGCGCACCGGCGACGTGGGATGCGCCCGGCGCGCTGCCCGCATTCGAAGGCGCGTTGCCGGGCGAGTCGCTCGATGCCTGGCGCCTGGCACCGGCGCTGGGCTGGGATGCCGGCTTCTGGAAGGTCTGGACGCCGGGCGAGGCCGGTGCGCGCGAGGCATTGGAGGTCTTCATCGATGGCGCGCTCAACGGCTACCGCACGGACCGCGATCGTCCCGACCGCACGGGCACCTCGCGGCTGTCGCCGCACCTGCATTTCGGCGAAATCGCCCCCTGGCGGATCACGGCCGAACTGGAGCGCGCGCGCACGGCCGCCAACAGCGCCGACATGGACGGCTACATCCGCGAGCTGGGCTGGCGCGAGTTCGCCTACCACCTGCTGCACCACTTCCCGCAGACCACCACGCAGAACCTCAACCCGCGCTTCGCGCATTTCGACTGGGCGAAGGTCGACCCCAAGGCCCTCGAGGCCTGGCAGCGCGGTCGCACCGGCGTCCCCATCGTCGACGCCGGCCTGCGCGAGTTGTGGGCCACCGGCTACATGCACAACCGGGTGCGCATGATCGTCGCCAGCTACCTGACCAAGCATCTGCGCTACCACTGGCTGCAGGGAGCGCGCTGGTTCTGGGACACGCTGGTGGACGCCGACCTGGCCAACAACACGTTGGGATGGCAGTGGACCGCCGGCACCGGTGCCGATGCCGCGCCCTACTTCCGAGTGTTCAATCCGGTGACGCAGGCGGAGAAGTTCGACCCGAAAGGTACGTACATCGCGCACTGGGTGCCGGAACTGGCGGCCGTACCGGTCCCGCTGCGTTTCGCGCCGTGGGAGAAGCCCGATGTGATGTCACGCATTGCCCCGGACTACCCGCGTCGGCCGCTGGTCGACCTGGCAGAAGGGCGCGAGGGTGCGCTGGCGGCCTATCGCAAGACGGGCGACTGAACTGCGTTGACGCCTTTCCGCGCCGCATGCTTCACTCGGCGCGGGAGAGGAGGGCAAGCATGGCCACGAAGAAGGCGCAGGCAAGGCCGCGTCGCGAGCCGATGTCGCGGGTGGATACCGCCTGGTTGCGGATGTGTCGTCCGACCAATCCGATGATGATCACCGGCGTGCTGATGTTCGACGAGCCGATGACGCTCGACCGGCTGAAGCAGGTCATCAGGAAGCGTTTCCTCGCCTATCCCCGTTTCCTGCAGAAGGCGGTGGATACGCCGGCCGGCGCGTCATGGGTCACCGATCCGGACTTCGACCTCGACTGGCACGTGCGCCTGTCCGCACTGCCGGGACGGCACGACCCGAAGTCCGAGAAGAAGGCGCTGGAGCGCTTCACCAGCCAGATGGCGTCCACGCCCTTGGACAAGACCAAGCCGCTGTGGCAGTTCCACCTGATCGAACGCTACGGCGCCGGCTCCGCGCTGGTGGCTCGCATCCACCACAGCTATGCCGATGGCATCGCGCTGGTGCAGGTGCTGCTGGCGCTGACCGATACCAGTCGCACGCCGGAGGTCGGCAAGGACCTCCGATCGGCGTGGCTGAAAAAGGACGGGGCCGAGGTCGTCCGCCGCGTCGGCGCCATCGATCGCTACGTGCAGATCGGCGGAAAGATGCTGGGCAAGGGCATGGAGATGATGCAGGACCCCACGCTGGCCACGATGCTGGCGAAGGAGGGCGGCGAGATCGGCCGCGAGCTGCTGCACGCGCTGTCCCTGTCCGACGACCCACCCACGCTGCTGCGCGGCAAGCTGGGCGTCAGCAAGCGCGTGGCCTGGGCCGAGCCGCTGGACCTGGAAGACGTGAAGGCGGTCGGCCGCGCCTGCGACTGCACCGTCAACGACGTGCTGATGGCCGCGGCCGCCGGCGCACTGCGCAGCTATATGCTGGAGCGTGGCGAGCAGCTCGAAGGGGTGACCCTGCGCGCCACGGTGCCGGTGAACCTGCGCCCGCTGGAACACGCGCGCAAGCTGGGCAACCACTTCGGCCTGGTGTTCCTGGACCTGCCGGTGGGCGAGGACAATCCGATCCGCCGCCTGGAGCGCGTGGCCGACTGCATGCGTGACCTGAAGAATTCTCGCCAAGCCATTGTCGCATTTGGACTTCTTGCCGCACTTGGCATGGCGCCGGCGGCCGTCCAGGGCGTGGCACTGGAGCTGTTCTCGCGCAAGGCGACTGCGGTGGCGACCAATGTGCCGGGCCCGCAGCAGCCGCTCTACATGGGCGGCAGCCGCGTGCGCGAGATGATGTTCTGGGTGCCCCAGACCGGTTCCATCGGCATCGGCGTGTCCATCCTCAGCTACAACGGGCGCGTGCATTTCGGCCTGATCGCCGACGCCAAGCTGATCCCCGATCCGGATGCCGTCATCCGGCGCTTCGGTCCGGAGTTCGACAAGCTGCTGTACCTGGCGCTGATGGGCGATTGGGAGCGGACGCTGGATGCGCCGGGGGCCGTCGCGCTGATGGCGTGATCCCCGACGCTACCTGAATGAACAGGGCTCAAATCGCATGTTGTGAACATTTTGCTGGGTAGGCTTGCGCCCGTTCCGGTGCATTCCGCGCACCGCCCAGGAGGATGTATGAATGCGATGCTGAAGACCGGCGCCCTCGCGGCGCTCACCGTGACGCTGCTCGGCGGCTGCGCCAGCTATACCGGCCAGACCAACGATCCCAATGATCCCAACCGCACCCGCACCGGCGCCCTGATCGGCGCGGGTATCGGTGCCGTGGCCGGCCTGCTCAGCGGCAGCGACGCCACCGAGCGTCGCCAGCGCGCCCTCGTGGGCGCGGGCATCGGCGGGCTGGCGGGCGGCTCCATCGGCGCCTACCAGGATCGCCAGGAAGCCGAACTGCGCCGCCAGACCGCCGGCACCGGCATCGATGTCAGCCGCGACGGCGACGTCATCAAGCTCAACCTGCCGGACGGCGTCACCTTCGACTTCGGCAAGGCCGAACTGAAGCCGCAGTTCTATCCGGCCCTCAACAACGTGGCCTCGACCCTGCGCGAGTACAACCAGACCATCGTGGAGGTCAGCGGTCACACCGACAGCATCGGCAGCGAAGCGGTGAACCAGCGCCTGTCCGAACAGCGCGCCGCGTCGGTGGGCAACTACCTGATCGGCCAGGGCCTGCAGCGCGAGCGCTTCGAGATCGTCGGCATGGGCAAGCGCTATCCGGTCGCCAGCAATGACACCGACGCCGGCCGTGCCCTCAACCGCCGCGTCGAAATCCGCGTGCTGCCGGTGCGTTCGTAAGCACGCCGCACGTTGCAGTCCGGACGGGCCGCCCTGTGCGGCCCGTCTTCGTTCCGGGACCCCAACGATGCCTGGAGCCTTGCCGGCCCGGGAACAATGGCCGGCAAGTATGCGTTCTTCAGCCCGCATTGCCCGTTCCTGTCAACCCGTTTCCCGCGCGGCCATCCGTTGCCACAATCCGGGTCCCACCCGATCCGTCGGGTTTTCCAGTACGGACGCAATGCAAGACCGCAATCCCCAGATCGCCCAGCACATCGCCGCCACCATCGCCGCCGAGATCGGCGCCCAGACCGCGCAGGCCAAGGCCGCCATCGCGCTGCTCGACGAAGGCGCCACCGTCCCCTTCATCGCTCGCTACCGCAAGGAAGTCACCGGCGGCCTGGACGACACCCAGCTGCGCACCCTCGAAACGCGCCTGACCTACCTGCGCGAACTGGAGGACCGCCGCGCCGCGGTGCTCGCCAGCATCGAGGAGCAGGGCAAGCTGACCGATGCACTGCGGGCCGAGATCGAAGCCGCCGACAGCAAGGCGCGCCTGGAAGACCTTTACCTGCCGTACAAGCCCAAGCGCCGCACGCGCGCCCAGATCGCGCGCGAAGCCGGCCTCGAACCGCTGGCCGACGGCCTGCTGGCCGATCCCACCCAGGTACCGGAAACCGCCGCCGCCGCGTACGTCGATGCCGAGAAGGGCGTGGCCGATGCCAAGGCCGCGCTCGATGGTGCACGCGCCATCCTGATGGAACGCTGGGGCGAGAACGCCGCGCTGGTCGGCGAACTGCGCGAGTGGATGACCGAGGTCGGCGTGATCCGCGCCAAGGTCGCCGAGGGCAAGGAGAACGAAGGCGCCAAGTACCGCGACTATTTCGACCACGCCGAACCGCTGGCGAAGATTCCCTCGCACCGCCTGCTCGCGCTGTTCCGCGCGCGCCGCGAAGAGATCCTGCAGCTCGACCTCGACCCGGGCATGGACGCCGAGGCCGGCCATCTTTCCGCCGAAGGCCGCGTCGCCAAGCATGCCGGCGTCTCAGCGCAGGGCCGCGCCGCCGACAAGTGGCTGCTGGATGCCTGCCGCCTGACCTGGCGCGCCAAGCTGCACATGCACCTGCTGCTGGACCTGTTCAACCAGGCCCGCGAGAAGGCCGAGGCCGAGGCCATCGCCGTGTTCGGCGACAACCTGAAGGACCTGCTGCTGGCCGCACCGGCCGGGCCGAAGGCCGTGCTGGGCCTGGACCCGGGCCTGCGCACGGGGGTGAAGGTCGCCGTGGTCGACCGCACCGGCAAGCTGGTCGACACCGCCACCATCTATCCGCACGAACCCAAGCGCCAGTGGGACCCGTCGCTGCACGTGCTGCGCGCGCTGTGCGCGAAACATGCCGTGGAGCTGATCGCCATCGGCAACGGCACCGCCAGCCGCGAGACCGACAAGCTGGCCGGCGATCTGATCAAGCTCGCCCCCGAGCTGAAGATGCAGAAGATCGTGGTCAGCGAAGCCGGCGCCTCGGTGTACTCGGCCTCGGAATTCGCGGCCAAGGAGTTTCCCGACCTCGACGTGAGCATCCGCGGCGCCGTCTCCATCGCCCGCCGCCTGCAGGATCCGCTGGCGGAGCTGGTGAAGATCGAACCCAAGGCCATTGGCGTGGGCCAGTACCAGCACGACGTGGACCAGTTCCGCCTGGCGCGCGCGCTGGATGCACGCGTGGAGGACTGCGTGAACGCCGTCGGCGTCGACGTGAATACCGCCTCGGCCGCGCTGCTGACGCGCGTGTCCGGCCTGTCGTCGACGGTGGCCGAGAACATCGTGCGTTTCCGCGACGAACACGGCGCGTTCCGCACGCGCAAGGCGCTGCTGGGCGTGCCGCGCCTGGGCGAGAAGACCTTCGAGCAGTGTGCCGGGTTCCTGCGCATCGCCGACGGCGACGAACCGCTGGATGCCTCCTCCGTGCATCCGGAAGCCTATCCGGTGGTCGAGCGCATCCTGGCCGGCAGCGGCCGGCAGGTGAAGCAGATCGTCGGCGACACCGCCTTCCTGCGCAGCGTGAAGGCCGAGCAGTACACCGACGAGAAGTTCGGCGTGCCGACCATCCGCGACATCCTGAAGGAACTGGAGAAGCCCGGCCGCGATCCGCGCCCCGAGTTCAAGGCCGCGCGCTTCGCCGACGGCGTGGAGGACATCAAGGACCTGCGCGAAGGCATGATCCTGGAGGGCGTGGTCAGCAACGTGGCCGCATTCGGCGCCTTCGTCGACATCGGCGTGCACCAGGACGGCCTGATCCACATCTCCGCGCTGTCCGACCGCTACGTGAAGGATCCGCGCGAGGTGGTGAAGGCCGGCGACATCGTCAAGGTGAAGGTGCTGGAAGTGGACGTGGCCCGCAAGCGCATCGCCCTCACGCGCCGCCTGGACGACGCGCCGGCGCCGCAGGCCCCGCGCGACGCGCGGGCGAACGATCCGCGTCCGCCGCGCGGCCCCGACCGCGGCACCCCGCGCGATCAGCGCCGTGGTCCTGCAGCGGCGAAGACCGGCGCGCCGCCGGCCGACAATGCGCTGGCGGCGGCGTTCGCCCGGGCGAAGGGCCAGGGCTGATCCGGCGCCGCGCTCAGGGGAACACGTGGGAGCGACGTGAGTCGCGATCGCACTGCAAGAGAAGCGCTCGCGCGCTGCTTCGGGAACGCCCGCCCTCGGCAGGGCGTTCGCGACTTGGGCCGCGCTCCCGCAGGGGCGCAGGGGATCAACGGCCGGGAGCTCCGGTCGCCGTCGCGTAGGGTGCCAGGTAGCGGCTCAGTCCGCCAGCGCGCAGCTGCGTGACGGCGGCATTCCAGTCGATGGACCTGTCGGCCTTGAGCGCGTCCAGCACGGCCACCACGGACAGCTCCCCTTCCGGCAGGCCGCTCGCGCCCGGCGCGCTGCGGCGCTGCTCGATGGCCTCGAACAGCACCGCATTGGCCTCGGCGTAGGTCAGCGGTGCGGTGCTGCCGCGCGCCGTGCGCCACGCCGGCGTCTCCAGGACGGCATTCACATGGGAGAGGATCAGCCAGGTCGCGCGGCCGATCAGTTTCAGGTTGCCCGGCTGCACGCTGGTCATCGTGTTGCCGACCACGCGCCCGCGCTTGGCCATCACGCCGGTGGAATGCGCGTTGAGCAGCATCTTCAGGGCGATCGTCTGGTTGAGTTCGAACGCATCACGCTGCGGCACCGTCACCGCGATCACCGGCACCGGCCGGGGCAGGGCGGCCACGTCGGCCAGCACGTCGCTGGCAAGGGGGCGCGCCGAGACGGACACGAGCACCGGCTCCGCACCGGCGGCAGCGAAGGCCTGCAGCCACCGGCGGTTGGCATCGGCGTGCGCTTCGTCGCCCAGCAGGATCAGCGCGCCGGTGTCGCCGGCCTGCGGGCCGCTGCGCTGCAGGTTGGCGTCGGAGAACGACAGGTCGTACAGCGCCTGCTGTTCGTCGCCAGCGTTGGACAGGCCACGCAGCGCCGCTTCGCGCAGGTAGGGGTCGTCGATGCCGTTCTCGAACGGCGGCAGGTACAGCGCCTTGTCCAGGCCGTGGAAAGGCCGGTGCAGCAGGGCCTGCCAGGCCTGTGCGCCATCGGCGGCCGGCGTCCATACCTGGATCCATGAGCGACGCTCGGCCGCGTCCACGGGGTCCAGAGGACTGAGGCGGAAGGTCGGCGCGCGCTCGGTCACGTCGACGAACACCGGCATCAGCGCCCGCGTGGCCAGATAGGTGGCGTGGCGGCCGGCGGCATAACTGGCGGCTTCGCGGTCGGTCCACGCGGCCAGTTTCTGCGCGGCCGCGGCGGTCGTGCGCTGGATCGCGGCGAAGCCGCGCAGGCGCTCGGCGATGCCGGCATCGTTGAAGCCCAACGCGGCCAGTTCATCGCCGGTCAGCACCTCGCGCAGCAGCGCACGCGTCGCGTCTTCCAGCACCACGCCCAGCACGTACAGGCTGGTGGTGGTGGCCTGCATGCGGGTGGAGCCGGTGATCGCCTGCGGCCCGGTGGGCAAGGGGATCTTGGTGATGCGCGCATCGTCCAGCACGCGGCGGCTGCGTTCGAACGGGCGCAGCACCTCATCGGGGTTGTTGTAGACGAACCACGTGCGGCGTGCGTCCGCGCCGGCCTGGTCGGCCGCGGCCAGCGCCGTGCCGATCACCGCGGAGGTCTCGCCGCCTTCGGTGACGGCGAACACCAGGTCCTGCGGCCGGATGCCGTTGTCCTGCAGTTGCAGGCGGCCGATCTCGGGAATGTCCTCGAAGCCTTCCAGCGAGGCGATCAGCGCGCGGTCGCCGCCGGTGATCTCGCCGCGCACGCGTTCCCCCAGGCCGGGGAAGCGCGCCTCGATCTTCGCCATCGCGGGGGATGCCGCGGTGCGCTGCCAGAACGGGCGCCACAGCCCGCTTTCGATCGTCTCGGCCAGGCGTCCGGTGGAGCCGGTGCCGTAGAAATACAGGCGGTGTCCGTCGCGCAGGGCGCGGGTGATCTCGCGGCTGGCGTGTTCCAGCGCTGCAAGCCGCGCGGGATCGTCGGCGACGCCCTGCAGCGCGGCCGAGATGTCCTCATCCACCGACAGCAGCGCGGCCAGCCCGTCGGCGGTGTCGGCGGCGATGCGCGTGCTCAGGTCGAAGCTGCGCGGATGACGCTGCTCGGTCAGCAGGCTGTGCAGCTGGAACTGCTGCTTGTTCGCCACGAAGTCCCGGGACTGCGCCGACGGCGTGACGCCCAGGCGGTTCGGTACGGGCTGCGCGCCGAGGGGCAGGGCGGCACCGGCGATGACAAGGAAGGACATGCTGCGCATGATGCGTTTCGCCATACGGGACATCGGGTTCCCCACTGACAACGGAAGAATGCGGCGTGTCCGGCAGCGTTTTCGCCTGCCCGACGCCGCACGCAGGCTGCTATCGTCATGACAACGATAGCAAACGGTCGTGACACTATGCCCCGGTTCCCCCGTCCGCTGCATGCTGCACTGCGCCCCCTGGGTCTGGGACTGCTGCTGTTGCTGGGTCTTGGCCTTGCGCCCTCCGGCGTGGCTGCCCCGGGCTGCGACTGCACGGGCGTGGCGCCGAAGCTGGGCATCGAGGTGCTGCTGGAGCAGCGTCTGGACCTGTTGCGCGGCAGGCGCGTGGGGCTGGTGACCAATGCCACCGGCCTGGACAGCGAGCTGCGCAGTGATGTCGACCGCTTCGCCGCGCATCCGGATTTCACCCTGGTCGCGCTGTTCGGTCCCGAACACGGCGTGCGCGGTGACGTGCAGGCCGGCGATCACGTCGCCTCCGCGCGCGATGCGGCCACCGGCCTGCCCGTGCACAGCCTGTACGGTGAACACCGCGAACCCACGCCCGCGATGCTCGATGGCATCGACGTGCTGGTGTTCGACATCCAGGACGTGGGCACGCGCTTCTACACCTATCCGTACACGCTGGCCGGGGTGATGCGCGCGGCGAAACGCGCCGGCATTCCCGTCGTGGTGGCCGACCGTCCCGATCCGCTGGGCGGCGTGCGGGTGGAAGGACCGGTGCTGGACCCGGCGCTGGCCTCGTTCGTCGGCCAGTTCCCCATTCCCATCCGCCACGGCATGACGCTGGGCGAACTGGCCACGCTGTTCAACACGGCGTTCGGCATCGGCGCCGACCTGCACGTGGTGACGATGCAGGGCTTGCGCCGCGGTGACGAGCCATTGCGCGGCGCGTTGCCGTGGGTGCCGCCGTCGCCGAACATGCCGACACCCGATACCGCGCTGGTCTATCCGGGTATGGGGCTGCTGGAAGGCACCAATGTGTCCGAGGGCCGCGGCACCACACGCCCGTTCGAGACCGTGGGTGCGCCGTGGGTGGATGCGCCGGCCCTGGCCGCGCGACTCAACGCGATGGGCCTGCCGGGCGTGCGCTTCCGGCCCACGTGGTTCACGCCGGCATTCTCCAAGCATGCCGGGCAGGCCTGCGCCGGCGTGCAGCTGCACGTGACCGACCGCGATGCGTTCCGCCCGGTGCGCACCGGCCTGGCCGTGCTGAAGGCCTTGCACGACCAGCACCCGGAGGACTTCGCCTTCCTGCCCGGTGAGCCGCCGTTCTTCGACCGGCTGGCGGGCGTGGGCGACCTGCGTGCTGCCATCGAACGCGGTGACACGCTGGAGGCCATCGAAGCGCGTTGGCAGCCGGGGCTTTCGGCGTTCGAGGCACTACGCCGGCAGCATCTGCTGTATCCCTGAGCTGGACCGGCGAAGGCGTGGGCGCGGCGTCTGTCGTGATGACGCGTTAAAGCTTCTCGCCCATTGCCCGCTCCTACAGACGTGCCGCGCGGTCGCGGTAACGCCTTATCGCGACTGACGTCGCTCCCACAGCTTCAAACAGGCGCCAGCATGGCCTGTTGTGGTCCGCATGGAACGGGTTGCGCGGTGGGATCGGGGCGCGACAGGCCTCGTGGGAGCGACGTCAGTCGCGACGGGTTGTCGGTGACGCCTTGTTGCGACTGACGTCGCTCCCACACCAACGCCAACGCCAACGCCAACGGTCGGAAATTCTTGCGTCAGGTCGCGGCAGGTTTCCGTTTGCGCGGTGCGCGCCTGGCGGGGCGCGGCGTATCGGTGGCCGTGATCAGCGGCGCCACCGCTTGCTGGAGCTGCTCCAGCGACGACAGCGTGTCGGCATAGGCGATGAAGTGCTGCAGGTAGCCCGGCGACGCGGCGCGCATCAGGTGCAGGGCGCGGTGCACCAGCATGCCGGAGTTGAGCGGGCCGGCGTCGGCAGGCACATCGTGCAGCGACGCGCGCAACTGGCTGTCGGTGCGCACCTGCGCCCAGACCTCTCGCGCCTCGGTGAGCGCGGACGGCGCCACCGGCGACGGACCGGGCGCGGGGGCATCGCCGTGGCGCGCCTGCAGTGCGGCGACCAGGCCCTGCAGTCCGCTGTCGCGTGCCGGGGCGGGCGCGGTGGGCGTGGGGCTGCGTGCCAGGCCTTCGGCATAGGCGCGCATCAGGCCAGCCAGTCGCGCTTCCAGCAGGCGGCGGGCTTCGCCCTCGTGCGTGCCGACCCGCGCGGCCAATGCCTGCAGGATGTCGAAGCGTGCCGGCGCCGCGCGGTCCAGGCCCTGCGCGCGCCACGCCTGCAACTGCGTCAGCGGCGGCAGCGCGTCACCGTCCATCGTCACCGCGGCGCTTGGCGGGGCGGGGAATGGGCGCGATCTCGACGCGCCGGTTGCGCGCGCGGCCTTCCTCGCTGGTGTTGGCGCTCACCGGCTGCTCGGCGCCGAACGCGGCGGCGAACACCGAAGAGGACGGCACGCCTTCGGCGATCAGGGTGCGGGTGACGGTGAGGGCGCGCTGCGCGGACAGGTCCCAGTTGTCGTCGAACTGGCGGTTGCTGCCGCTGACCTGGCGGTCGTCGGTGAAGCCGCTGACCATCAGGATTTCCTCGCGCGAGCGCAGGTAGCCCGCCAGCGGCGCGGCCAGGCTCTTCAGCAGGTCGCGACCCTCAGGCTGCAACTGGTCGGAGTTCAGCGCGAACAGCACGTTGCCGCGGATGCCGATGCGGCCGTCCACCAGCGTCACCCGGCCTTCGGCCAGCGGCGCGGCCAGCGCGTCCTCCAGTGCCTTGCGCTGCTGCGCTTCCTGTTCGCGCCGGCGGGTTTCCTCGTCCAGGCGCTGGGCCAGCTGCGCCTGCACGGCGATCACGCCGACCAGCACCAGCACGAACGCGCCCAGCAGCACCGACATCAGGTCGCCGAAGCTGGCCCAGACGGGGGCGCCCAGGTCGGCATCGTCTCCGGTCTCCACGCTCATGCGGCGTCGGCCCCGGCCAGGCGCTGCAGGTCGACGGTGATCTGGCGCTGTGCGGAGAGGCTGAGGTCGACGACTTCGCGCGCCTGCGCCACGTAGTAGGCCAATTGTTCGTCGCTGCGCACCAGCGAGCGCTCCAGCGCGCCTTCGATAGCCTGCAGGCGTTCCAGCAGCGCGTCGTTGGTCTGGCCGAAGCGTTCCACCACGCTGCCCAGCGCATCGCCCAGGCCGGCGACCTCGGTGGCGCCGGCGGCGACCTGCGCGGCCACGTGTTCCAGCTTGCCGGTCTCGGCCTGCACGTGGTCGGTGAAGCGGGTGCCCACGCGCTCCAGCAGATCGGAGGACGTCGCCACCAGCGCATCGATGGCGGTCCGCTGTTCGGTGGAGGCGTGGTTCACCGCATCCAGCAGCGTCTGCAGCGTGCCCATCATCTGGGTGCGTTCTTCCAGCAGGGCGGTGTCGC
Organism: Pseudoxanthomonas mexicana; assembly: GCF_010093385.1. Taxonomy (GTDB): domain Bacteria; phylum Pseudomonadota; class Gammaproteobacteria; order Xanthomonadales; family Xanthomonadaceae; genus Pseudoxanthomonas_A; species Pseudoxanthomonas_A mexicana. The sequence continues at coordinate 99,381 of NZ_PDWV01000007.1, forward strand.
GCACCATGCTGTCGGACAGCTTCTGGCGCAGTTCGGCCACCACGTCGGCCGCGGCGCGCGGTGCTTCCGAGGCGACCTGCACCAGCTGCGAGATCTCGGCGATGGTCTGCTGCGCATGCGTCTGCGCCTGCGCGGTGATGTCGTTCGCGCTGCGGGCCAGGGCGTCGCAGATGTCCTGCTGCAGGCGCGCGGCGTCGGCGGCAGTGCGCTCCCAGTCGCCCCGCAGCGTGGCGCTCATCGTGGCCAACTGCTCGGCCCAGGCGGCCAGGCGGGCATCGTCCTGTTCGGCCAGCGTGCGCTGCAGCGAGGCATGCGAGGCGTCGACCGCGTCGACCAGGGCGGTGGCCTGCGTGCGGAAATCGGCGCCGGCCGCGGACAGGGCGTCCGCGTGGCGCGTGGCGATGCCGTCGGCGGTGCTGGCCTGCTGGCGGAGCGCCTGCGTCCAGCCCTCCGCCAGCGTGGTCGCGGTGTGTTCGAGCTGGCCGGCCGCCGCATCGAGCCAGGCCTGCGAGCGCTGGTCGAACTGGGTCGCCTGGCGCTGGGCGTGGTCTTCCAGGCGCGCGACCAGCGCGTCGTGGGCGTCCTGCTGGCGGGCGAGGGCGGCCTGCCATGCCGCGGCCGCCGCCGTGGTTGCGGTGCCGAAGCCGGCCGTCAATGCCTCCAACTGCTGCTGCACGGCGGTGCCGACGGTCTGCTGCAGGGCGCCGGCCTCGCGCGCCACGCCTGCCAGCGTGGCCTCCACCACGGGTTGCAGCGCCGCGCCGACCGCGTGTGCGCTGCTGTCCACGCCGGCCTGCATCGTGGCGACCAGCGTGGAGGCGAGCTCGGCCTGGGCCGCTTCGGTGCGGGCGTGGAAGCTTTCCTGACGCGCGGCTTGTTGCGCGGCGGCGTCGGTGGTCTGGCGTTCGATGCCGGCGACCATGGCCTGCAGGCGTTCCACCAGTTCCGGCATCAGCGCGGCCTGCTGCTGCAGCAGGCGGAAGGATTCCTCACGCTGGAACGACTGCGAATGCACGTGCAGCGAGGTGGCGATCGCATCGTCCAGCCGCTGCGCGACCAGCACGCGCTCGCGCCGGCTGAGGGCGGACAACAGGCCGAGGATGGCCGACGCGGCCACGCCCGCGATCGAGGTGCCGAAAGCGAAGCCCAGCCCCTTGACCGGCGCGGCCAGCGAGCCGCGGATCGCGTCGATGTCGGTGGCGCCTTCCAGCGCCAGGCCGGTGCCGCGCAGGGTCACCATCATGCCCAGCAGCGTGCCCAGCATGCCCAGCAGCACCAGCAGGCCGACCAGGTACGACGTGAGCGAAGGGGCGGGCAGGGCGACGCGTTCGCCTTCCACGCGCAGGCGCACGGCTTGGCGCAGGCTGGGATGCAGCGGTGCCAGCCAGGCCTGCAAGCCGTTGCCCGCGGGCGCGGTGTCGTCCAGCGCGTAGGCGAGCGATGCGGTGGCCTGGCGATAGCGCTGCAGTTCCACGGCACCGGCCACGTAGCACGCGCCGATCACCAGGGTGACCACCACGCCCAGCGCGTGCGTGCCGACGTAGCCGACGCCGATCCAGCCGACGATGGCCAGGCCGGCGAGGAAGAGGGCGGTGGAGAAGGGCTGTTTCATCAAAGGCATCCAGGCATCACGGGGTACGAAGCGCGGCGAGCAGCGCGTCGATGGGGTGGAAACGCAGGTCGAGTTCGGCCAGCAGGGCGTCCTGCAGGTCGCGGCGAAACAACGCCCGCCAGGCGCTGTCGGGGCTGCCGTCCGCGGCGGTGCGCAGGCGTTCGAAGTGCAGGCCGAGCAGGGTGGGGCTGTGGGCCAGCAGGGTCTGTTCGCGCGGGCTGAGGGTCATTTCCATCACGGCGTCGACCTCGGCCAGGCGGGCCAGGTCGCCGCCGCGCTGAGCCAGGGCATCGCGCAGGCGTCCGCGCAGGGGGCCGGTGCCGGTGAGCATGGCGCGCTGGCGTTCCAGGCAGTAGCGGCGGAAGGGCGCGAAGTCGTCGCCGTCCGCGTCGGCGGGGGCGCCACGCTGGATCGCGTCCGTCAGCGAGGTGCGGACCCGGGCGACGGCTTGGGCATGCGCGTCGATACCCGGCGCGGCGCCAGCCGCAGGCGCAACGGCGCCATCGAGCGCACGCGACAGCGAGACCGCACGGTTCCAGTCGATCCATTGGCCCAGCCGCTCGGACAGCACCAGGCCGGCATCGGGCAGGTCGGCCCCGCCCAGGCGGGCGAGGAGACGGACGAAGGCGGGGGCCGCCGTGGGCGTCCGGTACTGCACAGTGGTCACACAGAGGCTCAAAAGAGCGGGGATTTTACAGGAAGGGCTGCGGGATGACCCGTCTCACGAAACCGACGAACGGAAAGGCCAGAGGCTTTCGGGCTCGGCGTTTTTGCTGAACGTTAGGGTGGGTAGTATCGAAATTCGGTCCCGAGAGGTCCTGTTTGCGCGGAATCTACTCAGCAAGCGGCGGAGGCGTGCTCCCTGTAGTTGTGCGAACGGGTGGAGGGCTGAAAGTGTCGTCCTCTGGAATAGGCATGCCGAACGCTCGCGCCTCAGCACCGTTCTCATCGCGGACTGCCCGGATGGCCTTCTGAAGCACGGGGTCAGCAACCGCATGGGAGTAGGTGTCCATCGCGCCCAGCAACACGAAGTCCGCGATGATCGAAAAGGTGGCGATCGCGCGCTCGTCAAACGTGCTAGTCCAGTCGCCCGGCGAATGACGCCGGTTGATTTGCGGCATGTCCCCATGCGTGAACTTGTGGAATGGGCCCTGAGATTTACCGATCACTTCGATGTTCGCCCCTATGACTGGGAGCCTGGAGCAGCGAGCGAACATCTTGCCGGCGCCCGGAAGGAACGTCTTGCCGTCTTCGAGTCGAATGGCGTGGGCCTCATCCTTGAGGTGCAGGATGTAGAGGGCTGACAGAGCTCCCTCCATGACTAACCGCATCATTGCCGCGGCGGACCCATAATGCTTGTCGGTCAGCAGGAGAAGCTGACTGCGGTGCAACTCGGCAACATAGTCAGTGGCCTTGATTGTCAGCCTATCCCGGGCGTCAGAGAACGACTCTAAGGGCCTCTTTCCCAGTATGCGGACACAGACCTGGTTTAGTTGTGCGGATCGGGAAAAGCGTGCATCCAGCAGTGACATGCCTGATTCCTTGTGCGGGCGGCGTCGAAATCATGGGAAAGGTAAACCCTCACGTTCCCAATGTGGTGGCAATAGTGTGCATTCTCCAGCCACTCTGACCCGGTGGCATAACGACCCGAGAGTATTAATGATGCAGAAAGATCTCTATCGCTGAATGTATAGATGGCCACTCACTCAGCTGTCTTTCCTACCCAGGCCCGGATTGCGAGAACCAATCCCCCGACCTTGTCATCGTGGATATGAGCGCGAACCCATAAATGGGGGCATTACGGACGCTAGCTAAGGGGGAAATCTCCGTCCGTCGGCCGAAAGTGAGCAGCTGCACCTACAAAGGCATACTGAGCATGGCGACACTTGGGAGGGATTCTCATGCGGATACTCGTGATCATGCTTGCTTTGACCGGGCTAGCGGCTTGCAGCACCACACAGATCTATGACAACCGGCCGGTTGGCGTGGCGACGACGGCGCCAGCCAACGGCGTGGTCCAAGTTCTCTACAGCTATCCGACAAGACCATACGAGGTCATAGGTGTGGTTTCCGCCAAGCGCTACAAGCCAGGCTGGACCGATCCGACCGTCGGCGATGCCATCCCCCAGCTGCGCGAGGCCGGTATGAAGCTCGGTGCTGACGCGGTGGTGGTGCGCAGTAGTCGCTCGAACAACGACCGCCACACTGTTGTCGAAGCTGAAGCTGTGAAGTACCTCGACCAGCCATCTAGTCAGCAGGCTCAGCCACAGCAGCAGAGCCAGATGCAGTACCGTCCGCCGCAAACACGCTGATTCCTGTAGCGCAATGCCGACGGACCCCGTCCGTGTTCGATCAACCAAACGAAAAAGCCGGACCCTTTCGGGCCCGGCCTTTTCGCTGAATGGTGGGGTGGGCTCCCCTGAAAAATGCCCCGAAACGTCGAAACTGCGCAAACTCTGGCGTATCGAGGTTGCGGGTTACCGTCAGAACTACCGCCACGCGCCTGTCGCTAGGAGCCGCCCGGAACACGGAATGCGAGAGCTCGGCGCGGTCCGACGATCATGCGGCGACCGCCACCTGGTGCTCGTAGTACGGGTGCTGCTTGTCGTCGAAGATGGCGTAGAGCGCGTCGAGGTTGCCCGGATCCGGATTGAGCCAGGCTTCGACGTGCTCGGGCTTGATGTTGATGATCGTGCGGTCGTGGCCAGCGGCTGCGACCTCGGGCTCCGGCTCGTCGGTGATGGCGGCGAAGCAGGGCAGGTCCGGCTCGATGCCAGCGGGGTCGGTCCAGTTGGCCCACAGGCAGGCCACCAGCATTGGTTCGCCCGTCTTGGGGCGGAACTTGATGCGCTGGCTGCCGCCGCCAGGCTTGTCGACGTTCTCCCAGAACTCCTCGATCACCATGAGGCCGTGCGTGTAGCCGAACTGCCGGCGCCAGTAGCGCTCGAGGTTGTCCCGGCGGGCGTTGTACGTGCCACTCATCTCGCCCGTCCGGGTGAAGTCGCTCGACGCCGGCGTGCCGGGTTGCCGCAGCTGGTAGCGCATCGGCCGCACCACGTAGCCGTCGCCGTCGCCGTCACGAACGATGACCGGCACCCACCACTGCGGGAAGAACTGCCAGTCGCGCCCCTTCAGCTCCGTCCGACGGAGGTCGGTGATCCAGCCCTTGAGCTGCTCGCTCTTGTTGGTGGCGATGCGGACGTGTTCGCTGGCTGCCTTCGTGACCTTCGTCTGCAGCTTTCGCTCGTTGTCCGCCTTGCGCTTGGCCTGCTTGAACATCTCGGCCTGCCAGGCGGCCTCGTCTTCCGCGAACCTCGCATCCATCGCCGCGCGCGCGTCCGGCGGCAGGAGCGGGCCAATCGTGTCGATCACACCCTTGGGGATCTTCTTCCGCTCCAGCCCGTTCTCGCGCAGCCAGAGCCGGGCGAACGCGGCCAGGTCCATGACCGGTCCCTGGTGGCGGACGAACTTGTTGTAGTCGGCCTTGATCTGGGCGGAGTAGCACACGTCAGCCGATCTCCCGGGTGTGGGCCAGGTAGCCGCGGCGCGCCAGTTCGTCGACGACGGCCCGCTCAATCTCCTCGGCGTCGTGGTCCGCGATCCCCTCGAACAGGGCTGCGTCTGCCTCCTGGAGGGCCTCGACTGCGGCAAGGAATCTCTGCCACTCGGGTCCGCCCAGGCGCTCTTGTGCGATCGACTTGATGTCCATGGGGCGACTATACCCGTGCCCCCGTCTCAGCCCCTGTGACGTACGGCTGTGCACCCTATCGAAATGCACACCATCCCGCCCGGCTTTGAGTTTCGCCCATACGTTGGGGGGCCAGGCCTTTACCTTGACGGGCGGCTGATCGCCCATGCGTCCGCAGCGACCGGCGAGCCCGGGGCACGGTGGCGCCTGTGCATTTCGCCGAGCGGGATGCCGCGATACGAGTTCCTCAGGGACGAGAACGCCTGCCGTCGCTACATGGCGGCCTGGGCGAGAAAGTGGGAACGGCGGATCCGGAAGGCGATGGTCGACGTTGGCACTGGCCACCCTTACGGCCAGGTGCGGCCGCCGACTGAACCGAGTCGACATCCTCGCGGCAGGAGCCGACGAAGCTCGCGCCTCTGAGCGGCAAGACCAAAGCCCCAAGGCATACTGACGTTCGCGCTACGCTTGCGGCGTCCTGGGGAGCAGCGAGGGGAACATGGAAGAGGGCGACATCCTTAGGCAGCGCCGCAACCTGGTGGCGATGAGCTGCCTGCTGATCATCTTCGACCTGGCCAAGGTCGAGGTCGCGAAGGTGGGCGTTCTGGGCACCGACCTGATCATCGGAGATGTTCGTGTGCTGGCGATCAGCATGTGGGTGGTGTGGGCCTACTTCCTCCTCCGCTACTACCAGTTCTGGCGAGCGGACTCTCCACATCTGTCGCGGGCCATCTTCGACCTGGTTGAAACTTACGGACGCCGCCACGCAATCAACATTGGCATGGCAAAGGACGATCTATCGGGGTCCGTCTCACTGGTGCGGAAGGGCTGGCTAGGAGGGTGGCGATTTGAGGAAACGCAGTACGTGCGAAACGCTCCCGTCGTGACCGATCAGCGTGATGTTTCTTGGCCTGTCGTACTGTCATGGAGGCTGAAGTCGTGGTGGCACGTGGTGGTGCACACACCGCACTTCACCGAGCACGCGCTGCCGTTGGTGCTTGCAGCTGCCACTCCCGTGGTTGCGGTGTTGACCAAGATCTGTGCTCAGCCTTAGCGTCTCGCGTCCCACCTCTCTACTTTACGTGGGATTTTTTTCAGTCCCACTCATGAGTGGGATTTGACCCTCAACATGGACCGCAAAAAGTCGCCATAGGGACAAGATGCTCAGGATCCGAAACATTGGGAACGCGCACGCCGTGGACTGGTTTCGCGTACTCGCTGACCTGACCAGGCACGGCGTCTCCGACCTCGCAGTGTCGAAGGCGATCGATGTGCCGCCACGCACGATCGGCGGGTGGAAGAACGAGGGGGCGCAGCCGCGGCATTCGGACGGCGAGGCGCTGATCGATTTGTGGGCAAAGGTTACAGGTTGCGATCGAGCAGCATGCCCGAGGCCAGCATCCTACGGTCGCGCTCCAGGCTACAGGCAGGGATAGGCCGCAAGCATCGCGGTTGCCAGAGCTGTGGCCGCAAAGACAGGTCGATCCGCATCGGACTCGTCATACCATCGCACGTACGCCCGGGCGACTTCAGGTGTCGTTGCGCGACCGCTGCAACTCGGGGTAACAGACTTCGACAGTGTTGCCTGCAGCTCTGAGCCTTCCGTGAATCCGCGCACATACGCAAGGCAAGCCAGATGCTGCGGTGGTAGCTTGCCCCCGTCGCTGATCCCCTCGCACAGATCCCTCAATGTTTTGGATGTGAATCCGGCCGCCACCTCCGAGCTTCCATCCTTGCGGGCACCGGATTGCACGTCGGAGCTGTCCCTTGTCGAGGCGCAATAGCGACCAGACGTCAGCACATCCACCTTGTCCAGCGGCCGAAAGTAGGTCTCCGTCCAACCTTGGTGCAAGCCCATGACGGTCTCGTTCATGAAGAAGCCGGCGAAGTAGCACATGCCGTTCGCGAATTGGACGTTCCCGCGCAGGTTCATGGAGATCCCGCCCCCATCCTCTCCGTAGGAATGGCCGAAGGAATAGAGGTGATCGGGCTTCGCACCGGCGCAACCGGCGTCAGCGCTGTCCAACAGGAACTCCATGTAGACGACGTCGCCATCCTCGGCGACTGGCTTGGTGAGCAGCGCGGCTCCGTTGAACCTAGGCGTCCACTCAGTGACGCGCACTCGGTGGTCATCGGCCTTGCAAACCTGCAACTGCTTCGGGATCTCGGCCAAGGCTGCGGGGCTGGCGATCGCGAGAGCTAGTGCGAGTAGGGCTTTCCGGTGCATGGGTGGTCCTCCTGACGCGACGAGTGTAGGGCCTGCGAACGCTGCGCCGATTCAATTCCGTTCTGTCACCGCGGCCTCGAAATCCGGCGCGCGCTCCGGCCCGAAAGTCTCGCCGGAGTCCATCAAGGGGCTGCCGCCCGGGGCCCACCAGTATTCCGTGCCGAACTCGTTGCGCGCCCGGTTCTCCATGCGGCGCAGGTAGCCTGGGCTGGCCGCCTCCTGCAGGTCATGGATAAGCAGGTGGTCGACCGCCGCCCGGGTGTACCAGAGGTTGATCGCGGCAGACAGGCCGGGCGTGTTTCCCTTGGCGAACCGGACCAGTTCCGCGCCGAAGTCGGTCTCTTCTCCCTTGGCGGCCTGCAGCGCGTTGCCCCAGGTGAGCGCGACCGTTTCCTCGGCCAGGCCCGCAACCGGGCCCAGGAGCGTGGCGAAGGCGCCGCGGCCGTGTTCGGTTTCGTCCGCGAACAAGAAGTCGCCGTAGATCGAGAGGGCACCACCCTTGAGCAGGGCGCCCATCCAAGTCTTCCACTCGCGCACGTTGCGCGGATCCTTGCCGTCGCGCAGCTGGGCGGCCTGCATCGCCACCATGCCGAGCAGGGTCGTGGACGTGGTCAGCGCCAGCATCGCCGACAGGCGACGGTTCGGCGTGGGTTCGCTCAGCGCGCGTGCCCAGTGCTTGGGGATCATGGCGATAGGGAAGGACTTGAAGAGGAACCCCGAGCGCGTCAGCTCACCCTTCCATGTGCCGCGCTGCAGGCCGCTCATCATGAGCGCACGCTCCCGGGCGCCGGGTTCGATGACGGCCATGTTCGTTTCCTCGAGCACGGCGCCGAGCAGCTTGGTCACCGCCTCCTCGCGCAGCGCTGCCGGGTCGCCCAGATCGGACAGCTTCTCGTCCGGGATGCGATAGATCGCGTCGGGCGTGAGCACGGTGTCGTTCCCGCCGGTCCAGTCCTCCAGCTCCGCACGCTTCCACACCGCGAAGTCGGTCTCGGTGATGCCCTTGGACAGCAGGATCCGGTGATCGCCCGGGTCCAGGTCCGCCAGGCGTGCGTGCTGGCTGGTGATCGAGCCGATGCCGTCCATCATCGTGACGCCCCACGCGCGGCGCCTCGCATCGGTGAGGTAGTTCAGGCCCGACGCGCGCAGCGTGGCGCCTGCCATCTTGGATGAGAACCCAGCCCCGAGCCCGTCGTTGCCGAACCGGTTGAGGGAACTGACCAGCGTGTTCAACGCCAGGCCCGCTCGCTGCGCGAGACGGCGCTCCTGCGCATTGGCCGGATTCATGGCGGCCAGCTCGTTCCGCCAGAGCTGCAGCTGGGGCAGGTTGTTCACGGAGGCCATCCGCATCATCGTGCCCTCGTCCGTAATCGACGTGAGCACGGCCGAGCCCAGCCTCGTGGACACCAGGTTGTTCCGAATCGCGTCGAAGGCGCGCGCCAGACGCTCGGAGGCTACCGGCAGCGTCCGTCCGGTAACGTGGTCGAACAGCGCCTCAACCTTCTGTGCCTGCTTGAGGTACGCGCCGCTGCGCGCCGGCTCGGCATCCACGAGTCGGCCGACAGCCTGATCCTGCAGCAGGCGGAAGGCGTGCGCGGGGTTCGGGCCGAACGTCTCCACCGCGGCGATGTCGCGCGCGATGCCGGCGATGTGCCCGGTGAGCGTCTCGTAAGGCGTGTGCTCGCCGAAGTTGCTCTGGTAGTCCAGATAGTCCTTCGCGGACCGGAAGTGAACCTGGCGGCTCTCGCTGCCACGGTTGGCCATCATCCCGTTCCCGCGGAACGCGCCGGGTCCAGCTTGTTCACACCGCCGGTGGCGATCGTCAGCCAGATCCCGCGGAACAGCTCGGTGACCTCGTTGTCGTCCATCATCGCGCCGTCAGGCCGCAGGTAGCGCGAGCGGTCGACGGCCGGCAGGATGCTGCCGACCCAGTAGTCGCGGGCGAACTCTTTCGGCGGTGGCCGATCCAGCGCGATCGCCTTCGCGCGCTCGACGGGCGTCAGGGTTTTCAGCCATTCCTCACGGCCTGCACGTGCGACGCGCACCTGCGAGTGGTGGTGCGGCATGCCCCAGTCATCGAGCTGGCCGACGTCGCCGCCGGCCCGGTTGTAGCGCTGACGCAGGGCCTCGGCGATCTGCTTGAACTGCTCGGCGCCCTTGGCGGCCACCGGATTGCCGCTGGCCTCGCCGTGTAGCTCCATCACCAGATCGCGCACGCCCTCGGGGTTTTCAAACAGACCCCAGAAGCGCGGGTTCGTCGCCTCCAGGGTGTCGACCATCTGGCGCAGCGCGTCGTCGCGGATGGCGCTGGCGCGGGATTCCACGGACTGGATGGATCCTTGCGCGTCGGCATGGAACGCCACGATCCGGGAGAGCGCGTCCAGAGGGGAGCCGGGAAAGTCGGCGATGGTCTGCTGCAGCTCACCGATCCGAGTGATCTGCAAGGCTTGGCGCTGGAGCTTCTTCTGCGCCTCGGCCGCGATTTCTCGCGCAGCAGCTGCAGCCCCTTCCTCAATCCGTTGCTCCTGGGTCTTGGCCAGCCAGCCCGTGCGGTCAGCGCGTGCCAGCTGCTGCATGGCGCGGCTGAGCCGCTGTTCGATCGCGGTGACTTCTGCCGCGGTGGCCTCGCGGCCGTAGACGGCGTTGACCGCCTGGATGCATTGTGGCTTCATGCGCCGCTCCTCAGGAAACAGTTGGCTGCCGCGTGTACGGCGTCGATCTCGATGCGGGCGCTGGCTGCCTCGGCCTCGGCTTCGGCCAGCGCATCCGCCACGCGCATCGTGATGGGGCGACCATCGGCGTCGACGGCCCCGGTGGGGATCAGCAGGGCGGGCTTCTGCACGGCAAGCTCGCGGGCTGCTTCGCTGGTCGACGCTGGCGCACGCGGAGCTGCATTGCCTTCCGGAAGCGTCACGCCCGACTGCCTGGCGAGTTCCAGCACAGCCCGTGCGGCATCGTCGCGGCCCAACACCCTGCTGGTCAGGTCCGCCGCGCGGGCGCTGTCGACACGCGACAGGACCGCGTCGTCGATCTCGATCCTGAAACCGTCGGCCTCGCGACGTGCACGAACGCCGGGGATCAGCTCGGCAACGTCGCTGCGCGCTGGTACTGCGCTGCCATCTTGGCGTTCGCCCGGTTGGGCGCTGGGGAGCTCCGCACGGCGCGTCGAGTCGCTGTCGAGTCGGACAGGGCGCTGTGCCGCTGCGGCCGACTGTTGGAGCTTTTCGGCCAGCCGGATCAGGTCCGCATCGCGATCGATCTTGTCCAGTCGCTGGCGGAGCTGAGCCGCTTGGTTCTCGTAGCCGACTGCTGCACGGTGCGCCTCGATGCCCTGGCGGATTTCCGCCCGGCGTGCACTCAGCGTCTGCATCTGTTCCGGGCTCAGCCGGTCGCGCGGGTCGGCCGGGATGATGCCCTCGCGCTGGCGCCGCTCGAACGTACGCAGGGTGTCGACGATCTGCGCATCCTCGCGGCGTAGGGCGGTCAGGTCGGCGTCGGATAGCCGATTGCTCGCCGAGAGCTCGTCGAGGTTGCTGAGCCGAGTGTCGATCACCGTTGCGGCTTCGCCTGCGGCCCAGGTCGGGCGCGGCGCGATGGCGTCTAGCGAATCCTCGCGAGCCACCCGCGAACTTTCGCGAGGCGTCGGAGCGTCCAGGTCGACGCCGGCCTTCCGTGCGCGCGCATCCCAGTTCGCGATGGTCTGGGCCTTCGTCTTGCCGCGCAGGTAGGGGTTCGCCTCCAGCTGGGCTCGCGTGACGATCAGCTCCATCGGCGTATCGGCTGCGGCACGCGCGAATGCCTTGGCCTTGTTGATCCCGAAATGGTGGGCCGCGTAGAGGGTGTGACGGTCGACGGGCAGGGCGGCGGCTTCCAGGGCTGCCGCATGCTGGCGATCCAGCGCCGCCACCATCTCGCCGGACTTCGCCTGATCGCCGCGCGCGGCCAGCAACTCGGCATCGGACAAGCCCTGCGCCCACGCAGGCTTGGCTGCCGCGACGACCTTGCGCCACGTGGCCGGCGTGAACTGGTCGATGCCGAATGCCTGCGAGAGCAGCCGTCCGGTCTTCGGATCGACTGGTCGAGCATCGGCGCGTCCGCCGGATTCCAGCGCTCGGCGAAATTCCGCGTATGCCTGGCCGCCGGGGGAAGTCGAGGAGGCTGGCGAGTTCGTTGCGCTCTGCGGCCCGCCGGCAATGTCGGCGCGCAGGTCGAAGTCTCCCGGCCGGAGCAACTGGGCAACCGTGATCGGCTGGCCAGCGCTGAGCTGGTCAAGCGCCGTACGGAATGCGGTCTCATGTCGAACATCGGCGCCGGCGGCGACCGGCTGCCCCGGCAGGGGGGCGCGACGGATGTGATCGGCGCTGTTGGCGACCAGCACGGCATCGCGCTGCTCTGGCGTCAGCCGCGGCGCGTCCGCGTGGGCCTTCGCCCCGAATGCTGCGCCCATGAGGAAGTCCAGGCCCCGCGCGTAAGGGTCGGCTGCGTCGTAGCCCTCGGCTTCCTGGGCGTACCCGCGCTGCTCCAGAATCGTGGACGAGGTGGCGTCCGCGCCTGCGCCGAGGGCGACGTTCGAGCCCGCGCCGGTGGCCAGGCGTTGCGTGAGCGTGTTGCCCCAGGCCGCCGGCACTTTCATTCCGACCGCATTGACCGCGAAGTTCACGCCGCCCACTGCGACTGCGGTCTTGGTGTCGACCCCTTGCCGCGTGAGGTCGACTGCGGGCGAAATGGCGGCGTTCGTCAGGAACAGGCCGGGTAGACCTGCCATCGTCGGGATCGAGCCGACGACCTCGTTCACGGTACTCAAGACCTTGGCCGTGTTGCCCATGGCGTTTACGTCCGGCGTCCAGTGGTCGACCGCCCGCTGGCCCAGCGCCTCGTAGACGTTCTCGAAATACCAGTCCTGGGAGTCGGTGCGCCGCTCCGGAATCGGCACATCGCGCTCGCCTTGCCGTCGACGCAGGTCTGCGAATCCTGCCGCCGCGTCGTTCATGTACGCGTCCCTCGCGCCAGCGAAAGGGGCGCCAACGAACAGCGCCAAGCGTCCCCCTTGGGCGGAGGGCAGGGCCAGGGACTTCAACGACTCGCCCACGCCGGCCAGCCCCCGCGGGGCGGCGTAGTCGAAGGGCCCCAGCTCCATTTCGTCGAACTGCTCGCTCGCCGCCTGCAGCGCGGCCGCGTCGGGATCGTATGGCTGCAGCGGCTTCACGGCTTGGCCCCCACGCGGATCACCAGCGGCTGCGGCGGGTCGGTGTTGTCGTAGAGCGGCTCGAACCCGCGCACGAGCGCGTAGGACCCGGGCGCACCACGAACGTTCACGAGCGAGACGTCGCCGGGGTCTTTGCGGCCGGCGGCCTTCAGCCTGGCTTGGATGTACAGGTCCGCGCGCTGGCGGAAGGTCTCGGCCGGCATGCCCCATGGCGGAATTACGCCACGGCCTTCGATGTCCACGCGCTCGCCGATCCCGGCCTTGATCGCGGTGTTCATGCGCTCGGTGTTGAGCCTGCCGTTCGCGTCGCCTTCGTCCGCCGTCTTGGCCGCGTAGTAAGCATTCACGGCGTCGACGGCGCGGCGGTATTCCTCGGGACGTCCTGCGAATGCAGTGCCCAGCTGCTTGGCGATGTGCTGTTGAACCTCCTGCGGCGGCGGCATGGCCACGGGCTTGGCCTTGCCGTCGTCCTTGCCCGGGTTGAGCAGGGTCTCGCCGCGCAGGATGGTCAATGCGACGTCGCCGTACTGGCCGTTGGGGGACGTTGCCGTTATGCCGCCGGGCGGTGAACCTGCGGGCCGCTGCAGAGCATAGATCCGGCCCGCTTCGGCGCGCAGGGGCGCATCCGGCGCGATCTGGCGCATGGCTTCTTCGTAGGCCTTCGGATCGTCCAGTAGGTCGCGCTCCGTGCCGAAGACCTGGGCCGCCTGCTGGGGCGGCGCCTTGGCGAGCATGCCGGCCAGCGCGGAGGCCTCCTGCGGCAGGAAGGGAGACATGCCGGCCTCGGCGCCGTAGCGCGCACGCTGCGCGCGCAGCAGCGTCTGGCGCTCTTCGATCTGTTCGCGGAGCCCGGCAGCGTTGCCTGACGCCAAGAGCCCGAGGTTCAGTGGCGGCACGGCCTGACCCGTGGTTGCGCCGTGGAACTCCAGCGGTGATTCGCGCAGCGCCTTCAGGCGCGTTTCGATCGCGCGCTCCAGTCGCTCGGCGCGGAGCTGGTCGCTGACGGTCGCGCCCTGTGTCTGCTGCTGGGCCTTCAGCTTCTGGAGGTACGACCGTTGCTCGACCGGCGGCAGCTTCATCACCTGCTGCAGCTCGACCTCACCGCGCTGGATCAGCTGGAACTCACCCTCGAGCGACGTTCCGGCGACGGCGCTGGCCCAGCCGATCATGACGTCCGCCGGCGCCGGCACGCCGGTGGCCACCTGCTTTTCGTACTGCTCGATCACCCGACTGGCGGCCGCCTCGCGCTTGTTGGACTCGACGGCGCTGCGAGCGTCGAGTCGTTCGCGGCCTACCAGGACCCGGTTGAGCAGCATGTTCCGTTGCGTGGCGTCCAGCCGAGTGGCGTAGTAGCCATCGTCCTTGGTCAGGTCGTCGGCCAACGCATCCAGCGCCGCACTGTCATCGCGCGCCAGCATCTCGCGCCGGGAGGCGTGCTGTACCCACCAGCGGTCGGCATAGGACTGGCGCTTGTTCTCGAACTCGCTCGGGTCCAGCCCAGCCTCGCGCCACTGCTCGGACATGGCTCCGGCGAGCGTCGTCAGCCGATCGATGTCGGCATCGGGCAGGCCTGCCAGCTTGTCCATTCGGTCGAACGCGCCGATCACCTCAGTCTTGCGGAGCTGACGCTCTGCCGTGCGCGCGGCGGTCTGGACCTGGAGAATGCCCTTCCGCTGTGCCTGCTGGAACGCGCCGTCGAATTGCACGGCGCCGATCTCGCCCAGGCCTCGCACGTTGGGCCGTTCGATCTGGCCGATCTCCTGCGTGGCGGTGAACTCCGAGTCCCCGGGCTGCAGGTCGCCGGTGAGCAGCCGCTGCCGGATGTCGTCGACCTTGGTGGAGACCTGCAGCTCGTAGTCGAGCAGCGCATTGCTGGCCTTCGCGCGTGCGAGCCCTTCCTCCTGCTCGCGCTGCTGCTGGCCAACCCTGGCAATGTCGTTGGCCACCTGTCCGAGCGAACCGGCAAGGTTGTCGAGCGCGCGGCCGCTGCCGCCGTCGCCGAACTGGACGGAAGAGCGCTCGGGGCGGGGTACTACGGTGGCTTGGGCGAAATCACCCATCGAGATTCGGGGCATGGATCAGGTCCTACG
>NZ_PDWV01000080.1 GCF_010093385.1 Pseudoxanthomonas mexicana
GCTCGATCACCTGCTTCACCGCTTCGGCCCGGAACTCATCTGTGTACTGCTTGCTGTTGCCCATAAACACCTCGGTCATTGCCATCAATTATGGCAACCGGATGTCTACGAAAGGCTGGCCGGTCCACCCTTGCCGGCCAGCTGTGCGTAGTCGAAATCGTCGCGCTCGATCCGGCAGCTGCTGGCGATATGGTCCTTGACCAGACGCAGCCACTCCATCTGCTCCGGCGTGAACGCCGTGGCGCGGCGTGCATTATGACGGAACACCCAGTCCGCGAACCGCTTGTCCACGCTATCCGCGAACGGCCGCAGCTCGTCATCCATGCCCAGCGCGAAGCGCACCAGCGACACCAGATCTGTCAACTGCCGGCGTACACCGCTGCCCCGCACCTTGCTCTCCTGCACCCGCGCATAGGCCGACCACAGTTTCTCGGTCGTCAGCATCAGCGGCGGGCGCTGCAGCGCCTCATGCAGTTCCTCGACCATCTCGAAGGTCAGCGCACGGCGGCTGTACGGCTGGGCATAGAAGAACCCCAACGCGGCAATCTCCTCCCGGTGCGTCTCCAGGAATTCCCGGAACCGACCCACGGCCGCCTCCGCATTGGCCTGCGCCTGCGCCGCGAACTCGCTACGTGTCACCGCGTCCAGGTTCACGTGATCGATCAACTGCTCGCGCTCCCGCCGCGCGGCCTCGATAAGCTCGCGCAGGGCGGGGGTATCGAATGGCGCACACGCCGTATCCACGCGCTTGCGCCGCGCCGCGTCCAGCTCGTCCGGCGTCAGGTTCTCCGCGCTCCGCGTGATACCCGCCGCCGTGGCGATGTCCACCGCATCGGCCGCAATCCGGTCCGGGTCCACCGCCTGCCCCAGCCCGCGGCCCAGGTCCTGCAGCCCGATGCCGCCGCTGGCCTGCTTGATCCGCGCCAGTGCCTTGTCGTCCAGCTGCTTGGCGAGGCGCACCAGCCGGTTGCCCAAGCTCAGCACCGTGTCATCGTCCCGCGCGCCCACCGCCACGCCCTTCAGCAAGCTATCCAGGCTGAGCCCGGGCTTTCGCTCCAGCGGGCGGCTCTCGGTCTTCAGCGACTTCTCCACGCCCACCGCATCGATCAGCACGAAGTGGGTCTTGGCACCCTCGGCCGAGTTGCTGACCTTCTTCAGCGTTTCCGCATCCAGGCTACGCACGCCGCGGCCCTTCATCTGCTCGTAATAGCCCTTGCTGCGTACGTCGCGCATGAACAACAGCACTTCCAGCGGCTTTACGTCGGTGCCGGTGGCAATCATGTCCACGGTGACGGCGATGCGGGGGTTGTAGTCGTTGCGGAAGCTCGCCAGCACGCTGTCGGCGTCGTCTCCCGGCACCGGTTTTCCGGTCTCCGCATCCGTGCCAGCGCGGTAAGTGACCTTCTTGCAGAACGCATTGCCCTCGCCATACACCTCCCGGACCATCCGGATGATGTCGTCGGCATGGCTGTCGGTCTTCGCAAAGATGAGTGTCTTCGGCGTCTCCTTGCGCTGCGGGAAGATGGTGGTCTCGACCGCCGTCTTCATCGCTTGGATCACGTTGCGGATCTGGCTGGGATTGACGACCGACTTGTCGAGATCGGTCGAGCTGTAGGCGGTGTCTTCCTCGGTCTGCGCCCAGCGCTTGGCGCGCGTCTCACGGTCGCGGTGGTCCACCCATTCCTTCGCTTTCAGCTCCGCGCCCTTGGCGGTGATCTCGGTCTCGATCTCGTAGACGTCGTAGCCCACGTTCACGCCATCTGCCACCGATTGCTCGTAGCTGTACTCGGCCACCACGTTTTCGTTGAAGAAGCCATAGGTGCGCTTGTCGGGCGTCGCGGTCAGGCCGATCAGGAAGGCGTCGAAGTAGTCCAGCACCTGCTTCCACAGGTTGTAGATGCTGCGGTGGCACTCGTCGATGACGATGAAGTCGAAGGTCTCGATGGGAACCTGCGGGTTGTACTGCACCAGCTTTGCCTGGGTATCCGTCTGGCCCAGTTCGTTGAGCGAGATGTCCTCGCCGGCTTCGGCCAGTTCGGTGCCCGACAGGATCGAGTACATGCGCTGGATGGTGCTGATGCAGACCTGTGCGTGTGGATCGATATGGCTCGATGACAGCCGCTGCACGTTGTACAGCTCGGTGAACTTGCGGCCATCGTCCGGCGGGGTGTACGCCATGAACTCCTGGTGCGCCTGCTTGCCCAGGTTGCGGGTGTCCACCAGGAACAGGATGCGCTTGGCGCCGCCGAACTTGAGCAGGCGGTAGACCGAGGTGATTGCGGGGAACGTCTTGCCGGCGCCGGGGGCCATGTGGACCAGGGCGCGCGGCCGGTTCTTCGCCAGCGAGGCCTCCAGCCCCGTAACCGCACCGATCTGGCAGTCGCGCAGGTTGCGCTCCGGCAGGGGTGGCATGCGGGTCAGGCGACGGCGCAGGGTGTCGGGTTGCGCGGCCCATTCGGCCAGCGTCTGCGGCCGGAAGAAATGGAACAGCTCACGTGCCCGCGGGGCAGGGTCGGCCCCATCGGTGAAGAAGATGAGCCGGCCTGTGCTTTCGTAGAGGAACCGCAGCGGCTGGTTCCCGTTGCGCCACTTCAGGGTGGCATTCGCATAGCGCTCGGTCTGGGCTTCGTGGGTGCTGAGCTTGGAACCGTCCTCGTCGCGTTTGGCCTCGATCACGGCCACCGGCTGGCGGTCGACGAACAGCACGTAGTCCGCCGGGCCGGAGTCGGTGGGGTACTCCCTGACGGCGATGCCAGGTCCGGCTGACAGGTTCAGCTGTTTGGTGTCCTGGACTACCCAACCCGCCGCTTCAAGTTTGGAATCAATGAGTTGGCGGGCTTTGGCTTCGGGGGTCATCCGGGATCCTCGAGGGGGAGCGGGCCAACGGGGCACGGTAGGGCGACGACTAGGATAGTCTCAATTGAACCGCCTCCCCAAGGCGGCCGGTTGGGGTGAGCGCACGCAGATGAGGGGGGAGAGCGTCTGTATGCCACCGATGGAATGCCCCGGCGCCACGCGGCATCACACGCCAGGTAAAGGAGTTGGGGATACCTGATGTTGCGTGGACGCCGGTAGCCGACACTCCCTCTACTCACACAAAGCCTGACCCGTCAGCCGAAAAGCCTGGCTCAACACACACTAGGACTCGCGCGTCAGGCTCTTGGGCTGGCTCAACACACACTAAGCCTCACGCGCCAGGCTTTTTGGGTGGCTCAACACACACTAAGGCTGGCGCGTCAGGCTTCTCGGCTGGCTCAACACACACAAAGCCTGAGTCGCCAGGCTTTTTGGCTGGATCAACGCACAGTAGAGCTGGCGCGTCACGCTTTTTGCCTCAGACGGCATCTTTCATGTGAGAAATCGCACATTAGCGTGGACGACGTCGCATCAGCCCTCGTGCGCGCTACGCTGCATGCGCCGGTCGGACCCGGCCGGCACCACCAAGAACACGACTAAGGACAGACCCATGACGCAGAACCGCATCAGCCTGACACTCGGTGCCGAGACCGTAGAGCGCATCCTCGCTTCCATCACCGCACTGGAAGCCGATCTCCAGAACCTGATCGCCCTCACCAACGACGAGCGCCGCGACATGTTCAAGATGGGCACCAAGTCGCATGCGTTCTGCATGACGGCGCTCGCGGTCGCGGAGCAGCACGCGGGCATCATGCCGCGCGATTTCGACATTGCCGCCTTCCGTCAGGACCAGATGGCCCTCGACGCCCTGCGTCCGTGTTCCCTTCGCCTGGCGCAACTCCACCAGCGCATCACCGACACCGAACTCGCCCTCGGCAGCGACCTGATGGCCGCCGCGCTGGAGGTGTACGGCGTGCTGAAGGTGGCGGGCAAGGACAAGGGCGTGGACGAAGCGCGCCGCGAACTTGCCTCGCGCTTCGCCCGCCGCAAGGCCACCGCCGAGCCCGTCGGCGAAGCCGTCGTCGACGCCTGAGCCTGCGCCGCCGCGCCACCCCAAGGCCCCGCAGCGCGGGGCCTTTTTTTTATGCGTCCGCCTGAACAGAAGCCCCCGCACAGGCCACCACCCCTGCCAAGTTTCACGGGTCGCCCACGCCGACGGGCGGTAGGGTGGGGCATCGCCATCAGAACACCCACGTCCATGGACAGCGCCTCGATGGCAGGCGGTGCGCACGCCTCGGCGGAGCAGCGCCTCCGCCTGTACGAAACCCTCCTGCAGACCACGCCCGACCTGGTCTACATGTGGGACCTGCAGCACCGCTTCACCTACGCCAACGCCGCCCTGCTGGCCATGTGGGGCAAGACCTGGGACGAAGCCATCGGCAGGAACTGCCTGGAACTGGGCTACGAACCCTGGCACGCCGCCATGCACGACCGCGAGATCGAACAGGTCATCGCCACCCGCCAGCCCGTGCGCGGCGACGTACCGTTCAACGGCACCAACGGCCGGCGCATCTACGACTACCTGCTGGTGCCCGTCATCGGCCCCGATGGCGAAGTGGAAGCCGTCGCCGGCACCACCCGCGACGTCACCGAACGCAAGCAGCACGAAGAAGCCCGCCGCCGCAGCGAAGAACGGCTGGCCGCCATGGTCGACGCCACCACCGACCTGGTCTACCGCACCAATGCGGACTGGAGCGAAGTGGACATCGTGGGCGGCAGCCTGCTGCTGGGCCGGCACGGCTCGCTCACCCCCGCCTGGCTGGAGGTGCTGGTGCACCCCGACGACCGCGACCTGGTGGCCGACGCCATCGCCCGCGCGCGGGCCACCCAGAGCACCTTCAGCGCCGAACACCGCATCCGCAACGAAGCTGGCGGCTGGTCATGGATCGCCTCGCGCGCCGTGCCCATCCGCCCCATCGGCGGCGAGGTGACCGAATGGTTCGGCGCCGCCACCGACATCACCGCGCGCCGCCAGCACGAAGAACACCAGCGCCTGCTGCTCAACGAACTCAACCACCGGGTCAAGAACACCCTGGCCATCGTCCAGTCCATCGCCCTGCAGACCCTGCGCCGCGCCGACGACATCGGCTTGGCCTGCGACCGCTTCGAAGCACGCCTGCACGCACTGGCGCAGGCGCACGACGTGCTGACCCGCCAGCAATGGGAACACGCCCCGCTGCACGACATCGTGCGCACCGCCATCGCGCCGTGCCTGCAGGGGGACGAGCCGCGCTTCGACATCCACGGCCCGCCGATGGAACTGGAACCGCAACGCGCGCTGGCCCTGTCGATGGCCCTGCACGAGCTGTGCACGAACGCGATGAAGTACGGCGCGCTGTCGGTGGCGCAGGGGCGCGTGCGCATCCACTGGACCTCCGAGCCGCAGCAGGGCCGCCGCAGCCTGGTGCTGCACTGGCAGGAAATGGACGGCCCGCCGGTGGTGGCGCCGGCTCACCGCGGCTACGGTTCGCGCCTGATTGAGCGCGGCCTGCGCCACGACCTGGGCGGCGACGTGGCCCTGGACTTCCAACCCGCGGGCGTGCACTGCCGCATCACCGCCCCCATGCCCGACCTAGGAGTGGCCGCATGACGACGACCGACCCCGCACCGCGCGTGCTCATCGTGGAAGACGAATTCCTGCTGGTGATGCTGCTGGAAGACCTGCTGCCCACCCTGGGCTACACCGTGGCCGGCAGCGCCGGCTCGGTGGAGCACGCGCTGGCCAAACTGGATACCGCCGACGTGGACCTGGCGGTGGTGGACGTGAACCTGGCCGGCGAACCGTCGTTCCCGGTGGCCGATGCGCTGCGCGCGCGCGGCGTGCCGTTTCTCTTCACCACCGGCTACGGCCAGCAGGGCCTGCCGGAACGCTTCGCCGATGCGGCGGTGCTGGCCAAGCCGTTCCGCCGCCAGGACATTCAGGACGCCCTGGCCGGCCTGCGCCCGGCGGCCTGATTCCCGGACGACGGCGCGCCGCGTCAGTCGGCGGCGTCCGGCTCGCCGTGCACGTAGTTCACGCCCAGCTGCCGCGACAGCGCATGCAGGCGGCGCAGTACCGACGAACGCAGGTGCATGGGTGCGTGGTCGTATACCTGCGCCCACAACCCGCGCAGGAACGCATGCGGGTCGCCGATATCGGCACCGGACACCACCAGCATTTCGGCATCGGAAAGACGCGCGTCGATACGTTCGTGGCACAACATGCGCTGAAGATTGCGGGGGCCTGCGTCAACGCGCCGTGCGCACGGCGTGCCCGCGTTCAGCCCGCAGTCGTACTGCGCGGTACAGCGTGACTGCCTGCTGAAAATCCACAGGCCACCATCACGTGTGGCCAACGTCTGCATGGCGACGCTGGACGCCCGCAAGCGAGGACTCCGCCATGCATCGCACCCCCCACGACGCCACACCGGCCGCGCCCAACCCGATCGAACGACAACGCCGCCCCGAGGGCGACGTGATGCCCGGCGAATCGCACGGCAAGCGTACCGACGACGCGCGCAACGACCCTGAAGTCGAACCCGGCGCGAAGGACGGACAACCGCGTCGCCATCCCCCGCAGATCTGAGGACACCGCATGACTCCCCTCGACAAACCGCTCCGACGCGAACTGATGCTGGGCGACCAGGCCTACACGCTGACGATCGATCCCACCGGACTGAAGCTGGTGGAGAAAGGTCGTCGCAACGGCGTGGAGATCCGCTGGGCCGACCTGGTCACCGGCGATGCCGCGCTGGCCGCCGCGCTGCAGGCCTCCACGGAGCGCACCTAGGCGCGCCACGCCGACGCGCAGGAGGACCGACATGACGAACACCCACGGCATCACCGCGCACGGCACACCGAAGCCGAGCGAACCCGGCACGCCGACACCGCCGGGCCGGCCCACGCCGCCCGGCACGCCGTCCGAACCGGGCATGCCCAGCCCGCCCGGCACGCCCAGCGATCCACAGCGTCCGCCGCCGTCGGAACGGCCCCCGATGCCACGCGATCCGGGCGATCCCGACGACGTGCCGGTCGGTCCCGATCCACCGGAAACGCAGCCGCACATCGACGACCCGCGCGATCCGCGCGGCCTCGCCAACTGACATGCGACTGCGCATTCCATCCCAGGGGGAAGACATCACCGATCACACGACGCAGAAGGAACAACAGGACGTGCTTATGCGACTACCGGATTTCATCCAGGCCAACATGCAGCGCATCCTCGACGATGCGGTGGACTTCGCCATCACCCAGGCGCCGGAAGGCGCGCAGTTGAACCACAAGCGCCTGCGCAACGCATCCCACTGATCCTGCGCGACATCGTGGCCGACCTGCGCACGCCGCAGAGCGCCGCCGCGCAGCGCGACAAGGCGCAGGGCCGCCCCGCTGACGGCACCGGCCCGGAATCGGCGGCCAGCAGCCACGGCCGCAGCCGCGCCGACGACGGCTTCGGGGTGAACCAGATGATCGCCGAATACCGCGCCCTGCGCGCGTCGGTGCTGCACCTGTGGGCGGCCGACCAGGCGCTGTCCGGCGATGCCATCGACGACATGATGCGCTTCAACGAAGCCATCGATCAGGCGGTGGCCGAATCGCTGCTGGAGTTCTCGCGCACGGTGGAGTCGTGGCGCAACGTCTTCCTGGGCGCGCTGGGTCATGACCTGCGCGGCCCGCTGGCGGCCGTGGTGGGCACCGCCGAGCTGCCGGCGGACACCGCGCAGGGCACGCCGCACGCGCACCAGGCCGCGCGCATCCTCAGCGGCGGCCAACACTTGAGCCGGCTGGTGGATGGCCTGCTGGACTACAGCAAGAGCACGCTGGGCGCGGGCATGCCGCTGCACCGCATCGCCTGCGACCTGGGCGAGGCGGTAGCGGCCGAACTCGACCTGCTGCAGGCCGCGCTGCCGGAGGCGCCCCTCCGTCTGCAGGTGCAGGGCGCCACGCACGGGTACTTCGACGATGCGCGCATCCGCGAGGCCGTGCACAACCTGGTGACCAATGCCGTGAAGTACGGCGAACGGGCCGCGCCGATCGACGTGGCCCTGCCCGGCGATGCGCGCAGCGTACGCATCGCGGTGAGCAATACGGGCCAACCGCTGTCGTCCGACGTGCTGCATGCGCTGTTCGACCCGTTGCGGCGCGGCTCGCTGCCGGCGCACAAGGGCGAGCACGCCAGCCTGGGGCTGGGGCTGTTCATCGTGCGCGAGATCGCCATCGCCCACGGCGGCGACGTGGCCGCGCACGTGGGCGAGGGCGTCACCACGTTCGTGATCCACCTGCCGCGCGGTGACAGCCCCGCTGCGTGATGGGGGCGCAGTGCGCGGGGTCTGCCGTCGTGAACGTGCATCGCGCGCGGCGGTTCACCTGCCGTTTCGCGAAACGCCCCCGTGCGCTCACGGCGCGATCATCAAGCTGAGCGCAGTGCACGCGGTGATCACCTGGAATGCGGAGTATCGGTGCCACTCCGCACGCGCGGCGATGCATCGCCGGCGAGCGGAATGGGGCCGTGCAATGTCGCACGGCTTCATCACTGCACAGAGGACTTTCCAGATGACACGCGATACTTCGCAACGTGACGCCAACCGCGACCCCATCACCGGCACGCCGGGCGCACATCCCGTGGGCGTGGGTGTGGGCGGCGTGGCCGGCGGCCTGGCCGCCGGCGCGGCGGCCGGCACCGTGTTCGGACCCATCGGCACGCTGATCGGCGCGGCGGCCGGCACCGTGATTGGCGCCGCCGCGGGCAAGGGCGTGGCCGAGCGCATCGATCCCACCGGCGAGGTGGATTACTGGCGCGACGCGCACCGCACGCGCCCGTATTACTCGGACCAGTACGACTTCCAGCGCGACTACGCCGGCGTGTACCGTGCCGGCGCGGTGGCGCGCGGTGAATTCCCGGAGCAGTCGTGGGAAGAAACCGAACGCCGCCTGCAGGCAGACTGGGAGGCCGACAAGGGCGAGTCGCGCCTGGACTGGGAACACGCCCGGCCCGCCGCGCGCGATGCCTGGGAACGCGCTGACCGCACCTATGGCGCGTATGCGTGGAGCGACGCCGCCTATGCGCAGCACTTCCAGAAGGCGGCCTACCGCCAGGACGGCGATGCGTTCGACGACTACCGCCCGGCGTATCGCTATGGCACGTATGCACGCGGCGAGTACGCCGACCGCGAATGGGACGACCGTCTGGCAGCCGACCTAGAGCGTGGTTGGGACCGCTTCAAGGGCGGCTCGAAGCTGACATGGGAACGGGCCAAGCACGCGGTGGCCGATGCGTTCACGCTGGACCGCACGCGCCCGCATTGAGGGATCTCCCGTGCGCCTGCCGGTATCCGGCAGGCGCATCGGGTAGCGATGGAGGGGATGAGATCGCAGGCGCATCACGCGATGCGGCGCCGTGCGCCTCAATGCGCCACGGTGTCCTGCGCATCGGGATAGTCGCGTTCCGGATCGGGCCTGCCTTCAGGCGTGGCCTCCGGTGGCACGGGTTCTTTCCAGCGTGCCTTGTCGTTGCGGTACTTGTCCGGCGTGTCGGGCTTGGCGGCGTCGCTGTGCTCGTTGGGGCGGGGTCGGTTCGACATGGCGGTTCTCCTGCTGCGTCTGGCGGATGCGTGGCCGCCTTTGTCGGTGCGGCACGACGGGCGCCTGCTGCCTCGTCGCGGCAGGCGCCCGTCGCAGGTGGAGCGTTGCGCTCAGCGGTAGACGCGTTCGCAGCGGCGTTCGACGATGCGGTCGCCCTTGGTTTCCTGCTGGTTGCCCTGTACCTTGCGGCCGATCGCGCCGCCGGCCACGGCGCCGCCGACGGTCGCCACCTTCTTGCCGTTGCCGCTGCCGATCTGGTTGCCCAGCAGGCCACCGATCACCGCACCGATCGCGGTGCCAGCCACGCGGTTGGGATCACGGCTGTTCTGCCGCACTTCCACGTTCTTGCAGACCACCCGGCTGCCGTCGTCGAAACGGCGGCCTTCGTCCTGCGGACCATACGTCTGCGCCGCCGCGGCCGACATCACCGACATCAGGCCGACGGACAGCAGATAGCGGGGGGTGTTCATGACGCTTCTCCTGTGGGGAATCGCAGGGGCAGGCTGCGCGCGCGCTCGCGAACGCGTGGTGAAAGCAGGGCGCCTGCATTCATGCGCCAGTACGGCCTTCGTGACGCCGGTACGACAAACATGACGCGGGACTGACGGCAACCGGCTGCATTGACGGCGGCGCGACGCCGCATCGCCTAGCGTGGTGGCATCCACGACGAGGAGCACGCCATGCATACGCCGGAAGAACTGGAAAAGAAGCTGTGGAAGGCGATCAAGTCCGATCGCACGCTGATGTTGGGCCTGGACGGCGCCGAAGACGGCCATACCCGGCCGATGACCGCGTTGCTGGAACACGAGGGCCGCGGCCCGCTGTGGATCTTCACCTCCACCGACAACGTGCTGGCCCAGCGCACCCAGGCGCCGCAGCGCGCCATCGCCACGTTCGCATCGATGGGCCATGACATTTTCGCCAGCCTGCAGGGCGCACTGGTGCGCGACGACGACCGCGCGGTGATCGAACGCCTGTGGAACCCCTTCGTCGCCGCCTGGTACGAAGGCGGCAAGGACGATCCCAAGCTCGCTCTGCTGCGTTTCGATGCCGAGCATGCGGAAATCTGGCTCAACGAGCAGAGCCTGCTCGCCGGGGGGAAGATGCTGCTCGGCGTGGCCCCGAAAGAGGACTACCACGACAAGGTCGCTGAGGTGAACCTGCGCGGCTGAGCGCCGCGCACGTAGGCCGGAAGTCATGCGTTCCCCAACGGCGCCTGACTCCGGCCCGCCGCGGTGGCCGGCCTGCGCGCCGACCCGCGTGATCAGGGAAAGAACCGACGTGCCGGAACAGGGGCCAGGCCGCGGTGATCACGTACCGGATGCCACGCCCCATGCTGCTGTACTCGCAAACCCATCTGCACAACCTGCTGGACCGCCTGGAAACCAGCGACGCCCGCACCACCGGCCAGCTCGAAGCCCTCACCGTGTGGGTGGCGGCGCTGGTGCAGAGCCACCCCGACGGCGAACGCCTGCGCGCGACGGCGCAGGCGCTCTCTGCGCGCAATCCGTTCCGCGCGCTGTGCCAGTACCAGGAAGAAGTCGCCGCCTACGACGCGACGTTCTGCCAGCTGCAGTCGCTGGCCTCGCTGACCGACCCGCCCTTGCCC
>NZ_PDWV01000081.1 GCF_010093385.1 Pseudoxanthomonas mexicana
GGAGTTTGAGAAGCGACCCCGGCGCCCCACCCCCGCGGCGCCCGCCGCCGCCCCGCCTCTGCCCGCCACGCCGTACCTGCTGGCCACGCCACCGGATACCGGCGAACGCCGTCGCGCCACCGAGCGCAAGACGCGCTGGCTGCGCCTGCGCTGCGACCAGCAGCACTACGCACTGGAACTGCTCAAGGTGCAGGAGGTGGTGCGCCCCGCCACCCTGCTGCCGCTGCGTGGCGCCGCACCGCACATGCTGGGGGTGATGAACCTGCGCGGCCAGGTGGTGCCGGTGATCGATCTGGGCCTGTACCTGGGCCGCCGCGCCGTCGAGGTCGACGCCACCACCCGCATCGTCGTGCTGGAGGAGCATGGCGAGATCCTGGGCCTGCGCGTCACCGCGGTGGAGGACGTGGCCAACCTCACCGACCAGCAGATCGAATCACCCGACAACGCCCGCGTCGGCCGCATGTCCAATCCCCTGTTCCGCGGCGTGGCCAGGCTCAACGACTGCGCGGTGATCCTGCTGGATGCCTCGCGGATACTGCAATGAAGCGAGAAGCATGCGGAGAGGAGTGAGGAATGGGTAAAGGCTGAGCGTGCTTTCGCTCACTCCTCACTCCTCTCCACTCGCCCCTGTATTTCCCCACACCCATCACACATTCACATCCATCGCTCAAGACCGGCCCCACCGCGCCGATACCCCACTAGAGCCGCCTTTCCGGAGACACGATGAGCGCTGTGCCCCTGGGTGACGACCTCGGTATCGAGGCCGCCACCGACCTCAAGCAGCACCTGGCCCCGCATATCGCGCAGCCGGGACCGCTGGTGCTGGATGCCGGCACCGTGCAGCGCGTGCATACCGCCAGCCTGCAGGTGCTGTGCAGCTTCGTGCGCCAGCGCGAGCAGGCCGGCCTGGCGACCGATTTCAGCGCGGTCAGCCAGAGCTTCCGCGACGCCGCGCGCCTGCTGGGCCTGGCGCCGCAGCTGGGTCTGGCCAACGACAACGAACACAACACGCAACAAGTGGAGAACGCCGCATGAGCGCACGCATTCTGGTAGTGGACGATTCGGCCTCGATGCGACAGATGGTCGCCTTCGCCCTCAGCTCGGCGGGTTTTTCGGTGGATGAAGCCGAAGATGGCCAGGTGGCGCTGGGGCGCGCACAGGGGCAGAAGTTCAATGCCGTCGTCACCGACGTCAACATGCCCAACATGGACGGCATCTCGCTGATCCGGGCGCTGCGCGGCCTGCCGGACTACAAGTTCACGCCCATGCTGATGCTGACCACCGAGTCGGCCGCCGACAAGAAGGCCGAGGGCAAGGCCGCCGGGGCCACCGGCTGGCTGGTCAAGCCGTTCAACCCGGAACAGCTGGTCGCCACCGTCCAGAAAGTCCTGGGCTGATCCTTCCTCCCTCCCCGCTCCGCCTCCCTTACGACCGCACCAGGGCATCGTCGCCATGAACATGGACATGCAGCGCTTCCACGCCACGTTCTTCGAAGAAAGCCGTGAAGGGCTGGAGGCGATGGAAGCCGGGCTGCTGTCGCTGGAACAGGGCAGCCGCGACGGCGACCTGATCAACTCGATCTTCCGCGCGGCCCACTCGATCAAGGGCGGGTCGGCGACGTTCGGCTTCGATGCCATCGCCGGCCTGACCCATGTGCTGGAGACGCTGCTGGACGAACTGCGCGCCGGCCAGCGCGCCGTCAGCCCGCCCGCGGTCGACGCCATGCTGGCCTCGGTCGATGTGCTGCGCGCCCTGCTGGCCGAAGCCGAACACGGCACGCCGGCCGATCCCGCCGCCGTGCAGGCCATCAAGGACCGCCTCAACGCGGTGCTGGCCGGCCAGGAAACGCCCGCCGCTCCAACGGCCGCCGCGGCCACGAAGACCGACGACACGCCGGAAGGCTGGAAGATCGGCTTCACCCCCGCACCGTCGCTGTTCATGAGCGGCAACGATCCGCTGCGCATCCTGCGCGAACTGGAACACCTGGGCCCGCTGGACATCGCCTGCCGCATGGAACGCCTGCCCGGCTTCGAGCAGATCGATCCGCTGGAAGCCTACCTGGCCTGGGACCTGGGCCTGATCGGCAAGGTGCCGCGCAGCGCGGTGGACGATGTGTTCGCCTGGGTGGTCGACGACTGCGAGCTGGACATCCAGCCCATGCAGCGCAACGCCGTGCCGGTCGACGCCGTCGCCGTGGCCGCGCAGCCCGCGACGGCGGTGGTCGCCAGCGGCACGCAGGCGCCTGCCACGGCCGCCGCGCCGGCGGCCAACGATGCCGCCGAAACCTCCATCCGCGTCAGCGTCGACAAGATCGACGGACTGATCAACCTGGTCGGCGAACTGGTCATCACCCAGGCCATGCTGAAGCAGGTCTCCGGCATGCTCGACCAGGCCCAGTGCGAACGCCTGTTCGCCGGCCTGGACCTGCTTGAGCGCAATACCCGCGACCTGCAGGAAGCCGTCATCGGCGTGCGCATGCTGCCGGTGGATGCCGTGTTCCGCCGCTTCCCGCGCCTGGTCCGCGACCTGTCCGCGCGCCTGGGCAAGCAGGTGCGCCTGCGCACCATCGGCGAAGGCACCGAACTGGACAAGGGCCTGATCGAACGCATCGCCGATCCGCTGGTGCACCTGGTCCGCAACTCGATCGACCATGGTCTGGAAATGCCCGATGTGCGCGCGCAGGCGGGCAAGGACGAGACCGGCACCATCACCCTGGCGGCCTCGCACCAGGGGGGCCACATCGTCATCGAAGTCAGCGACGACGGCCGTGGCCTGAATCGCGAACGCATCCTCGCCAAGGCCGCCGAGCGTGGCCTGGCCGTACCCGAGAACCCCACCGACGCACAGGTCTGGGACCTGATCTTCCAGCCCGGCTTCTCCACTGCCGAAGCGGTCACCGCCCTGTCCGGTCGCGGCGTGGGCATGGACGTGGTTCGCCGCAACATCCAGGCGCTGGGTGGCGAAGTGCAGCTGGAAAGCGCCGCCGGCCACGGGACCCGCGTGGTGATCCGCCTGCCGCTGACGCTGGCCATCCTGGATGGCATGGCGGTGTCGGTCGGCGATGAAACCCTGATCCTGCCCCTGACCTACGTGCTCGAGGCCCTACAACCGCAGGACGAGGACGTGCGCACGGTGGCCGGCGACGGCCGCGTGCTGCGCGTGCGCGGCGAGTACCTGCCCATGGTCGCGCTGAACGAGTACTACCGCTACGGCGCCGCGCGCAGCGAAGACCCGCTGGTGGTGGTGGTGGAAGCCGACGGCCAGAAACTGGCGCTGGAAGTGGACGAACTGATCGGCCAGCAGCAGGTCGTGGTGAAGAACCTCGAGAACAACTACCGCCGCATCGACGGCATTTCCGGCGCCACCATCCTGGGCGACGGGCGCGTGGCGCTCATCGTCGACGTGGGTGGCCTGGTCCGCGCCCGCCGGATGCAGCAGGCGGCCTGATCCTCCCTCGCATGTCCGCTCCATCGCGCCCTCCGCATGGATGGCGCCCGGCGGCGCACGCCTCTACCCTACTGGTAAACGCATGAAGTACATCCTCTCCAGCCTCGCCCTCTCCCTTCTCGCCGTGCATGCAGGCGCCCGCGCCGACGACGGCGAGGCCAAGCTCGCCGCCTGGCCGCCGAAGATCACGTTCGCCGGCGGCACCGAGCTGAGCCTGGGCGGCAACCTGCAGTACGACGCCGCCACGTTCTCGGGAGAAGGCTATGCCGGTGCCGCGATGGAGGACGACGACGCCTGGCGTCGCCAGGAGATCGGCCTGACCCTGCGTCGCAAGGGCGTGTACGACTTCGGTGCGACCTTCGACTTCCAGGCCAAGACCTGGAGCGACGTGGCCCTGCGCCTGGAGACCAAGGCCCTGTTCGGTCGCGATGCCGGCAAGCTGCGGATCGGCCAGATGAAGCTGCCGCTGGGCTTCGAGGGCAATACCGGAACCCGTCACGTGTCGATGATGGAACCGTCGCTGCCCACGCAGGCGTTCTACCAGAACCGCCGCAGCGGCATCGACTGGGCGTTCGAGCGTGAGCGTTACATCGCCAACGTCGGCTACTTCTTCGAGTCCGACCTGCAGGGCAACAACAAGGGCGACACCGCCGCCTTCCGCCTGGCGTGGACGCCGCGCAAGGCCGCCGGCGACGTGCTGCACCTGGGCATCGCCGCGGCGCAGGAGCGTCCCGACAGCGAGGTCAACGGCCTGGGCGTGACCGTGCATCCCAGCGTGCGCTGGCGTGCCAAGCCGGAAGCCACGCTCACGCCCTACCGCTTCGTGGACAGCGGCACGCTCAGCCGTGTGGACCGCATCGACCGCACCGGGCTGGAAGCGCTCTGGATCCGCGGCCCCTGGTCGCTGCAGGGCGAGTATCTGCGGCAGAAGACCACCCGCGAGCTCGGCCTGCCCTCCTACTCGGCGGACGGCGGCTATGTGCTCGCCAGTTGGCTGGTGACCGGCGAATCGCGCGGCTACAGCGGCGGCAACGTCACCAACCCCAAGCCAAAGGGCCACTACGGTGCCGTGGAACTGCTGGCCCGCTACAGCCGCATCGACCTGGACAGCGACGGCATCGCCGGTGGCCGCGAACACAACTGGACGCTGGGCGCCAACTGGTACATCACGCCGTACTTCAAGTTCCAGGCCAACTACGTGAAGAGCGATGCGACGCGTGGCGCGCTTTCCGCCGACCCGTCCGTGTTCCAGCTACGCGCGCAGATGCATTTCTGATACTGCATTCCGCCTCGCCCGCGCAGCCGGTCACGGTCTGCGCGGGCATTCGGTCGACCCGCAGGTAAGCGCGCTTACCTTCCCGCCGAACGGTCATTCAGAACTGTCACATTCCGCCGTTACTCCGGAACAGACATCGCACCACGAGCATGGACCGCTGCTTCCCCTGATGCGCTGGTCCTACCCACCGAACGCTATCGAGATCGACTTCATGTTCAAGCACCTCAAGATCGGAAAACGCCTGGCCATCGGCTTCGCCGTCCTCGTCCTGCTCATTGTCGTGACCGGCGCCTTCTCCGCGCAGCGGATGGGTGTGGCCCAGGACGTCGTGGTCGAAATCACCAACAAGGAGGTGCCTGCCATCCGCGATCTGGGACGCCTCGCCACGATGCTGGCCGAGTACCGCGTCAGCGAACGCGGCCTGGTCGCCAGCTACCAGGACCCGGAGAAGGTCGCCGAGTACACGGGTGAGATGGTCGCGGGCGGCAAGGCGTTCGACGCGCTGTTGAAGACCTACGGGACCAGCATCTCGGACAAGCAGGAGCAGGAACTGTATCAACAGATGCTGGCCAAGTCGGCGCTGTACTTCGACAACAGCCGGCTCCTGATGGAGTCGGTCAAGGTCGGCGACCTGACGCCGGCCAGCGGCGCAGGCGACCTGCGCCAGGCCGTGGCGGACACCGTCGCCAAGATGCTGGACAACAGGATGAAGGAACTGGACAGCGCTGTGGCTGCCCAGCAGGCCGGCTACAGCACCAATATCAAGGCCATCGGGCTGCTGGTGGTGGTGGCAATGCTGCTGGCCATCGCGGCGGCAGTCCTGATCACGCGCTCGATCGTGCGCCCGATGGCCGACGTCATGGGTGTCGCCGACGCAGTGGCGCGAGGCCAGCTGGATCGCCAGATCGTCATCGACGACCGCAGCGAGCTGGGCGACCTGCTGGGCTCCATGCAGCGCATGCAGACGCAGGTGAAGGCGGTCATCGCCGCGCAGGGCGAGATGGCGGCACGCCATGACGAAGGCCGGATCAGCTACCGGATGGACGACACTGCGTTCCCCGGCGAGTACGGCCGCATGGTGCGCGACACCAATGCGCTTGTCGCTTCGCACATCGCGGTGAAGCTGCGCCTGGTGGAAGTGATGCAGCGCTACGCCATCGGCGACCTGTCCATCGACATGGATCGCCTGCCGGGCGAGAAGGCCCAGCTGACCCAGGCCATGGATGCGACCAAGGCCAATCTGTCTGCGATCAACGCCGAGATCAAGCGTCTGGCGGCCGCGGCTGCATCCGGCGACTTCAGCCAGCGTGGCGACATCGACAAGTACCAGTACGATTTCCGCGACATGATCGGCGGCCTGAACCAGCTGATGGAGACCACCGACGGCAACCTGGCCGAACTGTCCACCCTGCTGCAGGCCATCGCCCGCGGCGACCTGACTGCCCGCATGGAAGGCGACTTCCACGGTGTGTTCGCCACCATGCGCGACGACGCCAATGCCACCGTCAGCCAGCTGACGGACATCGTCGGCGGCATCCAGATGGCCGCGCTGAGCATCAATACCGCGGCGGGGGAAATCGCCAGCGGCAACAGCGATCTGTCGCGCCGCACCGAGCAGCAGGCCGCCAACCTGGAAGAAACCGCCGCCTCCATGGAGGAACTGACCTCCACCGTGCGCCAGAACGCGGAAAGCGCGCGCCAAGCCAACCAGCTGGCCATCGGCGCCGCGGGCGTCGCTTCGCAGGGTGGTGAGGTCGTGGGCAAGGTGGTCACCACCATGACCGACATCGAACAGTCGTCGAAGAAGATCGCCGAGATCATCTCCGTCATCGACGGCATCGCCTTCCAGACCAACATCCTGGCGCTCAACGCCGCGGTGGAAGCCGCGCGTGCCGGCGAACAGGGCCGCGGCTTCGCGGTCGTGGCGTCGGAAGTTCGCACGCTGGCCCAGCGCAGCGCGAATGCGGCCAAGGAGATCAAGGACCTGATCGAGACCTCGGTGGGCAAGGTCGCCGATGGCTCGGCGCTGGTACACCAGGCCGGCGCCACCATGGGCGAGATCGTGGCCAGCGTGCAGCGCGTGACCGACATCATGGCCGAGATCAGTGCCGCTTCGCAGGAACAGAGCGCGGGCATCGAACAGGTCAACCAGACCATCACCCAGATGGACGAGGCCACGCAGCAGAATGCCGCGTTGGTGGAGGAAGCCACCGCCGCCGCACGCAGCATGGAGGAACAGGCGCAGGCACTGAGCGAATCCGTCGCCGTGTTCAAGCTGCAGGCCGCGTCCAGCCAGCCGGTGCGCACGCCCGCCGCAGCCGCGAAGCCGGCCACGCCGCCGCGCGTCTCGCCAATGCCACAGGCCGTCGTTCGCAAGCCGGTGGCACGCAAGCCAGAACCTGCCCTCGCCGACGGCGACTGGCAGGAGTTCTGAGCAGGCCATAACGCAACTCCGCGATGGGCGACACCCGACATCGGGGAAGGCGATTGCCTTCCCCGATCTCACATTAGCGGCAGATGTGACCGCTTTCGCTTAAGCGCAACGCAGAAAAGTCGATACCGGAAGCGCAACCGGACTGTTTCCGGTGAACGCAGGTCCGACGTCACGCCTCGATGTGCCTCCTCACATCCGACCCGTCATGCCCAGACGCGGCCAGCATCATTCCACACCATGATCAAGAGAAACCCCATGAAAACCAGACACCGCCTGATCGCAACCGCGATCGTGCTCGGGTGCACGCAGAATGCGGTCGCACAGGAACGCGAGCAGATGTTCAAGCTGAGTGGCTTCGGCACCCTGGGCGTAGCCCATTCCACCGAAGACCAGGCCGACGTCACGCCGGACTTCCAGTCCGAAGAAGGCGTGGGTGCGAGCAACAGCACGTCGGCGCGCCTGGATTCCCGCGTCGCCCTGCAGGTCGATGCGACGTTCACCGACGATTTCACCGGCGTCCTGCAAGCCGTCAGCGAGTATGCCGTCACCGCCTCGTATCGCCCCGAGATCTCGCTGGCACACGTGAAATACCGCTTCTCCCCGTCCTTCAGTGCGCGCCTCGGCCGCATCACCGCACCGCTCTACATGCTGTCGGAGTACCAGCGCGTGGGCTATGCCACGCCGTGGGTGCGGCCGCCCCATGAGGTCTACAACTACCTGCTGCCCATGGACGGCATCGAAGGCCAATACACGCTGAGCGCGGGCGACACCGTCGTGGGTGTCCAGGCGTTCTACGGGAGGATCGACTCGGAAAAGGCTGAAGTCACCGCCATGCGCGGGATCGGCGTCCAGGTGGACCGCGGCGCCTCCACCTTCCGGGCCAGCCACATCCGTGGCCGCGTCTCCTACGTGACGCCTTCCATCAACCAGCTCTTCGATACTTATGGCTCACTGCCGATCCCGCAGCTGGTCGCCGCTGCCGATCGCCTCGACCCGCGTGGCACCGACGGGAGCTTCAGCGGCATGGGCTACAGCTACGATCCCGGCGCCTGGTTCGTGCGGGCCGAGGCGATCCAGGCGGACTACACCCCGTCCCTGAGCGGCAAGACCACGTCGGGCTATGTCAGTGGCGGTATCCGCAAGGGTGCCTGGACCCCTTGGGTGACGTTCGCGCACGTGGAGACCAGCGGACTCGAGCCGCCGGGCGCCCTCGACCCCATCGGGCTGCTCAACATGGCCGTGCTTTCGAACAACAACAGCCGCCACAGCTACACGGTCGGCGTGCGCTGGGACGTGCACGACAACGTGGCGCTCAAGTTCCAGGGCAGTCGTATCGAGAATCACGCCGGTTCCTTCGGTGGGTTGGGCAACGTGCAGCCGGGCTTCGAGCCAGGCCGCGGCTACAACCTGATTTCGGCATCCGTCGATTTCGTGTTCTGACCGGAGCCCGACCATGCACATGTCTCCTATCAAGAACGCGCTCCTCGCCACTGCCCTGATGTCCGCCTGTGCCCTGGCTCATGCGGGGGTGGTGGTGGTGGTGTCGGCCAAGAGCGATGTCGGTGCCCTGACCCAGGCCCAGGTCTCGCAGATCTTCCTTGCCAAGTCGCTGGCCCTGCCGGGAGGCGGCACCGCGGTACCGATCGACCAGGACGAAGGTTCCGCCGTGCGCAACGCCTTCTACCGCCAGGTCACCGGCAAGGATGCCGCACAGATGAAAGCGTACTGGTCCCAGCTGATGTTCACCGGGAAAGCCCAGAAGCCGAAGAAAGTGGCGGGCGACGATGCCGGGAAGAAGGCGGGCGCCGCAACTCCCGGCGCCATCGGCTACATCGACGCTGCTGCGGTCGATGCCAGCGTCAAAGTGGTCCTCAAGCCCTAGCCCGCATGGCGATGCCGCTTGCCGCGGCATCGCCGGCGCCAACCGAGCACTGACATGAAACGCCTTCTTGCCCTGCCCCTCTTCTGGAAGCTGCTGGCCCCTGCAGGCCTTTCGATTCTCTGCCTGCTGGCCTACCTGGCTTTCAGCACCTCCGTCTTCAAGCAAAACAACCAGCGCCTGCAGGCGGTACGCGACGTCCATTTTCCCGTGCTGGACGCGATGACGCGCAACGTCGCCGCCCTGGATGACGTGATCAACGGCCTGAACGGGGCGGCGGCGGCCGGCGACGCCGACATGCTGCAGGCGACCCGTGCCGAGGCCGAACGCATCACCGCCACCTATGCCAGGCTGCAGAAGCTCGATCCCGAGCAGGCGGCCGCCCTGGGCGATCTGCGCAAGGAATTCGATACGTACTACACGATCGCGTACTCGGTTGCGGAAGACTTCGTCAAGCAGAATCCCGACGTCGATCCTGACAAGGTCACGCGCATGGCGGAAGCTCTGGAGACCTACCGCACGCACCTGACCTCGACCCAGAAGCAGGTCGATCAGCGCTTCAGGCGGACCGTACAGACCGCCATGGACAACTCCAATCGCGCCATGCTCACCGGCATGATCCTTGGCCTGGCGGCGATCCTGGCATGTGTCGGCTTCGGCCTGTTGATGGCGCGCGCCATCAGCCGCCCCCTGAAACGCGCCATCGATGTGGCACGCGGGGTGGCCGCGGGCCATCTGGACATGGACATCCACGTCGAGCGGGAGGACGAGGGCGGAAAGCTGCTGCTCGCGATGCGGGACATGCAGCGGCAACTCCAGGCCGTCATCTCCGCCCAACGGGAAATGGCGGGCCAGCATGAAGCGGGCATGATCAGCTACCGGATGGACGAAGCGTCGTTTCCCGGCGATTACGGCGTGATGGTACGCGAGACGAATGCGCTGGTCGCCGCGCATATCGCCGTCAAGATGCGTCTGGTGGAAGTGATGCAGCGCTACGCCATCGGCGACCTCTCGGTGGACATGGAGCGCCTGCCTGGCGAGAAGGCCCAACTCACCGAGGCCATGGACGCGACCAAGGCCAATCTGTCAGCCATCAATGCCGATATCAAGCGGCTGGCCGCCGCCGCCGCCGCAGGCGACTTCAGCCAGCGTGGCGACCTCGACAAGTACCAGTACGACTTCCGCGACATGATCGGCAGCCTGAACCGGTTGATGGAGACGACCGACGGCAACCTGGCCGAAGTCTCGGAACTGCTGCAGGCCATCGCCCGCGGTGACCTGACCGCCCGCATGGAAGGCGACTTCCACGGCGTGTTCGCCCGCATGCGCGACGATGCCAATGCGACGGTGGCCCAGCTGACCGACATCGTCGGCCGCATCCAGGACGCCTCCACCTCCATCAACACCGCCGCCGGCGAGATCGCGTCGGGCAACAGCGACCTGTCGCGCCGCACCGAGCAGCAGGCCGCCAACCTGGAAGAAACCGCCGCCTCCATGGAGGAACTGACCTCCACCGTGCGCCAGAACGCCGAATCGGCCCGCCAGGCCAATCAACTGGCGCAGGGTGCCGCGGGCGTCGCTTCGCAGGGCGGTGAGGTCGTCGGCAAGGTCGTCACCACCATGTCCGACATCGAGCAGTCGTCCAAGAAGATCGCCGAGATCATTTCCGTCATCGACGGCATCGCCTTCCAGACCAACATCCTGGCGCTCAACGCCGCGGTGGAAGCCGCCCGTGCCGGCGAGCAGGGCCGCGGCTTCGCGGTGGTGGCGTCTGAGGTGCGCACCCTCGCCCAGCGTTCGGCCAATGCGGCCAAGGAGATCAAGGACCTGATCGAGACCTCGGTGGACAAGGTGGCCGATGGCTCGGCGCTGGTGAACCAGGCCGGCGCGACGATGGGCGAGATCGTGGCCAGCGTGCAGCGCGTGACCGACATCATGGCCGAGATCAGTGCCGCCTCGCAGGAGCAGTCGGCCGGCATCGAGCAGG
>NZ_PDWV01000082.1 GCF_010093385.1 Pseudoxanthomonas mexicana
CCCGGGCGGCGTAGTGCTCGGGCCGCCTAGAGCCGGGAGTGGGTCTGCCCCCCGCCCGGCGCCGCGCTGCACCCCCCCCCGCCCCAGGGCGACACGGCGCTCCCGCGCCTGCTCCCGGGCCCCCGCAAGGCCCCCACACAGGCCCCCGGCGCAGCCCCCGCCTCCTCTTCCCCCCCCCCGCAGGATTCCCCCGATGAAAACCCCTGACCGCATGCGTCTCGCGCTCGCCGCCCTGTTGCTGGCCACTGCAGGCCAGGCCGCGGCCGCCGACTACGTGCAGGCCCCCGGCTCGACGCTCGTGTTCGCCAGCAACTACCAGGGCGAAACCTTCACCGGCAGGTTCGGCAGCTTCACCACCACGATGAGCTTCGACCCCAAGCAGCTGGCGACCAGCAAGCTGGATGTCGCCATCCAGCTGGCCGGCACGCAGACCGGCAACAAGGACCGCGACGACACGCTGGTGTCGGCCGACTTCTTCAACGTGGGCAAGTTCGCGCAGGCGCGCTATACCGCGACGAAGTTCCGTGCGCTGGGCGGCAACCAGTACGCGGCCGACGGCACGCTCACGCTGCGCGGCGCCAGCAAGCCGGTGACGCTGACCTTCACCTGGACGCCCGGCGCGCAGCCGGTGCTGACTGGCAAGGCGACGGTGAAGCGGCTGGACTTCGGCGTGGGCGGCGGCGACTGGGCCGACACTTCGACGATCCCCAACGAAGTGGCGATCAGCACGAAGGTGGTATTGAAACCCAAGCCCTGAGGCCCGGCGGCGTCAGCCGTCCGGTGCCGGCGGAATGTCGAAACACCCGCGCCGGCCTGTTTCATCGGTAAGACAGGCGCGATGGCCACCGGCCATATGTTCGGTCTCGTCATCCGTGCCGATGACGAGACCGAACACCTCGCCCGTCCGGGTCAGCAGGATGGCTTCCCAGACGGTGTCGTGCCCACCCAACTGCAGGAATGTGCCCGTGTCGTCATCCGCCTTCCGCAATGGGGCGTGCTCGGCATCCTGCAGCATGCGGCGCAGATTGCTCAGGTCCAGCGAAGCGGGCGCACTGGTTACCGCCTTCAGCAGCACGATGCGTTCGATGGCGGCCACCGGGAGCACCTGCGACAGCGTCCGTCCGTCCCAGGCGAACGCGCCGACAGCGGCATCCACCTTCGCCAGGTTCACGTCGGCCGCTGCCGCGCTTCCCGACACCATGCCGAGCAGCGCCATCCAGCGCGAAAGGACGCGCGTCGTCATGGCCGCCAAGCCGCCACCTGATCGACACTGAACGGCCAGTCCAGTTCTTCGCCGGTATCGCTGCGATGCAGCACAGGCACGCGGATACCATAACGCGCTTCCAGCACGTCGTCCTCGTCGATGAACACGCTCTCGAACTCGGGAACCCGGGCCTGCGCGAGCACGTCGAGCGCCAGGTCGCACAGGTGGCAGTCGTCGCGTTGATAGAGGATCAGGGGCATGGCGGCAGGGGAATGAGGGGCGTCCGGCGCGTACGTGCTTAGAATAGCGGCCTTTCCGCGGTGGTTCGCAGCATGGCAGTCAGCACGTTCGACCTGTTCAAGATCGGCATCGGCCCGAGTTCCTCGCATACGGTGGGTCCGATGCGGGCGGCCGCGCGCTTCGTCGCGCGCTGGCTGGTCGACGGCGGGCGCCTGCAGGACGTGGCACGCATCCGCGCCGAAGTCTTCGGTTCGCTCGCCCTGACCGGCCGCGGTCATGGCACCGACAAGGCAGTGCTGATGGGCCTGGAAGGCCACTACCCCAACGAAATCGACCCCGACATCATCCCGCCGGCGCTGGAGCGCATCCGCGCCGGCAAGCGCATCCTGTTGAACGGCCCGCACGAGGTCGCCTTCGACGAGAAGCGCGACCTGCTGATGAACAAGCGGCAGAAGCTGCCTTACCACACCAACGGCATGCGCTTCACCGCCTTCGATGCGAACGACGAGGTGATCGCCACGCGCGATTACTACTCGGTCGGCGGCGGCTTCGTGGTCAATCAGGACGACGCGGCGGTGGACCGCATCGTCGCCGACGAAACGCCGCTGCCGTATCCGTTCAAGAGCGGCGACGAGCTGCTGGCCCAGTGCCAGCGCAGCGGATTGAGCATCGCCGCGATGATGTTCGAGAACGAAAAGGCTTGGCGCAGCGAAGACGAGATCCGCGACGGCCTGCGTGCGATCTGGAACGCCATGCAGTCGTGCATGGCACGCGGCATCCGCGAGGAAGGCACCCTGCCCGGCGGCCTGCATGTTTCGCGTCGCGCGCCCGCGCTGCATCGCGAGCTGTCCAGCAAGCCGGAAGCCGCCATGCGCGATCCGCTGACGGTACTGGACTGGGTGAACCTGTACGCGCTGGCCGTGAACGAGGAGAACGCCGCTGGCGGCCGCGTGGTCACCGCGCCCACCAACGGCGCGGCCGGCATCATTCCGGCGGTGCTGCACTATTTCGACCGCTTCTGCCCCGGCAACAGCGAGCAGCGCGTGTTCGACTTCCTGCTGACCGCGGCGGCCATCGGCATCCTCTACAAGGAGAACGCCAGCATCAGCGGCGCCGAGGTCGGCTGCCAGGGCGAAGTGGGCGTGGCCTGCTCGATGGCGGCCGGCGGGCTGGTCGCGGCACTGGGCGGCAGCCCCAGCCAGATCGAGAACGCCGCCGAGATCGGGATGGAACACAACCTGGGCCTGACCTGCGACCCCATCGGCGGCCTGGTGCAGATCCCGTGCATCGAGCGCAACGCGATGGGCGCGGTGAAGGCCATCAACGCCAGCCGCATGGCCATGCGCGGCGACGGCAAGCACAAGGTCTCGCTGGACAAGGTCATCAAGACCATGCGCGACACCGGGCGCGACATGCAGGACAAGTACAAGGAAACCAGCCGCGGCGGGTTGGCGGTCAATGTCATCGAGTGCTGATGCCGGCGATATCGCTGCTGTCATGCAAGAATACATTTTTCCTGTGGCATCTCGATCGATGAAGCGCCAAACCGCGCGCCAAAGAGTCGACACCGCACCGCTGGATTCCGAGTCCATCCGTCGCGTTGTCAGACCCCTGTTCCGTCGCAGGAATGACTACGGCTCGAAAGCGCTGAACGAGTTACCAGAGGAACTGCGCAGATTCGGGATCGTGACGGTTAGAGACTTGC
This sequence comes from Pseudoxanthomonas mexicana, assembly GCF_010093385.1. GTDB lineage: Bacteria > Pseudomonadota > Gammaproteobacteria > Xanthomonadales > Xanthomonadaceae > Pseudoxanthomonas_A > Pseudoxanthomonas_A mexicana. Next base: position 3,150 of record NZ_PDWV01000082.1, read on the forward strand.
GACTGCTCATGAAGCGACACAGGAGATCTCTCCTGCTCGACGAGAATGTAAGGATGAAGCGTGCCGAGGCGCTCTACTTGGCTCACGAAGGGCGATTCGGGGGCATCGACACATTCGCCAACATCTCCTGGCTCGCCATCCCCGGTCTGGTGAGAAGCGCGATGGAACTCGAGTTCGGCGAGGAAGCGGCGATCTACGTCACCGACTCGCCAGGCTGATACTAGCGACCAGCCCGAGTAGAGCGCAGCGAAACCGGGATCCGGTATCTCGCTGGCTTGGCATAAGGATGTGTCCTCGGCCCCCTCCCCGCGCTACGGCTCTCCCGATTGAGGTTGCCGCCCTTTAGACGCATCCGCGCGAGCCGATACGGTAAAGGTAAACAGACTTACCGGAGACACGCCCTGTCCGAGCACACGGACACGATCCGCCGCGCCCGCCCGTCCTGGCGGCGCCGCCTGGCGGCCTGGTGCCTGCCCCTGCTGGGCGGGATGGCCGCGCTTTGCCCGCCGGCGCATGCCCTGGACCCTTCCAAGTCGTTCCACCACTACGTCCGCAACCACTGGAGCCTGGAACAAGGCCTGCCCCAGCTCAGCGTGCTGGCTATCGCCCAGGACAAGCCGGGCTACCTGTGGTTCGGCACGCAGGCCGGCCTCAGCCGCTTCGACGGCGTGCGTTTCACCAATTTCGACCTGGACACCACGCCCGAGCTGCCCAGCACCTGGATCCAGGCCCTGCACACCGACCGCGCCGGTCGCCTGTGGATCGGTACGCCCCAGGGCCTGGCGGTGCGCGAGGGCCACCGGGTGCGCAAGGTACCGGTGGCACCGGGCGAAGGCGACGTGGTCGAAGTGCTGGCCCTGACCGCGGATGCCGCGGGCCGGCTGCTGGTGGCGACGCGCCGCGGCGTGATGGCGGTCGCCAACGATCGGCTGGAGACGCTGCACGCCCTCCCGGAGGGCGGCGCCCTGGCGCTGCACGTGGATCGGGACGGTACGCTCTGGGTGGGCGGCCGGGGGCGCGTGCACGCCTTCGATGCCAGCGGCGAACGCGTGCTGGCGCTGCCTGGGGGCGCGACGACGGCCCATGTGGTGGCGCTGGCGCATCACGACGGACGGGTGTGGGCGGGCACGGAGGCGGGACTGTTCGTGCTGTCGGGGCGCCAGTGGCAGCGCCATGGCGCGGTGGCGCCGGCCAGCGGGGGGATCCTCGCGCTGCGCGAGGATCGCGATGGCGTCCTCTGGGCCAGCACACGCGATGCGGTCTACCGCCTCCGCGCGGGGCGTCTGCTCGAACGGATCCGCGGCGAGGGTCCGCTGGCCGAGATCCGCGCGTTCTACGAAGACCGCGAATCCAACCTGTGGCTGGGCAGCAACAACGAAGGCGTCAGCCGCGCCTGGAACGGCTGGACGCGGCGCTACAGCCGCGCGGAGGGACTGCTGCAGCCATTGCTCTGGTCCACGGCACAGGGCCCCGACGGCCGCGTGTGGGTGGGCAGCGACGACGGCGTCAGCGTGCTGGAGAACGGCCGCTTCCGCCTGGTCGTGCCCGGCCCCGCGTTGCCGCATCCCGCTGCCTACAGCCTGTTGCCGGAGAACGGCCAGACATGGATCGGCACGCGCGATGGGGCTGCGCTCTATCGCGGTGGCCGCGTGCAGCACCCACGCATGCTGGCGGCGCTGGACGCCGCGCAGGTGAACGGCATCGTGCGCGATCGCGGCGGCCGGCTGGGGTTCGCCACCAGCACGGGGCTGTACCGCTGGGACGGCGGCGAACGGCTGCGCCGTTATGGCACCGAGGCCGGCCTGCGCGACGTGCGCGTGCGCGTGCTGATGGAGACCCGCGACGGTCGCCTGCTGGTGGGCACGCAGAGCGGCCTGTACGAATTCGTCGACGAGCGCCTGGTCGCCATCCCGCTCACCGGGACTGGACTGGACGCGCCCCACATCGTCGCCCTGCACGAACTGGCCGGCGGCCAATGGCTGGTCGGTGCGCTGTCCGAGGAACTGATGCTGGTGTTCGATGGGGAGCGCTGGACACGGTTGGACAAGACGCGCGGCATCCCGGCCAACGCCCCGTTCTTCTTCGCCGAGGACGGCAACGACTTCCTCTGGGTCGGCGGGCTGCGGGGCATCTACCGGGTCAGGATCACCGACCTCCTGGCCGCCACGGGGAACCCTGCCGCACGCGTCCCGGCACGCACGCTGCTGAACGAGCGCGGCGACCGCCATGGCGGGCAGAAGGGCGACTGCTGCAACGGCGCGGGCAACAGCCGCGGCTTCATGGCCGACCACGCGCTGTGGCTGCCGACGCGCGATGGCCTGGTGGTGATGGCGACGGACCAACCCCTGGCCAACGACTACGTGCCCGAATCGGTGATCGAACGGGTGCAGGTACGCGGGCACTGGCGGGCCGCCGACCCGGCCGCCGGCTGGTCGCTGCCGCGTGACGCGCGCGACCTGCGCTTCGAATTCACCACGCTCAGCTTCCAGGCCTCGGACCATATCGACATCCGTTACCGCCTGAAGGGCTACGATGAGGACTGGAAGCTGCTCGACGACCCGCACCAGCGCAGCGCCACCTACACCAACCTGCCGGCCGGACGTTACGTGTTCGAAGTGCTCGGCACCAACAACAGCGGCGTCTCCGGGCGCGCGGCGGCGACGCAGGCGTTCACCATCGCGCCCTACTTCTACGAAAGCGCCTGGTTCTACCTGCTGCTGGCGGTGGCGCTGGGCGTGCTGGTGTTGCTGTCCAACCGCTGGGTGCTGCGCCGCCACCACAACCGTCGGGTGGCGCTGGAGCGACTGGTGCAGCAGCGCACGCGGGACCTGCAGCAGGCCAACCGCCAGCTGGAAGCGATCAGCCTGACCGATCCGCTGACCAGCCTGCACAATCGTCGCTACCTCGCGCGTCAGCTGCCCGCGGACATCGCCTACTACCAGCGTATGCCCAAGTTCGCCACCGGCGTGGACGTGCTGGCGTTCGTGCTGCTGGACATCGACCACTTCAAGTCGATCAACGACGGCCATGGCCACCAGGCCGGCGACCACGTACTGCAGACCGTCGCACACCGCCTGCGCATCTTGTCGCGCGAAGGCGACTACGTGGTCCGCTGGGGCGGCGAGGAATTCCTGATGGTGTTTCGGCCGATGCCCAGGCACGAGCTGCACGCCCTCGGCCGCCGCATCTGTACCGCGATCGCCAGCGAGCCGGTGGAGGTGGCCGGCACGCGTCTGCAGGTGACGGCGTCGCTGGGTCTGATCGGCTATCCGCCCTTTCCCGAAGCCCTCGATCTGCTGGGGTGGGAGCAACTGGTTTCGCTGGCGGACCGCGCGCTGTACGAGGTCAAGGCGCACGGGCGGAACGGTTGGGCGGTTTACGAAGCCTCGCCGTCGCGCTCGCCGTTGCCCGATGCCGACCCTGTGCGACGCGATCCCGGCGAGCTCGTCCGCAGTGGCCACCTCGTGCTGCGCGGCCCGCACCATCCCGCCGCCGCGGCACCATCGCCGCCCGACTGAGGGCAGCATCGCCGCGCCTCAGCCGGCGTCATCCGTGCGCAACAGAGCGCCGGCCCGCTCCCATGCCGCCCCGTTGTCCGCAAACGATCAGCGCGCCGTCGCGATCGCCAGCACGTCATCCAGCAGCGCGGCGGCAGTGATGCCGGCGCCGGCACCGGGCCCCTGCACGACCAGCGGCTGTTCGTCGTAGCGGTCGCTGTAGATCGCCACGCGGTTGTCGGTGCCGCTGCCGCCGCACAGGGGATGGTCTTCGGGCAGCACCTGCAGGCCCACGCTGGCGCGATCACGGTCGAAACGGCCGACGAAGCGCAGGAGGCCGCCGTTGCGGTAGGCCTCCTTGAAGCGCGCCGCCACTGGCGCATCCAGCTGCGCGAGCGCGCCGTCCACGCTGTCCGGCGGCAGCGCCGCCAGTTCCGCGGGCACCAGCGACTCCACGCGCACGTCGGCCTGATCCAGCGGCAGGCCCGCGGCGCGCGCGAGGATCAGCAGCTTGCGGCGCACGTCCTCGCCGGACAGGTCGATGCGCGGATCGGGTTCGGTGTAGCCGGCCTGGCGCGCCTGGCGGACGAAGCCGGAGAACGGACGCATGCCGTCGTAATGGTTGAACAGCCACGCCAGCGATCCCGACAGCACACCCTCGACGCGATGGATACGGTCCCCGCCGGCCACCAGCGCACGCAGGCTGCGCAGCAGCGGCAGGCCGGCGCCCACGGTGGCCGCATCGCCGTAACGCGCGCCGGACGCCGCGCACGCCTGCGCGATGGCCTGCGCGCGCGACCATCCGCTTCCCGCACCCAGCTTGTTGGCCGTCACCACGTGCACGCCACGCGACAGCCATTCGGCATGCCAACCGGCGACCGCGTCACTGGCGGTGGCGTCGATCACGATGTCGCCGGCATGCAGGGCTTCGGCTTCCGCCCAGGGCGTGAGATCATCGCGGCGTGCGGCCGCTCCGTTGGCTTCCTCCAGCGCGCGTTGCGGTGCGCCGGCGCAGTCGTGTAGCGCGCGCGAGTTCGCCAGCCACGCCAGCGGCGGCAGCGCCAGTCCGGCGGATTGCAGACGCTGGTAGCGCGCCACCAATGCGCTGCCCACCACGCCCGTGCCCAGCAGCGCGAGCCGCGGTGCACGGTACGCGGCGGTGCGCAGCGGAACGACCGTGCTCATGCGTCGGCGAGCCTGCGTTTGGACTCGGCCACCACCGCCTCGGCCCGCGACAGCGCCGCAGCGAGGTCGGCCAGCAGATCGTCGGTCGCCTCGATGCCGACCGACAGCCGCAGCAGGCCGTCGGAGATGCCGGCCTTGGCGCGCGCTTCCGGCGTCATCGCCGCATGCGTCATCGTGGCCGGATGCGCGACCAGGCTTTCCACCCCGCCCAGCGATTCGGCCAGGGTGAAATAGCGCAGGCCCTCGACGAAGGCGCGCACGGCTTCTTCGCCGCCCTCCAGTTCCAGGCTCAGCATCGCGCCGAAGCCCTTCTGCTGACGCGCCGCAACCGCGTGACCGGGATGCAGGGCCAGACCGGGGAAGTAGACCTTAGACACCGCCGGATGCGTGTCCAGCAGTGCGGCGATGGCGTTCGCGTTTTCCTGGTGCGCACGCAGGCGGGCGTCCAGCGTACGCAGGCCGCGCAGGGTCAGGAAGCTGTCGAACGGCGAGCCGGTCAGGCCCAGTGCGTTCGCCCACCACACCAGCTGCTGGTGGGTTTCGGCATCGCGCGCGACCACGGCGCCGCCGACCACGTCGCTGTGGCCGTTGATGTACTTGGTGGTGGAATGCAGCACGACATCGGCGCCGAAGGCGATCGGGGTCTGCAGCGCGGGCGACAGGAAGGTGTTGTCCACCACCGCGCGCGCGCCGGCCTTGTGCGCGGCCTCGATGACGAAGCGCAGGTCGGTGATGCGCAGCAGCGGGTTGGAGGGGGTTTCGATCAGCACCAGCTTCGGCGACTGCGCCAGCGCATCGGCCAGCGAACGCGGATCGGTCAGGTCGGCGGTGATGAGTTCGAAATGCCCCTTCTTCGCCAGCGCGTTGAACAGGCGCCAGCTGCCGCCGTAGGCATCGTGCGGCCCCACCAGCCGATCGCCCGGCTCCAGCAGCGCGTTCAGCACCAGCGTGATCGCGCCCATGCCGGTGGCGGTGACGACGGCGCCGGCACCGCCTTCCAGTTCGGCCAGCGCCTCGGCCAGCAGGTCGCGCGTGGGGTTGCCGCTGCGGGTGTAGTCGTACTCGCGCTTCTGCGCGAAGCCGGCGAAGCTGAAGTTCGACGACAGCACGATCGGCGGCGTCACCGCGCCGTAGGCGGTGTCGCGGTCGATGCCGGCGCGCACGGCGGCGGTGGCGGGACGACAGGGCGCGTCGGTATCGGTGGGGGCGTAGCTGCTCATGCGAGGTCTCCGGCGGCGCGCAGGGCCGAGGTCAGGATGGAATCGATGCGGTCGGTTTCTTTCAGGAAGGCGTCGTGGCCGTACGGCGAGCGCAGCACGCGCAGCTGGCCCAGCGTGCCCAGGCCTTCGACCAGCGCCACGGAATCGGACAGCGGCACCAGGCGGTCGCCTTCCACCGCGACCACCAGCGTGGGCACGCGGACATCGGCGGGATCGACGCGGTGCAGGTCGATGGATTCGGACAGGCGCACGTAGGCGGTGACCGGCGTGCGCGCCACGTACTGCGCGCCAGCGGCGTCCAGATAGTCCTCGGCGGCCACGCGCACGCGGCCGTTGACGATTTCGGGCGCGCTGTCGAAGCGCTCGCCGAATTCCTCCGGCGTGCGGTAGCTGAGCATCGCGAACTGGCGGGCCAGCGAGAGGCCCTGCGCGTCGGCGCACTGAAGCTGGCCCAGGGTCACCGCACGGCGCTGCAGTGCACGCCAGGCGGCGGCGTAGGGATGGGCGCGATGCGCGCCACTGACGGCGATCAGCTTCTCCACACGCGCGGGGTGGCGGATGGCGAACTGGAGGCCCACCAGCGCCCCGTACGAGTAGCCCACGAACGCCTGCAGATGAGCGATCTTCAATGCGGACAGCAACCGGGCGATGGCGTCGGCCTGGTCCGCGGTGTCGATGGGGGCATCGAGGCGACCATCGGCGCCGACGAAGTCGAACGCGAGCAATTGGCGGTGCACCGGATCCAGCGCGCGGCCGGCGCCGACCAGATCATTCAGCCAGCCGTTCTCGGGGAAGACGCCGCTCGCCGCCAGATGGCGGTGCGCGGAGATGCCGCCGGCCACGAACACCACCGGCGCACCGGCCGGCCCCTGCAGTTCATAGCGCAGCGTCAGCGCGCGCGTGCCCGCATGGCGCATCGGCAGCTCGACGACGATCTCGCCCCGCACGGCGCGCGGCGCGTCATCGGGGAACGAGGGGATCGCGATACCGTCGAGGGTCGGCGGTTCGGCAAGGCGGTTCAGCGCGGGACTGGCGTAACTCATGGCGGCATCCGGTGGGCGTGGTCCCTTGCGGGACGGGACTGCACCACCGAGCTTCGCGGAGCCCGCGTTCGCCGTGCGAAGGCACGGTACGAACCATCTTTCGGCGGACGCTGGGGTCCCCGCAGGATTTGGCACCTACACGACGCTTGCGCGTCGCTGGCTGCCCCGGCTTCTTCGGGCCTGTCCCTCTGCCGGTCTCGATGGTGAGGCTACTCTGCCCCGCGCCTTTCCAGATGTCAATCGCTTTATTCGAATGAAGCGATGAATTTCGGCGTTCGTCTCGCTGCCGGTCGGCGCAGCGATAACGCATAATTCACATCATGATCCGTAACAGCCTCCTCGGCGGTCTCTGCGTGGCCCTGCTGGCCGCGTGCTCCACCGCCCCCCTGCAT
>NZ_PDWV01000083.1 GCF_010093385.1 Pseudoxanthomonas mexicana
CCCCACGCTGCCGACCCTGCCCAAGGTCAACGTGGGCCCGGTGGGCGACAACACGGTCAGCCTGCCGCTGCAAACCTTGCTGCTGATGACGGCGATCACGCTGATCCCGTCCGCGCTGCTGGCGATGACGGCGTTCACCCGCATCATCATCGTGCTCGGCCTGCTGCGGCAGGCGCTGGGCACGGGCCAGACACCGTCCAACCAGGTGCTGGTGGGCCTGGCGCTGTTCCTCACCATGCTGGTGATGATGCCCGTGGGCGAGAAGGCCTGGGCGCAGGGCATGGCGCCTTACCTCAATGGCCAGATCGATTTCGCCACCGCCTGGACGATGACCACCGGCCCGCTGCGCGACTTCATGCTGGCCCAGGTGCGCGAAACCGACCTGATGACCTTCGCCGGCCTGGCCGGCCACGGCAGCTATGCCAGCCCGGCCGAGGTTCCCTTCCCCATCGTGGTCGCCTCCTTCATCACCAGCGAACTGAAGACCGCCTTCGAGATCGGCTTCCTGATCTTCATCCCGTTCGTGATCATCGATCTGGTGGTCGCCAGCGTGCTGATGTCGATGGGCATGATGATGCTGTCGCCGATGCTGGTGTCCGCGCCGTTCAAGATCCTGCTGTTCGTGCTGGTCGATGGTTGGGTGCTGATCGTCGGCTCGCTGGCGGCGAGCTTCAACTGAGAGCAGGAGTGAGTGGAGATGAGTGAGGAGTTAGCGAACGCCACCTCCGATTGCCCCCCTTTCTCCTGCTCTGCTGTTGCTTCTCCTCACTCCTCACTCCTCTCCACTCTCTTCTCTATCACCATGAGTCCCGAAACCGCCCTCACCGAACTGCGCGACGGCCTGGAGATCGCCCTCTGGGTCGGAGGTCCGCTGCTGCTGGTCGTACTGGTCGTCGGCGTGGTGGTCGGCGTGATCCAGGCCGCCACCCAGCTCAACGAACCAACCATCGCCTTCGTCGCCAAGGCCATCGCGCTGACCGCCGCCCTGTTCGCCACCGGCAGCTACCTGCTCGGCGTGCTGGTGGAGTACACGACGACGTTGTTCCAGCGATTGCCGCATCTGATCGGGTGAAGGGAGGAGTGAGTGGAGAGGAGTGAGGAGTGAGCGAAAGCCCCTCGGACATGCCCCCATCCCGCTCCTGCCCCTACTCACTCCTCACTCCTCTCCACTCACTTCTCGCTCCATGGACACCGCCACCCAGATGGTGATCGACGGCCAGCAGGCCTTTGGGATGATCAACGCCATCCTGTGGACCATGCTGCGTACCGGCGCGCTGCTGATGGCCGCGCCGCTGATCGGGACGCGCGCCGTGTCGGTGCGCGTGCGCGTGATCATCGCCGGTGCGCTGGCGATGGCGCTGGCGCCGCTGCTGCCGGGCACGCCGGACCGGATCGCCTTCGACGCCAGCACCGTGCTCAACGTCGCGCGCGAACTGGCCGTCGGCGCCAGCATGGGCTTCATGCTGCGGCTGGCCTTCGAGGCCGGTGCGATGGCCGGCGAATTGATCTCGCAGGGCACCGGCCTGGCGTTCGCGCAGATGTCCGATCCCCTGCGTGGCGTGAACTCGGGCGTCGTCGGCCAGTGGTTCTCCCTGGCCTTGGGCCTGCTGTTCTTCACCGCCAATGGCCATCTGGCGCTGGTGTCCCTGCTGGTGGACAGCTACCGGTCGCTGCCCATCGGCACGGCGCTGCCCGACGTGCAGCAGATGCTGGAAGTCGCCCCGATGCTGTTCGGCCACGTCCTGCGCGCGGCGGTCGGGCTGGCCCTGCCGGTGATGGTGGCGATGCTGGCGGTGAACCTGGCCTTCGGCGTGCTGGGCCGCGCCGCGCCGGCCCTCAACCCGATCCAGCTGGGCCTACCCACGGCCCTGCTGCTGGGCCTGTTCCTGCTGGCGCTACTGGCCGGCGAACTGGGCCCGCCGGTGCAACGGGTCTTCGATCTCTCGTTTGATGCAGCGCGGCAACTCACCCGCTGACGAAAATCTGGTTACTCTTTGGAAACGTGAGTTGTCGCGCCGTTTCACGCATCCACGTGCGCATTTCACATGGAGCCTGCGTCACGGGTTCCACTAAATGCATGAATTTGTGCAGAATGTCGTAGAGGGAACCGCCACATACGCAGGCGCACGGAAGGGACGCAGGTCCAGGCCGATGCAGGGGGGATGTCCGTCCCCGCGATCAGGAGAGCGCACGTGAACCACAGTCCGACCCAGAAGCGACGCACCAGTCAGGAAACGCGGGAAGCCGTGCTGGTCGCCGCCCGCCGCCTGTTCTTCACCAAGGGCTTCGACCAGACCACGCTGATGGATCTTGGAGAAGAGACCGGTCTCAGCGCGCGGGGCGTCATCCTGCATTTCGAGACCAAGGCCGACATCATCGCCACCCTGTACATCCGGGACTACACCGCGCGGAAGGCGCCGATGGTGGAACGGCCGCAGGGGTCGACGCATGCCCAGCGCATCCTCGACTTCTATTTCTGGATGGCGCGCGAGGACGCGGCCAACTTCATCGCGTTCCCCGCGCTGTGGAGCGTGTCGGCAAAGTGGTCGCCCGCCGTCGAGGCGGAGATGAACGCCGCACTGCGGCGGATGCGCGAACCCGTGCGCCAGGAACTGAGCCGGGGCATGGCCGCAGGCGAATTCCGCGGCGTGGACATCCAGCATGCGGACGAGATGATCTGGCAGAGTTACCAGCACGGCCTGCGTGCCGTATCGGTCAATGGCGGCACGCCGGCGATGGCGGTCCCGCAGGTGTTCAAGACGCTGGAAGCGCTGTCGGCCTGAGGCCGCCGCGCGGCAGAGGCGGAGACTACGCGCGGCGCAAACAGGAACGGCCTCCATCAGGAGGCCGTTCTCCGTTTCAGCAGGGAAAAGGCTCAGTCGCGTCCGTTGCCCTTTCCATTACCCTTGCCGCTGTTGCCCTTGCCGCTGTTGCCGGGACCCCTGCCGCTGTTGCCTTGTCCATGGCCCGCATGGTCCGGCTTGGCGGACCCCGCCTGCGCAGGCTTGCCGCCGCCCTTGCCCTGGCCCGGGCCGTGCTTCGACCAGTCCACGCTGACGCGCTGGTCGATGCGGATGGGGTAACCCCAGCGATCGTAGGTACTCACGGCGCCATTCTTCAGCGCGTGGAATTCGCGCGAACCGGGCTTGATGCCCATCTGCTTGGCCAGGTTGCCCCAGCCTACGCCGGGATTGCGCTCGTAGCGCTGCACCACGTCCAGGCAGGGAATCCCGAGCGTACGCGCGATGGCGCAGGCGAAGTACACGTCGGCCGGCGCCCAGCCCCGCCGATCCAGCAGATCCAGCACCAGCGAGCGCGGCGCGCCGTAGTAGCCCGTCATCTCCGACACGAACGGATCGCGGTAGCGGCGGCCGTAATCGTTGATTTCGCCCAGCCGCGTATCCACCCAGACATCGCCCGTGCGGATGTTGTAACCCACGGTCTGCGCCTGTACCGGCATCGACGACGCGACCGCCCAGCCCAGCGACGCGACCATGACGGCGGTTCTCAGTGCTTTCATGTCCTTCCTCCTCGAACGTGTGGGCGCAGTCTTCGGAGGTTCGCCTTAACAGCGGGTGACATCGTGGTCCGAATGTGAGTCGCACGCGAACCACCGCCCGCGCAAGCCCTGCCAAGCGTGATCATCGTCACTCCCCACGCCGGCCAAGCGCCTACACTGCGCGGCGCAGCCCTGTCCTCTCACTTTTCCCTTGAGCCGCGATAACCCCGATTCCCATCGCCCGCATCCGGCCCTGTCCATGAAGCCGAAACGCCGAGACTTCCGCCTGGATATCATCGTCCTGCTGGGCTTCACCGCGGCGGCGACCATCGCCTCGTTCGGTGTCTACCGGATGTGGGTCGGCGAATGGACGAAGGCGTGGTTCGACCTGGCCGTCGTGGCGGCGGTGGCGGCACCGGTGATCCATGCCTGGCGCGGGGGCGACAGCCTGCGTGCCGGCAACGTGCTGGCGGCGCTCAACTCCGCCGCCACCTTCGGTGCCTGCCTGCTGCTGGGCCATACGGCGCTCACCTGGACCTACCTGGTGCTGCTGACCAACTTCTTCATCGCGCATCGCTGGATGGCGGTGGTCTGCAACACGCTGCTGATCGTGGGGATGCAACTGATCCCCGGCTTCTTCCACGACGGCGTGCATGCCGCATCGGTGCTTGTCAGTGCCAGCCTGATCACCGTGTTCTCGCTGATCTTCGCGGCCCGCACGCAGGACGACCGCGTGCAGCTGGAACGTCTGGCCGCGATCGACGCGCTGACCGGCGTACCGAACCGGCGCAGCATGGAACGCGCCCTGGCCGACGCGGTGGGGCGGTTCCAGCGCGGCGAACGCCGCTTCGGCCTGGTCGTGCTGGACCTTGACCATTTCAAGGACGTCAACGACCAGTACGGCCATGCGGCCGGCGATGCGGCCATCGCCGACCTGGCCTCCATCCTGCGCTTCGAGATGCGACGCAACGACCAGGTGTTCCGCTTCGGCGGCGAGGAGTTCGTGGCCCTGCTGGAGCTGGACGGCACGGAAGACCTGGAAGCCGCGACCGAACGCCTTCGCAAGGCCGTCCGCAGCTCGCTGCGCGGTCCCGGCGGCCGCATCACCATCTCGCTGGGCGCGGCGATGCTGCGCGAACAGGAAAAGACCTGGCACGACTGGTTCTCGCGCGCGGACGCCGCCCTCTACCGCGCCAAGTCGGCCGGCCGCGACAGCTACGTGATCGCGGACGACCTGTTCTAGGCGACGTCAGCCGCGTACCTCCTCGTGGCGATGCCACCACCGGTACAGTACCGGCAGCACCAGCAGGGTCAGCAGCGTGGATGACACGATGCCGCCGATCACCACCGTGGCCAGCGGGCGCTGCACTTCCGATCCGGCGCCGACATTGAGCGCCATCGGCAGGAAGCCCAGCGAGGCCACCAGCGCGGTCATCAGCACCGGTCGCAGGCGCCCCAGCGCACCGTCGACGACGGCCGTGTCCAGATCCGTGCCCTGCTCGCGCAGCTTGCGGATGAAGGCGATCATCACCAGGCCGTTCAGCACCGCCACGCCGGACAGCGCAATGAAGCCCACGCCGGCGGAGATCGACAGCGGAATGCCGCGCAGGGCCAGCGCCACCACTCCGCCGGTGAGCGCCAGCGGCACGCCGGTGAACACGATGGCCGCATCCTTGGCCGACCCGAACGCCCAAAACAGCAGCGCGAAGATGAGGACCAGGGTGACCGGCACCACCACGCCCAGCCGCTGGCCGGCGGAGATCAACTGCTCGAACGTGCCTCCGTAGTCGACCCAGTAGCCGGCGGGAATCTCGACGTTGGCGTCGATGCGCTGCCGTAGCTCGGCGACGAACCCGCCCAGGTCGCGACCGCGCGCGTTGGCGGTCACCACGACGCGGCGCTTTCCGTTCTCGCGGTTCACCTGGTTCGGGCCCAGCGTCGTCGCGATCGTGGCGACCTCGCGCAGCGGCACGGTGCCGGGCGCGCCGGATTGCCAGGCCGGCGTGCGCGTGGATTCGTCCCGGTTGCCGTCGCCGCCGAGCGGAATCGGCAGGTCATGGAGCGCCGCGGGATCCTGACGCAAAGCCTCGGGCAACCGCACGACAATGTCGAAGCGGCGGTCGCCTTCGAACAACTGGCCGGCGACTTCGCCACCGACGGCGGTCGCGACGGTGTGCTGCACGTCGCCGGGGTTCAGGCCGTAGCGGATCAGCGCCTGGCGGTCCGGCGTGATGGTCAGCAGCGGCAGGCCCGTGGCCTGCTCCAGCCGCACGTCGGCCGCGCCATCCACCGCCTTCGCCACCGTCTCCACCTGTTCGCCGAGCCTCACCAGCGTATCCAGGTCGTCGCCGTAAACCTTGATCGCCACGTCCGCACGCACGCCGGAAATCAACTCATTCATGCGCATCTGGATGGGTTGGGTGAACTCGTAGTTGTTGCCCGGTATCTGCTTCACCGCGCTTTCGATCTCGGCCACCAACGCCGCCTTGGTCTTGCGCGGGTCGGGCCATTCGCTGCGCGGCCTGAGCATGATGAAGGTATCGGCGACCGAGGGTGGCATCGGATCGGTCGCCACCTCCGCCGTGCCCAGCTTGCCGAACACCCGCAGCACTTCGGGGAACTGCTTGATCCGCGCCTCCAGCGTGGATTGCATATGCACGGCCTGGTCCAGGCTGGTGCCGGGAATGCGCATCGCATGCATGGCGATGTCGCCTTCGTCCAGGCTGGGCACGAACTCCGAGCCCAGGCGCGTGCCCAGCAGGCCGCACAGCACCACCGTCGCCAACGCGCCGGCCACCACGGGCCCGCGCCCGCGCAGTGCCCATGCCAGTGCGGGCGCGTAGGCGCGACGCGCCCACTGCATGAGCCGCGTGTCCTTCTCCTGCACCTTGCCGCGCAGGAACAGCGCGATGGCGGCCGGCACGAACGTCAACGACAGCACCATCGCGCCGGTCAGGGCCAGCACCACCGTGATCGCCATCGGGTGGAACATCTTTCCCTCCACGCCGGTGAGCGCGAAGATCGGCAGGTAGACCGCGGTGATGATGCCCAGGCCGAACAGGCTGGGCCGGATGACCTCGGCGGTCGCGGACGCCGTCGCGCCCAGGCGTTCTTCCTCGGTCAGCGCGCGGCCCAGCGCGTGCTGCAGTTCGCCGAAACGGCGCAGGCAGTTCTCGATGATGATGACCGCGCCGTCCACGATCAGGCCGAAATCCAGCGCACCCAGGCTCATCAGATTGCCGGACACGCCGCCACGGACCATGCCGGTCAGCGTGAACAGCATCGCCAGCGGAATCACCGCCGCGGTGATGAGCGCGGCGCGCACGTTGCCCAGCAGCAGGAACAGCACGGCGATGACCAGCAGCGCGCCCTCCACCAGGTTCTTCGCCACCGTGCGGATGGTGCGGTCGACCAGCGTGGTGCGGTCGTACACCGGTACTGCGCGCACACCCGCAGGCAGGCTGCGATTCGCCTCGATCAGGCGTGCCGCGGTGGCCTGCGCGACCTCGCGACTGTTGGCCCCGATCAGCATGAAGGTGGTACCCAGCACGACTTCCCGGCCGTCCATCGTCGCCGCACCGCTCCGCAACTCCGGGCCTTCGCCCACCTGGGCCACATCGCGCACGCGGATCGGCACGCCCTCGCGCCGGTCCAGCACGATGTCGCGGATGCCCTCCAGGTCGGCGACCTGCCCCGGTGCGCGCACGAGGAACTGCTGGCCATTGCGCTCGATGTAACCCGCGCCGACGTTCTGGTTGTTGGCGGAGACCGCCGTGACCACGTCGTGCAGGGTGAAGCCGAGCGCGACCAGTCGTGCCGGGTCCGGCGTGATGTGGATCTGGCGTGCGAAGCCGCCGATGGTGTTGACCTCGGTCACGCCCGGCGCGTTGCGCAGTTGTGGACGCACAACCCAGTCCTGCAACGTGCGCAGGTCGGTGGCGGTGAACGGTGTGCCGTCCGCCTTGCGCGCCTTCGCGTCGGCTTCCACCGTGTACATGAAGATCTCGCCCATGCCGGTGGCGATGGGGCCCATCTCCGGTTCCAGTCCCGCGGGCAGCTGCGACTTGACCTGCTGCAGGCGCTCTGCGACCTGCTGGCGTGCGAAGTACAGGTCGGTGCCGTCCTTGAACACCACGGTCACCTGCGACAGCCCGTAGCGCGAGATCGAGCGCGTGTAGTCCAGTCCCGGCAGTCCCGCCAGGGCCGTCTCGATCGGGAACGTCACCCGTTGTTCGGACTCCAGGGGCGAGTACCCGTCCACCTGCGTGTTGACCTGCACCTGCACGTTGGTGATGTCGGGCGTAACGTCGATGGGCAGCCGGCTGAAGCTCCAGCTGCCGACGGCAATCAACGCGACCGTCAGCGCCAGCATCAGCCAGCGATGGGCGATGGCGAAGCGCAGGATGCGTTCGAGCAGGCCTTGCGGCGTCGGGATCGTGGCATCAGTGGTCATGCGAGGCCCCCGACTTCTCGATGTCGGCCTTCACCAGGTAGCTCTGCTCCACCACGACCTGGTCGCCCGCCTTGAGGCCGGACAGCACCTCGACGCGTTCGGCATCGCGCTTGCCCAGTTCGACCGGACGGATTTCGTACGTCTCGCCGACGCGCACGAACACCACGGTCCAGTCGCGGAACGTCTGCAGCGCCGCCACCGGCACGACGAGCGCGGCGGGCTGCTGTTCCACCGTGATCCGCGCCTTCACCGCCGAACCCGGCCGCCACAGGCCATCGGCATTCGCCAGCGTCGCGCGCGCCACCGTACTCTGGCTGGCCGTCGCCGTGCCGGGCAGCACGCGTTCCAGCGTGGTCTGCGCGGTGACGCCGTCGCTGAGCCGCGTCACCGTCACCGGCACGCCGGGCACGATGTGCTGGGCGTCCGCGCCGAAGATGTGCAGGTCCCCCCACAGCGACGACAGGTCGGCGACTTCGAACAACGTGGCGCCTTCACCGGCCACGCCGCCCACCGTGGCGTTGCGCGCCAGCACCACACCGGATATCGGCGTGGTCACGGTGTACGTCGTCAGGCTGAGATTGCTCTCGACCGTTGCCAGCGCCTGCCCGGCCCGCACGCGGTCGCCGACATTGACAGCGAGACGACGGATCGGCCCCGGGAAGCGTGCCGCGATGTTGGCCACGCGGCCTTCCACCGGCGTCAGCAGGCCCTGCACCTCGTGCTCGTCGGCGATCACGCCAGGCTGTGCGGGCGCGACACGGATGCCCGAGTCTTCGGCGATCTTCCTGGCGATCGTGGTGCGTCCCTCGTAACTGTCGTAGGTCCAGCGCAGGTCCTTGCCATCCACGCGGGCGATCACTTCAACGTCGAAGGAATGCGGTTCGCCGACCACGCTCTTGGCCAACAGGCTGCCATCGGCCTGCGGCACGAGCGTGTGCGTCTCGCGCACGCCGCCCAGGCGGACCAGCCGCACCTCGACCGTCCCCGCGGTCGCCGGCAGCGGCTTGCTGTCGCGGTAGAGCCAGGCCTGCCAGGTCGGCGGCGTGCCGCTTTCGGCGATGGCCAGTTCAACGGTGACGCCATCCTGGGCCAACAGGCGCCCGCCGTGTTCGCCACGTGCAGGCGCCTCCGCGCCGTGCGCGTCGCCTTCGTGGCCGTCATCGGCGTGGTCGTCCTGGCCGCCGCAGGCGACCAGCAACAGGGAAAGCGCGAGCGCGCCGATCAGGGGTCGCAGGGTCATGGGGTCGTTCCTTCCGGTGAAGCGGCAGGGGCGGCGACGAACGCCTGTCCGGTGAGCCGCTGGATTTCGATCAGGGCCGCCTGCGCGTCGAGCGCGGCGTCCAGTTGCTGGCGACGGGTCGCCGTGGTCTCTGACTGCAATTGCGCCCATTCGAGGTAGCTGATGGCGCCCGCGCGGTACGCGCGCTCGGCCGCCTGCTCGGCACGCAACAGGCGCGGCAGCACATCGGTGCGTGTGCGCTGTACATCGAGCTGCGCTACTTGATAACGACCATGCGCGTCGGCCAGGGTCGAGTACAGCGCGACATCGCGCGATTCGCGCTCGATCTCCAGCGCCGCGAGGTCGGCCTCGGCGGAACGGGTCTCCTGCGCTGCGCGGCGCGCACCGCCCAGCGGCAGCGACACGCCGCCGACCAGCGCCATGTCGCCGCCCTCCTGCAGGCGACGCACGCCCCCCTGCCAGTCCACATCGGGGATTGCCGCGGTACGCGCAAGACGCACCCGCGCTTCGCGCACGCGGCGTTCGTCGGCGAACTGGGCCAGTTCCGGTGTGCCGTCGAGCAAGGCAGCCAAGTCCGCCGAATCCGGGATGTCGGGCAATGCCAGCGGATCGGCCGGCGCGATGTCGAAACGCGGTGCGCGTTCGCCCCACAGTGCGGCCAGATGCTGGCGCGTGGCGACCTCCTGCTGCTCCGCACGCGCCCGCGAGAGTTCGGCGCGCGCGAGCGCCGCCTCCGCCGTCAGCACGACCGATTCCGGCGATGCGCCGGCCTGCAGTCGTTGGCGTGCACCGGCGACGGTCCGCCGGCGCTGGGCGATGTCCTGTTCGGCGATCGCTTGCTGCGCCCTGGCACTGACTACCGCGAGGTAGCGGCGCGCCACATCCGCCAGCAGGTCCAGCCGCTGCGTCTCGCGCTGCAGGGCGAGCGCGTCGATGCGGGCCTGCGCCAGCGTGCGCCGCGCATCCAGCTTGCCGCCGCGCTCCAGCACGCCGGCCAGGGGCAGGGTGGTCTCGGCCTGGCGGACGGCGCGGGCCTGCCCGCTGCCGGGGG
>NZ_PDWV01000084.1 GCF_010093385.1 Pseudoxanthomonas mexicana
CTCCTTGACGATACGTTTCGAACAGCCGGCCAGCCCCAGGGCCGCCAGCAACAGGCAGAGCATTCGCCGCATTCATCACCCCATCGAAAGACGCCATGGCCGTCCACGTCCCCCGGGACGGCCCGCGCGGTGATGGTATAGCAGCCCGGAGGGGCGGCGCGAACCTCGGCGCCCCTCCCGCCTGGGCGACCTGGCTGCGCATTCCGGCGACCTCGCGGGGGCCCGCGGCGGCGCGAAGTCCTTGAAAACAGGCGCTTGGCCCCTTTCCCCCGTACGGCCAGCGGTAATGCGGGCTATCGTGTACGCCTGCGGACCGCGCTCCTGATCCGTCTCCTCCTTCCTCCGGATACCCACTGCCCATGGCAAAACCCAACTACTCCTTCGAAAAACGCCAGCGCGAACTGGCCAAGAAAAAGAAGAAAGACGAGAAGGACGCCAAGAAGCGGGCCGAGCGCGAGGCCGCCCGCCCCGACGCCGAATCCGCCGCGACCGGATCCGACACCGCCTCCGAATGAGTGAGGGCATCCCCACGGCGCCGCAGGTCTGGGTGGATGCCGACGCCTGCCCGGGCCCCGTGAAGGAGATCCTGTTCCGCGCCGCCGAGCGCGCGCAGGTGCAGGTCACCCTGGTTGCCAACCAATGGCTGCGTACCCCGCCCTCGCGCTTCATCCGCGCGCTGCAGGTACAGGGTGGCTACGACGTGGCCGACGACGCCATCGCCGAGCGGGTGCGCAGCGGCGACCTGGTCGTCACTCAGGACATCCCGCTGGCGGCACGTGTGCTGGCCAACGGTGCCCAGGCGATCAACCCGCGCGGCGACCGTTACACGCCGGACAACATCGCCGAGCGCCTGTCGATGCGGAACTTCATGGACGAGCTGCGCGGCGCGGGCGTGCAGACCGGCGGCCCGGCCGCGTTCAACGCGCGCGACCGGCAGGCGTTCGCCAGCCAGCTGGACCGCTGGATCGCCTCGCGACGCTGATGCCTGAACTGGAGTTCCGCCCCGTCTTCCATCTGGTCCTGCACGTCATCGTGCCGCTGGCGGTGGCGCGCCTGGTCTGGCCGAAGGACTGGAAACGCGCGGCGCTGTGGATGCTCGCTGCCTGGGTGATCGACCTCGACCACCTGCTCGCCGACCCGGTCTACGCGCCCGGTCGCTGCAGTCTCGGCTTCCACCCGCTGCACACCTGGCCGGCCATCGCCGTGTATGCGGGCCTGAGCGTGCCGAAGAAGACGCGCTGGTTCGGTGTTGGCCTGCTGGTCCACATCGCGCTGGACGGGCTCGATTGCCTGCTGATGTAGCCCCTTCGCTCCCGCCGCGCCGGGCCGGACTCTGACCGGCGCGTTCAGGTCCGAGCGTCCCTGGCGGGCGCCGGGGGCCGCAAGCGCGTAGGATGGCCGGGCTTCACTCTCTGCGTCCCGTCCGACCGCCGACAACGTTCGCCCGCTGCGCTTTCCTCCATGCGTCAGGCCCCGCCGGGCAGACGCCCTTCCGGGAGCGCCCGATGCCGGCCACACCGTTATCCCTCGTTTCCCGTCCCGTGGCGGGCACCGCCTCACCGCGTCGATCTCCGGTGCCCGCATGAACGCCGTCGCCGTCCCCGCGGTCCCGCTGTGCGCGCGCTGCGACGCGGTGTGCTGCCGCCTGACCGTGGTGCTGCAGCCGGAAGACCGCATTCCCGCGCACCTGACCACGCATACCGACGCCGGGCTGCACGTGATGGCGCGCGACGAGGAGGGCTGGTGCGTGGCCATCGACGCCGCGCACATGCACTGCTCCATCTATGCCACACGCCCGGACACCTGCCGACGCTTCGTGATGTCCGGCCCCTACTGCCGCGACGTGCGCGAGGACTACCTCGACCGCACCTCGCGCGGCATCCCTCTCATCTTGTACTGACAGGAGCTCCCATGGCCCGCCCCCGCAAGACCACGCCGGATGGCGTCCCCGCAACCGATGCCTCCCGCGGCGCCAGCCGCGCCTTCGCGCGCCGCCCCGCCGGCGATCGCGGCGCCCTGACCCACGATGTCCTGGCCGCGGACCTGGACGCCTTCCGCCAGGCCGGTGGCACCATCGAGGTCCTGGGCACCACGCTGTCCTGGCGGAAGAAGTCCGTCTAGCGCCGCCTGACCGGGGCTAGCCCGCGAACACCGGCTCCAGCATCCGGAACGTGCCCGCGTCCGCGTCCATTTCCACCCGGCCGCCGACCGGCACGATGAACTGCTGGCGGATGTGGCCGATCATCGCCCCGCGGTAGGCGGGCACCTTCAGCGGCTTGAAATAGTCGTCA
This sequence comes from Pseudoxanthomonas mexicana, assembly GCF_010093385.1. Classification (GTDB taxonomy): domain Bacteria; phylum Pseudomonadota; class Gammaproteobacteria; order Xanthomonadales; family Xanthomonadaceae; genus Pseudoxanthomonas_A; species Pseudoxanthomonas_A mexicana. The sequence continues at coordinate 2,292 of NZ_PDWV01000084.1, forward strand.
AAGATCTCCGGCAGCGTCAGCGACCCGTAACCATTGCCCGGATCGCACTCGGTGCACTCGCCGAAGATCACGCCGGCCACCTGGTCCAGCGCACCCATCAGGCGCAGCGTGCTGAGCATGCGGTCGATGCGGTACGGCGCTTCGGACACGTCTTCCAGGAACAGGATCTTGCCGCGGAAATCCGGCAGGTACGGCGAGCCGGCCAGCGCCACCAGCACCGACAGGTTGCCGCCCACCAGTTCACCCTGCGCCTTGCCGCCGGTGATGGTGACCGTGCGGTTCCGCCGCTGCACCAGTTCGTCGCCCTTGTCCGCGCTGTTGCGGTATTCCATCTGTTCGCGCTGGAAGAACACGCGGCGGAACTGGTCCGCATTGAAGCTGTTCCAGCTGCCGATGCCGATGGGGCCGTGGAAGCTGACCAGTCCGGCCTGCGACAGCAGCGCGTTGTGCAGCGCGGTGATGTCCGAATACCCCAGCAGGATCTTCGGATGGCGGCGGATCGCCGCATAGTCCAGCAGCGGCAACAGGCGCGCCGCGCCAGAACCACCGCGTGCGCAGACGATCGCCTTGACCTCGCGGTCGGCGAACATCGCGTTGAGGTCGCCCGCGCGCTCGGCGTCGCTGCCGGCCAGATGCCCGCGCCGGGCGCCCAGATGCGGCCCCACCTTCACCTTCAGGCCCAGGGCCTCCATCGCTTCCTGCGCCAGTTGCAGATCCAGCGGCTCGTCGGTGGCGGCGGACGGACTGACCAGGCCGATGGTGTCGCCGGGATTCAGTGCAGGCGGCAGCAGGCGCCTGCGCGGCGCCGCCGCGAACGCCTGCGCGCCGCCGACCCACGGCAGCATCAAGGACGTGGCGGCCAGTGCCGCGCTCCCGAGGAAATGTCGTCTATGCATGGTGCTGCCTGTCGATGGACTGCAGGCAGCTTAACAAGCCGGCGTGGGGGCGTGCCCCGTCAGCGCTTGCAGGTGTTGACGCCCAGCAGACCGTACAACGGGCAGAAATTGAACAGGCCGGTGACCAGCGGCACCACGCCGACCCACGCCCAGACCGGCCCGCCCGTGAGCACCCAGCCGATCAGCAGCACGCCCACCATGATGCGGGCCCATTTGTCGAAACCGCCTACGTTCGCCTTCATCTGCGCACCCTCCTCATCCGATGGAGGCAGCATGCGCGCGCCACGATCGGCCGGCATTGATCGCGATCAACTCCGCGCCGTGTCGAATCCGCCCTGCCCCGCTCGTCGCTCATGCAAGGCGGACCCCACCGATCCGCACGGAAACCTCCCATGCGCACGCTCATCGCCGCCGTCATGACCAGTCTGGACGGCGTCATCCAGGCCCCCGGCGGCCCCGGCGAAGACCGCAGCGGCGGTTTCGCCCTGGGCGGCTGGGCCTGGCCCTATGCCAGCGACGGCGAAGCGATGGACGGGCTGTTCACCCGACCCTTCGCGCTGGTGCTCGGACGCCACACCTACGACATCTTCGCCGGCTACTGGCCGCAGGTCGCCAGCGACGCCCCGCACGGCGCCATCGCCGATGCCTTCAATGCGGCGACCAAACACGTCGCCACGCATCGCCCGGACACCCTGGCATGGGCCCACAGCCATGCGCTGGACGGCGACGTGGTCGACGCGCTGCGCGCGCTCAAGCGCACGGACGGCCCCGACCTGGTGACCCAAGGCAGCAGCGTGCTGCTGCACCAGTTGCTGGCCCGCGATGTCGTCGACGAACTGCGCCTGCTGGTCTATCCGATCGTGCTGGGCCGCGGCAAGCGCCTGTTCGATGACGACGCGCAGGCGGCCGCCTTCCGCCTGGCCGGCACGCGCGCCACGCCGACCGGCGTGATCGTCAGCCGCTACGAACGCGAGGGCGATGTCCGCACCGGCTCCTTCGCCGCCGGCTGAGCCCGTTGCCCGCTTCACCCTGTCTTTCCCCACGGACGCGAGGCGCCGCCCTCCCCTCCCCAACCTTGGAGCATTCCATGACCCCGAAGAACACCCTCTGCCTGTGGTTCAACCACGACGCCGAAGAAGCCGCCCGCTTCTACGCCGCCACCTTCCCCGACAGCCGGGTGAAGGCCGTGCACCGCGCACCGGCCGACTATCCCAGCGGCAAGGAAGGCGACGTACTGACGGTGGAGTTCACCGTCTGCGGCATTCCCTGCATCGGCCTGAACGGCGGCGATGCTTTCACCCACAGCGAGGCGTTCTCGTTCCAGATCGCCACCGACGACCAGGAAGAGACCGACCGCCTGTGGAACGCCATCGTCGGCAACGGGGGCCGCGAGAGTGCCTGCGGCTGGTGCAAGGACAAGTGGGGCCTGAGCTGGCAGATCACCCCGCGCGTGCTGACCGACGCCATGGCCCATCCCGACCGCAGCGTCGCCCGGCGTGCGTTCGAAGCCATGATGACGATGGGCAAGATCGACGTCGCCAGGATCCAGGCCGCTGTCCGCGGCTGAGACGCGTCGCTCAAAGCCCCAGATGCTCGTGCAGGGCGCACCGCACGCGTTCAGCGTAGGCCTGCGAGCCGTAGCAGCCCGCGTCGAACACGCCGCCCGGGCCGGCGGTGGCGGCCAGGCCCGAGAACGTGGGCCGCGGCACGATGACGACCTGCCATGGCGCTTCGTCGTGGTCGCTGTCCTGACTGCGTCGCACCTCGACAGCCGCCACGTTCGTCGCGCTCAGGCGGGTGCTCGTCGACCGGCCCCACGCGCGGCGCTCGACGACGATGGTGTGGGGCGCGTACGTCCAGCTGTCACCCCAGCCGGACAGCCCGGCGCGGATGAACTGCACGCCCACATAGCCTGCACCGCCCACGATGACGGCGAACACCGGCGTGGCTATGCTGGGTGGCCACAGCCCGCGGCCCAGTTCCCACAGCGGCATGACGATGGCGAACGCACCCGCCGCCACACAGCCCACGCGCACCGGCCACGGGAACGCGCGACGCACCAGCGGCAGGTCGGAGTCCAGGGCGTCGATCTCGTCGTGGGCCATGCAGGATGGTAGCCAGAATCCGCCTTCCCCCGTCACCGGCACGCGCCTGGCCGGGCGACACGTCGCCCCCGACTCACATGACCTCTGCGCCATGACCGCCGCATGCCGCTCTGTATACTCGGTCACACTCGGCGGGTGCCCCTACCCGCCTCGAATCACGGAGCGATGTCATGGGTCTTGTACAGGCGGTGGTGGGTGCGGTCGGTGGCGTGCTGGGCGACCAGTGGAAGGATTTCTACACGGTGCCGCAGGGCCTGCCGGCGACGGCGGCGCTCTTCGCCGCGGTGCCGCAGGGCACCAATGCCGGCCGCGGATCCAACACCAGCGGTTCGACCAACATCATCACCAACGGCTCGAAGATCGTCGTGCCCGAGGGCTACGGCCTGCTGCTGATGCAGGACGGCGCGATCACCGCGTTCGTCGCCGAGCCGGGCGGCTACGAATGGCGTTCGGATGACATCAACTCCAAGTCGATCTTCGCCGGCGACGGCCTGGTCTCCACCTTCATCACCCAGAGCTGGGAGCGCTTCAAGTTCGGCGGCCAGCCGGGCTCGCAACAGGCGGCGTTCTTCGTCTCGCTGAAGGAACTGCCGGACAACCGCTTCGGCACCCAGTCCGAGATCTACTGGGACGACGGCTTCCTCAACACCCAGGTCGGCGCGATCACCCGCGGCACCTACACGCTGAAGATCGTCGACCCCATCCTGTTCGTGAAGAACTTCGTGCCGGCCAGCTACCTGCAGCCGGGCAAGGTGTTCGACTTCACCGACCTGGACAACGCTGCCGCCAGCCAGCTGTTCAACGAAGTGGTGGGCTCGCTGGCGCCGGCCTTCAGCCTGTATACGAACGATCCGTCCAAGGGCAACCGCATCACCAAGATCCAGCAGGACTCGCTGGGCTTCGCGCAGAGCCTGTCCGCTGCGGTGGAACAGGGCTACCACTGGAGTTCGGACCGCGGCCTGGCCATCGTCAAGACCGCCATCGTCTCCATCGAGTACGACGCCAACACCCGCGAACTGCTGAAGACCGTGCAGCGCGCCGATGCGCTGTCCGGTTCGCGCGGCAATTCCAACCTGCAGGCCAGCGTGGCCCAGGGCATCCAGTCCGCCGGCGAGAACGGTGGCGCGGCCGGCCTGATGGGCATCGGCATGGCGTCCGGCATGATGGGCGTCGGCGGGCTGCAGCAGCCGGCCACGCCGGCCGCACCCGCCGCGGACGATCCGGTCGCCAAGCTGCAGAAGGCCAAGCAGATGCTCGACCTGGGGCTGATCACCCAGGCCGACTACGACGCGCTGAAGGCGAAGGCCCTGGGCCTGTAATCCGCCTGCCGTCCATGTCCACCCCGAACCGTCCGGCGCCCCCGCCGCTGCCGCCGGCCCCGCCCACGGGGCCCGGCTCGCCGCAGGAGGTGCCGCCGCTGCCCGGCACCTTCCCGATCGATGCCGCCACCCTGCCCGACGCGATCCGCGAGGAGATCGAGGCGCCCGATCCGGTCGCCATCGACACCGCCTCCGCCGAGCTGCGCGACGGGCAGAACCATTGCCCGAAGTGCGGCGCCACCGACATCCGCCACAAGATCGGCAGCGACCTGCTGGTCTGCCTGTACTGCCGCCACGAGTGGGACGGCGCGCGCGTGGAGGAGGCCTTCGGCTTCGGCACCGGTCACGCCGACCTGCGCGGCACGGTCATCGCCTCCGGCGCGCGCGACATCGATGCCGATGCCGCGGCGCTGATGACCTTCAAGTGCACCGGCTGCGGCGCCGAGGTCACGGTGAACACCGAGAACGCGATGACCGCGCGCTGCCACTGGTGCCGCCACGTGTTCGGTGTGAACGAGCAGATCGCCAACGGCGCCGTGCCCGACGCGGTGCTGCCGTTCCACATCAGGAAGGACGATGCGGTCGCGCGCATCCGCCAGTTCGTCGACAAGCGGCGGATGTTCGCGCTGAAGGCCTTCAAGGAACAGTTCACGCCCGAGAACGTCGTGGGCGTGTACCTGCCCTACATGATCGTGGACGGCAACGCGAGCGCGGAGGTGTCGGGCAAGGGCGAGATCCTGATCCGCCGCTACACCCGCGGCACCGACAAGAACAAGAAGACCTACTACGACGCCGACCTCTACCAGGTCGAGCGGCAGGTGGACTTCACCGTGGACGACCTGCCGCTGGAATCCTCGCGCGAACGCGGCAACCTGGACACGTCCGTCAACACCCAGAACATCATCAACACCATCCTGCCGTTCGACACCAAGAACGCGGTGAAGTGGAACGCCTCCTACCTGTCCGGCTTCACCTCGGAGAAGCGCGACACCGACGTGGAACAGCTGCGCCCGCGGCTGGAGGACCAGTTGCTGTCCATCGCCCGCGCGCAGGTGGAGGACTCGGTGCGCCGCTACGACCGCGGCGTGCGCTGGGAACAGGAACGCCTGGACGTGCACGGCACGCGCTGGGTATCGATGTACCTGCCGGTGTGGCTGTACTCGTACCACCAGCCCGGCAAGAACGGCGGCCTGCTGCACTACATCGCGGTCAACGGCCGCACCGGCGAAACCATGGGCAGCGTGCCGGTGCAGCACTGGAAGCTGCTGCTGGCGGCGCTGACGGTCGGTACCTTCCTCGAGGGCATCGCCCTCGCCATCCTCTGGGCAGGCGCATGAGCGACGACAACGGTCTATGGCTGCTGGCGCTGGGCCCCGCGGGTGCCAGCGCGCTGTACTGGGCGCTGTACCGCTATTACCGCAACACCGACAAGTCGCACGCCTTCGAGCGCGAGACCGACGTCGTCGCCCAGCCGGTCACCGGCTCGGACCGCAAGATCGACGAGATCCGCGGCACCCAGCGCAGCGGCATCGACGGCGACAACGTCCACGCCTACCGGCAGCGCGTGCAGCGCGTGCGCGGCGACAGCGGCTAACGGGGCCACGTGCGGAGGCGGGATACCGCTTGCGTAGGCTGGGTTGGCTCCATCAACCCAGCATCGCGCGATCCTTGAGATCGCAAGATCCCTGCGACACCCAGGTAGGCTTGCCAACCCAGGGGCCGCACTCGATCGACGCAGGGCGCCGGGTTTGGCAACCCGGCCTACGACAAGCGCAGCGCCGCATCGCGCCAGCGGTTCCCCGCTAGGCCAACTCCAGCTCGGCGCGCGTGGTGGTGCGGTGCGCGGCGCGATACGCCGTCGGCGTGCAGCCCGTCGCCGCCTTGAATGCGCGGTTGAACGGGCCCAGCGAGGCGAAGCCGGCATCGCCGCTGATGTCGAGGATGGTCGCGTCGTCGTCCGCATCGGCCAGCCGCGCGCAGGCATATGCGATGCGGTGGCGGTTGATCATCTGGTTGAAGTTCTTCTCGCCCAGCCCCTGGGGGATCAGGCGGCTGAGCCGGTGTTCGGCGGTACCGAGGCGATGGGCGAGATCGGCGACTTTCAGTTCGGGCTCGCGGTACACCTGCAGCGTGTCGAGCTGGCGCTGCAATGCACGCGCCAGCCGCGCATCCTCGTCGCCGAGCGGACCGGGCACCGCGCGCGGTGTGGGCTGCGACGCGACCGTCGCCACCGGGACACGGCGGCGGTGCCACAGCGCGGCATGGGTGAACAGGATCATCGCCATCGCGCACAGCGGGATCACCTCGGCCCGCACCGAGGCCAGCCACGGCCAGGCGGCGGCCAGCGCCCCCAGCAGCGTGGCGGTCAGCACGCAGGTGGCGAACAGCAGCATGAAGGCTACGCGCAGGCGGCGTTCGGCGCGGGGCAGCGAGGACCAGCCGCCACGCAGCGCTTCCAGGAAGGTCAGTGCCAGCAGGGTGGAACTGGCCAGCGTCAGCAGGCTTTCCACGCCCGCCACCCACGGCGACACCGCGCCGTGCGTCCCCAGCGTGCCGCCCCGGTAGGCCGCGATCAGCAGCGCCACACCGCCGGCCACCAGCACGTGCACGCGGGACACCCCACCGTCGCCGCGGAACAGCGCCCGCGACACCAGCCAGAAACCGTTGCAGGTCGCACTGCCGCCGATCGCGACCGCCCAGCGCATCCACGCGGGCGCGCCGTCCATCCAGGGCGACATCAGCGACAGCGCCATCGACCCGCTGACCACCGCGAACACGATCTCGGCATCGCGCCGGGTGCGTTGCCCCACCAGCACCAGCAGCGACGCCACCGCCACCGCCACGGCGGCACCGGTGGTGATGGCCTGCCATTCCTGCATGATCGCGCCCTCCTGATGCTTACTCTTATACACATCTCACGCATGTAAAAAAATCTATACCAATTCAAAATCAAGGATTATCTAGCTCACAATAAGCTACAAAGTAAGATCTAGCATAATATATGAAGATTGTCTA
>NZ_PDWV01000085.1 GCF_010093385.1 Pseudoxanthomonas mexicana
GCTCGACCGCGCGGGCTCAAACGGGCATGTTTATGCAGGTTCATCCGGGGCTCCTGGGGGCTGGGTTGGCTTCGCAACCCCCATCTTCCAGAGATGCCCCGGATGAACAACCTACCGAGAGATCACAGCTAGCCCGGGATTCTGTCGGAGCGGATCCGCCGCACCCTGCATCGGGCGATCGATCGACCGGCCGCAAAGGCCCAGGTTTTCCCTGGAAAGCGCGGTACGGCTTTTCTAAGCATTCACCAGGCTGGTCAGGGACAGCAGGACCATGGCCGTGACGACCAGCATGAAGTACAGCATGCCCAGCGCGAGGTACTTCAGCAGCGTGACGACCGGGTGCTGGCGATAGACGCGCTGCTGCATCCAGAACAGGTAGACCGGCATCCAGAACATGACCAGCAACTCGGCCAGCCACACCGGCGCCCGCGCCACGGTCGCCTGCGCGGGCAGCAGGCTGTCGATGAAGGAGAGCAGGAAGAACGCCAGCACGCACAGGCACAGGTAGGCGTGGCTGTAGAGCGCCACCACCAGGTGCTCCAGATAGAACCGGCCTGTGCCGATGTAGGCCAGCTTCAACAGCAGCGCGAACACCGGCACCAGCACGAACAGCGCGGACGGCACGGCGCCCATCATGGCGTTCTTGAACAGTTCCGGGTCTTTCTGCAGGCGCGGGATGTTGTCCTGCGCGCGTGCGATCTTCTTGTTCAACCAGCGGTTGCCGAACTCCGGAAGCCAGGCCACGCGCACGGGGTTGTCGACCGGATGCCAGGGCTTGCCGTTCTGGGAGAACAGCGAGCCGGTGCTGTCGGGCATCGGCCCGTTTTCCGGAATCCGGTCGGGCTGGGCCAGCGCCGGGTGGTCGGGCTGCAGTTCGGCGATGCGCGCGCGCGCCCGCGCCTGGGTGCCACGGATGTTGTCTTCCACCCGTTCGCGTGCGAACACGAGCGTCGGCGGAATGGTGGCGCGGGCAGCCAGCAGCCCGTCGATGGTGCGGTCGCGCAGGCGCACCACTTCGTCGGGATCGGTCAACGATGCGAAATCGACGCCTTCGCCCCCCGCGCCCGTCACCTGGACCGTTGTGCCGCCCTTGCCGTCCGCCACGGCAGGCGGGCTCAGCACATCGCCGCTGCCCATGGCGAACTTGCCCACGAAGAACGTCAGCACGCTGAGGATGACGAACAGCCGCAGCGGCGCCACGTACGGCGCCCGGTGGCCGGCCAGGTAGGCGTTGGCCAGCCTGCCCGGCGACAGCAACGTGCGCAGGGTGCGGAAGATGCGGCCGTCCAGGTGCCAGAACGATTCGAATACCTCTTCCACCGCATGCCCGAAGCTGCGCAGCGGGTTGTGTGCATTCTGTCCGCAGACGTGGCAGAACCCGCCCTGCAGCGGCGTCTGGCAGTTCTCGCACGCGCTGGCGTGCACGGCATCGTGCGATGGGGTCATGGGGCGTTCGGGCGGCGCAGGTGGCGAGCGGGTAAGATACCGGCCTCCCGTGACCCGGTGCCAGCGCGAAACCGCGCGACCGTAGTCCGGCGGTTGATCCCCATGTCTGTGTCTCCCTCCCCGACCCCGCGCTTCGGCCAGGAAGTGCGTGCGACGGCCACGCTCGCGCTGCCGCTGGTGCTGGGCCATGTCTCCACCGGCCTGATCGGCTTCGTCGACAACGTGATCGCCGGCCACCACGCCACCGCCACGCTGGCGGCGGTGACCGTGGGCACGGCGCTGCTGTGGCTGCCGATGATGGTGCCGATCGGCACGCTGATCTCGCTGACCGCCTCGGTCTCGCAGCTGGACGGCGCGAACCGGCGCGGCGAGATCGCGCCGCTGTTCCGCCAGGCGCTGTGGCTGTCGCTGGGCCTGGGCGTGCTGATGTTCGCCTTCCTCAGCGTGGCGCCGCACGCACTGGCGGCATTCGGCATCGCGCCCGACATCATTCCCGGCGCCACCGCGTTCCTGCACGGCATCCGCTGGGGCGTACCGGCGCTGACGTTCTACTTCTGCATGCGCTATCTCAGCGAGGGCACGCACTGGACGCTGCCCACGATGATCCTCGGCTTCGGCGGGCTGCTGGTGCTGGCACCGGTGGGCTACGTGCTGACGTTCGGCAAGCTGGGATTCCCGGAAATGGGCGCAGGCGGCCTGGGCATCGCCTCGGCGCTGACCATGTGGCTGCAGGCCATCGCGTTCGCAACGTACCTCGCGCGTGCGAAGCGGTTCGCCGACCTGCACCTGTTCGCGCATTTCGATCCGCCGCGCCGCGGGCCGATCATGCAGCTGCTGCGCACCGGCCTGCCGATCGGCATCACCGTGCTGATGGAAGGCAGCCTGTTCATCGTCACGGCGCTGCTGATCGCACGCCTGGGGGCCACGCCCGCCGCCGCCCACCAGATCGCCATCAACGTGTCGGCGCTGTGCTTCATGGTGCCGATGGGCGTGGCCGAGGCCACCACCGTGCGCGTGGGCCATGCGGTCGGCTCGGGCGACGTGGCCGGCATCCGCCGCGCCGCGCACGCCGGCTACGTCATCGTGTTGGCCACGCAGGCCATGTCGGCGCTGTTCCTGCTGCTGGGCCACGACCTGGTGGTGTCCCTGTACACCGACGACCTGGCGGTGGCCGCGCTGGCCGGCACCCTGCTGCTGTTCGCCGCGGCCTTCCAGTTCCCCGATGGCATCCAGGTGCTGTCGGCCGGCGCACTGCGCGGGCTGAAGGACACCCGGGTGCCCATGTGGCTGGCGGTAGTGTCGTACTGGGGCCTGGGCATGCCGCTGGGCGCCGGTTTGGGCCTGGGGCTGGGCTGGGGCCCGCAGGGCATGTGGCTGGGCCTGATCGTGGGCCTGACCGCCGCGGCCGTGCTGCTGGGCTGGCGCTTCGAGCGCAGCAGCCGGCGCCGGCCCGCCGTCATGTCAGCCTGACGGGTGACCATCGGGGCATGAAAGCCCGATGGCCGCACGCTACAGTGGTCCCAGTTTCCCGGAGTTCCCCATGAGCCAAGTCGCCCCCGCACCCCGTCGCAGCCCGGTCGCCGCCTTCTTCGTCGGCCTGTGGGACGTGGCGAATTTCACCCGCAAGCTGGTCCTCAACCTGATCTTCTTCGGGCTGCTGTTCCTGATCTTCATCTTCTTCATCATCGCCGCCGGCAGTGGCGGGGGGAAGCCGCTGATGGAGCGCACCACCTTCGTGCTGGCGCCGGAAGGCCGCCTGGTGGAGCAGTTCACCGCCGATCCCGCCACCCGCGCGCTGGCCAAGGCGCTGGGCGACAAGAGCGCCGAGGAAGTGCAGCTGCGCGACCTGCTGCGCGCCATCGAGGCGGCGCAGAAGGACGAGAAGATCGAGCGCATGCTGCTGCGCGTGGACCAGCTGCAGCCCACCGGCTACGCCTCGCTGCGCGAAGTCGCCGCTGCGCTGGCGAAGTTCCGCGCGTCCGGCAAGCAGATCGTCGCCTTCGGCGAGAACCTCAGCCAGACCCAGTACCTGCTGGCCGCGCAGGCCGACGAGGTTTACCTCGATCCGATGGGCAGCCTGATGCTGGAGGGCCTGGGCCGCTACCGCCAGTACTACCGTGAAGGCCTGCAGGACAAGCTGGGCGTGGACGTGCACCTGTTCAAGGTGGGCGAGTACAAATCCGCGGCCGAACCCTACGTGCTGGACGCCGCCTCCAAGGAAGCCAAGGAAGCCGACCTGTACTGGATGAACGACGTGTGGCAGCGCCTGCTGGCCGACATCGCCAAGGTCCGCAAGACCACGCCCGAAGCGCTGGCCGCCGGCATCGACACGCTGCCCGAGGGCATCGCCGCCGCGGGCGGCGACCTGGCCAAGTACGCGCTGCAGCAGAAGCTGGTGGACGGCCTGAAGACCCAGGAAGAAGTCGAGGACCTGCTGATCGAACGCGGCGTGGCCGATGAGGATTCGGACACCGGCTTCCGTGCCATCGGCCTGACCGGCTATCTGACCCAGCTCGACGCCAAGATCAATCCGCTCGACAAGCGCCCGCAGGTCGCCGTGGTCGTGGCCGAAGGCGAGATCACCGACGGCGACCAGCCGGCCGGCCGCGTCGGTGGGCTGTCCACCTCGGCGCTGCTGCGCGAGGCGCGCGACGACGACGACGTGAAGGCCGTGGGGCTGCGCGTGGATTCGCCCGGCGGTGGCGTGTACGCCTCCGAGCAGAACCGTCGCGAAGTGGCTGCGCTGAAGAAGGCCGGCAAGCCGGTCGTGGTGTCCATGGGCGACCTGGCCGCGTCCGGCGGCTACTGGATCAGCATGAATGCCGACCGCATCTACGCCGCTCCGTCCACCATCACCGGCTCGATCGGCATCTTCGGCATGATCCCCACCGTGCCGCGCACGCTGGAGAAGATCGGCGTGCGCACCGATGGCGTGGGCACCACCCGCTTCGCCGGCGCGTTCGACATCACCCGTCCGCTGGACCCGGCCGTGGGCCAGGTGATCCAGTCGGTCATCGACAAGGGCTACGCCGACTTCACCGGCAAGGTCGCCGACGCGCGCAAGAAGTCCGTCGAGGAGATCGATGCCGTCGCCCGTGGCCGCGTGTGGAGCGGTGCGCAGGCCAAGGAGCGCGGGCTGGTCGACGAACTGGCGGGCCTGGACGCGGCCCTGGCCGACGCCGCCCGGCGCGCCAAGCTGGGCGAGGCCGGCAAGTACCGTGTGCGCTACATCGAGAAGATGTCCTCGCCGTTCTCGCAGTTCATGGGCGGCTTCGCGGGCAGCCGCATCGGTGCGGCCTGGCTGAAGGATTCGGACTTCGCGCGCGCGCTGCTGGCGCGCAGCCTGCCCGAGATGGAAGCGCAGCTGCGCTTCGTCGAGGAAGCCGTCAACGACCGCCAGGGCGCGCCGGTGAAGACGCTGGCGTACTGCTTCTGCGGCTTCTGACCGCGACCGCCATCGCGTGATCCAGCGGGCCGCCCGGGTGACCGGGCGGTCCGCTGCGTTTGCGCCATGGGATGGCCGTCATACCCGCAATCCGCGTTGTAGGCAGCATCGACGGAGTGTGGAGTGCGGATGAGGCGCATGAAGGTGGCCGTGCTGGCGATGATCGTACTGGCATGCGCGGGCGGCGCCCGGGCGACGCAGCCCGGCCTGCCCGACCTGCCGTCCTGCGCGCACGCGTCGGTGCCGGAAAACGCCGGTGTGGTGGCGACGCCCGGGGGCTTCATGCTGGTGCATCCACGCAATGCGGACCTGCCGGACGACTACACGGGTTGCAAGACGCTGTGGGTGATGGATGTCGATCCCGAGCCGTGGCACTGGGCAACGCTGTGGTTCAGGGACGGTCGACTGCAGCGGGTGGTGAGCACCTCGCGGGATGCGTCGGCGCCGCACGCCTGCGACATGCCCGGCATGGCGCTGCCCGAAGGATTCGCGCCGGCGCCGGCCTGCGAAGGACTGGACGATCATCCCTGGGTCGCCCTGCGCCTGCCGAGCTGGCCGCGCGCCTGCGCGGGCGACGTGCCGCCGGCGGTCTGCGAGGGAGAACCGGAATGAGGCCGATGATACGTGTCGTCACCGCGCTGGCGTTCGCGTTCGTCAGCACCCTGCCATCCGCACGGGCGGGGGATGCCGACACGGAATTCGATGCGTTTCTCGCGCGCTGGCGCGCCGCCGTTGCCGCGAACGATGTCGATGCGGTCGTCGCCATGACCCGGCTGCCGTTCCTGTTCGAAGGCCGGGACCATGCCCGTGAAGGCATGGCGCGCGAGGTGGTGCCGGCCCTGCTGACCGTCGAGGTGCGCCACTGCCTGCGCACCGCGGCCCCGCTGCGCGAGGACGACCGCTACGTGCTGTCCTGCGCGCCCTACCAGTTCCACCTGGGGCGCGTGAACGGTGAGTGGCGCTGGGTGGAGTTCGCCGCCGACGGCGAAGGCTGACGCTCAGGGCGCGCTGGCGTTGCCGGCGGCGTCGGCTTCGGCGGCGTTCGTGCGATCGGCCGCCGCCTGGACCTGCGCCTCCACGGCCTCGGCTTTCTGGATCGGTGCCTGCATCGCGTCGCGCAGTTCCGTGCCGCTGGGCGTCGTCGATGCGGTGGCCTGCGGTTCCGGTGGCTCGTCGGTGGGCGGCGGCTCCGGTGCGTGGCAGGCCGTGGCCAGCAGGGCGAGCGAGGCGATCAGGGCGAAGCGGATCCCGGGCATGGCGACGATCCTCATGTGACGTGGCGCTATGCTACGCCCAACGATGAAGGAGACGCACGTGGCGGCGAACCGGTGGCGACTGGAGGGACAACTGGCGCTGGTGACCGGCGCCAGCGCGGGCATCGGGCTGGCGATCACGCGCGAACTGCTGGGCTTCGGCGCCGATGTGTTGATGGTCGCGCGCGACGCGGACGCACTGCAGGACGCGCGCCAGGACTTGGCCGAGGAATTCCCCGAGCGCGAGATCAGCGTGCTGGCCGCCGACGTGGCCGATGACGAGGACCGCCGTGCCATCCTCGACTGGGTGGAAGACCACGCCGAAGGCCTGAACATCCTGGTCAACAACGCGGGCGGCAATGTCACCCGGGCCGCGGTGGACTACACCGAGGACGAGTGGCGTGGCATTTTCGAGACCAACGTATTCTCCGCCTTCGAGCTGTCGCGCTACGCGCATCCGCTGCTCACCCGGCATGCCGCTTCGTGCATTGTCAACGTGGGCAGCGGTCGGGCATCACCGCCGTACGCAGCGGCGCGCCCTACGGCATGACCAAGGCCGCGCTGCACCAGCTGACCCGCAACCTCGCCGCCGAATGGGCCGAGGACGGCGTGCGCGTGAATGCGGTGGCGCCCTGGTACATCCGCACGCGCCGCACCTCCGGTCCGCTGTCGGACCCGGACTACTACGACGAAGTGATCGCGCGCACGCCGATGCGTCGCATCGGCGAGCCGGAGGAAGTCGCTGCCGCCGTCGGATTCCTCTGCCTGCCCGCCTCCAGCTACATCACCGGCGAGTGCATCGCGGTGGATGGCGGGTTCCTGCGCTACGGGTTCTGATTGACGTTCGTTTGATGCGTGCCCGCTAGCGTGTTCCCGTCACAGAGCGGGGACACGAAGATGGGACGCTGGATCAAGCGGGTCGCGACGGCGTGTGGTGCGCTCGTCCTGGTGGTATGCATCGTCGGCTTCGCGTACATGCGCGCACTGGACCTGGACAGCCAGCCGCCTGCGGGCGCGCGCAGCACGGTGGCCGACCTGGACTTCATGCGGGCGGCGGTGCATGGGTCGCGTGGCCGCATCCTCGCCGTGGTCACCAGTACCTCGCACTTTCCCGGTGGCGAAAAGAAGGCCGGTTTCGAACTGACCGAGCTGGCGCGTGCGTACTACGTGTTCCAGGCCAACGGCTACGAGGTGGACATCGCCAGTCCCCGCGGAGGCGCACCGCCGATGCGGCGCGATGACGAGGACATGGTGGCCACCGACTTCGCCTTCCTCAACGATGCCGGGGCGCGACGGAAACTGGCCGCGAGCCTGCGCGTGGCCGGCGTGGATGCGTCGCGTTATGCCGCGGTCTACTTCGTCGGCGGCAAGGGGACCATGTTCGATTTTCCCGGCGATCCCGGCATCCAGCGCCTGGTGCGCGATGTGTACCAGCGCGGTGGTGTCATCGGTGCCGTCTGCCATGGCCCGGCCGCGTTGCTCGACGTGGTGCTGGACGACGGCACGCCGCTGCTGCGTGGACGTCGCGTGGCGGCCTTCAGCAACGCCGAGGAGCTGTTCCTGATCGAGGATGCGCGTTCACGATTCCCCTATCTGCTCCAGGACCGCATCCTGCAGAAGGGCGGGCACTACGTGGAAGGCCCGATGTATCTGGACAACACGGTCGTCGACGGCCGCATCGTCACCGGGCAGAACCCGTGGTCGACCTGGTCCACGGCGGAGGCCATGGTGCGTGCGCTGGGCCATGTTCCGGTCACCCGCGCGCCGGGGCGGGACGAGCAGGCGGTGCAGGTGATGACGGCCTACCACCGGCACGGCATCGCGGCCGCACGCGAGGCGAGGGCCGCGTTGCCGGAGGCGGACAAGCGCCTGTTGCTGATGCACGCCCTGGTCGCGGCCATGCAGGGGCGTGCAGGCGATGCGTGGCATCTCCAGGCGCTGGCGCTGGGCTGACGCGGAACTACTCTCCGCAGTCGCTTTCGGACAGGATGCGCGCCACGCGCTCGTACTCGGCGCGGTTCCTGTCGACATTCTCGCGGCGCGCGAAACGCCAGGCTACTTCGGTTTCGTCGCGGCGCTTCTTCCATGCATCGCACAGCGCGCCGTCGGGCACGCGGGCGCAGGTGTCGCGCACCACTTCGCAGGCCTGGCCGGCGCCGCCCTGCGGGTTGCCGTCCAGTCCGGTCGTGCGCAGCGCGACGCAGCGCGAGGCGGGCTCGCTGTCCTCGGTGACGTAGGTGTCCTTGTCGTAGGTGGTGCACTGGAACAGGACCGGTGGCGGCAGGCGGGGAGCATCGGCCGCGGTCGCGGCGGGTGCGGGTTCCTGCGTCGCGGGTCGGGTCGGAGCGGCCGGTTGCATCCGTGCAGTGGTCGGTGGCGAAGCCGAGTTCGCCGGCGCCATCGGCACCGTGTTGACGCCCTGCAGCGTGCGCTGCTCCTGCTTCATGCCCTTGGGGCACGGTGCATTCTGCAGCGTCAGGGCGCCGCTGGCGTCGGTGCAGCGGTAGATGACGACGTCTCCGGCCCGGGATGCGGGCGCGATGGCGGCGCCGAGGAAGGTCGCCAGCAGCAGCCGGCGGGCATAGGGAGCGGGGATACAGCTCATGGGTTCCTGCAGTCGTTGGCGATGCGCGCGTCGATGTCGCGCTGTTCCAGATCCAGCGCACGTCGTTCGCTC
>NZ_PDWV01000086.1 GCF_010093385.1 Pseudoxanthomonas mexicana
TCCGAACAGCGAGCCCACGCGCTGCAGGGCTGGCTTCATCACTACAACTGGCATCGACCACATGCCAGCCTTGGCTACAGGCCACCCATCACCCGAATCCCACTGAACAACGTGGTGGGTTTACACAACTAGGGGGCGATTGCTGGCGCGTCGCGAACCAAGAGGCATTTGTTGGCGAATTCAAAGCCCAGCAACTTGCCCCAAATGAGCGCCAACTCGCATACGAATCAATCAGTTAGTGCTGGGGCGGTTTTGCGGCGTCAGACAATCTGCTTCATCCCGGCCGGCCCATCAGGACTAAGGCTTGGACCGGATCAAGAGCACTTCAGTCGCCACATCCGAGTACTCACCCTCGCCATCTCGCGCGGCGCCCCACATAGTCGGATGAGTCCGGGAGAAGAAGTATCGGGCGTCTTCCTGGCGGCTCGTTAGGCGTACCGCGAGCTGGAAGTCCGGAACACGCGTCGTCGACTTCACACACCCCTTACCGAAGAACTCTCCGTCCTTCAGTGGCTCCATCATGATGGCGCTGACCGCGCAAGTTCCCTTCGGACTCGGGGTTGCTAGTACAGATAGGACAGCCCCGTCCTCGAACCTGACGACGTGGTGTTCTACCCCCTCCTTGCCACGGAAGACGTAGCTATCCTTTGGATGCACCTTGGGGTGATGCGCGATCTGCACACAGAAACTCTCGGAGCAATAAACGTCAGTAGGAACCTCAGCCAACAGCGCTCCTGAGAAAAAGAGTACGCAAACTACTGCGTGCCTTGCCTTCATGGTTGACCTCATCGCGAAAACCTCACTCAGAGCGTGTCTCGATTGCCTCATCCTTCCTGTGATCCAGTACTCGCCCGGAATGCATGCGCGGGATCATGTGGCGACTCGATGCTGAGGCCCGCCGGGACGCTGCCCGGGCCCGGAACGCCAAGCGCAAGGTTTCGCAGGGATCGGTCAAGGTCGTCGTCGTGGAGCTTGCCGACTGGCCCGCCCGCCACTTCGGCAGCCGAGCCGGGTAAGAGCCCGCTCCTTCCAGTCGCTGTCACCGTAGGGGCTCTGCCCCTACATCAGGCTGGCCAGCCTCGATGGAATTGACGAAGGTGTGTATGAACTGAGAAATACATTCACGCAACACCAGCAGCCGGTTGGATAGGACTTGCGTCAGAGGTAAACCCCTCGGCAACAGCCCCTCACCACCCCCGGCCAAGACAAACCCGTGAGGTGTCAGATTGACCACTCCTGCGTCAACGTACTCATAGTGGCTAATTAGATCTCTCGTCGAATGAGGATCCGTTTCAGCGGACAACACAAAAGCGAGTTCCTCAACGAAATTTGCGTGGACTGCGGAAAGCGCCGCGGCAACATGCCGATCTTTCTTTCTAACGTTCTGAAGTGTCCTCGGAAGCCGCTTAAATGAGTTGGACTTGATCCGAAAGTAGCCGCATAGACCAATCGCCAAGTATTCCAGGCAACGTCTGTAAGCTAGAACATAGGCTTGGTACTCAAAGTCGAGCTTTCGTGTATTCCCGCCTGAGAACACGGAGCGATCACCTATGACGCTACGAAAGTCATGGCGCTCAACGGCGACCCTAACTTCACTCTCCAATCGATAGATATTTGCGTAATGATAGTTGACACACGCAAAGCTAGACTGGGTGTCGTGCACGATCTTAAACACCTTATCGAACCAGTACCGGTTATCGTCATCTGCTCTCCACGAGAGGAGCTCAGACGATGCCGGTCTCGCAAGAAATCGCATGAAGTAGAGGAAGGGCTCTTCATCCGCCTCCGATAGCCCGAAACCCGTTATTTGATCAATGTCTCGAATGACTGCCGCGAGTACAGGGTTCAGAAAGGGAAATACCACGCGCGCCATAGTTCGCCTACTTACACGCGTTCCATACAACGTCGTCCCAGTGTCGAGACGCTTGAAAGTTCCGGCTGACCCCCATTGCTTCATAAGCTTGCGCCCTAGCCGCTTTCGCTCTGGCGCACGCATCCGCATTCGGCGTACCCACGGAAGCGCCTGACGGACCTTGCCCATTCGAAAGCTCGCGCGCCCTCGCCCGCATGTGCTGACGATCCGCTGCTATCTTCCGATCAGCCTCTTGGCGCTTGTAATAATCGTCCCACGTCGTGGTAGACGGCTGGGTGTCCCAGCGCTTCTCAGCCTCTGGGCATGGTTCAGACTGATAGACGGGCTGTCCTTTGGCATCCCGACACTTGTAAACAGACTGAGCCCCAGAACTGGCCGCAAGCCCGGCCAGCAGCAATCCCAAAATCCATTTCATTGCGCACCCCTACGCTGCTGGGCGCGAATATACCTCCAAATCGGCCCAGCTAAAGCCCGGTGGTCGGCCCCGTGTAGGTGTTTCCGGGGTCAGGCCCGGGAATGCGCGGGAACACATCGCCACGCGAGGCGGTAGCCGACCACGGTGCGAGCGGAGGTGGGCTCAGAGTGCGCGATGGATGCAACCGCCCATGATGATGGCTTTCTTCAACAGCGCCGGCACGCGGCACTTAACGGAGCATCTTCAATCTGTCTCAAGCCGACGAGGATGGCTGTAAACCACATATCGTCCCGCACGCAGAAAACCTATCAACGTCATCCCGCATCCCGTCGCCAGGTCCACCGCCAACGCCGTGGGTGCCGACATCGCGGCCAGCAGCGGGAAGCCGGCCGTCGCGGCCTTCGCCACCATCTCGTAACTCGCGCGGCTGGTGACCAGCGCGAAGCCCGATGCCGGATCGACACCTTCGCGCTGCATGGCGCCGATCAACTTGTCCAGCGCGTTGTGGCGCCCGACATCCTCGCGGACCAGCACCAGCGAGCCATCCACCCTTGCCCATGCCGCCGCGTGGATCGCACCGGTGGCCGCATTCAACGGCTGCCGCTGCTCGATCTGGCGCAGCGCCACCTCCAGCGCGGAAGACGCGATGGCACTCCCCTGCCCCACGGCCGCTGGTTGTCTGACCACATCCTCCAGATGCCGGTGACCGCAGATGCCGCAGCCACTGCGGCCCGGCAGCCAGCGCTGCGGATCCACGGCACGTGCAGGCAAGGGATCGCGTGTGCGGAGATCCAGCTGGATGCCCTCCAGCAACGACTGCAGGACCACCGAAACGAGATCGGCCGGCCCCAGCCCGAGTTCGGTCAGCGCGAAGCCGTGCGCGAAATCCTCCAGGTCGCACGGCGACACCATCATCACCGCCAACGGCTCGCCGTTGCAGTGGATCGCCAGCGGAACCTCCTCGGCCAGCTGGTCACGGCGCACGGCCGACACGCCGCCGGCGACATCGACGACCTCGCGCCAGGCCACCCCGTCGACGCGATCAGCCGGCATGGACGGCCGGATCGTCGAGCTTGCTCACCACGACGGGAATCGACTTGTAGGCCGGCGTACCCGAATGCGGATCGTGGCTGTCCAACGGCACCAGTCGGTTGCCTTCCGGGTAGTACATCGCCGCCGAGCCGCGCGGCAGGTCGTACTCGACTGCGATGAAGCCCGAGAGCCGGCGCACGGCGTCACCGACGCGCGATTCCACTTCGATCCGGTCGCCCGACTGCAGGCCACGCGCCCGCATGTCGTCGCGGTTGAGGAACACCACGTCGCGCCGCCCACTGACGCCGCGGTAGCGGTCGTCGAAGCCGTAGATGGTGGTGTTGTACTGATCGTGCGAACGCACCGTGGTCAGCGTCAGTAAGGCATCCCCGTCGCCTGCCGGGTCCTCGCCCAGACCGGGTGCGACCAGGAAGCGCGCCTTGCCCGCCGCGCCCCAGTCGCGCTCCGATGCGCCGATGTACAGCCGGAACCCGCCCGGCTCGCGCACGCGCCGGTTGAAATCCCTGAAGATGGGGAACACCGCTTCGATATCGTCGCGGATGCGGTCGTAATCGCCGACCAGGCCATCCCAGTCCACCTTCGTGTGCGGCAGCGTGGCCTTGGCGATGCCGGCGACGATGGCGGGTTCGGACAGCAGGTGCTCGGACGCCGGCGGCAACCCGCCCTGCGAGGCGTGCACCATCGACATCGAATCCTCCACCGTCACCGATTGCAGGCCGCTGGCCTGCACATCGCGCTCGGTGCGGCCCAGGCACGGCACAGGAACACCTGCCGGGCGGGGATCAGGTGCGAGCGGTTCAACTTGGTGGCGATATGCACGGCCAGGTCCAGATTGCGCATCGCCGGGATCGTGGTGTCCGGGTCCGGCATCGCCACGGCCAGGTTGCCGCCCATGCAGACGAGCGCACGCGAGCGCCCGTCGCGGATGGCACGCACGGCGTCCACCGCATCGTGGCCATGGGGGAGCGGGAACGCGAAGCCGTAACGCTGCCTGATGGCATCGACCAGCGCCTGCGTCGGCTTTTCCGTGATGCCCACCGTGCGGTCGCCCTGCACGTTGGAGTGACCGCGGATCGGCGCGATGCCGGCGCCGGGCTTGCCGATGTTCCCGCGCAGCAGCAACAGGTTGGCCATCTGCTGCACGTTCTGCGTGCCGCGGCGGTGCTGGGTCATGCCCATGCCGTAGCAGAGGATCACCCGCTCGGCCTGCGCATAGAGGCGTGCGGCCGCGGCGATGTCGTCGCGCGACAGGCCTGACCGCGCCACCCCGTCGTCCCACGACGTCTGTGCAAGGTCTTCGTGAAGCGCATCCAGGCCTTCGGTGTGTTCGGCGATGAAGGCATGGTCCAGCACGCCGGCACCGCCGGCAGCCAGATCCGCTGCGTCGGCCTCCAGCAGCCACTTCATCATGCCTTTGAGCAGCGCCAGATCGCCGCCGATCTTCACCTGGTAATAGGTTTGGGCGATCGGGGTGGCGGTGTTGGTCAGCATCTCCCCGGGATGCTGCGGCGAGGTGAAGCGCTCCAGGCCGCGTTCGCGCAGCGGATTCACCGCCACGATAGGCACGCCTCGCTTCGATACCTCGCGCAGCGTGGACAGCATGCGCGGGTGGTTGGTGCCGGGATTGTGGCCGAAGCTGAAAAGCGCGTCGCACAGGGCGAAATCGTCCAGCGTCACCGTGCCCTTGCCCACGCCGATGGATGCGGGCAGCCCCACGCTGGTGGCCTCGTGGCACATGTTGGAGCAGTCGGGGAAGTTGTTGGTGCCGTACTCGCGCACCATCAGCTGGTACAGGAAGGCGGCCTCGTTGGACGTGCGGCCGGAGGTGTAGAACTCGGCCATGTCCGGATGCGGCAACGCCCGCAGCGCCGCGCCGATGCGGGCGAAGGCTTCGTCCCAGCCGATCGGCACGTAGCGGTCCGCATCGGCGTCGTACGCCATCGGATGCGTCAGCCGGCCTTCGTCCTCCAGTGCGTGGTCGCTCCATTCCCACAGTTCCGCCAGCGTGTGGCGTGCGAAGAAGTCCGGTGTCGCGCGCTTGCCGGTGGCTTCCCACGACACCGCCTTGGCACCGTTCTCGCAGAACTCGAACGACGAGGTGTGCTGCGGATCCGGCCAGGCGCAGCCCGGGCAGTCGAAACCGGTGGGCTGGTTGACGCGTCGCAGGGCGGCGGTTTCGCGGCCGACCGCCATCTGGCCCTTCACCGCGCGTGCGACGGCCGCGAGCGCGCCCCATCCGCCGGCTGCGCCGTCGTACTCGTCGATGCCCGGGACCTTGCGCTCACTCATCGGATCCCTGCCCTTGCGTGCCGGAGAAAGAGACGCTTGCAGGATACCCGATGACTTCGCACGGCATGCATGCGTCATGCATGCGTGGAGTCTGTGAACCGGACGCTCAGCATCGGGTTGCTAGCATGTGGACCTCCCCTGCCCCGGTACCGCCTGCCTCCCGTGATCCGCCTCCTGCTTCCGCTCACTGCCCTGCTCGCCAGCGTTGCGCTGCTGCTGGGTGGAAATGGCCTGCTGGGAACGCTGCTGGCCATGCGCAGCCAGGCGGAAGGTTGGGGCGAGCGCACGACGGGCCTGGTGATGTCGGGCTACTTCGTCGGCTTCTTCCTGGGCACGTTCACGGCGCCACCTCTGATCCGGCGCGTCGGCCACATCCGTGCATTCGCATTCCATGCCGCGCTCGCGGCGGCGGCGGTGCTGGTGTACCCGCTGTGGAGGGAGCCTGTCGGGTGGATGCTGCTGCGCGTGGTCACCGGCATGTCGCTGGTCGGACTGTGCACGGTGATCGAAAGCTGGTTGAACGCGCAGGCCGCGCCCGAGCATCGCAGCCGCGTGTTCGGCGTGTATATGGTGGTCTCGCTGCTCGCCCTGGCGGCCGGCCAGCTGTTGCTCGACCTGCAGCCTCCGCGCAGCCCGGTGCTGTTCAGTGTCGTGGCGATCCTGTTCGCGCTGGCCATCCTGCCGGTCAGCGCGACACGGCTTTCGCCGCCGGTGATGATCGTCGCTCCGAAGGTGCACCTGCTGGCGATCTGCCGGGCCGCGCCGAGTGCGGCCGCCGGCGCGGTGCTCGCCGGCCTGGCGCTGGGCGCATTCTGGGGCATGGGCGCCGTGTATGCGGCCTCGCTCGGGCTGGATCGCGCAGGCGTCGGTACCTTCATGGCGGTGACCATCATCGGCGGCGCCGCCCTGCAGTTGCCGATCGGCCGCCTGGCCGATCGGGGCGACCGCCGCAGCATGTTGACGCTGGTCGCCGCCGCAGGCGCCGCTACCGCCCTGCTCACGCTGCGCTTCGAGAGTCAGGCGCACGCCCTGTTCTTCCTGTTCGGCGGTCTGGCATTCGCGCTTTATCCCCTGGCGGTCGCGCACCTGCTGGATCGTCTGCCGGGCGAACAGCTGCTTGCAGGCTGCAGCGCGTTGCTGCTGCTCAACGGCATCGGCGCCGCGATCGGTCCCGCCGTGGCCGGTGCGCTGATGCAGCGCTTCGGTGCGGAGGCACTGCCGCTGTTCTTCGCCTGCACCCTGGGCCTGTTGGCGCTGGTGGCCGGCGGCCGCCGCCTGTTCAAGGCGCGCCGGCTGCTGCATCCCGGCCGGTTCCATCCCATGCTGCGCACCACGCCGACCGCGCTGGAGATGCTGCCGGAGATTCCCGATGCGGCCGACCACGGACGCGAGGAACCGGTGCGGAATTGATCCCGATCAATGCGGGGGAAGATGCGGCGCCCTAGCCTGTGGCGCATGGGCAAAGTCTCCCCTTCCCCCCTGTTCGATGCGGACCTGCTGCGGCGCTACGACACGCCGGGCCCCCGCTACACCTCCTATCCGACCGCGCCGCAGTTCAGCGGGGACTTCGGTGCACAGCAGTTGCGCGAGCATGCGCGGGCGAGCAACCAGCAGGACCACGCGCGGCCGCTCTCGCTGTACGTGCACATCCCCTTCTGCACCAGTCCGTGCTTCTACTGCGGCTGCAACCGCGTGATCACCCGCGACAAGGCCCGCGGCGAGGTCTACCTGGACTACCTGTACCGCGAGATCGCGCGGATGGCGCCGCTGTTCGACAGTGGCCGTCCCGTGGTGCAGCTGCACTTTGGTGGCGGCACACCGAATTTCCTTACCCCGGCCCAGATCGCGGACTGCGTGGCCGAACTGCGCAGCCAGTTCAGCTTCGCACCGCGCGAGACGATGGATTTTTCCATCGAGCTGGATCCGCGCTTCGTCACGCCGGACGACATCGCCGAACTCGCGAAGGTGGGTTTCAACCGGGCCAGCCTGGGCGTGCAGGATTTCGACCCGAAGGTGCAGAAAGCGGTCAACCGCGAGCAGAGCGTGGAGGACACGCTGGCCATCGTGGCCGCGTGCCGCGAGCATGGCATGCGGTCGGTCAACATCGACCTGATCTACGGCCTGCCGAAGCAGACCCGCGCGGGATTCGAGCGCACGCTGGACACCGTGGTGCAGGCGCGTCCGGACCGCATCGCCGTGTACAGCTATGCGCACCTGCCGCAGCTGTTCAAGCCGCAGCAGCGCATCGCGCTGGAGGATCTGCCCAGCGCGGAGGACAAGCTGGCGCTGCTGCAGTGCGCGATCGAGCGCCTGGGCGCGGCCGGCTACGTGTACATCGGCATGGACCATTTCGCGCTGCCGGACGACGAACTGGCGCGCGCGCAGGCACGCGGCGACCTGCACCGCAACTTCATGGGCTACACCACCCACGCCGACAGCGACCTGATCGGGTTCGGCGTGAGCGCCATCAGCCACATCGGCGACAGCTTCAGCCAGAACCCGCGCGACATCGCCAGCTGGGAACGCGCCATCGATGACGGTCGCCTGCCGGTCTGGCGCGGGATGCCGCTGGACCGTGACGACGTGCTGCGCGCGGAGGGCATCCAGGAATTGATGTGCCACGGGCGACTGGACTACGCACGCGTGGGACGGCGCTATGGCATCGACTTCGCGGAGTACTTCGCCGACGCCCTGCCCCGCCTGCAGGCGCTGGCCGACGACGGCCTGCTGACCTTCACGCGGGTGGGTTTCCAGGCCACGGCCAAGGGCCGCCTGCTTCTGCGCGTGATCGCGATGTGCTTCGACCGCTACCTGCCGGCCACGCCCGCCCCCGACGCGCCCCGGTTCTCCCGTACCGTCTGATACTGCCGACGCCGACGATCAGCGGCAGGCGTCGTGGACGCGGTCGTCCAGGCGACGGCTGGTGGCGAAGTACCGGCGCCGCCCCATCCGCGCGAGCGCCCTGGCGCGGGCCTGCCGGGCGCGGCGGCAGGCGGCAGGGCCTGGGTGCCGTGAGGACGCGGGG
>NZ_PDWV01000087.1 GCF_010093385.1 Pseudoxanthomonas mexicana
CGCGCTCACGGCACCCACCCCCCCCAGCCCCCGGGGGCAGCCCACGCTCGCGCTCGGCACGCCCCCACGGCTCGCGGCGATGCTGCGGTCGGCGGACGAGGGTGAGGACCGCGCGCTGGCGTGTGACCTCGCCGCGCTGGTCGAAGCGCGCGATCCGCTGCGCATGGGCGGGGATGCGCTTGCCGCGCGCTGGCGTGCGCTGGCGGCATTCCGCAACGGCCGCGCGCCCCAGGACGCGAACCGTTCGGGCCTGGCCGCGATCGACGCCGCCGCGAAGCAGTGGCGACGCCGCGTCCGCGAGGCCACCGCGCCGCCGGCCTCGGTGGAGGCGCACCGCCTGGGCGACGTGCTGATGCATGCCTTCCCGGACCGCATCGGCTTCCAGCATCCGCAGGACGCGCGTCGCTACCTGCTGGCGAATGGACGCAGCGCGCGGCTGTTCGACGACGGCGCCCTGGTCGGTGAGCCGTGGATCGTCGTCAGTGAGCTGCGCCACGAAGCACGCGACGCGCTGGTGCAGCGCGCGGCACCCGTGGACGAACGGTGCCTGCGGCGCGACTTCGCCGACCGCTTCGTCACCGAGGACACCGTGCGCTGGGATGCGTCGCGCCGTGCGCTGTCGGCGCAGCGCGAATCGCGCTTCGACCAGATCGTGTTCGACGCGCGACCCGCCGGGCGCGTCGATCCTGCGCTTGCTGCGGCGGCGCTGACCGACGCGGTGCGCGACCTGGGCCTGGACGCCTTGCCGTGGCCCGAATCGCTGCGGCAATGGCGCGAACGCGTGCGCTGCCTGCGCGACTGGATGCCGGACCTCGGCCTGCCGGACCTATCCGACGACGCGCTGATGGCGACGCTCGATGACTGGCTGCAGCCCGCCTTCGCCGGCAAGACCCGCCTGGACGCACTGGGCGAAGACGACCTGGCGAACGCGCTGAAGTCCGGCCTCGACTGGTCACTGCGCCAGCGCATCGATGTGCTCGTGCCGACGCGGATCACCGTGCCCTCGGGCATGGAGCGCCGCATCGAATACGCGCACGGCCAGCCGCCGGTGCTGGCGGTGAAGCTGCAGGAGCTGTTCGGCCTCGCCGATACGCCGCGCGTGGCCGATGGTCGCGTACCGGTGCTACTGCACCTGCTGTCACCGGGCGGCAAGCCGCTGCAGGTGACCTCCGACCTGCGCAACTTCTGGAACTCGACCTATGCCGAGGTGAAGAAGGAGATGAAGGGGCGGTATCCCAAGCATCCGTGGCCAGACGATCCCTGGAGTGCCCAGGCCACCCATCGGGCGAAGCCGCGCGGTACGTAACGCGTCGTTATCGCCTGCCGCGGCGGCGGCGCACGTATTGCGGTGGCGGTGGATTCCACTCGGCGCGGCCCGACGATCCCTGGAGCGCCCAGGCCACCCATCGGGCGAAGCCACGCGGTACGTAGCGTGCGCCATGCGCACGACCGCATGAGGCTCGCCTCATCGCACACGGCCTCGCGAGTTCGCTATGCGGTCGCGTGCTCGACGCGCATCACGTTCAGCCGGCGGCCAGCGCGGGGCGGCGGAACTAACACCACGTAAACATCCAGCGCCGGACACTGGCGTCCTCCCCACCCCTTTCAGGGAAGACTCCATGAGCAAGCTGACCACCATCACCGATCGCGCACTCGAGCTGGCCAGCCAGGCCGGAACCAGCCTCAAGCATGCGGTTCCCAGCGCCGACAAGCTGCTGCAGACCGGCGCCGCGCTGGGCGTGGCGAAGACCGGCGGAAAGTTGGCGGTGAACTGCTCCCGCCGCAACCCGGCGGTCGCCGTGGCCACCGGCATCGGCGGGGGCCTGCTGGCGCTGGTCGCCTACCGCAAGCGCAAGCAGGACCCGGCCACCGGCCCGATCGAAGGCAAGTCGCGCCGCGTGGAAGCGCGCAAAGTCAATGGCACCAGCCGCACGTCCACCGCGCGCAAGACCGGCACGCCGCGCAAGCCGCGCAGCACGACGCGTTCTGCCGAAAGCTGATGTCGGCGGGCGCCCGCGTCAGAGCGGGCGCCATTCGCCGGGCGCCAGGTCGCCCAGGCGGGCATCGCCCATCGCCAGGCGTACAAGCCGCAACGTAGGCCGGCCCACGGCGGCCGTCATGCGCCGGACCTGGCGGTTGCGGCCTTCGGTGATTGTCATCGACAACCACGCATCCGGCACCGTCTTGCGGAAACGGACCGGCGGATCGCGTGGCCACAGCACCGGCGCCGGATCCAGCGTTTCCACCTGCGCCGGACGCGTGGGTCCATCGTTCAGCACCACGCCACGGCGCAGCGCGTCGAGCTGCTCGTCCGTGGGTGTGCCTTCCACCTGCACCCAGTAGGTCTTGGGCTGCTTGTGGCGCGGATCGGTCAGCCGGTTCGCCAGCGCACCGTCGTCGGTGAGCAGCAACAGGCCTTCGCTGTCGTAGTCCAGCCGTCCCGCCGCATAGACGCGCGGCGGCAGGCCGAACCCGGCCAGCGTCCGCCGCGGTGGATCGCTGCGGTCGGTGAACTGGCACAGGACGTTGAACGGCTTGTTGAAGGCGATCAGCACACGGAGTTTTCCGGAGAGACGACAGCGCGCATTGCAACGTCATCGGCGCGCCGCGTCCAGCGCGCGATCGCCCTCATGCTTCCTGTCGCGCTTCCGGATCCGGGTCGGCCGTGGTCGCCGTCCTGGATCGTCCACCCGCCATCGCCTCGAACACGCCATCCTGGCGCACCCAGGCGTGATGCAGCGCGGCGGCCATGTGCAGCAGGATCAGCGCGAACAGCGCATAGCCCATCCATCCGTGCGCCTGCCGCAGCAGGCTGTACAGCGCCGGGTCGGGCGACAGGATCGGCGGCAGCGCGAACGACGAGGTCATGCGCACGGGATACCCGCCCGCCGACAGCATCGCCCAGCCCAGCAGCGGCAGCGCCAGCATGGCGGCGTCCAGCGCCACATGCGATGCCTTGGCGGCGAGCGCCTGCGCGCGCGGCAGCGAGGCGGGCAGCGGCGGCGGCGGATGACGCCAGCGGTACAGCAGGCGGATCACGGCCAGCAGCAGCAACGCGATGCCCAGCGGCCGGGGCAGGGCGATCAGCACCGGACGCAGCCACAGCGACGCCACCATGCCCACGCCGACGAACAGCATCGCGAGGATCAGCACCGCCATGCCCCAGTGCAGCACGCGTGCGAAAAGGTCGAAATGGTCGCCGCGATTCATCGTGTCGCCTCCGTGCCGTGGGTGGGCGCGGGCCTGGCGATATCGCCACGTGCGGTTTCGCGCTCGCGCCGGTTGAACGAGATGCTGTAGGCGGCTGCGCGCGCGGCCAGGATGGGATCGTCGGACAGCGCCACGCCATCGGGTACCACGGTGGGGTCGTAGTTGACGTCCCGGCAGGCGCCGGTCGCCTGCGGTTCGCTGCGCTCCAGCACCAGCGTACCGGCCACATGCGTCGGGCGCGACGCCGGCCAGGGCTGCGAAGGATCGTCGACCGGATCGCCGGCCGCTGCTTCGGTGACCACCAGGTCCCAGCGCAGCGGGCCCTGCGCCAGCCGCTGCGCCAGTTCGCGCTGGAGATAGTCCGCCTCGGCGTCCTGGCGCGTGGTGGCGGCCAGCGGTTCGAACGCGGCCTGCGGCTGCATCGACCAGCGCACGAAGCGCGATCGCCCCTGTGCATCGATGAAGCGGAAGGCATTCACGCCGTTGTATTCGGTATTCGCCCAGCTGCTCGACCATGGCGCGGATTTGGCCCAGGCCTGGAAGCGGGCGGCTTCCGGATACCGTTCGAGGAACGCGGCCATCTTCGCCGGATCGGGCCTGCCGGTGGCCGGGTCGGGTCGCGAAGCCAGCAGCTGCGCGTGGAAGCCCGCCGGCGTGGCGACGGCGAAGAACGGAAAACTGTTCATCGCCATCCGCCACTCCTGCCCGTCATCGGTCCGCAGCGACAACACCAGGCTGCGCACGCGCGCCTGTGCTTCGGCACCGAAGGGATCGCCGCCACCGATCGACAGGCGACCCTGCACCGGCGTGCGTGGCTGCCGGAACACCCGTGCACGCGACAGCGTGGCCGCCTCTGCGCTCGGCTCGAAGTAGCCGGCCACGCAGACGCCCCGGCTGTGCGCGCGCCGGAAGCCGGGGAAGGGCTTGCCGTTCTCGATGTCGTCCACCAGGCGCGGTGCGGTGAGTCGTGCGGCCGGCCCGATCCATCCCGCCACCCAGGCGAAAGCCAACGACAGGCCGAGCACCAGGCCGGCGATGGCGGCCCAGGGACCCCAGGGGCGGGATGGCGGCGAGGGCGGTGATGGATCGTCTGGGAGGGGCGGCATGAGGGGCTCCTGTTCGTGGAATGTCGGTGGGACGCGTGGGTGCCGGATTTATTCCCGCGCCGGGCGTGTGCATCCGGATGCATACGCGGACGGGAATAATCCGGATATTGGTGCGTCCTACCCTCATTCCCGCCCTGACCGGCCCATGCCCGCCCGACCGCCTCCCCTGGACGACGAGACCCTGCACGCGCTGATCCCGCGGCTGCGCCGGTTCGCGCGCTCGCTGGCATCCGACGCCGCGGCCGCCGACGATCTGGTCCAGGCCACGCTGGAGCGCGCGCTGACGCGCGGCGCCGACATGCGCGACCCGTCGGCGCTGCAGGCCTGGCTGTTCTCGGTGCTGTACCGCATCTTCGTCGACGAGCACCGGCGTGCGGCACGCTGGAAGCGCATCGCACGGTTGTTCTCCGCCGAGGACGACACCACGTCACCCACGCCCGAGCAGGTGTTCGACGCACGCAGTTCACTGGCCGGCTTCGCCCGCCTGGCGCCCGAGCAGCGCGCGCTGCTGATGCTGGTGAGCGTGGAAGGGCTGGCCTACCGCGAGGCCGCCGACGCGCTGGGCATCCCGGTGGGCACGGTGATGTCGAGATTGTCGCGCGCGCGCCAGGCACTGCGCGCGATGCAGGAGGAAACGCCGCCCACGTCCACCCTGAAGGCCTTGCGATGACCATCAAGACCCTGCACGAAGCACCCACGGACGACGAACTGCACGCCTACGTCGACGGCCGGCTCGATCCCGCGCGCCGTGCGGTCGTCGCCGCCTGGCTGGAGGCGCATCCGGAGCGCGCGGCCCAGGTGGAAGGCTGGAAGCGCGATGCCGAACGCCTGCGCGCGCTGGCCGCGAATCCCGAACGCTGGCCCGCGAATGCATCGCTAACGCCCGCACAGGTCAGGCGCGGCCTGCAGGCGCGGCGCCGCCGGCGCGTGGGCATCGCCGCCTCATGGGTGTTTGCGTTCGTCATCGGCGGTGGCGCGGGCTGGCAGATGCGCGAGCTACGCCCGTCGCCTTCGAACCTGCCCATGGCGGATGCGGTGGCTGCGTACCGCCAGTTCGCCGAGGCCGATGCGCCGCCGATGGAATTCGATACGGCCGCGCCGATGATCTGCAGCGCTGGTTGCTGCGTCACTTCGGCGAGGCCGGGCGTGTACCCGATCTCAGCCAGGCCGGTTACCGGCTGATGGGCGGTCGCCTGCTGTCGACCGAACAGGGCGCCGCCGCGATGCTGGTCTACCAGGATGGATCGGGCGCGCGGGTCGGCTTCTATCTGCGGCCGCGTGGCCGGCGGGCCGGCGATGGACACCGCCGCGATGGCGACCTGCTGGCGCAGTCCTGGTCCCGCCGCGACACCAGTTTCGCGCTGGTCAGCGATGCCGCCGATGCCGCCGCGCGCGCATTGCCGCGCCTGCTGGAGAACGGCTGACCGTCGGTGCGGCCCCGGGCGGGCCGCACCGGGCGCGACTCAACGCGGTTTCAAGAACCGCAGCGTCATGCGGTCGCTCTCGCCGATGGCCTGGTACTTCGCGCGGTCGGCTTCCGGGTGGTTGTTGGACGGCGGCAGGGTCCACACGCCGTTCGGGTGGTCCTTGGTGTCCTTCGGGTTGGCGTTGACCTCGCTCTTCGCGTCGAGGCGGAAGCCGGCGGCTTCGGCCAGCGCGATCACCTGCGCCTCGCTGACATAGCCGGTGTCGTCGTCGGCCGCCACGTCCTGGTTCGCCCGGTGCTCCACCACGCCCAGCACGCCGCCCGGCTTCAGCACGGCGAAGAAGCCCTTGAACATGCCCTCGGCCTGGTTGGCGCTGCGCCAGTTGTGCACGTTGCGGAAAGTCAGCACCACGTCGGCGGAGCCTGCGGTGCCGAACACCGGCGCGGCCGGGTCGTACTTCACCACGGCGGTCTTGTCGAACTGCGCCGGACCGTCGGCGAACTTCTTCTGCAGCCCGTCCAGGCTGCGCTGATAGTAGTTGCGGCTCTTCTCGGACGCCTTCGCCGGGTCCACGACGGCGGCGACGTAGTGGCCCTTCGCCTTCAGGTAGGGCGCCAGCACCTCGGAATACCAGCCGCCCCCGGGCGTGATCTCCACGACGGTCTGCGTGGGCGTCACGCCGAAGAACGACAGGGTTTCCCGCGGATGGCGGTACACGTCGCGAGTCACGTTCTTCGGGTCGCGCCACGCGCCCTTCAGCGCCGCATCCAGTGCGGCCGCGTCGGCGGCAGGCAGCGCCTGTGCGGCGTCCGCGGGCTTGGCCGGCGATGCGGCGAACGACGCTTGCGATGCGGCCAGTGCGGCCACCAGCGCCAGGGACAGCGGAACAATGCGGATCGTCATGTGTCAGCCCTCCAGAAAGGTGCGCGGAGCCTAGCACGCGCTCCGTTCACCGGGCATCGCGGCCGTCGCAGCATGGGCACGCTTCACCGCACGCGGGCGCGGCATCGCTAGACTGCCTGTCCTGGCTGCCCCGGAGATCGCTCATGACCGCCCACGACGCCACACAGAACACCCGCATCGTGCTGGCCGCGCGTCCGCGCGGCGAGCCGACCGCCGACGACTTCCGTGTGGAACACGTGCCGCTGCCCGTGCCCGGCGAGGGCCAGGTGCTGCTGCGCAACCGCTACCTCTCGCTGGACCCGTACATGCGCGGCCGCATGAATGCCGGCCGTTCCTACGCCAAGCCGGTCGAGATCGGCGAGGTGATGGACGGCGGCACCGTGTCGGAAGTGATCGATTCGCGCCATCCCGACTTCCGCGCCGGCGACATGGTGCTGGCGCACGGCGGTTGGCAGACGCATGCCGTCGCCGATGGCCGCTTGCTGAAGCGCAGGCTGGATGCGCGTGCCGCGCCGCTGACCACCGCACTGGGCGTGTACGGCATGCCCGGGTTCACCGCCTATGTGGGCCTGCACGAGATCGGCAAACCGCAACCGGGCGAAACCGTTGTGGTCGCCGCGGCCAGCGGCCCGGTCGGCGCGACGGTGGGACAGATCGCGAAACTGCAGGGCGCCCGGGCCGTCGGCATCGCCGGCGGCGAGGCCAAGCGTGCCTACCTGCACGACGCACTCGGTTTCGACGTGGCGCTGGACCACCGTGCGCCGGACTTCGCCGACCAACTGCGTGCCGCCTGTCCCGACGGCATCGACGTGTACTTCGAGAACGTCGGCGGCGCGGTCTTCGACGCGGTCGTGCCGCTGCTCAACGACTTCGCCCGCATCCCGGTGTGTGGCCTAGTGGCGCACTACAACGACACCACGCTGCCGCCCGGCCCCGACCGCATGCCGTGGCTGATGAGCCAGATCCTGACCCGCCACCTGACCGTGCGCGGCTTCATCCAGCACGACTTCATCGCACTGTATCCGCAGTTCCTGCGCGAGATGGGCGGATGGCTCGCCGACGGGAAGATCCGCTACCGCGAGGACATCGTGGAAGGCCTAGAGAACGCCCCGCGCGCGCTGATCGGCCTGCTGCGCGGGGAGAACTTCGGCAAGGTGGTGGTGAAGCTCTAGATGTGATCTCTCGGTAGGTTGTTCATCCGGGGCATCTCTGGAAGATGGGGGTTGCGAAGCCAACCCAGCCCCCAGGAGCCCCGGATGAACCTGCATAAACATGCCCGTTTGAGCCCGCGCGGTCGAGC
>NZ_PDWV01000088.1 GCF_010093385.1 Pseudoxanthomonas mexicana
CCTGGGCCAGCGAGATGCCGTCGTTGGCGTTGCGCACGGCCACGTCCAGGCCGCGGATCTGGGTGCTGAAGCGTTCGGAGATGGCCAGACCGGCGGCGTCGTCCTTGGCGCTGTTGATGCGCAGACCCGACGACAGGCGCTGGATGGTGGTGGCCAGAGAGGCGCCGCTGGTGCTCAGGTTGCGCTGAGCGTTGAGCGACATCGTGTTGGTGTTGATTACCTGTGCCATGTTCGTCTCCTCTTATTTGGATTCACGGCGTTGAAGGGAAAAGACGCTGCCGGTTTGTTTTGTTGGGCTAGTCGTCTTCGTGTTGCGAAATGAATAACGGCGCTGCCAAAAAAACCTTTAGGGCGGCTGCGAAAAAATGTGTTAGGCCCCCGGACTCCCTGCGGCGCAGGGGTTTGCCGGAAGCATCGGAAACGTGACAACCGCCCTAAAGATGGCAAGGAGCGGGCCGTTAAGGCCGCCCCGCGGGCACGCCTGTGCACGCCGGCGGGGGTTCGCGGCGGTTAATGCGGGCGGCGTGAGCCGGAGGATGGGACGCCATGCGCGCTGCGCGCGCGTCTCGGGTCACGGCGTCGGCGTGCGCCAGGCGTCGTCCGGATTGGCGAGCAGCGAGAGCCCGGGCATGCGGTACTCGCATCCGATCAGCGTGCGCTGCTGCATGCCGGGATGCTCGCCGGCGTAGACCACCAGCGCATGGAGATCATCGAGTGCGCCGGACAGCGG
The DNA here is from genome assembly GCF_010093385.1 of Pseudoxanthomonas mexicana. Taxonomy (GTDB): domain Bacteria; phylum Pseudomonadota; class Gammaproteobacteria; order Xanthomonadales; family Xanthomonadaceae; genus Pseudoxanthomonas_A; species Pseudoxanthomonas_A mexicana. Next base: position 731 of record NZ_PDWV01000088.1, read on the forward strand.
CGCCTCGCGACTGTCCGCCAGCGATTGCTCCAGGCGCATGCTGGCCGTATCGATGGGCGCGTCCACGAGAAGCAGCACGCGGTCGTCGGTGATCACGACGGCATCGCCTTCGTTGCCCCAGGCGTCCACCGGCGCGTCGAGCCGGTAGAGATCCATTTTCGGCGTGCCGTACTGGCGCTCTGTCTGTACGAATTCACTGGGCCGTTCGCGCCGCAGCCTGGCCAGCAGGCCGGCGATGTCGCCGGCCGAGGTCCTGCAGGTCAGGGCGTCCAGCAGCGTATCGGTCGTCTGTACCGGCGGCGATGGGGCAGGGGTTGCGGGCGCGACGACCTGTGCCGCTACCGCCGCGCTCGCGGCGAGCAAGACCGACGCGAGCGCGAGCGAGGCGTTGCTATTCGATCTGCGCATTGGCATGCGCTGCGTCCAGCGCTTCCATGGCATCGTGCGGTTTCAGCTTGCCGGCCTTCTCGAACGCTGCGGCGGCGGCTTCCTCCTTCTTGTCGCCGTGCAGGAGCAGCATCACGTTGGCGTGCTCGATATGGGCGATGGGCGAATCCGGCGTCAGCTTCAGCGCGGTCTTGATATGCGACTCGGCCTCGGCTGCCTTGGCGCCGTAGGTCAGGCCGCCGATCATCGCGCCGATCTTGCCGATGATTTCGGCGTGGTAGAGCGCCAGCGCGGTATGCGCCTCGGCATGCTTCGGGGCCCGCTCGAGCGCGGCTTCCAGCGAGATCCTCACCTTGCCGGCGATGCCCTGCTTGAGCGCCTTGGCGATGCTGATGCCCTGGCTGTAGCGGCCCAGGGCGAAGGCATGGCGGTAGTGGCTGTTCGCCTCGTCCGGCAGCGCCTTGACCGCCGCCTCGGCGAGCTGGGCCGCATGTTCGAAACGCTTGAGCTGTTCGGCTTCGTCGTCCACCAGATACGTGGCGTGGATGCCGAGCGCCTTCACCGCCACTGACGCACCGAGCGGCCCCAGCGCCTCGCCGGCCTCGTATGCCGTCCGGAAGTCGCCATGATGGAAAGCCCGCCAGGCGTCCTGCAGGCGCTGCGCCAGATCGTCGGCGGTCATGCCCTTGGCGGCCTTGCCTGCCGCGGAGATCAGGGCTTTCGCACGTTTCTCGTCGGGGTAGGGCTCCTGGTCGCCGGCGTGCAGGGCCGGCCATGCTTTCTTCAGCGCATCGCCCGCATAGGTGTAGGCCTTGGCGTCGTGCGGAAACGGGGCCCACTTCGAGAATCTGGCTGCCATCTGTCGTCCCTCCCAGGATGTGGCGAGCATCGCCGCGAACGCGGTCGACAGGCAACCCCTACGGAATGTGAGAGTTGAGCGGCCAATAGTGTGATTGCTCGACGCAGGCCGGACAGCATCGCGTCATGGAAGCCGGCCACCCGGGCCGGTATGTGGATGCCTGCTATGGCTGCCAAGAAGACTCGCCGCAAGACCCCTGAACCCACCCTGCGCCATGTATGGCTCGCCGGCCTTGGCCTGATCGCAGTGGCCCGTCGCGAGGCGGTCGGTGCGGCCAACGATGCCCTGGGCAAGCTGCAGTCCGCGCGCCGGCAAGCCGAAGCCATGGCCGGGCAGGCCCAGCGCGATGTGCTGGAGCGCCTGGCGGATGTCCGTGAACACGGCGAAGCCAGCGTGGAGCGCTTCAGCGCCGATGTCGAAACCCGGCTGCAGCCCGTGCTGGCCAAGCTGGGCCTGAAGCAGCAGGCCCGCAAGCCTGCAGCCCGCAGCCGCAAGAAGCCGGCAGCCAAGCGCACGCGTGCCGCCGCACCGCGCGCGAAAGCCGCGGCCAAGCAGCCGGCACGCCGCAAGCGCGCCTGACGCCCGCGCGCTGCGTAACGCACTCAGCGCCTCGCATGCCGGCGGTCGTTGCCGAGGACGGGCTCGCAGAGCCCCTCCTTGTCCTCGCCCATCTAGGTAGCAGGGCCTGGACCCCTGCGGTTCCGCAGCGTCCACGCGGCTCAGGCTTACAGGGGCGTCCCGGCCTGCCGTCGTGGCGGCTGGCAGCGGTGGGGCGGGACGGACGTGGACCCGGTGTTCCCTGCGGTGACGGCCCGGGTCCTATCGAGGACAGAATCCGCCCTCGATAGGCGCCATACTGCGCCGATGCTCAGCACCTCGAACCGTCTGCTTCGCCTGTTGTCGCTGCTGCAGTCGCGCCGCCACTGGACGGGCGCGGAACTGAGCCAGCGGCTGGACATCGACCGCCGTACGCTGCGACGCGACGTGGAACGGCTGCGGGAACTCGGCTATCCCATCGATGCCTCGCCCGGCCTGGGCGGTGGCTACCGGCTGGGCTCGGGCAGCGCCATGCCGCCGGTGCTGCTGGAGGACGACGAGGCCGTGGCCGTCGCGGTCGCCTTGCGGACTGCCGCCGCCAGCGTCGGCCGCATGGAGGATACGTCGCTGCGGCTGCTGTCCAAGCTGGACCAGTGGTTGCCGGCGCGCCTGCGCAAGCGTGCCAGCGCGCTGTACTCGGTCACGCTGTCCCTGGCGGGCGGGGCTCCCACCTCCGATGTGGATGCGCTGCTGCGTATTGCGGCGGCCTGCCGCGACGGTTTCCGGCTGCGGATGCAGTATCGCGACCGCAGCCAGCGCGCCAGCGAGCGCCTGATCGAACCGCTGCGGCTGGTGCATACCGGCAGCCGCTGGTATCTGGTGGCGTGGGACCTCAAGCGCGAGGACTGGCGGACTTTCCGGGTGGACCGCGTGCAGGCGCTCCACGACACCGGGACCCAGTTCCCGCCCCGCGCGTTCCCGGGCGACGTGGCGGACTACGTGGCCAAGTCGATCACCCAACCTTTCACGCGCTACCAGGTGCGACTGCGCCTGCCCGGCTCTGTCGCCGAACAGGCCGCGCGCGTGCCGCCGTGGTGCGGGATCCTGGAGGCCGGCGACGACCGGCACTGCCTGCTCGAACTGGGCGCCGAATCCGTCGACGCCCTGCTGGCGCTGATGGCCTTGATCGGCCCCGATTTCGAGATCGTCGACGACCGCGGCCTGCTCCCGGAGTTGCGCGCGGCATCGTCGAGGCTGGGGGATGCATTGGCGGCCGCTTGAGCGGGGCTTTCATCGAAAGGCGGACGCAGGACGGGCTTCAAGCCCGATGCCTGCCGGTCGGTTTCACGATGATCCTCGGGACAGCGTGGGGCTGAAGCCCCTACGGCACAGGATGCATGCCTAGGTGGCGTACGCCTGCGTGAGCGTGTTCAGGTGTACCCGTTCCGCATCACGCAGGAAGGGGGCCACCAGCATCATCACCTGCACGATGCCCTGGCGGATGGCGACCTGTTCGTCCTTCTCGCCGCGTGTGGAGGCGTAGTTCAACCAGAAGGTGGACACCACCAGAACGTTGGTGGCCGTGGCGGCCAGTTCCGCTGCCGATGCGCGCATCACGCCGGCATGGCCCATGCCGCGCATCACCGCATGCGCGCTGTCGTCGGCGCGCCGCAGGATGCGCGCGAAACGCATGCGCAGGCGGCGGTTGCGGCTGAGGATCTCCACCAGGTCGCGGTACAGGAAGCGGTAGTCCCAGATGCACTCGAACACCAGGTGCAGCTGCAGCCAGATGTCCTCCAGCCCCGGCAGGCGGTCGGTGGGCGGCGTCAGCGCCGCATCCATGCGCTCCTCGTACCGCGCGAAGAGCTGCTCGATGATGTCGTCCTTGTTGCGGAAGTGGTAGTACAGGTTGCCCGGGCTGATCTCCAGCTCGTCGGCGATATGGTTGGTCGTGACGTGGGGCTCGCCCTGTGAGTTGAACATCGCCAGGGCGGCGTCGAGGATGCGCTGGCGGGTATCGCGTGCCACTAGGCGATCAGTTTCTTCACCAAGTCCACATATTTCTTCTGGGCGTCTTCGGGCGCGGTGCCCTTGAGCTTGGCCCAGGCCTCGTACTTGGCGGTACCGACGAAGTCGAAGAATCCGGGCTTGTCTCCTTTCACATCACCTTCCGAGCCCTGCTTGTACAGCCCGTAAAGCCGCAACAACGTGTCGTTGTCCGGACGCTCGGACAGCGTCTGGATGTCCCTGGATGCTTGTTCGAATGCGCTCTTCAGATCGGCCATGGATGATCCCTCCCAGTGATCGAGGCCATCACACCACGGGTGGTGCAGGCGGTCAATCCGTGACGGGATTGTCGAAACCGGATGGCTCTGGCAAGTTACGACGCAGGGCGGTCGGAGGGGCTGGCCCACACAACTTGAGGAATGGGGCAGTCATGAGCTATTTCGTCACGGGCGCCACGGGATTCATCGGTCGCTATCTGGTCGGCAACCTCCTCAAGCGCAGCGGGACGGTCTACGTGCTGGTCCGCAAGGACTCACAGAAGAAGTTCGACGCCATCGCGAAGAAGGCGGGCTGGGACATGAAACGCGTGACGGTGGTGCACGGGGACATGACCAAGCCCCGGTGCGGCCTGACGCCCGCCCAACTGCGCACGCTGACCGGCAAGGTGAAGCACTTCTTCCACTTGGCCGCCATCTACGACCTCACCGCCACCCGTGAAGCCCAGCAGGCCGCCAACATCGATGGCACCCAGCATGCGCTGGACCTGGCAGCCGCTCTGAAGGCCGGCTGCTTCCACCACACCAGCTCCATCGCCGCCGCGGGCCTGTATCCAGGCATCTTCCGCGAGGACATGTTCGAGGAAGCCGAAGGACTGGACGACCCCTACCTGCGCACCAAGCACGAGTCCGAAGGGCTGGTCCGCAACGAGAAGCGCATCAAGTGGCGCATCTACCGCCCAGGCATGGTGGTCGGTCACTCGAAGACCGGCGAGATCGACAAGATCGACGGGCCTTACTACTTCTTCACCCTCATCAAGAAGCTGCGCGAGCTGCTGCCGCAGTGGGTGCCGGTGCTCGGCATCGAGGGCGGCCGCATCAACATCGTGCCGGTGGATTTCGTGGCCGATGCGATGGACCACATCGCCCACAAGCCAAAGCTCGATGGCCACACCTTCCATCTGACCGATCCGGAACCGATGCGTGTCGGCGAGGTGCTGAACACCTTCTGCCGCGCGGGCCATGCGCCCGAGATGACCATGCGCATCGACGCACGCATGTTCGCCTTCGTGCCGGGCAGCATCCGCATGGCGGTGGGCAACCTGCCGCCGGTGAAGCGCTTCATCGGCATGCTGTTGCGCGACTTCAAGATCCCGAAGGAAGTGCTGAAGTTCATCACCTATCCCACGCGCTTCGACAGCCGCGAGACCGAGCGGGCGCTGAAGGGCAGCGGCATCGCCGTGCCGCGGCTGGACGACTATGCGTGGCGCCTGTGGGACTACTGGGAACGCCACCTGGATCCGGACCTGTTCATCGACCGCTCGCTGAAGGGCAAGGTGCGCAACAAGGTGGTGGTCATCACCGGCGGATCTTCCGGTATCGGCCTTTCCACCGCGCAGCGCGTGGCCGAGGCGGGCGCCACCACGATCATCGTGGCGCGCGGCGAGGAGGAACTGTTCAAGGCCCGCGACGAAATGAAGAAGGCCGGTGGCAAGGTGTTCGCCTACACGGCGGACCTGGCCGACATGGCCGACTGCGACCGACTGGTGAAGACGGTACTGGACGAACACGGCCACGTCGACGTCCTGATCAACAACGCCGGCCGCTCGATCCGCCGCTCCATCGAACTGAGCTACGACCGCTTCCACGATTTCGAACGCACGATGCAGCTGAACTATTTCGGCAGCCTGCGGCTGATCATGGGCTTCCTGCCGAAGATGACCGAGCGCCGCAAGGGCCACATCATCAACATCAGCTCGATCGGCGTGCTGGCCAACTCGCCGCGCTTCTCGGCCTATGTGGCGTCGAAGGCGGCCCTGGATGCGTTCAGTCGCTGCGCCCAGGGCGAGCTGTCGGGCAAGGGCATCAGCTTCACCACCGTCAACATGCCGCTGGTGAAGACGCCGATGATCGCGCCCACGAAGATGTACGACAGCGTGCCGACGCTGTCGCCGGAAGAGGCGGCGGACCTGCTGGTCAAGGCGATCATCGAGAAGCCCAGCCGCATTGCCACCCGTCTGGGCATCTTCGCCGCGCTGGTCAATGCGGTGGCGCCGAAGGCCTACGAGGTGGTGATGAACACCGCCTTCGAACTGTTCCCGGATTCGGCCGCCGCCAAGGGCGACCGCAAGGCGCTGAAGGACGAATCGCCCAGCCAGGAACAGCTCGCGTTCGCCGCGCTGATGCGGGGCGTGCACTGGTAGTGAACAGCGTCGTGCCGAGCGTGCTCGGCTACGCGGTCGCGTTTGTTCGATAGCAGCGGGGCAAGCTCCGCTCTACGCGTCCTGCGGATCTGCCCACCGCAGCGACACCGCCTGCAGGTTGCGCATGTGCAGCGCCAGCGGCTCGATCCGCGACCACAGGAACTCACGCAGCTCCGCGTCTTCGACCGTCTCGGTCATCGCGCCATGGAAGCAGGCCAGCCAGCCGCTGGCTTCTTCCATGCCGATCCGGAAGGGCAGGTGGCGTGCGCGCAGCATCGGGGCGCCGTGCTTCTGGGTGAACAGCGGCGGGCCGCCGAGCCAGCCGCTGAGGAATTCGAACAGTTTCTGCTCGCTGCCTTCCAGTGACGATGGATGCTGCGCGCGCACGGCAGCGGCCTCCGGCAGGGTATCCATCAGCGCATACATGCGCTGCGTCATCCGGCGCAGGCCGGCTTCGCCGCCGATGCGCTCGTAAGGCGTGGGGTCGGGAACGTCGCTCATGGGATCGGCATGCAGCAGGGCGGTGACGCGATCATCCCGTTGCGCGCAGGCGAGGCCCAGCGACGGAACGTCGCAGTCGCCTCACAGGGTCTTGCACTGCCGCCAGCGCACGGGTTCGCTGCTGCCGGGAGGTGGGTTGAGCTGCACACGGCTCGTACGCAGTGCGGGGTAGCGCTCAAGCTCGCTGCAGATCCGCGGCCAGACGTCCTGCTCTCCGGCCGCAAGGTCCACGCTGAGGGTCAGTTTGGTCTGCCACACGCCGCGCGTGACACCCGGCGTCCTGGCGAGTGCCTTGAGGCTGACTCTCTTACACATCTCCGAGCCCACGAGA
>NZ_PDWV01000089.1 GCF_010093385.1 Pseudoxanthomonas mexicana
GTGAGGGGCAACGAAGTCCGTATCCGTCTTGGCGTCTGCCTTGAGCCAGATCCGCGATGGCAATGGTTTCGTGGCTTTGCGGGATGGCTTTTCTCTTTTCGCATAGATGGCGCGCTCGCCGCGAGGCGTCACTTTCTTTGCTTGTGCAAAGGAAGTGACCAAAGAAAGCACACCCCAGGCGGCACGCCCTGCGCTTCGCTCCGGGTCCGCGAGCGGGCCAGGAACTACGTAAGGCACATCCATGTGCCATACGAAAACGCCGCCCATCCAGGGCGGCGCCCTTCGGGTTTTGCCTGTCCCGCTCGCCGTGCCTCATGGGGACCCGTGAGCGGGAGCAAAGGCAAAGTCAAAAGCTTGTCGCGAGCTTCGATCTGTCGGGCGCGGCTCTTGGGACCCCTTAGGTCCGGCAGTCCCGGTGGGTCAAACCCCGCAGGGGCGGCGCACAAGGATGTGCGCCGTTTTCGGCCGGGGCAGGATGCCCCGGCCGAAAATCCCCGCCGGGGCTGCGCACCCGCCGCGCAGCGGCGGGCGGACCGCCGGGGTGTGTTTCTTTTGCCTACTTTTCTTTGCACAAGCAAAGAAAAGTAGGGCCCCCGCGGCGAGCGGCACCATGCCAAACCGGCCGCCATGCCTCAGCAAACCCACGAAAGCCAACGCCGTACTTTATGAACACCTCCCAGCCCCCACGAATCCTCAGCACATCTCATGCGCGCTTTTTCTTTGAAAAACACCCCAACCCCTCTCTCCCACAGGGACTTCCTTCGGTCGCCGCAGGGAGAGGGGCTTCAAAACTCAAGCGCTCTTCTGCGGCAGGATCTGGCACACCGCCTGGCACATCACCAGCACCCGACCGGCGTCGTCGCGGACCTCGCCGGCGAGGAACAACTGCGTGCGCGTGCGTTCCACCAGCCGCGCATGACAGATGATGTGCGGCATCTCCGGCGTCACCGGGCGCAGGTACTGCGTGTTGAGCGAGGTCGTCACGCTGGGCGGCGCGATCAGGTACGAGAACGGGCCCAGCGTATTGTCCAGCGCCGCCACGATGAAACCGCCCTGCATGTGCCCGATCGGATTCTGGTAGCGCGCCAGCACCGGAAACCGCATAGCCAGCGACTCGCCTTCCACATACGCGACCGGCTCGCCCTGCATGTTGGTCAGGCAGGGCGGCGGAATCTGCAGCGGTCCACCCGTGGGCAGACGGGCCCGCAGCAGCGCGTTGATGTCGGTGCCGTCGCTCATGGCGTGAAGCTCAGTTCGAACGAGGTGAGAAACGGCGCGCGTGGCGGCGCGGGCAGCGTCCAGCCGGCGATCTGCGCCTGTACGCAAGTCGCCAGGGCCGTGCCGCCATCGCGCCACGTATGCACCACCTTGCCCGCGGCATCCAGCTCCGCCACCACCACGAACGGCGAGGTGTCGGCGTCCGGGGCGGCGCAACGGGCGATGGCGTCGTCCAGCACGCGAGCCTGGGCGTCGCGCATCGCCCGCGAGGTCAGGGCATGCAGCGACGCTTCGTCCGCGTCGGCGCGCTGCTTGGCCTGTGCATAGTCCATGGTCGACTGCGCGTGGGCGGAAAGCGCGGTGCTGGCCGCCAGCAGGAGCGTGGCGAAGGTGACGGTACGCATGTGCATGATCACGGGGCCTTCGGCGGTTCGATCCGCAGGAGCTTGCCGTCTTCCTCATCGGTGACCACGTAGACGTTGCCGTCCGGACCCGCGCGCACGTCGCGGACGCGCTCGCCGATCTCGTTGAGCAGACGCTCCTCGCCGAGCACCGTGTCGCCCTGCAGGGTCAGGCGGATCAGGTTGCGTTCGGCCAGCGAGCCCAGGAACACGCTGTCGTTCCAGGGACTTTCGGGGCGCCCGGTGTAGAACGCCATGCCCGATACGCCTGGCGACTTCTCCCACACGTGGAAGGGCTGTTCCATGCCGTCCTTCGCTTTGCCCTCGGCCTCGGGGATGGGCTGGCCGGAGTAGTTGATGCCGTGGGTGATGACGGGCCAGCCATAGTTCTTTCCGGCCTGGGGCAGGTTGATCTCGTCGCCGCCGCGCGGGCCGTGCTCGCTCTGCCACAGCGTGCCGGTGCGCGGGTCCAGCGCCATGCCCTGCATGTTGCGGTGGCCGTAACTCCAGATCTCCGGACGCGCGCCGGCCTTGCCGACGAAGGGGTTGTCCTGCGGCACGCTGCCGTCGAGGTTCAGGCGCACCAGCTTGCCCTGCAGCTTGTCGAGTTCCTGCGACATCGCGCGCTTGTTGCGCTCGCCCTGGCTGATGAACAGATGGCCCTTGCCGTCGAAGACCAGGCGCGAGCCGAAGTGGTTGGGGCCGTCGACCTTCGGTTCCTGGCGGTAGATGACCTTGACGTCGGTGAGCGCGTCGCCGGCCAGCGTGCCGTAGGCGACCGCGGTGCCGGCGGTACCGTTGTCGCCGGGCTCGGCGTAGCTGAGGTAGATGCGCTGCGTGGTGGCGAAATCCGGGGCCAGTACCACGTCGAGCAGGCCGCCCTGGCCGGTGGCGAACACTCTCGGCACGCCGCTGATGGGTGCGGATACGGCCCCGTCGGTGCCGACACGGCGCAGCGCGCCGCCGCGTTCGGTGACGAGCATGCTGCCGTCGGGCAGGAACGCCAGTGACCACGGATGGGCCAAACCGCGGGCCACCTGGGTGACGCGGATCTGGCCCTTGGCGCTGGTCAGCGTCTGCGCCGGCTGACTGGCGGGCGCGGCTTGTGCCGCCGCGGGTGTCTTGGCGTCGGCGTCGCTCTTGGCGGAAGAATTGCACGCGGCCAGCGGCAGCGCGAGGAGGAGGGCGGTGGCGAGTCGATAGTGAACGTGGCGCAACGTCGTGTCTCCTGTGGGGGGAAAGTCAGCGGTAGCCGGCGGCCTGCAGTTCGAACAGTTCGGCATAACGGCCACCCTGGGCCATGAGCTGTTCGTGCGTGCCGCTCGCTTCCAGGCGGCCTTCATCGAGCACCAGGATGCGGTCGGCCATGCGCACGCTCGAGAAGCGGTGCGAGATCAGCACGGCGGTCCGATTGTCCGACAATTCCTTGAAGCGTTGGAAGACCTCGAACTCCGAGCGCGCATCCAGCGCAGCCGTGGGTTCGTCCAGGATCATCACCTGCGCGTCGCGCATGTAGGCGCGGGCGATGGCGATCTTCTGCCATTGGCCGCCGGAGAGGTCCACGCTGTTCTTGAAGCGGCGACCCACCATCTGGTCGTAGCCGCGCGGCAGGCTTTCGATGACCTCGTCGGCCATGGCCCGCGCGGCGGCGGCGCGGATGCGGTCCTGGTCGTGCATGGCCTCGATCCGGCCGACGCCGATGTTCTCGCCCGCGGTCAGGTGGTAGCGGACGAAGTCCTGGAAGATCACGCCGATGTTCGCGCGCAGGTCGTCGATGTCGTACTCGCGCAGGTCGCGACCGTCCAGCAGGATGCGGCCTTCGTCCGGGTCGTACAGGCGGGCCAGCAGTTTCACCAGGGGGGTCTTGCCGGCGCCGTTCTCGCCCACCAGCGCCCGCACCTCCCCGGCGCGCAGTTCGAAGTCCAGGTGCCGCACGGCCCAGCGTTCGGCATCGGGATAGCGGAAGCCGACGTTCTCGAACACGAAGCCGCGGGGGATCGGCCGCGGGACGGGGCCCGGATCCGCGGGCGAGGCGATCTCCGGTTCGATTTCGAAGAACGAGAACAGGTCGTCCAGGTACAGCGCCTGCCCGGCCACCTGGGAGAAGCCGATCAACAGGCCTTCAAGCAATTGGCGCAGGCGCAGGAAGCTGCCGGCCAGGAAGGTCAGGTCGCCGATGCTGAAGTCGCCGCGTACCGTGCGCCAGGCGATATAGCCGTACGCCACGTAGTAGCCCAGCGTGCCCAGCGCCGCCAGCAGTGCGCCCCAGAAGGCGCGTCGCCGCGCCAGCGCGCGGTTGGCAAGGAAGAACTTCTCCGCCAGCGTGCGGTAGCGGTCGATCAGGAAACGATGGAGGTTGAAGATCTTCACCTCCTTCGCCGTTTCCACGCTGGCGCCCATCTGGCGCAGGTACTCCAGCTGGCGGCGTTCGGGCGTCCACTGGAAATTCAGCGAATAGCCCAGCGCATTGAAATGGGCCTCGCCGATGAAGGCCGGCACCAGCGCCAGCGCCAGCAGCGCGATCAGCCACGGCGCATACACCAGCAGGCCGGCGGCGAAGCTGACCACGGTGATGGCGTCCTGTACCTGGCCGAACAGCTGGCTCATCAGGTTCATGCGCCCCATCGTCTGCCGGCGCGCGCGGTCCAGCTTGTCCTGCAGGTCGGGGTCTTCGAAATCCTCCAGGTCCAGCTGCGCCGCGTGTTCCATCAGGCGGATGCTGGTGGCGTTGGTGAACAGCTCGGAGAGCAGGGCGTCGGCGTAGCTCACCAGCCGCCCCAGCAGGTCGGACACGATGGCCAGGGTGAATTCCAGCGCCAGCAGGCCCAGCAGCGTGTCGAGCTGTCCGCTGCGCCAGGCATCGCCCAGCGAGCCGAAGTCCAGCCCCAGCCCGACCAGGCGGATCGCCTCGTCGATGATCAGCTTGCCGATGTACAGCGTGACCACGGGCATGAGCGCGCGCACCACCCGCAGGCCCAGGCTGGCGACGGTCAGCGTGCGGCTGGTCTGCCAGATCTGGCGCAGGAACGGCGCCAGGTTGCGCATCGCATCGAAGCGCTCGCGCAGGTTGGGTCCGGTGGCTCGGGCGGTGCGCGGAGACGGCATCGTGGACGGAAGGGGCAGCGGCGGCTGTGCCGCGATGCGGGTAATCTAGCCCAACTCACAGGGGGTCGAGATGAAGAAGCTCGTCGTGATGGCGTGCCTGCTGTTTGCGGGCATGCCGGCGCTGGCCATGGACAAGGTGTCGCTGCAGGCAAGGCAGGTGGCGCAGCAGCAGGGTCGTGCGCGCGTCGTGGTGATGATGGAGGAGCTCGGGCACGGCAAGGCGGGAGCATTGCGCGATACGACGTTCGCCAGGGAACAGCGCGTCCGCCGCCAGGGCGATGCGTTGCTCGGCATGCTGCCCGGGAAGGGCTATCGCCTGCATCGCCGCTTCGCCCGCGTACCCGCGCTGGTCATCGAGGCCGACGCGACCACGCTCGCGCGGCTGGAACGCAACGTGTGGGTGCGCAAGGTGGACGTGGACCGCGGCGGCACCGGTGGCGCCGTCGCGGCGGACGAAAGCGCCGTGCTCAACCGGGTGGACCTGCTGCAGGGTGTCGGCCTGGATGGGAACGGCATCAAGGTCGCCGTCGTCGATACCGGCGTGGACACGGATCACCCCGACCTGGCGCCGCGTGTCGTGGGCCAGCAATGCTTCTGCTCGCACATTTCCGGCAGCGGGTGTTGTCCGAACGGGCAGCCCACCCAATCCGGTGCGGGCGCGGCGGAAGACGACAACGGCCATGGCACCAACGTCGGCGGCATCATGGTGGGGGCCGGCCCTGTCGCGCCGCGCGGCGCGCTGCCGGCGGCGCAGCTGGTCGCCATCAAGGTGATGGATGGCGGCAATGGCTTCTGCTGCACGTCGGATGTCGTGGCCGCACTGGACTGGATCGCGACGCAACACCCCGATACCGACGTGGTCAACCTCAGCCTGGGTACCTGGGACCTGTTCGCGGGTGCCTGCGATGCCTCGGCGTCGTATCTCATCGCCTTGAAGAGCGCCGTCGATACCTTGAACACGCAAGGCACCGTGGTGGTGGCATCCAGCGGCAACCAGGGCGACCTGCAACGGATGGCGGCACCGGCGTGCCTGAGCAACGTGCTCGGGGTGGCGGCGACCTGGGACATGACGGCGGAGTCGACCACCTTCCTGGGCTGCACGGAGGCATCGCGGTCGCCGCGGCAACCGACCTGCTTCAGCAACCGGAGCACGACGACGGCGCTGTTCGCCGCCGGTGCGTTCGTCCGGTCGGCCGGCTTGAACGGTGGCATTTCGTCCTACGGCGGCACCTCGCAGGCCGCGCCGATGGTCGCCGCGTGCGCAGCGGCCCTGCATCAGGCGGCACCGCTGGCCACGCCAGCACAACGCATGGCTGTCCTGCAGCTTTCGCCGTCGCGACTGACGGACCCGGCCACGGGGAGACACTATCCGTTCCTGGATTGCGTCGATGCGGCGAAGCTCCTGGATCCTGCGCGCTTCCTCGTTCGCACGAACGGCTCGCAGCCGCTCATTCCCGGACGTGCCGAGTCCGCCCTGCCTGCGGCCACGATTCCGGTACTGCGCGTTGCCGATGAGGGGCGCGCGCCGCAACGTCACCGCCGCGCCCGCGGACCCCGCAGCATCGAGCGTTGACGCTCGCGTCAGCGCGCGGCGAGCGCGACCGCCAGCGGCTGCACGGACACCGCCTGGCCCGGTTCGACGCGTTCGCCGCCGCGCACGATCAGGCGGTCACCGGCGCGTACGTCGCCACTGACTTCGACCAGATCGTCCACGGCGGCGCCGGTCTTCACCGCCAGCCGTTCGGCCTTGCCGGCAGGGTCCACGCGCAGCACGAAGTCGCCCTCGCGGCGCAGGATCACCGCATCGCGCGGTACGGCCACGACGCTGCGGACCTCCGCGCTGGGCAGGCCCACGTCCACGGCCGTGCCCACCGGTGCCTGCAGGTCGTCCAGGACGATGCGCAGTTCCAGCTGCCGCGACGCCTCGTCGCCCACGGGTACCAGCGCACTGACGGGGTAGTCGCGCTCGCCGTCGGCGCTGCGCACGCGTACCGTCGTGCCCTGGCCCAGATGACGTGCGAGTTCCACGGGCGCACGCACGCGCACCTCGGGTGCTGCCGTGTCCACCAGCCGCGCCACCGATGCGCCGGTCACCAGGTACTCGCCTTGTTGCGTGTGGCGCTCGGCCACGATGCCGTCGAAGGGGGCGCGCACCACCATCTGCGTGCGCTGGTGCCGGATCTGGGCCAGCTGGGCCCGCGCGCGAGCCTGGTCCTGCGCCAGCATGTCGCGTTCGGCCCGCAACTGCTCGTACTGGGAGCGCGCGATGTTCTGCTGGGCCGCCAGCTGTGCGTAGCGTTGTTCCTGCCGCACCGCGAGGTCCAGCTGGGCCTGGATGCGGGCCAGCTCCGCCTCGCTCTCGCGTTCGCGCAGGCGCAGCGCCGTGTCGTCCAGCACCGCCAGCGGCTGTCCGGCGCGTACGTGCTGGCCGACTTCGGCGACCTGCTGCACGCGCCCTTCCAGCTCGCTGGCCACGCGCGCGTCCCGACGGCTGATGATGCTGCCGGGCGCCCAGTGGCGTGGCGCGAAGTCGGTGCGCACCGCCGGGGCGACGCTGACGATGGCGGGCGGCGCGTCGGCGGCGGCGGGTGCACTGGCATCGGCGTCCAGGCGGAGCAGGGGCAGGGCAAGGATGCCGGCCAGCGCGAGGGCGATGAGGGATTTGTGCAGCAGGGGCATGTCGTTCTCCGGAGCAGGGGTCAGACAACGGGGTGGGG
>NZ_PDWV01000008.1 GCF_010093385.1 Pseudoxanthomonas mexicana
GCTCGACCGCGCGGGCTCAAACGGGCATGTTTATGCAGGTTCATCCGGGGCTCCTGGGGGCTGGGTTGGCTTCGCAACCCCCATCTTCCAGAGATGCCCCGGATGAACAACCTACCGAGAGATCACACCTAGCCGTCCGGCGACACCGCGCGTGCTGCGCGGGCAATGCTGCGCTTGAGCTGCCATTCGGCGAAGAACGAGGCCGCGATCAGGCCGGTGCCCAGCAGACCCAGCCACTGGAACCACGGGTTTTCGAAGACTTCGTCGGCCAGGTCGTTGTCCTGCAGTTGCAGGCGCAGCAGCCTGAGTTCGGCGGCGAGCGCGTCCGTGTCCGCGCGGCCCTGCTGAAGCGATCGTTCCGCCTTCAGCGCAATACGGGCGAGGTGCGCCTGTTCGGCACGTTCGGCATTGTCGCGACGCTCCACGGTCACGACCAGCGCGCTGGTCAGCAGGATCAGCAGCGTGCCCAGGCCGCGCAGCAGCGGCGGCAACGGTTCGGGGATCATGCGCGGTCTCCTGCGGGCAACACGGCATCCTAGACCCGTGCGCGGGCGGCCGTCATCGCCGCCGGCGGATCAGTCGAGGAACTGCAGGCGCGCCAGTTCCGCGTACAGGCCGTCCTGGGCGAGCAGTTCCGCATGCGTGCCCTGGGCGACGATACGGCCGCGATCCATCACCACGATGCGGTTCGCCTTGAGCACGGTGGCCAGCCGGTGCGCGATGACCAGCGTCGTGCGTCCGGCCATCAGCCGCTCGAGTGCATGCTGCACGGCGCGCTCGCTTTGGGCGTCCAGTGCGCTGTCGCTTCGTCCAGCAGCAGGATGGGGGCGTCCTTCAGCAGGGCGCGGGCGATGGCGATGCGCTGCTGCTGGCCACCGGACAGGCGCGCGCCGCGTTCGCCGAGCTGGCTGTCGAAGCCTCCCGGCAGTTCGCGGATGAAGTCGTCCGCTTCGGCGGCCTCGGCGGCCGCCTGCAGCTCGGCATCCGTGGCGTCGAGCTTGCCGTAGCGGATGTTCTCCGCGGCGCTGGCGGCGAAGATGGTGGGCTGCTGCGGCACCAGGGCGATGTGTTCGCGCAGGTGGGCGGGGTCGAGGTCGCGCAGGTCCACGCCGTCGATGCGCACGCTGCCGGACTGTGCATCGTGGAAGCGCAGCAGCATGGAGAACACGGTGCTCTTGCCGGCGCCGGACGGGCCTACCAGGGCGACGGTTTCGCCCGGGTTGACGGTCAGGTTGAAATCGTCGAGCGCGGGCAGGTCGGGCCGCGAGGGGTAGTGGAACGAGACGTTGTCGAAGCGGATCTCGCCCTTCACCGGGGCAGGCAGGCGACGCGGTGACGCGGGCGCGCGGATCGTCGGCGTTTCGTTGAGCAGTTCGGCGATCCGGCCCATGCCGCCGGCGGCGCGCTGCAGCTCGTTCCAGACTTCGGCCAGGGCGCCCACCGAGCCGCCGCCGATCAGGGCATAGAAGACGAACTGGCCGAGTTCGCCCGTCGTCATGCGTCCGCCGATCACGTCGTGCGCACCCGACCAGAGCACCAGCACCACCGCGCCGAACACCAGCGTGATGACCGTGGCGGGGACCAGCGACTGCGCGCGGAAGCGCTTGCGCGCGGTTTCCACGGCGACCGATACCGCATCGCCGAAGCGCTTGAGTGCATACGACTCGCGCGCGTGCGCCTGCACGGTGCGCACGGCGCCCAGGGTTTCGCTGGCGAGCGTATTGGCGTCGGCCACGCGGTCCTGGCTCGCGCGCGAAGCTCTCTCCAGCCGGCGGGCGCCCAGCACGATGGGCAGCACCGCGAGCGGAATGCCGACCAGCGCGTAGGCCGCCAGCTTCGGGCTGGTGACGAACAGCATCACGATGCTGCCGATCACCGTGATGCTGCTGCGCAGGGCCACCGACATGCTGCTGCCCACGACGCTGCGCAGCAGTTCGCTGTCGGCGGAAAGGCGCGAGACCAGTTCGCCGCTGCGGGTGCGGTCATGGAACTCGGCATCCAGCCCGACCAGGTGCCCATACAGCTGCCTGCGCAGGTCGGCCACGACGCGCTCGCCGAGCAGCGAGACGAAATAGAAGCGGGCTGCGCTGGCGATCGCCAGCACCAGTACGACGATGAAGACGCCCAGGAACCCCCGATCGATGTTCCCGCCGCTGTGGAAGCCGCCGTCGATCATCTGCTTGAACGCGACCGGGAAGCTCAGCGTCGCCGCCGACGCTAGCGCCAGCGCACACAGCCAGGCGGCGAACAAGCCCGCATGCTGGCGCACGAAGGGCCACAGCGCGCGCAGCGTGCCGAGCTTGGCCTTTGATTTGGAAGGGTCCGGGGTATCGGTGGCGCTGTCGGTCATCGGGGAGATCGGATCAAGGCGACTGTGGGAGGCGTTGCGGTCCGTCGGGACCCCGCAGCGCCTCCCGCATCCGCCTCGCGCAGCGCGTCAGGCCGTGGCCGACATCACGCGCACACGGTTACGGGTGGCGTCGCGCAGCTGGGTTTTCAAGGCGTCCGCGCGATCGGCGGGCAGTTCGATCACGAGCCGGGCACCGGATTCGTCGAATGATTCGTCCTGTTTCACCGCCAGATGGGTGGCCAGTGCGCCATGCACGACGCCCAGATCGTCGAACGGACAGGCGAGGACCAGGGACGTCATCGCCACCACGGGCAGGCGCGGCGCCTGCCGCAGGCACTCGGCCGCCGCCCCGCCGTAAGCGCGCACCAGGCCGCCGGCCCCCAGCTTGATGCCGCCATACCAGCGGGTGACCACCACCATCACCCGGTCGAAGCCCTGGCCATCGATCGCAGCCAGGATCGGACGCCCCGCCGTGCCGGCGGGCTCGCCGTCGTCGCTGGAACGGTACTCGCCTCCGATCCGGTAGGCCCAGCAGTTGTGCGTGGCATCGGGTACGGCGATCTCGCGCAGGAATGCCAGCGCGTCGTCCGGTGTGGCGACCGGCGCGGCCTGGGCGAGGAAACGGCTGTGCTTCACCTCCAGCAGGTGGGAGGCGCGCCCGGCAAGCGTGTCGGTCACGGGGTTCCCAGCAGGGGGCGCAGATCGTCCGGGACGCGCTGGAACGGGTGCGCCTGGACGAACAGCTGCAGGCTGCGCAACGCATTCGCGCTGTCACCGAGGTCGCGCCGCAGGCGGATGCGTTCCAGCCATTCGTCCGGCGGGAGCCGTGTGTCCTCGTCCACGGGGACCTGCAGGTCGGTGCGGCGCAACGCGGTGCGGGCGGCGCTGGGCTGGCTGCTGCCGGCGCTGGCGGCCGGAGGCGGTGGTGCGGGCGGCGAGGGCGGCGTCACGTCAGTGGGCGCCGGCACGGCGTCCTGAACGCGGGTGGGCGTCCCCCGGTTCTGGATGCGGCTTCCGGTCACGGTGATCGAATCCAGCGTACGGGCGTCGGTGGCCCGGGCTTTCTCCTGCCGCGCCTCTTCGTAGCGGACCCGTTGTTCCTGCTGCTGTGCGGCCGCGCGTTCACGCGCCTGTGCCGCAGCCGCCCTGTCCTGCATCTCCATCGCTTCGTCCGCCACCACCGGGGCGGGCGCCGACGCGGGTGCCGGCGCGCTGGCGGCCTCGGCCGGGAAGGCCTGGGGCGCGGAACGCGTGATCCGCGGCGCTTCAGGTGCGGACAGGCCGGGCACTGCGGGAATCAGTCCCAGCGGACCCCGCTTGGGTGTCCCCTCCTGTCGCGCGGCCGCTTCGGCATTCTTGCGCGCAGGGCCTGACGCCGCGGCGTCGGCAGGGGCCGCGGGCGGCAGCGCCGGGGCAGGCGCTTCCTGCACGGCGACGGGGGCGGCGCTGGCGGCGGCCGGATCGATGTCGGCCTCGGCGCTGTCGATCACCCCGGCGGGCGCGCGGACAGGCGCCGCGGCCGGTACCTCGCTGGCCACCGGGACCTCGTAGGCAGGGCGCAGTTGCCAGGCGACGCCGGCGGCAAGCAAGACCGAGGCGGCCACACCCAGGCCCAGGGGCCAGCGGCGACGCGGCGGCGGTACCTGCCCACCCGGCGCGGGCGCATCCTGCACGGCTGCGCGGGCGGCCGCCAGGATGCGCGCGTCCAGTCCGGGCGAGGGACCGCCGTGCGGACCCAGCCGGGACAGCGACTGCGCCAGCGCGCGTTCTTCGGGCGTCAGGGGCTCGTGGGGGGTCTTCATTCGTTCAATCTCGTCCGCAACCGGTCCATCGCATACCGCAACCTCGATTTCACGGTTTCCCGGCCCACGCCGGTGATCTCGCCGATCTCCTCCAGGGTCAGTTCCTGTTCCAGCCGCAGCAGCAGCACTTCGCGCTGCTCCGGCGGCAGTTCGTCCATGGCCAGCTGCAGGCGCCGCCGCTGTTCGAACTGCGACAGCTGGCGCTCCGGCGTGTCCGGGTCCGGCACGCGCTCGGTGCGGGCCTCGGCGTCCTCGGGTGCGGGCGGGCGGTGCTTGAGTGCGCGCCAGTGGTCGTTGAGCCGATTGTGCGCGATCCGGTACAGCCAGGTCCCGAACGCGGCTTCCGGTTTCCAGCCCTGGCGCGCCGCGATGACGCGCTGCCAGGTGTCCTGGAAGAATTCGTCCGCCAGCGCAGCGTCGCGCAGGTGCCGCAGCAGGAACCGGTACAGCGGCCCGCGATGGCGTGCGTAAAGCTGTTCGAAGGCCGACGCGTCGCCGCTGGCGTAGGCCAGCATCAGGGTTTCGTCGGCAGGCTCGGCAAGGTCGTTCACCGGCACCAGCGTAAGCGGTCCGCGCGTGCGCGTGAAGCTGGGACGCGCAGGGGCAGCCGGTACGAGCCGCGCGCGGGAGGCCGACCGGAGGGCGGATCTGGCGGGAGCAGGGAAAAGGCGCACCTGTTCCGGAACGGCCCGGAACGTGCGGCGGGGTTGCGGTGGTCGTTTCCGTTCAGGGCCCGGCTGGCGGTATGCTCGCCGTGGGGGATATCCAGATTCACGCACCGTCTCTGTCGGGACACGGTCATGCCTACGCCATCGGTCAGCGCAGACAATCCGGCCAGCACGCCCGCGTCGCCCGCAGAGCGGATCGCGGCGACCCTGTGTGGCCTGCTGCCGCCGGGCGCGGAGCTGGCGGTGTGCTGGCGCGACTGGGCGCTGGGCGGTGGCAGCGCGGCCACGCCGGGGGCACCGGTGGCGCTGCGGCGGCGTGCGGACCAGGCGCTGGCCGACGCGGCCGAGCACGACGATCCGGACCTCTGCGTGCACGCCTGGGACAATGCCGACGGCAACGCCCGCATGGCGCTGGCGGTAGCCGGAGCGCACGCCCGGCCGGCCGAGCATGAATCGGCATGGTTGGCGCTGGCGCGTACCCTGGTGGAAACCACGCTGGACGCCTCGCGCGCGCAGGCGCGCATCGTGTCCCTGGAGAAGTCCAAGCGGCTGCAGCAGGCCCTCTACGAGATCGCCGATCTGGCCGGTGCCGACCTGGAGATGCCCGAGATGCTCCGCCGCATCCATGCGGTGGTGAACTCGCTGATGTATGCGGAGAACTGCTACATCGTCCTCTACGACGACCAGCGCCGCACGGTCCGCTTCCTGTACTTCGCGGACCAGCGCGATCCGTACGTGGCCGAACCGGAGCGCGAGTTCGGCGAAGAGGAAATGGCCAACAGCATGACGTTCGCGCTGCTGCGCCACGGCCAGCCCCTGCGGGGACCGTCGGCGGTGATCCGGCAGAAGCTGGGCGTGATCCGCGACCCGTCGCACGGGCCGGACAGCCTGGACTGGCTGGGCGTGCCCATGCGCCGCGACGACCGCGTCTGCGGCGCCATCGTCGTGCAGAGCTACGACACGCCCGCCAGCTATGCCGACGAGGACCGCGCGCTGCTGGGGTATGTGGCCCAGCACATCCTGACCGCGCTGGACCGCAAGCACGCGCACGTGGAGCTGGAGCATCGCGTGGCGGTGCGCACGCACGAGCTGCAGCGCGCCAACCGCGAGCTGCAGGCCGAGATCATGGAGCGCAAGCGTGCCGAAAAGCTGCAGCGCGCGCTGTTCCGCATCACCGAACTCGCCATCACCTCCGAGACCCTCGAACGCTTCTATGCCGACGTCCACGTGGTGGTGGACGAACTGATCGACGCGCGGAACTTCTACATCGCCCTGGTCTCGGACGACGGTGAGCAACTCAGCTTCCCTTACTCGATCGACGAGCGCGATCCGATGCGCAAGTCGCGGCGCATGACCAATGGCCTGACCGAGTACGTGATCGCCACGGGCCGCCCGCTGCTGGCCGACCGCCCCGTGATCGCCCAGCTGGCAGAGCAGGGCAAGCTGCAGCAGCACGGGCCGCCGGCGTACAGCTGGCTGGGCGTGCCGCTGTTCCGCGGCGAGGACGTGGTCGGTACGGTGGTGGTGCAGAGCTACACCGAAGAAGTGAAGTTCACCTCGCACGACCAGAACCTGCTGACGTTCGTGGCCCATCACATCGGCAACGGACTGGACCGGCAGCGCACGCATGAACGCCTGCGCAGCGCGCACGCCGAACTGGAGCGCAGGGTGGACGAACGGACCCGCGAACTGGCCGAGGCCAATCACCAGCTGCGCGCACAGATCGGTGAGCGCCTGCGGGCCGAGCAGCAGCTCACCTACCAGGCGACCCACGATGCGCTGACGGGTCTGCCCAACCGTCCGCACCTGCTGGACCGGCTGTCGGCCGCGATCGAGCGCGCACGGCATGGCGACGGCCAGGCTTTCGCCGTGCTGTTCCTCGACCTGGACCGCTTCAAGCTGGTCAACGACAGCATGGGCCACGCCGCCGGCGACGAACTGCTGGTGGAGGTGGCGCGGCGCATCACCATGAGCGTGCGCGAGGACGACGTGGTCTCGCGCCTGGGTGGCGACGAGTTCGCCCTGCTGGTGGAATACACGGACGGCGTGGAGAACGTGCGCGACTTCGCCCAGCGCCTGCTGGCGGTGCTGGGGCGGCCGATGTGGGTGGCCGGCCGCGAGCTGTTTCCCTCCGCCAGCCTGGGCATCGCCGTGTGGCACCCGCGCTACCGCAATGGCGAAGAGCTGCTGCGCGATGCCGATGCCGCGATGTACCGCGCCAAGGAGCAGGGGCGCGACCGCTGCGCCATGTTCGACGAAGCCATGCGCGAAGCGGCGATGCAGAGCCTGGATCTGGAGGCCGACCTGCGCCGCGCGATCAACCATCGCGATTTCCTGCCGTTCTACCAGCCCATCCGCCGCATGGACGACGGGCGGGTGATCGGCCACGAGGCGCTGCTGCGCTGGCAGCACGAGCGCCGTGGCCTGCTGCTGCCGGCCGAGTTCATCGGCCTGGGCGAGGACAGCGGCCTGATCGAACAGGTCGACTGGCTGTTGTACGAGCAGGTGGTGCGGCAGATCGCGCGGGGCGTGGACGGCTACATCTCGGTGAACGTGTCGCCGCGGCATTTCCGTTCGCCCGACTTCGGCGATCGCCTGCTGGCGATGTTCGAGGCCCATGGCGCCGATCCGGCCAGGTTGCGGCTGGAGATCACCGAAGTCGCGCTGCTCGACGACGCCCCGCGCACGCTGCGCATCCTGCGCACGCTGCGCCAGCACGGCATCCTGGCGCAGCTGGACGACTTCGGCACCGGCTTCTCGGCGCTGTCGTACCTGCACCGGTTCCCGATCTCCGTGTTGAAGATCGACCGCAGCTTCGTGTCGGGACTGGGCGCCGAAGCACGACCGGAGAGCCTGGCGCTGGTGCGTGCGATCCTGGCGCTGGCCGGCACGCTGGGCATCGAGACCATCGCCGAAGGCGTGGAAACCGAGGAGCAGCGCAGCGCGCTGATCGAGCTGGGCTGCCATCTGGGCCAGGGCTACCTGCTGGGACGGCCGATGGCGAGCCTGGAGCAGGTCGGCGTAGCAGACACGGTACAGGCCGGATAAAGCGGGAGGGCGGCGTCGATGCCGCCCTCCTTGCGACTCACTCGCCGGCGATGGCGGGCGCATCGTCCGGCACCGCGACCAGCCTCCGTGCCTGGTCGACCAGCTCGATGAACTCCGCCTTCAGTCCGTGCGGGTCGCGGCCGCCGGCCTGTCGTGCCGTGCGGGCCACATCGCGCCAATCCCATGCATCGATGCGCTGGCCGCCACGCAACAGATCGGCGTAGGCCGCCACCGCGCTGGCGAACCGGAACGCGTCGCTGGGCTGCGTGGTCAGCGACGTGCGTGCGACCGGCGCCTCGATGAGGCGGCTGCTGTCCTGCCCCGGCAGCTTGTAGCGCAGGCGCACGTGCGCGACCTCGTCGGTCGGGGCCCCGGCGGCCACCTGCCTGTCGCCATAGCGCAGCGCGGGCAGGCGGTCGGCGCCGCTGCCCACCGGCGTGATCTCGTACAACGCGGTGACCTCGTGGCCCGCGCCGATGTCGCCCGCATCGACCTTGTCGTTGGCGAAATCCTCGTTGGCCAGCACGCGGTTCTCGTAGCCGATCAGGCGATACTCGGACACGACCGCGGGGTTGAACTCCACCTGGATCTTCACGTCGCGGGCGATGGTCAGCAGGGTGGACTGCATCTCGTCCACCAGCACCTTGCGGCCTTCCTGCAGCGTGTCGATGTAGGCATGGTTACCGTCGCCCACATCGGCCAGCTTCTCGGCCAGTGCATCGTTGTAGTTGCCGGTGCCGAAGCCGAGCGTGGTCAGCGCGATGCCCGACCTGCGCTGGTCGGCCACCATCGTTTCCAGCGCATCCTGGCTGACGGTGCCGACGTTGAAGTCGCCATCGGTGGCCAGGATCACGCGGTTCACGCCTTCCTTGACGAAGGCCTGCTTGGCCATCGCGTACGCCAGCCGTATGCCGTCGCCGCCGTTGGTGCTGCCCCCGGCCTGCAGCCGGTCCAGCGCGGCGAGGATCTCCTCGTGGCGGTCGCCCGGCGTGGGCGGCAGCACCAGTCCGGCCGAGCCCGCATAGACCACGATGCTGACGCGGTCCTGACGGCGCAGCTGCGGCACCAGCTGGGCGAAGGACTGCTTCAGCAGCGGCAGCTTGTCCGGCGATTCCATCGAACCCGACGTGTCCAGCAGGAACACCAGGTTGGCCGGCGGCAGCGTCGCCTTGGGTACGTCGTAGCCCTTGATGCCGACCATCAGCAGCTGGCGCTTGGCGTTCCAGGGCGCAGGGGCGAGTTCGGTGGTGACGTTGAACGGACGGCTGCGGTCCGTCGGTGCGGCATGACCGTAGCGGAAGTAGTTGATGAATTCCTCCGCGCGCACGGCGTCGGCCGGCGGACGCTGGCCCTCGCGCAGCATGCGCCGCACATTGCTGTAGCTGCCGGTGTCGACGTCGACGGAGAACGTGGAGACGGGTTCGTCGAGGGTGCGCTTGACCGGATTGTCGTCGCGTTCGGCGTACTTCTCGGTGTTGGCCGGCGTGGCGGGCTGGGCCAGCGGCGCGTGGGCGACGCGGTATTCCATCGCAATCACCGGCGCCGGCGGTGATGGCGGCGCGTAGACGTGCCCCGTGGGCATGGCGGTCTTGGCCTGTTCGTGGTGCAGGCGGGTTCCGGTCACCACGATGCTGTCCAGCGTGGCCTGCTCGCTGCGTGCGGCAGCCGCGGCCTGGCGGGTGAGCTGGGCATCGGCCGCGGCAGTGGCCGCTTCCGCCTCGGGTGTGTGCTGTGCGGTGGGGCTGGACTGGCAGGCGGCCAGCAGGGCGGCGGCCAGCAGGGTGACGGTCAGACGGTGCGACATGGCGTGACTCCGTGTGTGGGACAGGGAGTCGAACGCGCGGGGTCGGGAAATGGGGTTGCGCGAGGGAGGCCTCCGCATCCCCCCCCCCACGCGCGATCGTGTCACGTCAGTCGATGGCACCCACATCCATGCCGTCGTAGGCATCCAGGCCGTGTTCTTCGGCGAAGCGGTACAGCGCCTGGTTGCGCTCATGGAGGCTGTCGGGCGTGTGCACTTCGGTCTTCTCGACATGCAGCCACCACAGGTCCGGGTCTTTCCGGTTGTCCTTGTCCTCCAGGTACAGCGCGATGACGCGGTAGCCCTGCGCCTGCAGCAGCGGCACGACCGCTTCCAGTGCGGGACGCGAGCCATGCGTGAAGAAATAGCCCCACACCAGCGGCTTGCCCAGGTCCCAGGAGGTTTCCCTGGCCATGTTGTCGAACATCTCGACCAGTTGTTCGCGGGTGATCATGTCGTGCTCCTGATGTGGCGCGCGCGTCCGGCTGGCCGCGCGTTGAAGAGATGGGGCCGTGGACCGGTCCTAGGATTCGGCGCGCAGCGTCAGGCGGCCATCGCCGACCTGTGCGTCGACGCGCTCACCCGGCTGCACCTGCGCCACCGAGCGCACCAGGGTGCCGTCTTCCTTGGTGATCAAGGCGTAGCCGCGTGCCACGGTCGCCAGCGGACTGACGGCTTCCAGTGAACGCGCCAGCGCGCGCAGGCGCAGGGCGTCGCGTTGCAGCGTGCGTGCGACCGCGGCCTGGGGGCGGGGGGCGAGGGCCAGCAGCCGCGCGCGCAGTTGTTCCAGCCGACGCCGGGGTGCTTGGGCGCGCAGCACGGCGTCGGCATGGCGGAGTGCGGCCTGGCGACGCGCCTGCTGGTCGCGCCACAGCGCATGCAGGCGGCGTGCGGCGTCTTCCTGGCGACGCCGCAGCATCTCCAGGCGCGCCTGTGGTCGCAGCGCATGGAGGCGCAACGCGGCGCGGTCGGCGCGTTGCATGGCGTTGCGCAGCCGATGCGCCTGGGTCGTCGCGAGCCGGCGCTGCAGTGCCTGCACGCGCGCCAGCAGGTCGCGCCGGTCCGGTACCAGCAGTTCGGCCGCGACCGAGGGCGTCGGTGCGCGCAGGTCGGCGGCGAAGTCGGCGAGGGTGAAGTCGGTCTCGTGGCCGATGGCGGACACGACGGGGACCGGCGAGGCCGCGATGGCGCGCGCCAGACGCTCATCGTTGAAGGCCCACAGGTCCTCCAGCGAGCCGCCACCGCGGGCGACCAGCAGCACGTCGTAACGCCCGCTGCGCGCCGCACGCTGCAGCATGTCGACGATCTGGCCCGCCGCGGTTTCGCCCTGCACCTGCACGGGCAGCACGTCGACCTCCACCAGGGGATAGCGGCGTTGCAGCACGCTCAGCACGTCGCGCACCGCCGCGCCGGTGGGCGAGGTCAGCACGCCGAGGCGCCGCACGTGGGCGGGCAGGGCACGCTTGCGCGTGTCGTCGAACAGGCCCTCCGCGGTGAGCCTGGCCCTCAGTTCCTCGAACGCCCTTCGCAGCGCGCCTTCGCCGGCTTCTTCCAGACTGTCGATGACCAGCTGGTAGTCGCCGCGTGCTTCGTACAGCGTCAACCGACCGCGCGCGAGCACGCGCAGGCCCTCGCGTGGCGCGAACTTCAGCCACTGGCTCTTGGGCTTGAACATGGCGCAGCGCACCTGCGCGCGCGCGTCCTTCAGGGTGAAGTACAGGTGGCCCGAGGCGGGGCGGGTGACGTTGCCCAGTTCGCCCTCCACCCACACCAGCGGGAACGCGCCTTCCAGCAGATCGCGGGCGAGCGTGTTCAGCTGGGTGGGCGTCAGGATGTCGCGGGCGGTGTCGGTCATGCGGCAAGGATAAACGGTGGCGCCGGATGGCGACGCAAGTGCCTGCGACACGCGGTCGCAGTCGGGCAGTCGCATTCCGTGATGGAATGCCGGGGTCCCGATGGCCGGAAACGTCCGCATGCCCCTGTCCCGCTGGCCCCGCTTCATGTTGCCGATGCTCATCGTCGCGGCGTCGGCCTGTTCGCCCGCCGACGCGCCGGCCACCGCCGTCGGCGCCACCCAACCCAAGGTGGAAGACCTGCGCCTGCCGTCACCCGCCCCTGCCGCGCAACCCGACCTGGTCACTGCGCCGGACGGTGCGCTGCTGCTGAGCTGGGTGGAGCCGATGGACAAGGGCGGGCATCGGCTGCGATTCAGCCGTCGCCCTGCGCAGTCCGGGGACTGGCAGGTGCCGCGCACGATCGCCGAAGGCGCGAAATGGTTCGTCAACTGGGCCGACACACCGCACGTCCATGCCTTGCCGGACGGTTCGCTGTGGGCGCACTGGCTGCGCAGCACGGGGCCCTCGCGCATGGACTACGGCATCGACCTGGTGCGTTCCGGCGATGGAGGAGCGACGTGGAGCGCGCCGCAGCTGGTGCATCCCACCGGCACGCCGGGCGATCACGGCTTCGTGACGTTCTGGCCGCAGGCGCGCGACCGGTTGGGCATCGCCTGGCTGGACAGCCGGCAGAAGGCCGTCGAGGGCGCGCATGCGCATCACGATGACGGCCATCACGGCGGTGGCGCGCCGATGATGCTGCGTGCCGCGATCTACGACGCGGAGGCGAAGCAGGACGCCGAATGGCCCCTCGACACGTCCACCTGCGACTGCTGCACCACCTCGTCCGCCGTGACGGATCGCGGTGTCGTGGTCGTCTACCGGGGACGCAGCGACGACGAGATCCGCGACACGCGCATCGTCCGCTTCGATGGCGAACGCTGGACGGCCCCGCGCGACGTGCATGTGGACGGCTGGCGGATCGCGGGATGCCCGGTGAACGGGCCCGTGGTGGTCGCCGATGGCGCGACGGTCTGGGTCGCGTGGTACACGGAAGCGGAGGGCATGCCGGAGCTGCGGGCAGCGCGCTCCACGGATGCGGGCGACACGTTCGGCGCGCCGGTGACGCTGGCGAAGGGCCCGCACGTGCTGGGTCGCCTGGGGCTGGCACGCGGCGACGGTCATCTGCTGGTGAGCTGGCTGGAGCAGGCACCCGATGAGCGCCAGACGCTGGTGCTGGGCCGTTACGACGACGCGTGGCGGCAGGCGCATCACGTGCGCGTGGCCACCCTGTCCGCGCGTGGGCGGGCGAGTGGAATCCCTCGCCTGCAGTGGCACGACGATGCCGCATGGCTGGTGTGGACCGATGTGGCCGTCGACGTGCCGGGCCTGCACGGCGCACGCGTAAGGTGGCCCCGATGAGACGGGTGCGACATTCCGTCGCATCTGACCTCCAGAGTCCTTAACGCTTAGAATTCCACGGTGATCCGCTCGCACGCCTTCCTCCGACCGATGCTGCAGCTGGCCCTGCTGGCCGCGCTGCTGATGGCGTTCGCGCCATCCATCACGCGGTGGATGGCGAGCGACGGGCCGCAGGTGTTGGCCGGCTGGACCGAGCTGTGCACCACCGAGGGCATCCAATGGGTCGACACGCGCGCCGAGTCGCCGGCCGGCAAGTCGGCGCTGCCCGATGGCATGCCGATGGGCCCGGATTGCGCGTACTGCACGCTGGCGGCGGCGCTGCCCTTGCTGCTGCTGGCCATCGCGTTGCTGTTCCCCCGTCTGGCCGGCGACGCGATCGCAAGCGTCGTAACGCTTCCACGCGCTAGGCGGCTGCGCCTGCGTGGCCTGGGCGGGCAAGGGCCGCCCGTCCTGCTCTGAACCACAAGACCCCTGGTTGACCGTGCGGCCCATGCGCCGCGTCCTTGTGCTTTGGAGTTTCCATGTCCCTGATGTCCCGGGCGACGCCGCGCGCGTCGTGCCTGTCCGTGGCCGTAGCCGCGGCCCTCTCGCTTGCCCTGTCCGCGCATGCCGCCGAACCCGTCGTGTTGCCTGATGGCGCGCGCGCCACCGAGCTAGATACGGTTGAAGTCAGTGGCCACAAGGCCGACCTCGAACAGACGGCCGGCACCGGCACCCGCCTGTCGCTGAGCCTCCTGCAGACGCCGGCGTCGGTCACCGTGATCGATCGCGACACACTGGATGCGCGCGGCGTGCGCACCACGCAGGAGGCGCTGGCCGGCATTCCCGGCCTGCCCGTGGCATCGCCGCCCGGCAACGGCAATGCGGTGACCTACCGTGGCTTCTCCGGCAGCCAGATCACCCAGCTGTTCAACGGCATCGACGTGCAGTACGCCAGCATCGCCGCGCGTCCGGTGGATGCATGGCAGTACGAGCGGGTGGAGGCGATCGGCGGGCCATCGAGCTTCCTGTACGGCGCCGGCGCGGTCGGCGGCACGATCAACTACGTCACCCGCCTGGCCCGGCTGGATCGCGACGAAGCGGGCATGCAGGCTTCGTGGGGCTCGTTCCGCGACGGCACGCTGGCGATGGGGGCCAACGTGCGCCTGGGGGGCGACGACGCGCGCCAGGCGACCCGCGTGGATGCGAGCTCGCGCGACGCCGAAAGCGGGATCGACGGGCAGGCGCGCGAAGCCTCGACGCTCGCGGCGTCGTGGCTGGTACAGGTCGCCCCCACGCTGCGCCACACGCTGGCGGTCGAGTTCCAGCAGGAGGACAGTCATCGTCCCTACTGGGGCACGCCGGTGCGCCAGCCGGCGACCGGTCGCCTGTCGGTGCTGCCGCAGACGATGGGTCGCAACTACAACGTCGCCGACGGCTACTACGGACAGGACGTGCGCTGGGTACGCTCGCTGCTGGAGTGGACGCCGGGCGAGCACGACACCGTGCGCAACACGGTCTACCACTACGACGCGCTGCGCGATTACCGCAACGTCGAGAGCTATCGCCTGACGGCCGACAACGACGGCGTCATCCGCTCCGGCACGCTGCTGCAGCGGCACGACCAGCAGGTCTACGGCAACCGGCTGGAGTGGAGCCACGACGGCGCGCTGTTCGGGTTGCCGACGCGATGGGCGACCGGTCTGGATGTCAGCTACAACCGGCAGACGCGCTTTCCGTTGTCGCTGTCGGCCACGGTGGACACCGTGCCGCTCGACGCCGTGACGCCGGGCCGCTTCCTCGACGTGCCCGGCACGTCGATCGTCTACACGCCCGACCGCACCAACCGGCTGCACACGCAGGCGCTGTACCTGGAGAACCTGACGGAGCTGACGCCTTCGCTGTCGCTGCTGACCGGCCTGCGCCGCGACCGCATCGTGTTGGATGTGGTGAACCACCGCGTGGTCACGGCCACCAATCCCGCACGCTTCGAGCGCGAGTACGCGCCCACCACGGGACGTGTCGCGCTGAACTGGGCCATCACGCCGCAGGCGAGCGTGTATGCGCAGTACAGCACCGCGGCCGATCCGCCGGCGGGCATCCTCAGCACCGCCAACTTCGCCACGCTGCGCGACTTCGATCTGACCACGGGACGGCAGGGCGAGGTCGGCGCGAAGTTCCAGTCGCGCGACGCGCGCCACTTCGCCACGCTGGCCGCGTACCGCATCGTGCGGCGGAACCTCGCCATCACCGATCCCGCCAATCCGGGGCAGACGCTGCCGGTGGGGCAGCAGTCCTCGCGGGGCATCGAAGCGACGTTCGGTTGGCGACCGCTGGAGGCGCTGAAGGTCGAGGGCAACCTGGCCTGGGTGGATGCCACGCTCGACGCTTTCTACGAGAACGTCGGCGGCGTACCGGTGTCGCGCGCCGGCAATCGCCCCACCAACACGCCCTCGCGCGTGGGCAACCTGTGGGTGGATTACGCGTTCGGTCCGCGCTGGTCGGCGGGCCTGGATGTCCGCGGCGTCTCATCGCGCTACGCCAACGCCGCCAACACGCTGTCGACCGCCGGTTACGCCACCTGGGGCGCGCACCTGGGCTTCAAGTGGAACGGGAGCACCGAGCTTAGCGTGCGTGGCCGCAACCTCGGCGACCGCACCCACGTGGTGTACGCGCTGGGCAGCACGATGGCCTATCTCGGCGATCCGCGCAGCTGGGAAATCGTGCTGCGCAAGACCTTCTGACCGCATCCCCCGGGATTGCCATGGACACGATCTTCTTCCTCTGCGTCGGCAGCTGGCTGATCGCGTGGGCCTGCGCACTGGGCCTGTGCGGCCTGGGGCGCGTGGCCGCGCATGCACGGCCGCTGACCCTGCTCGACACCTTCTCGTCCACATCCGATACGGAAACCACGACATGAAACGTTCCCTTGCCAGCCTGATACTGCTGCTGTCGGCCTGCCAGCCGTCTCCCCATGAAACCCAGCAGCCGGCCCCGCCATCCGCCGCCGTGACCGTCGCCGGGCCGTGGCTGCGCGCCACGCCGCCGGGCGCGCCGGTGGCCGGCGGCTTCCTCACCCTCCGCAACGGCTCGTCGGCCGATGACCGCCTGCTGGCGGTCGAAAGCGCCGCGGCGCAGCGCGTGGAGATCCACGAGATGCGCGACGAGGGAGGCGTGGCCCGGATGCGCGAGCTGGTCGATGGCCTGCCGTTGCCCGCAGGCACCACCGCCGAACTGAAGCCGGGTGGCCACCACCTGATGTTCATCCAGCCCACGCGCGCACTGCCGGCGGGCGAACAGGTGGACGCGACGCTCGTGTTCGAGCGCGCGGGTCGCATGCCGGTCGTGTTCGAGGTCAGGCCGCTCGGTGCGGCGGCGCCGCACCACTGAGATCGCCGCCGTCGTCTCTTCCCTTTCGAATCCCTGCGGGTGCCGGTCACCCGCCTACTGGAGTCTTTCATGCATCCATGCTTCCTTCGCCGTCCCCTCGCCATCGCGGTCGC
Source organism: Pseudoxanthomonas mexicana (assembly GCF_010093385.1). Classification (GTDB taxonomy): domain Bacteria; phylum Pseudomonadota; class Gammaproteobacteria; order Xanthomonadales; family Xanthomonadaceae; genus Pseudoxanthomonas_A; species Pseudoxanthomonas_A mexicana. Next base: position 16,409 of record NZ_PDWV01000008.1, read on the forward strand.
CTTCGCATGCGCGACGTCTGCCATCGCGCACGCCGACACCGCCCCCGACGCCGACACGCTCGATCGCGTGGTCGTCACCGCCGCACCCGTCTCGCCGCTGACCTACGAGACCGACCCGACCGTGCCGCGCCAGCCCGTTCCTGCCAGCGACGGCGCCGACTACCTGAAGACCATTCCGGGATTCACCGCCCTGCGCAACGGCGGCACCAACGGCGATCCGGTGCTGCGCGGCATGTTCGGCTCGCGCCTGAACCTGTTGACCAACGATGGCAGCATGCCCGGCGCGTGCCCAGCGCGCATGGACAACCCGCTGTCCTACGTGGCGCCGGAAACCTACGACCGGCTGGTGGTGGTGAAGGGACCGCAGACCGTACTGTGGGGGCCGGGTGCATCCGCCGGTACGGTGCGCTTCGAACGCGATACACCGCGCTTCGATGCGCCCGGCCTGCGTGTCGATGGCAGCCTGCTGGGTGGCTCGCACGGACGCAACGACCAGGTGCTCGATGCGACCGCCGGTGCATCGCGTGGCTATGCACGGCTCAGCGCCAACCGCTCCGAGGCCGACGACTACGAGGATGGCGACGGCCGGCGCGGGCCCTCGGCCCGGAAGAAGTGGAACGCCGACCTGGCCCTGGGTTGGACGCCGGACGCGGACACGCTGCTGGAGTTCAACGCGGGCATCGGCGATGGCGAGGCGCGCTATGCGGGCCGCGGCATGGACGGCTCGATGTTCCGCCGCGACAGCGCCAGCCTGCGGTTCGCGAAGCGCGACCTGCCGGGGGTGCTGGAATCCGTCGAAGCCAGCGTGTTCCGCAACCAGGCCGACCATCTGATGGACAACTACACGCTGCGCGAGCCCAACCCGATGAGCGCCATGCCCCTGCCGATGGCGGCGAACGTGGAACGCCGCACCGATGGCGGACGCACGGCGCTGAGCGCGAAGGGCGACGGCTGGGAACTGACGGGCGGCGTGGACATGCAGCGCAGCCGGCATCGCCAGCGCAGTGCGATGGGCCGCGGCACCTATCGCGCCGAGCCCTGGGAAACCGATGCGCGGTTCGAGACGCGCGGCGCCTTCGCCGAAGGCACGTGGCACGTCGCGGAGCAGCAGCGGCTGGTGGCGGGCGCACGCGTGGATCGCGCCGAGGTCCAGGACCGTTGCGCGACGGCCGGGATGATGGGCATGCCGAATCCGACCGCCGGTCTGACCCGGAAGGAGACGCTGCCGGGGGGCTTCGTGCGGTTCGAGCACGACCTCGCTATCGTGCTCGTCACCTGGTACGCCGGGGTGGGGCACACCGAGCGCATGCCCGACTACTGGGAGCTGTTCTCCGCCGACAGGGGGCCGATGGGTGCGCCGAATGCGTTCGCGGGCATCGCGCCGGAGCAGACCACGCAGCTGGACATCGGCCTGCAGTACCGCAGCGCGCGGGTCGACGCCTGGGTGTCGGCCTACGCGGGCCGCATCGACGACTACATCCTGTTTTCCTACATGAGCGGCGGCATGATGGGGATGATGTCGTCGGTGGCGAACGTGGATGCCCGCGTGCGTGGCGCGGAAGCCGGGGTGGAGTTCCGTCCCCGGGAGGGCTGGAAGCTGGGCGCCACCCTGGCCCACGCATGGGGCGAGGTCCGTCATGCCGGCGCACTGCCGCAGATGCCGCCGCTGGAGGCCAGGCTCACCGCCGCGTACGAAGGTCCGCGGTGGAGCGCGGGGGTGCTGCTGCGCGCCGTGGCGGAACAGGATCGCGTGGCCCTCGACCAGGGCAACGTGGTCGGGCGCGATCTGGGCCCCAGCGCCGGCTTCGCGACGCTCGCGCTGAACGGCGGCTACCGGTTCAACGACCAGGTCAGGCTGATCGCCGGCATCGACAACGTCTTCGACCGCACCTACAGCGAGCACCTCAACCTGTCCGGCAGCGCCGACTTCGGCTATCCCGCCGATCCGGTGCGGATCAACGAACCGGGACGGACCGCCTGGGTGAAGCTGCAGCTGGCGTACTGAGGCTGGCGGCGCATCGGCTGCCGGCATGGGACGGGCATCGCGGTCGACGCCGACCGCGATCCATCGCGCTGACCGCTATTCGTCGACCCAGCGTCGCTCCGGTCCGGGACGCTTGGCCAGCTTGCGTTGCAGCGAGCGCCGGTGCATGCCCAGCAGGCGTGCGGCGGCGGAGATGTTGCCTTCGGTTTCGGCCAGCGCCTGCTGGATGTGCTCCCATTCCAGCCGACTGAGCGGCGTCATGGTGTCTTCGGCAGCCTCGATGTCGTCGATCGGCGTGGCGGGTGTTTCCAGGCCCAGCGCGCGCAGGATGGTCGGCACGGTGGCTGGCTTGGGCAGGTAGTCGTCGGCGCCGCGCTTGATCGATTCCACGGCGGTGGCGACGCTGGCGTAGCCGGTGACCAGCAGGATCTGCATGTCGGCGCGGAGGGCGCGCAGCGGCTCGATCAGGGTCAGGCCCGAATCGCTGCCCAGCTTCAGGTCGACCAGGGCGAAGTCGGGCAGGTATTCTCGCGCCCGCGCCAGTGCGCTGGCCGCGTCCAGTGCGATTTCCGTCTCGATGCCCTTGCGCGCCAGGCTGCGCTGCAGCGTGCGCGCGTAGAGTTCGTCGTCGTCGACCAGCAGGCCTTTCATCGGATGCCTCGCATCAGGGAGATTCGTCGTTGCCCGCCACCGGCAGGCGGAACTGCACCTGCACGCCCTTGGGCGGCACGGCGCGCATGGTCATGCGCCCACCCAACCGCTCGATGGTGGCGTGCGACAGGGCCAGACCCACCCCCATGCCTTCGGCTTGCTGGTGCGGAAGAGTTGTTCGGACTGGAACGGCACCGATTCGTGGAAGCCGTTGCCGTAGTCGCGCACGGTGCCCACCAGTTCGTCGCCCTCGCAGCGCAGGTCCAGGTCCACCCGTTGCGATCCGGCCTGGCGGCTGGCGTCGGCTGCGTTGTTCAGCAGGGCCTGTAGCAGGTGGCCGGTGGAGGCGTCGGTGGCCAGCCAGGGGGGCAGGGCGCCGGTGCGCTGCAGTTCCACCGTCGGGCGGATCAGCTGCCAGCGCTGCACCACGTCGTCCAGGTCCACGCGCTGGCGCACGCCCATGTCGGCCGAGGCGGCGAGCGCGCGCACGCGGTCGCGGCACACGTCGATCAGCTGGCGCATCGTGCCGGCGTCGTCGCGGACATCGGCGTCGCTGGCGTGCTCGCGGATGTCCTCGGCCAGCAGCGTCAGGGTGGCCAGCGGGGTATTCAGTTCGTGCGCCACGGCAGCCGCGTGGGTGGCCAGCGCGACGATGCCCTCGTTGCGCGCGAAGCGCTCGCGCAGGCGCGCGAGTTCCTGTTCGCGCATCCGCAAGGCGGCCACCAGGCGGGGGGAGAAGTACAGCACCCCGCCGGCCGAGAGCACGAAGTTCACCGCCATGCCCCACAGGTGCACGTTGAACTGGCCGCCATGCAGGTGCGGCAGCGGGCGGCCGAACACGGCGGTCATGATGTAGCCCAGCAGGCAGGCCACGCCGGTGGCCAGCACCCAGCGCAGCGGCAGGGCCAGCGCCGAGACGGCGATCAGCAGCAGGAACATGGAACTGAACGGGGGGCCGATGCCGCCGCCCCGGGCCACCAGCCAGGACAGCACCGCCACGTCCATCAGCATGTGGGCGAAGGCTTCCCCCGGGCGCTCCTCGCCGGGCCGGCGGCTGCGCCAGGTGGCGTACACGTTGAACAGGGCCAGTGCACCGATCCCGCCCCACAGCGGCCAGCGGGGCAGGGCGATGCCCAGGGGACCCAGCGCGACCAGCACGGTCACCGCCTGGCCCACGATCGCCACCCAGCGCAGGTTGCACAGCGTGCGCAGGAACGACGGCGTGGTGGTCAGCAGGGTATTCGGCATCGGTACATGCTAGTGCAAGCGCGCCCACGCGGCCTGCGGCACGGCGTCGCAGGCGGGCGGGGCGCCCACGTTACAATGCCGGCATGCACGACGCCGTCACCCGCCCCACGCCCCCTACCGACGCCGCGCCCTGGCCGCGCCGCATCACCCAGGCCGTCCAGATCGGCAACACCGTCGTCGGCGGCGGCCGCCCGGTGGTGGTGCAGTCGATGACCAACACCGATACCGCCGACATCGCCGGCAGCGTGAAGCAGGTCGCCGAACTCTGGCGCGCCGGCTCGGAGATGGTCCGCCTGACCGTCAACAATCCCGAGTCCGCCGCCGCCATTCCGCGCATCCGCGAGAAGCTGGAGATGATGGGCATCTCGGTGCCGCTGATCGGCGACTTCCACTACAACGGCCATCAGTTGCTGGCGGGCGAGCCGGCCTGTGCCGAAGCGCTGGCCAAGTACCGCATCAACCCGGGCAACGTGGGCTTCGGCAAGAAGAAGGACACCCAGTTCGCCCAGCTCATCGAGTTCGCCATCCGCTACGGCAAGCCGGTGCGGATCGGCGCCAACTGGGGTTCGCTGGACCAGGCGCTGGCCGCGCAGCTGATGGACGAGAACCACGCGCGCGAGGTGCCGTGGGACGCCGGCCGCGTGCTGCGCGAGGCGCTGATCCGTTCGGCGGTGGATTCGGCCGAACGCGCGGTCGAGATCGGCCTGCCGCGCGACCGCATCGTGCTGTCGGCCAAGGTCAGCGGCGTGCAGGAGCTGATCGCCGTCTACCGCGACATGGCCAGCCGCACCGATTTCGCCTTGCACCTGGGCCTGACCGAGGCCGGCATCGGCAGCAAGGGCATCGTGGCGTCCAGCGCCGCGCTGGCGGTGCTGCTGCAGGAAGGCATCGGCGACACCATCCGCATCTCGCTGACGCCGGAACCGGGCCAGTCGCGCACGCAGGAGGTCATCGTCGCGCAGGAACTGCTGCAGACCACCGGCCTGCGCGCGTTCACGCCGATGGTCACGGCCTGTCCCGGCTGCGGCCGCACCACGTCCGAGTTCTTCCAGGAACTGGCCAAGGTCGTGCAGGAACACGTGCGCGGCCGGATGCCGGAGTGGAAGGTGACCCATCCCGGTGCCGAGAACATGACCCTGGCGGTGATGGGCTGCGTGGTGAACGGGCCGGGCGAATCCCGCCACGCCAACATCGGCATCTCGCTGCCGGGCACGGGCGAGGCGCCCGCGGCGCCGGTCTTCGTCGATGGCGAAAAGAAGGTCACCCTGCGCGGCGAGAACATCGCGCAGGAGTTCATCGCCCTGATCGACAGTTACGTCGAGGCCAAGTACGCGCGTGCGGCCGGCTGACCCGCTGGCGAACGGCCGGCGTTTCATCGCCGGCCTGTTCCGTGAACACGGCCGGCGCCTGCTCCTGCTGTTCCTCTGCCTGCTGGCGCCGCTGTGGCTGTTCGTCGAACTGGCCGACGAAATCCCCGAGCTGGAAGACTTCTACTTCGACGATGCGCTGCTCTGGCACGCGCATGCGCTGTCCGGCCCGACCCTGGACCGGTTCTTCGTGGTGGTGTCGGCGCTCGGCTACCAGTGGGGCGTGGTCCCGGCCGACATCGTGCTGACGCTGGGCCTGCTGGTCGCGCGTCGCTGGCGAGAAGCGACCTTCGCCGGCGTCTCGCTGGGTGGGTCCGCGCTGCTGAACATGGCGACCAAGCAGTTCTTCCAGCGCGACAGGCCGGCGCTGTGGGAGTCCATCGCGCCCGAGCACACCTTCAGTTTCCCCAGCGGCCACGCGATGGGCTCGGCGACGCTGGCGATGGTGGTGGTGCTGCTCTGCTGGCACACGCGCTTCCGCTGGCCGGCCGTCGTGCTCGCTGCGCTGTTCGCGCTGACCGTCGGGGCCTCGCGCATCTACCTGGGCGTGCACTATCCGTCCGCCATCCTCGGCGGCTGGGCGGCGGGCATCGCGTGGGTGTCTGGCGTCTACCTGGTGCTGTACCGCATCCGCGAACGGCCATGGCAGGTGCGGTGAGGCGTTCTGCTCTTCTGTAGGAGCGACGTGAGTCGCGACCGCATGAATTGAATATCGCGGATGCGTAGCTGATAGCGTCCATTCCGCGTCGCCATGTTGGGTGAGCGAGGGGAGGTGGCGGCGGAGAGCGTGCGGTCGCGACTCACGTCGCTCCTACAACGAGCCGGTTCTACGGCGTATATGCCCGCTCGCGTTCTTCCTGCAGGCGCTGGCGCAGGTACTGGTCGCGGGTGAGGCCGGCGGGAATCGTGGTGGCGGCCATCACCTCGGCGACCACCTGCGCTTCGCGCGCCTTGTAGGTCTGGAAGCGCGGGTCGTTGCGCTGCTGTTCGAGGAAGGCGGCCATGCGCCGGTCGGCGTGGGCGCGATAGCGGTCGGCGATGGCCGCGACTTGCTCCGCCTGCCGCGCGGGATCGTCCACGGTCGCCTTGACCAGCGCGGTGCGCAACAGCACGGCTTCGCCCGCGGACAGGCCGCCCGCGGCTTCGTACTTGTCGATCTGGCGCGTCAGCGCATCGGCGCGTTCGCTGCGTTCCACCACGCGCAACGACGCGGAACGCGCGAAGAAGTCTTTCGCATCGGCCTCGAAGCGCTGGCGCTCGAGGTGCTCCTGCGCCTGTGGCGTGGCTTGCAGGGAAGCCAGGGGCGACACGCCGTCGGCCGCTTCAACCGATGATCGCGGCGCGACCGGCTTGCCCGGGTCGTCGCGCTTCCACCAGACGATGGCGGCGACGAGAACCACGCAGGGCACCAGCAGCGTCAGCCATTTCTTCATGCAGGACCCCCTCTGTGCCGGGACCGTCGAAGCACGACGGTCCCGGACCCGGACATCACCCCAGCAACTGGTCCACCAGCCAGTACAGCAGGTTGAACGGCTTGGCCTTGTCGGCCTTGTCGTCCTGCTCGCTGGCATCCAGCACCTTGCCCCGGCCATCCAGCACGCTGTCGATGAAGTGCTTCAGTTCCAGGTTCTGCGCCTGCACGTCGGCGTTCTTGAAGTCGACGAGGGTGGGGCAGTGGCTTTCGTTGAGCGCGCGGTACTGCGGGAAATAACCGCCGACGTTGTCCAGGCCATTCAGGCGGTCGCGCAGGCGTGCGGTGTCCATGTCCCAGCGCGCATGGATGCGGGCTTCCTTGGTCGCCTGGTCGGGTGCATTGGCGATGTCGGGATAGAGGCGCTCGTACGAGTACGAGGAGTAGTTGAGGTCTTTCCAGAAGTGCGTATGGCCCAGGCGGTCGTTCGCATACTTGCTGGACAGCGCGGGATACAGGCTGCCGAGTTCGTCGAGATCGAACTGCGGCAGGCCGCTGGCGAGATAGGGCAGCGGGCCGTTCGGCTGGTCCAGCCCCCAGGCGCTGCGGATCAGGGCCATCAGCGGTTGCGAGGGATAGTCGACCGGGTTGCCGTTCTTCGGCGTGGGGAAGATCGGACCGGAAGCGTCGATCAGGAAGCTGCGCGTGGGCGCCAGGTCGCGGCGCAGCGGGTGGTAGCTGGTCAGGCTGCCGGCACCTCCGGCGCTGCAGCCGGTGGACAGCATCTGGGTGGGCCGTGGCAGGTTGTCCTTCAGCCAGCTCACCACCGCGCGCACGTTGCGCACGCCGTTGTGGTGCCACACCAGCGGCGCGTTCTGCCCGCTCGGGTCGTCGTAGACCGCCACGCGGTCGCCGCTGTAGATGTCGCCGGTGCAGTAGGGGATGTAGACCATGTTCCAACCCTGCGTCTTCACCGCATCGAACGGACTGACGCGGGTGACGAAGGGGCTGACCAGGCTCGCGCCCGGGTTCAGCAGGCTCATGTAGTCGTCGGGAATGCCGTTGGGATTGCGTGCGCCGCGTACGCCGGTCTGGCCGGTGCAGCTGGCGTAGTCCCAGCAGGCGCCGCCGCCCTCCATGTAGACGATGGTATTGCGCGTATCGGCCACGCGGTTGACGAAGAACTTGAAGGGCGAGCCGTCGCCGCAGACCGCGCCGGTCGAGGGCGCCAGCTGGATGGTCTGCCAGGCGTCGTAACGGCCGGGCTGGAAGCCGTCGCTGAAGCCGGACGGATTGGACAGCAGCGGATAGCTGCCGGTGCGCTGCGCGGCGGTCACCTTGTTGTCGGCCTTGGGCGGCGAGACCAGGTTCACCAGGGTCTGCCAGAAGCTGTAGTCGCCTTCTTCGGCCTTGAGTGGCGCGGCGATGGCGATGGCGAGCGCTGCGGTGGAGAGGACAAGCGGCAGGCGTGCGGGTCGTACGGGTGCAACCATGATCGGATCCTCCGGCGAGAGTCTGTGGACGTTCAACGGGATGGACTGCCTTGGCGTGCGGCACGCGTGGGGGCGGCGACCGTACAGCGGCGCATGGTGGTGCGTTCGTGGCGCCACGGGATTAAGTCCGCGTGATGGCGTCGGCTTTGGCTGCCCTGGCCCCCGGAATTGGCCGCGATGCCCCCCTTCGGCGCCCGCGCGGGCGGTCAGGTAAACGCAGCGATCCCGCGTCGCAGCACGCAGGTGGTACAGGCGTGCGGTATCGCGCCGGGCAACGGATCGTTGCGGGCGGACGCCTTGCCGCAGGCCGGCCGTGGATCGAACATGCGCACGCACGCCGCCGAATGCGCCGTGGACTCCCCGGGGATGGCAATGCAGGAACTGGTCGACCGATACGGCGCACTGCTGGTGTTCGCCAATGTGCTGGCGTTGTCGCTGGGTCTGCCCGTGCCGGCGATGCCCACCCTGGTCCTGGTCGGTGCGGGGCTGGCGCTGCAGCCGGAGGCGATGTGGCTGCCGCTGCTGGGCGTGCTGGCGGTGTCGGTGGCCGCCAGCCTGATCGGCGACAGCGTCTGGTTCTATGCCGGCCGCCGCTACGGCAACCGCACGCTGCAGTCGTTGTGCCGGCTTTCGCTGTCGCGCGACACCTGCATGAAGCGCACGGAACGCTTCTACGGCCGTTTCGGCGTGCGCGTCCTGTCGGTGGCGAAGTTCATCCCCGGCCTGTCGATGGTGTCCGTGCCGCTGGCCGGCGCCATGCAGGCGAGGCTGCCGCTGTTCCTGCGTTACGACGGCCTGGGCGCTGCCCTGTGGGCCGCGCTGGGGCTGGGACTGGGCGTGGTGTTCGCCCGCCAGGTGGAAACGGTCATCGACGCGCTGTCGCAGCTGGGCACCGGCGCCGGTGTGGTCATCGGCGTGCTGCTGGCGGCCTACGTGGGCTGGCGCTGGTGGCGTCGGCGCACGCTGCTGAGGTCGCTGGAGGGGGCGCGGATCGATCCGCCGGAACTCGAAGCCCTCGTCCGGGCGGGCCAGCCGCCGGTGGTGTTCGATATCCGCGCCCCGGGTTTCCGCGACGTGGACCCGTACGTCATCCCAGGCGCGGTGTTCGCCGACGAGCGCCAGCTGGACGGGATCCTGGCCACGTATCCGCGCGACGGGAAGGTCGTCATCTACTGCGCCTGCCCGGATGAAGTATCCGCGGCGTGGATGGCCGCGAGGCTGCGCGAGGCCGGCTTCCGCGACGTGCTGCCGCTGCGGGGCGGCATCGATGCGTGGCGGGACGCCGGTTACGGGGTGGAACGGATCGGCGGCTGAGCGCGTCCGCCGCGGTCAGTGCTCGATGCACACCCGGTTGCGGCCCTCGCTCTTGGCCCGGTACAGGGCCGCGTCCGCCGCGGCCATCATCCGGCTGACGGTGTCGCGCTCGGGCGTCAGCGCGGCGATCCCGATGCTGACGGTGATGCGCTGCGCCTCGCCGCCGGGGCGGAACACCACCGCTTCCACCGCCTCGCGCAGGCGCTCGGCGAAGCCGTAGGCGGCTTCCGGCCCGCACTCGGGCAGCAGCACGGCGAATTCCTCGCCGCCGATGCGGGCGGCCGCGTCGTCGTTGCGCACATGCCGGCGCACCAGCCCGGCGATCTGCTTCAGCACCTGGTCGCCGGAGATGTGGCCGTAGCGGTCGTTGATCGGCTTGAACAGGTCCACGTCGATGATGCACATGGTCAGTGCGCGCTGGTGGCGCATGGCGCGCGCGATCTCCTTCTCCACCGTTTCGATGAAATGGCGGCGGTTGTACATCTCGGTCAGCGCATCGTGGGTGGCGAGCTGGTAGATCTCCTCGTGGTAACGCGCCTCAACGCTGCTGTGGCTGATGAACTTCAGGATGCTCTCCCCTAGGGTGATGTGGTCGCCGTCGACCAGCGCCGATTGCGCCACCGGCGTATCGTTCAGCCGGGTGGTGTTGGTCGCGCCGAGGTCGCGCACCCAGTAGGTGTCGCCGTCGCGCCAGAGCTCGCAGTGCAGGCGCGAGACGCTGTTGTGCGGGATGTGCAGGTCGGCTTCCTGCGAGCGGCCCACGCGCACCCGGGCGGTGTCGATGTCCGCACGCCGGCCCAGGCCTTCGCCGTGGATCACCACCACGCAGGCCGAGCGCGGCGAGGCCGGCCGCGGGCCGTCACTCAGGATGGTCCGTTGCGTGGTGGGTGGATCGTGGGGGTCCCGGGACATGCGCGTGCGGCTGGCAGGTGCGGGCCCGAGTGTACCGGATCGGTCGGTCAACTCACGCTTCCGATACCATGCCGGGGCGCACAGGGGACCGTGGAATGACATCGCAGCCTTACGACGAACTCGCACCCACCGAAAGCCTGGCCACGCGCCTGCAGGATGCGCTGACCGCGGCCGACGGCACGCTGGCGCCCGGGGCGCGCCTGGGCCACTACAGCATCGAGGGCCTGCTGGGGCGCGGCGGCATGGGCGAGGTCTACCGCGCCACCCAGCTGGAACCGGTGCGCCGGGAGGTGGCCCTGAAGCTGATGCGCGCGCAGCGCCTGCAGGCCCGCCACCTGGCCTGGTTCGAAGTGGAGCGGCAGGTGCTGGCGCAGATGCGCCATCCGGCCATCGCCCAGATCTACGATGCCGGCACCACGGAGGAGGGCTATCCCTTCTTCGCGATGGAGCTGATCGAGGGCAGCCCGATCACGCGCTACTGCCGGGAGCAACGGCTGTCGCTGGACGAACGCGTGGCGTTGTTCATCCGCGTCTGCGAGGGCGTGCAGCACGCGCACCACAAGGGCGTGGTCCACCGCGACCTGAAGCCGGGCAACCTGCTGGTGGACACACTGGATGGCCGGGCCGCACCGAAAGTCATCGATTTCGGCATCGCGATGGCCGCGTCGCTGGCCGGCGACGCCGCACTGGAGCGCGCCGGCACGCCGGAGTACATGAGTCCCGAGCAGGCGCTCGGCGATGCGCGGCAGGTGGACACGCGCAGCGACGTGTACTCGCTGGGCGTGGTGCTGTGCGAACTGGTGAGCGGCGTTCGCCCCGAGGCCGTGGGCGAAACCTGGTCGGCGGAAACGCCGACCGCCGTCGCGCCGTCGTCGCGGCTGGCGGCGCTGCCGGCCGAGCAGGCACGACAGGTGGCGCAGGAGCGCGGCCTGTCGCTGCCGCGCATGCGCGACCGCCTGCGCGGCGACCTGGACTGGATCGTGCTGAAGGCCATGCAGCACGACCGGGACGCCCGCTACGGGTCCGTCGCGGCGCTGGCCGACGACCTGCAGCGGTATCTCGAGGGGCGCACCGTGGCGGCGGTACCGCCGAGCCGCGCCTACGTCTGGCGCAAGTTCCTGCGCCGCCACCGCGCCGCGGCCGTCGCCGCGGGCTTCGCGCTGGCGGCGTTGCTGGGCGGTCTGGGCCTGTCCCTGTACGGCCTGCAGCAGGCGCGCACGCAACGCGCACTGGCGGAAGCGCGCAGCGCGGAGCTGGAGAAGGTGGCCGCGTTCCAGCAGTCGATGCTGGAGGGGATCGACATCGAGACCGTGGGTGTGGGCCTGGCCGAGGGTCTGGCGGCTCAGGTGGCCGAACGCGCCCCGGCGGCCGCCGACGCGTTCGGCGCGACCCTGGCCAAGGCCAGTACCGGCGATCTGGCACGCGACCTGGTGGACCGTCAGCTGCTCGCCAACGCGGAAGCCGCGATCGCCCGCGATTTCGCCGACCAGCCCGACGTGGCCGGCGGCCTGCGCGAGTCCGTGGCGCGCGTCTACGCTGCGATCGGTCTGTACGACAAGGCCGCCGAGCTGTTCGGCCGGGTGGCCGAGCATCGCGCCACGAACCTCGGCGACGGCGCACCGGAGACGCTGCGCGCGCGCAACGAGCAGGTGCAGGCGCTGCTGGAGGGGGCGCACATCGACCAGGCCGAGGCCGTGCTGGAGAAGGCGCTGCCGCGCGCCTTCACGCTGCCCGCCAACGACCGCGTGCGGGTCAAGCTGGAACTGGCGCAGGCGCAGGTGATCTCGGCCCGCGGCGACCGACCGCGGGCGAAAGGCGTCGTCGAGGCGGTCCGTGCACGATTGATCGAGGTCGCCGGCGAGCGGGATCCGGCCACCCTGGAGGCCACCAACAACCTGGCCGCCGTACAGCGCAACCTGGGCGAACTGCCCGAGGCACGCGCGAACATGGAGCAGGTGGTCGCCGGGCGCACCGCGGTGCTCGGTCCCGATCACGAGGAGACGCTGTCGGCGATGGGCAACCTGGCCGTGCTGCGCATCATGAACCGCGAGAAGGACGCCGCCATCGCCATGCAGCGCGACCTCACTTCGCGCTACGTGCGCAAGCTGGGCAGCGAGCATCCGGTCACGCTGCAGGCACGCAGCACGCTGGCGACGATGATGGTGGACGCCGGCGACGCGGCCGCCGCGCTGCCGCTGCTCAAGGATGCGTTGGCCGCGCGCGAGCGGGTCTTGGGGCGCGACCACCCGCAGACGGTAAGGACACGCCTGAACCTGGCCACGGCGTACGCACGCCTGGAGGATTACGCGGCCGCGCTGCCGCTGGAGGAGCAGGTCATCACGATGCGTAGCCGGCTGCAGGGCCCATCGCATCCGGACACGCTGTCCATCCTGGTCAACCATGCCGGCACGCTGCTCAACGCGAAGCAGCCCGACGCCGCGCTGCGCCTGCTTTCGGACGTGCAGCCACTGGCATTGAAGGTGCTGGGAGAAAAACACCCGCAGGCGCAGATCACCATGGTGATCCGCGCCGAAGCCCTGCGCGTGTCCGGGCGCACGCGCGAGGCGCTGGACGAGTACCGCCGCCTGTTCGAACTGCGACGCAAGGTGCTCGGCGAGACGCACGTGGAAACGCGTACCGCGGCGTGGAACCTGATCGACACCAGTCGCGAACTGGGCCTGACCACGCAGGTCGACGCGCTGGAGCGGCAGTACATCGCCCCCTTGCTGACGGCCGATCCGGCCACGCTGGCCGATGCGGACGCCGAGTTCGTCAAACGTTATCGAGAGGGCAGGCGGCCTGGCAAACAGCGCTGAGCGCCGGCTACGTCACTCGCCGGGTTTGGCCGCCGCGCTGGGCGCCTCGGACGCGGCGCGGCGCGACAGCACCGCCTCGCGGTGCGCGATGTAGGCGTTGGCGCCGAAGATGATGCCGGCGCCGGCCAGCGTCCATGCGTCCAGCGTTTCGTCGAACAGCAGCCAGCCGAACAGGGCCACCACCGGCAACTGCATGAAGCTGATCGGCGTCAGCGCCGAGACCTCGCCCAGCTTCAGCGCGCGCGTCCACAGCATGTGGCCGCCGGTGCCCAGCACGCCGGCGGCGACCACCCACACCCACGTGATGCCCTGCGGCCATTCCCACACGGCCAGCGCCGGCAGCAGCGACATCGGCACCCACAGCAGGGTGGTGTAGATGACGATGCGGTCGGCCGGCTCGGTCTGCGAGAGCTGCTTGATCTGGATCGCCACCAGCGCGCTCATCACTGCCGCCAGCACGGCGATCATCGCGTCCGCTGTGAATTCCGCGGTGCCGGGCCGCACGATCACCAGCACGCCCACGAAACCCAGCACCACCGCGGTCCAGCGGCGTGCGCGCACGCGTTCGTTGAGCATCGCGGCCGCGGCCAGAGTGACGAACAGCGGCGTGGAGTACGACAGCGACACCGCCTGCGCCAGCGGCAGGTGGCCGATGGCCCAGAAACCGGCCAGCATCGAGCAGATGCCGATCACGCAGCGGAACAAGTAGCGCGGGAACTGGGTGGTCTTCAGGAACCCCGGGCCGTGCCGCAGGATGAGCGGCGCCGCGGCAAGCAGGCCGAAGAAATTGCGGAAGAACGCGATCTCGAACGTGTGCAAAGTGGCCGACGCCAGCCGGATCGCCACCACCATCAGGGCGAACAGCACCGTGCTACCCAGCATCAGCACGGCGGCGCGGAAGTGGGCGGGAATGGCGGGCATGCGCGGTGGTCGGGCTACCAGCGGGCGCCGATGATCTTCGGTTCCGGCTCGATCCCCACGCCGAAGCGCGCGTGCACGGATTCGGCGATGCGCCGCGCCAGCCCCAGCAGCGCGGCGCCGGTGGCCTGCCCGTGGTTGACCAGCACCAGGGCATGCGCGGCGGAGACGCCCGCATCGCCGTCGCGATGGCCCTTCCAGCCGCAGGCTTCGATCATCCACGCAGCGGACAGCTTGCGGTTGTGCGGGGCGTCGCCACGGAATACCGGCAGCGTGGGATAGTCGACCAGCAGCGCGTCGGCCTGCGCCTGCGAGACGATGGGATTCTTGAAAAAGCTGCCGGCATTGCCCACCACGGCCGGATCCGGCAGCTTGCGTCGGCGGATACGGATCACCGCCTCGGCCACCTCGCGCGCGGTCGGCGCGGAGATTCCCATCGCGCCGAGCTCCTCGCGGATACCGGCGTAATCCAGGCGCAGGTGCGGCGTGCGCGGCAGCACGAACTCCACCGCCGTCACCAGGTAGCGGTCGGCCTGGTGCTTGAACACGCTGTCGCGGTAGGCGAACGCGCAGGCGTCGCGGTCCAGCCGCACCATCGCGCCCGCATGGCGGTCCAGCGCTTCGACCACGGCGATGAACTCGCCCACTTCGGTGCCGTAGGCGCCGATGTTCTGGATGGGCGACGCGCCGGCGGTACCGGGGATGAGGGCCAGGTTCTCCAGCCCGCACAGGCCCTGCTCCAGCGTCCACATCACCAGCGGGTGCCAGGCGACGCCGGCATCGGCGCGCACGCGCGCCTGTTCGCCATCGTCGGACAGCACGCGCAGGCCGTGCGTGGCCATGGCGATCACCGCGCCCGGTGCATCGCCGGCGAACAGCAGGTTGCTGCCGCCGCCGATCACCAGGCTTTCGGATTCGGCGACCTGCGGCAGCGCCATCACCTCGCCCAGCGCCGAGGCGTCGTCCACTTCGATCACCAGGGCGCCGACGCCTGCACGCCGAAGGTATTGCGGTCCCGCAGGGGGGCGTTGGCGGTGAGGCGGTAGCCTGGCGTCATTCCGGCGCCACCGGCCCGCGACTCGGCGCTTCGCGACGGCGTCGGATGGCTTCCACGCATTCGTGGATCAGCTCCGGCCCGCGGTACACCAGGCCGGTGTAGCACTGCACCAGCGATGCGCCGGCGGACATCTTCGCCACCGCATCGGCGCCGGACAGGATGCCGCCCACGCCGATCAACGGAATGGTGTCGGGCAGGCGCGTGCGCAGGCGGCGCAGGACCAGCGTGGCCTGGCCCATCAGCGGCGCGCCGGACAGGCCGCCGGTTTCCCGCGCCAGCGGATGGTCCTGCACGCTGAGGCGGGACACGGTGGTGTTGGTGGCGATGACGCCATCCACCTGCATGTCGCCCAGCACGCGCGCGACCGCGTCGATGTCGCTGTCGGACAGGTCGGGCGCGATCTTCACCAGCATCGGCACACGCTTGCCGTGCTGTGCCGCCAGGTCCTCCTGCGCATCGCGCAGCGTGCCGATCAGCTGGCGCAATGCCTGTTCTTCCTGCAGTTCGCGCAGGCCGGCGGTGTTGGGCGAGGAGATGTTGACGGTGACGTAGTCGGCCAGCGGATAGACGCGTTCCAGGCAGTACAGGTAGTCGGACGCGGCGCGCTCGTTGGCGGTGTCCTTGTTCTTGCCGATGTTGATGCCCAGCAGGCCGCGGTCGCGGCGCGCGGCTTCGACGTTGCGCACCAGCGCGTCGACGCCTTCGTTGTTGAAGCCGAGGCGGTTGATGACCGCCTGGTACTGCGGCAGGCGGAACATGCGCGGCTTCGGATTGCCCGGCTGCGGCCTGGGCGTGACCGTGCCGATCTCGACGAAGCCGAAACCCAGCGCGAACAGCGCGTCGATGTGCGCGCCGTTCTTGTCCATGCCGGCGGCCAGACCGACCGGATTGGGGAAGGTCAGCCCCATCACCTTGGTGGGCATCGGGGTGATGGGACGCGCCACCAGCGGCGTGGTGCCGGTGCGGTAGGCCAGGTCGAGGGCTTTCAGGCCCAGGCCGTGGGCGGTTTCGGCGTCCAGGCCGAAGAGGAAGGGTCGGGCGAGGGGATACATGGCAGCAGGCGGGATCAGTTCAGCGTCGCCAGCCAGGCCAGGCCGCCCAGGAACATGAAGAGCACCGCGATGCCGATGACCCACAGCAGCGCCGACAGCCAGCCCAGGATCAGGCCGCCGATGGCCAGTCCGTCGCCCTCCAGCGCGCCGCCGCTGCGGCGGATCTCCGCGCGCGCCATGTGGCCGGTGACGATCGCCACCAGCGTGCCCAAGACCGGCAACAGGGTCCAACCGAGGATGCCGGACACGAGGCTGGCGATGGCGAGACTGCTGGTGGTGCGTGCTGCGTTCATCAGGAGCTCCGTGCAGGGGTCAGGGAGGCGATGGCACTGGATCGGGGGCAAAAAAAACGCGCCGCCCGATGAGGGAGGCGCGATTATCCCAGATGCTGGCCCGTTCAGGGCAGCCGGCATGCGGGCATGCCGGCCGTGTTGCGGGTCAGAGGTCGAACTTGATGCCCTGCGCCAGCGGCAGCGAGTCGGAGTAGTTGATCGTGTTGGTCTGCCGGCGCATGTAGACCTTCCATGCGTCCGAGCCGGACTCGCGACCGCCGCCGGTTTCCTTCTCGCCGCCGAAGGCGCCGCCGATCTCGGCACCGCTGGTGCCGATGTTGACGTTGGCGATGCCGCAGTCGCTGCCGGCCGCCGACAGGAACTGCTCGGCCGCTTTCAGGTTCTGGGTGAAGATCGATGAGGACAGGCCCTGCGGCACGGCGTTCTGCATGTCGATGGCTTCGTCCAGGGTCTTGTACTTCATCACGTACAGGATGGGGGCGAAGGTCTCGTGCTGGACCACTTCGTCGGAGTTCTTCAGGCCGGTGACGATGGCTGGCAGGACGAAGTTGCCGGGGCGGTCGATCGCGGTGCCGCCGGTTTCGACGGTGCCGCCGCTGGCCTTGGCCTTGGCGATCGAGTCCAGGAACTGCTGCACGGCGCCCTGGCTGTTGAGCGGGCCCATCAGGTTGGCCGGATCCAGCGGGTCGCCGATCTTGCCCTCCACCTGCTTGTACGCCTTGATCAGCGTGGACAGCACGGTGTCGTAGATCGATTCGTGCACGATCAGGCGGCGCGTGGTGGTGCAGCGCTGGCCGGCCGTACCGACGGCGCCGAACACGATGCCGGGGATGGCCAGCTTCAGGTCGGCGGTTTCGTCCAGGATGATCGCGTTGTTGCCGCCCAGCTCCAGCAGGCTGCGGCCCATGCGGCGGGCGACGCGCTCGCCCACGGTGCGCCCCACCTGGGTGGAACCGGTGAAGCTGATCAGCGGGATGCGCTTGTCGTCGACGAACTGCTGCGCCAGCTCGACGCCGGCGTCGTTGATCAGGAAGAAGATGTCCGGGAAGCCGCCTTCCTTCAGCGCCTCGTTGCAGATCTTCATGCTGGCGATGGCGGTGAGCGGGGTCTTGTTGGACGGCTTCCAGATGCAGATGTCGCCGCAGATGCCGGCCAGGAACGAGTTCCACGCCCACACGGCGACCGGGAAGTTGAACGCGCTGATGATGCCGACCAGGCCCAGCGGGTGGTACTGCTCGTACATGCGGTGGCCGGGACGCTCGGAGTGCATGGTGTAGCCGTACAGCATGCGGCTCTGGCCCACGGCGAAGTCGGCGATGTCGATCATCTCCTGCACTTCGCCGTCGCCCTCGGGCTTGCTCTTGCCCATTTCCAGCGCGACCAGCGAACCCAGCGCGTCCTTGTGCCGGCGCAACGCCTCGCCGCACAGGCGCACGGCCTCGCCGCGGCGCGGGGCCGGGGTGGTGCGCCACACCTTGAAGGCGGCCTGGGCGCGGGCGACGACCTTCTCGTAGTCGGCCTGGCTGCTGGCATGGACCTCGGCGATCACCTCGTTGGTGGTGGGATTGATCGACTGCAACAGGCCGGCGTCGGTGGTCGTGGACCACTCGCCGCTGCCGAGGTAGGTGCCGGAATTGGTGCTGGCAAGGCCGAGGGCCTTGAGAAGGTCTGCGGGCATGAAGTGCTCCAGGGATCGAATGCGGGGATGCGGCCGGGGCCGCATCGCGGGGGCATGATTCTACCAGAGCACGCGGGCCCGAACGCCCGGAAACCCTGTGTATTTCAATTGCTTACGTGGGCGTTGATTCGCTGTCGGCGTCTGTTCGGATTGCCGAGCCGGAGGTGGCGCTATCGGCGATCTGCCGATGCGCAGCGGCGCCTGCAGGGCAGGGAATGGCGGCCCCGACACGATTCGAACGTGCGACCTTCCCCTTAGGAGGGGGACGCTCTATCCAGCTGAGCTACGGGGCCATCGGTGATGCCAAGAATAGCGCAGTCCGGCAAATGGCCCCAAGCGTGCGCGATCCCGGAGCGCTGGGCGATCCTCAGTACGCCCGCGGCTCGTTCGACGGAAGTCTGCGTGGTGGTGTGCGACAACATCGTTGTCGGAATGGTCCGATACCCTGCCGCTTCGTCCCACGCCAAACTGCCCTCACTGCCCACTCCAGGAGGCTCCCATGGCGTACCGGAATCCTCGCTCAGTCATGTATCCGCACCGTCTGGCTCTGCGCATGCCGAGAGGGTGCCTTGGCCTGCTTGCCTGCGTTCTCGCTCGGGTCAGTCTCGCAACGCCCGCGGACGCACCGATCGCGGAGGGGGAGGCTGACGGTTCAGACATCGCTTTTCATTGCGCACCCGAGCGGTCCAGCGTGATCCTTGCGGATCAACCGCAGCATCCCCGGCGTGGATACGAGGCACGTGTCGTCGATCTGGGCTCGCTTGTCGTCTATGGCAAGGCAGACTCCCGCGGTGAGGTCGTCCGCGTAGGCACGAAAGCGTTGACGTCGGAGTGCGGAGCGCTCACCGTCGTGATACGGGGTGCTTACTACAATGCAAATCCGCAAGGCGAACTGGGAGCGGCAGAGGACTATGCCGTCGTCACCATCCGTCAGCAGGACCGCGTCCTCCTGGGGCCCATCGCCCTGGGTACTTGCTCGAAAGGTACTCCTCGCTATGACACACACGCGAAATGCCCGGAGGAATGGGCAACGCACGTGGAGATGCATGCGGGGCAGAACGGAGCCTATTCGGTTCAGCTGCGGCACGATTACCACGAATGGATGACAGTGACGCCGTAGGGGGAGCTGATTGGTTTCAGTTGCATCCATCTGAAATCATTGGCTTTGTTGCGTCGCAGCGCTTGACAGACCCCGGGGGTGCCGTGGTCTTCTTCGTGCATGCGCTCCCACGCCCACGCCACTGCGGATACGACGACGGCCCCGATGCCGGCGACCCCGCGTGCGCACGGCGGACGCACGACCCCGATTACGACCATTACCACCCTGACTCGTCAGGTGCGGCCGGTCGTGTTCGCGTAATCCGCAACCCACGGCCCCGCACCCGGATCAGGATGCAGGGCCACCCCGATTCCTGATGCGTGCCGGGCCTCCTTACCGAGGTTCCTGACCCATGTCGTCCCGCAGCGCCGAAGTCGAACAGCCCAAACCCCGCACCGTCGTCCACAAGTTCGGCGGCACCTCCGTCGCCGATGCCGAACGCTATCGCCACGTGGCCAAGCTGCGGCTGGCGCGCGACGAGGAGGTGCAGGTCACCGTGGTGTCGGCCATGAAGGGCGTCACCGATGCGCTGATCGAACTGTGCGAGCTGGCCGCCGCCAACCGGCCGGAATGGCACGAAAGCTGGCATGCGCTGCGCGCCCGTCATCGCGGTGCGGCGGTGGCGTTGCTGGGTGAAGCGGCCGGGCCGGTGATCGAGTGGGTGGACGAGCGCTTCCAGAAGCTCGAGGAGATCCTCAACGCGCTGATCGTCATCGGCGGCCTGCCGGAGCTGGTGCTGCAACGCGTCCAGGGCTTGGGCGAAGTGTGTTCGGCGCGCCTGCTCGGCGAGTACCTGACACTGCAGGGCGAGGACTGCGCCGTGCTGGATGCGCGCGAGGTGCTGCGCGTCGATCATGGCGAACTGGGCGTGGTGGTGGACTGGGAGGACAGCGCGCGGCGGCTCGCGGCGTGGCGGGACGCGCACCCGCAACGACGCGTGGTGGCCACCGGCTTCGTCGCGCGTGACCGTGAGGGGCGCTTCACCACCCTGGGCCGCAACGGCAGCGACTATTCCGGCGCGATCTTCGCGGCGCTGTACGACGCGGCCGAACTGCACATCTGGACCGACGTCGATGGCGTGCTGTCCGCCGACCCGCGCGTGGTCCCCGAGGCGGTACAGCTGGGCGCGCTGAGCTACGACGAGGCCTGCGAGCTGGCGTACTTCGGCGCCAAGGTCGTGCATCCGCAGACCATGTCGCCGGCCATGGAGCGGGGGCTGCCCATCATCATCCGCAACACCTTCCATCCGGAACATCCGGGCACCCGCATCACCGCCGAGCGCGATGCGGTGGGCCCGGTGAAAGGCCTGACGCTCAGTGTCGACCTGGCCCTGCTCAACCTGGAAGGCACCGGCCTGATCGGCGTGCCAGGCACGGCGGAGCGCGTGTTCGCCGCGCTGCGCAATGCGCATGTCTCGGTGGTGATGATTTCGCAGGGTTCGTCGGAGCATTCGATCTGCTGCGTGGTCAGGGCCAGCGAGGCCGCCAAGGGACAGGCGGCGCTGCTGGATGCCTTCGCGCACGAGCTGGACACCCGCCAGATCCAGCGCGTGCAGCGCCGCGACGGCGTCAGCGTCCTGGCCGCCGTCGGCGACGGCATGGCCGGCACGCCGGGCGTGTCGGCGCGCCTATTCGGCGCGCTGGGGCGCGCGCAGGTGAACATCCTGGCGATCGCGCAGGGCTCGTCCGAGCGCAACATCTCCGTGGCCATCGACAGCGCCGACGCCACCAAGGCGCTGCGCGCGGCGCATGCCGGCTTCTGGCTGTCGCCGCAGACCTTCGCCATCGGCGTGATCGGGCCGGGCAACGTCGGCGCGGCGCTGATCGAGCAACTGCGGGCCGCGCAGCCGCAACTGCTGGCCAAGGCCAACCTGGACCTGCGCCTGCGCGCCATCGCCTCCAGCACGCGCATGGTGCTGGAAGAGCGCAGCCTGGGCGACGACTGGCGTGCGCGTTTCGAGGCCAGCACGCAGGCCGCGGACCTGGACCGCTTCACCGAGCACCTGCTGTCGGCGCACATGCCGCACGCGGTGATCGTGGACTGCAGCGCCAGTCCGCTGGTGGCCGACCGTTACGCGGGATGGCTGGCCGCCGGCATCCACGTGGTCACGCCCAACAAGCAGGCCGGGGCCGGTCCGCTGGCGCGCTACCACGCCATCCGCGATGCCGCGTCCGGCAGCGGCGCGCGCTTCCGCTATGAAGCCACCGTCGGCGCCGGCCTGCCGGTGATCTCCACCCTGCGCGACCTGCTGGATACGGGCGATGCGGTGGTGTCGGTGGAGGGCATCTTCTCCGGCACGCTGGCATGGCTGTTCAACAAGTTCGACGGCAGCGCGCCGTTCTCGCGGCTGGTCACCGAGGCGCGTGGCCTGGGCTATACCGAACCGGACCCACGCGACGACCTGTCCGGCACCGACGTGGCGCGCAAACTGGTGATCCTGGCCCGCGAAGCCGGACGCGAGCTGGCGCTGGAGGACGTGGACGTGGAGAGCCTGGTACCCGAATCCCTCCGCCAGGCGAGCGTGGACGATTTCATGGCCAGGCTGCACGAGGTGGATGCCGCCTTTGCCGACCGGCTGGCGAAGGCGCGCGCCGCCGGCAACGTGCTGCGTTACGTCGCCCGGCTCGATGCCGAAGGCCATGCCAGCGTGGGGCTGGTGGAACTGCCCGCGGCGCACGCATTCGCCAACCTGCGCCTGACCGACAACATCGTGCAGTTCACCACGCGCCGATACTGCGACAATCCGCTGATCGTGCAGGGCCCGGGCGCAGGCCCGGAAGTCACCGCGGCCGGCGTCTTCGCCGACGTGCTGCGCGTGGCCGCGGGGCAGGGCGCGAAGCTGTGACGCATCCGGGAACGAACGACATGGAGTGGGCATGAGGCAGCAGGCAAGTGCGTTTTCGCCGGCATCGGTGGGCAACGTGGGCGTGGGGTTCGACATCCTGGGCCATGTGATCGAAGGCGTCGGCGACAACGTGACGGTGCGTCGCATCGATGCGCCGGAGGTGCGCATCACCGGCATCCATGGCGCCACCGTCGACCTGCCGCTGGATGCGCCGGGCAATACCGCCGGTGCGGCGCTGATCTCGCTGCGCGAAGCGCTGGCGCTGCCGTTCGGCTTCGAGGTGGAGATCGGGAAGGGCATTCCCCTGGGTTCCGGCATGGGCGGTTCCGCCGCTTCGTGCGTGGCGGCCCTGGTCGCGGCCAATGCGCTGCTCGATGCGCCGCTGACGCGCGAGCAGTTGTATCCGCACGCCCTGGTCGGTGAGGCGGTCGCCAGCGGTGGCAAGCATGGCGACAACCTGGGGCCGATGCTGCTGGGCGGCCTGGTGCTGTCCACGGCGGACCGGCTGGTGCGGGTGCCCGTGCCGGACCATTGGCACAGCGTGCTGGTGCATCCGGAAGCGATCCTGGAGACACGCCGCGCGCGCGCCGCACTGCAGGGCGCCTACGAACTGAAGGAGTTCGTGGCGCAGAGCGCGAACCTTGCGCTGGTGCTGGCCGGCTGCCATGCCGGCGACGCCGGACTGGTGCGCGAAGGCTTGCGCGATGTACTGGTGGAACCGCGGCGCGCGCCGTTGATCGTCGGCTTCGGCGCGGCCAAACAGGCGGCACTGGACGCCAATGCGATGGGGGCGAGCATTTCCGGCGCCGGCCCCAGCGTGTTCGCCTGGTTCGAATCGCGTGGCGAGGCCGAAGCGGCCGCGCCTGCCGTGCAGGCGGCTTTCGCGGCGGCCGGTTTCGACAGCCAGGCCTGGGTGTCGCCGATCAACGCGACGGGCGCCGAACTGCTGTCAGCGACCTGATTCCCCTACCCCACGGCCGCCGCACACGCCGCCTTGCCACGACAGACCATGAACTTCATCTCGACCCGCAACACCGCACCCGCCGCCACGCTCAGCCAAGCCATCGCCGCCGGACTGGCCCCCGATGGCGGGCTGTACGTACCGGACGTGCTGCCTGCGCCGCGCGAGCTCGCGGCCGGGGACGACATCGCTTCAACTGCCGCCACGCTGCTGGCACCGTTCTTCGCCGGCGATGCGCTGGAAGGCGAACTGGCGGCGATCTGCCGGGAGGCGTTCGATTTCCCGGCGCCGCTGCGCCCGCTGGGTACGCCGGACGACCACGTGCTGGAGCTGTTCCACGGGCCCACGGCGGCATTCAAGGATTTCGGAGCGCGCTTCCTGGCCGCTAGCATTGCGCGTGTACGACGCAACGAGCGCGCGCCGCTGACGATCCTGGTGGCGACGTCCGGCGACACCGGTGCGGCCGTCGCCGCGGCATTCCACCGCCAGCCCGGCCTGCGCGTGGTGGTGCTGTATCCGGATGGCCGCGTATCGCCGCGCCAGGCCCACCAGCTGGGCTGCTTCGGGGACAACATCGTGGCGCTGCGCGTGGCGGGTTCGTTCGACGACTGCCAGGCGTTGGTGAAGCGCGCGTTGAACGACGCCGAGCTGCAGGCGCAGGCCCCGCTCAGTTCCGCCAACAGCATCAGCCTGGGCCGCCTGCTGCCGCAGATGAGCTACTACGCGCATGCGGCGTTGAGCCACCGGGCAGCCACCGGCCGAACGCTGAATCTCGTCGTGCCCACGGGCAACCTGGGCAATGCGCTGGCCGCGATCCTTGCCCGCACGCTGGGGGTGCCGCTGGGACGCATCGCCTTGGCCACCAACGCCAACCGGGTGCTGCCCTACTTCTTCGCCGGCGGCGCCTATGCGCCGGCGGCGAGCGTGGCGACGCTGGCCAATGCGATGGACGTCGGGGCGCCCAGCAACTTCGAACGCCTGCGCTGGCTGTACGCCGGCGATGACGTCGCGTTGCGCGCGGCCTTCACCGCCAGCGAGATCGACGACGCGACCATCCGCGAGGTGATCGCGCGCCGCTACCGCGACCATGGCGAAGTGCACTGCCCGCATACCGCCACGGCGGTGAAGGTGCTGGAAGACCTGCGTGCGCAGGGCGGGGTGGGCGACTGGGCCGTGGCGGCCACGGCGCACCCGGCCAAGTTCGAAAGCGTGGTGGAGCCGCTGATCGGGCGCGCGGTGGAGGTGCCGCCGGCGCTAGCGGACCTGCTGTCGCGTCCGGCGCATGCCGATCCCATCCCAGCCGACTACGACGCCTTGCGCGAGCGCGTGCTGCAGTAGTGGGGATCCATCTGGCACAAGGCAGGATGCTCCTGCGCTAAGCTCATCGGATGACGCGCCATTTCTTGCCCGCCCTCTTGCTGGCCACGCTGCTGTACGGGATCGCCCCGCCTGCCGTGCAGGCGCAGTCCGTGGTCTCGCCGCCCGACGTCCGTGCGCTGAAGCCCGGCGAATTCCTGTGGTACCCGCAGATCGCGCCGGAAGGTCCGGTGGTGCTGGTGGTCAGCCTGGACGAACAGCGCGCCTATGTGTATCGCAACGGCATCGCCATCGGTGTGTCGACGATCAGCTCGGGCAAGGCGGGCAAGGAAACGCCCACCGGCGTGTTCACCATCCTGCAGAAGAACAAGGACCATCGGTCCAACCTCTACAACGATGCCCCCATGCCGTACATGCAGCGGCTGACCTGGGACGGCATCGCCCTGCATGGCGGCCACCTGCCGGGATACCCGGCATCGCATGGCTGCGTGCGCCTGCCGCAGGCGTTCGCGGAGAAGCTGTTCGGCATCACCCGCTTCGGCGATTCGGTGGTGGTGGCCAATGCGAAGGCGTCGCCGGCCAGCGTCGTGCATCCTGCGGTGCTGGCGCCGGTCATCGCCGGCGGGCAGGCCGCGCACCCGGCGCTGTCGGCCTACGAGGTGTACTGGAACGAAGCCGCCTCGCCGGAAGGCCCGGTCAGCATCCTCGTCAGCCTGTACGACCAGCGCGTGTCGGTGTTGCGCAACGGCGTGCTGATCGGTTCGGCGCCCTTGCAGAAAATTCAGGATTTCGCCCTCAACGGCACCGTGCTGCTGGTGATGACGACGGAGATGGAAGACATCCCCAGCCTGCTGGATCCGCAGCAGAAGGAGCACCGCTGGGTCGCCCACCGCGTGCTGGGCGAGGCGGACACGCCCATGCCGTCCCTGCGCTCGCTGGGCGATGCGCTCTGGATCCCGCAGGACTTCGCCCGCCGGCTGTACGGCATCCTGACCCCCGGCACCACCGTGCTGCTGTCGGACCTGCCGGGCGTGCGCGCAACGCCGGCCGAACAGCCGACGGTGCCGGTCTTGGAATCGGATGAAGCGGGACCCACGTCGGCTTTACGCTGAGCGGTGTGGAGGGAACCCGGGCACGGCGCATCCTGTCCCCCCGTTCCCGAGCCTGATCATGAAGCGTTGCCTGTCCGTCCTGCTGTTGAGCTGCACCCCGACCGCCGTGGCGCTGGCGGCCGACGCGCCCCCGAGTGTCGGCCCCGGTCGTCTGGCCGAGGCCCTCCATCGGGCGGCACCGGGCGTGGACCGCGAGGTGCTGGCCATGGCCACGCACGCGATGGCCTGCCCCCTGCGGCGCGGCGACGCCGACGTGCCAATGCGCCGGCTCAGCGTGATCGACTACAGCCGGCCGTCCACCCAGCCGCGGCTGTGGGTGTTCGACCTGGAAAAGGCCCGCCTGCTGTTCGAGGAGCGCGTCGCCCATGGCCGCAATACCGGCGAGAACCTGGCCACCCGCTTCTCCAACGCCACCGGCAGCTACATGTCCAGCCTGGGCGCCTTCGTCACCCAGGAGGCCTACCGTGGTTCCAACGGGTACTCGCTGCGCCTGCAGGGACTGGAGCCCGGCTTCAACGACAAGGCGCGCGAGCGCGCCATCGTCATCCACGGCGCTCCCTACGTCAGTGACGCGCTGGTGCGTTCGCAGGGCCGGCTGGGTCGTAGCCTGGGGTGCCCGGCCGTCAGCACCGCGGTGGCGCGGCCGCTGATCGACAGCATCCGCGGCGGTTCCTTCGTGTTCGCGTACTACCCCGACCCCGCCTGGCTGAAGCAGTCGCGCCTGTTGAGCGCCGATTGCGGAAGCGGCGTGGTCGCTCGCCCTGCATCGTCGGCTGCGGGCCGCTGACGCGGATCAGGGCTTCAGCGGGATCCTGAGGAATCGGCGTCCGTCCCGATCCGGATCGGGCAGCCGGCCGGCGCGGATGTTCACCTGCAACGACGGCAGCAGCAGGACGGGTGCGGCCAGGGTGGCATCGCGCGCCTCGCGCATGGCCACGAAGCTGGCTTCGTCCACGCCGCCGCCCACATGGATGTTGCGCGTCTTCTCTTCGCCCACCGTGGTTTCCCACGCGAAATGGTCGCGTCCCGGCGCCTTGTAGTCGTGGCACAGGTACAGGGGCGTGGTGTCCGGCAGCGCGAGCAGCCTGTGGATGGAACGGTATAGCGTGCGCGCGTCGCCGCCCGGGAAGTCCGCGCGTGCGGTGCCATAGTCGGGCATGAACAACGTGTCGCCGACGAACACCGCCTCGCCGATGCGGTACGACACGCAGGCCGGCGTGTGGCCGGGCGTGTGCATCACCTCGACCTGCAGCCCGCCGAGCGCAATGATCTCCCCGTCGCGGAAAAGACGGTCGAATTCGCGGCCGTCGCCGCTGACATCGTCCAGCCCGAACACGGGCGCGAACGTGCGCTGCACCTCGGTGATGCGCGCGCCGATGCCGATCGGGGCACCGGTTTTTTCCTTCAGGTACGGCGCCGCGCTGAGATGGTCCGCGTGTGCGTGCGTCTCCAGCACCCAGTCGACGGACAGGCCCTGGTCAGCGACGAAGCCGAGCAGATCATCCGCCGAGCGGTGCGACACGCGGCCGGTGCGGTGGTCGTAGTCCAGCACCGGATCGATGATCGCGGCACGGCACGTGGCCGGATCCCAGACCACGTAGCTGACCGTGTGGGTGGCTTCGTCGAACTGCGCATGCACCCGGGGTTGTGTCATGGCAGGGCTCCTGGCGGGTTGCGGCGGACCATCATGGCAGCCCGCACGCACCCGGCCAAGCGCTCTCAGGACGCTTTCGCGGAGAACTCCTCGAACGCTTCCAGCGCATGCGCCGCATACATCAGCGATGGGCCACCGCCCATGTAGACGGCGACGCCCAGCATCTCCTGAAATTCCTCCGGCGTGGCACCGAGGCGCACCAGCGCCTTGGCATGGAAACCGAGGCAGCCGTCGCAGCGCGCCGCCACGCCGATCGCCATCGCGATCAATTCCTTGGTCTTCTCGTCGAGCGCACCCGCGCCCATCGCGCCGCGCGCCATGGCGCCGAATCCCTGCATCACCTCGGGCGCCGCCGTGCGGAAGGGGCCGAGGTGCCGGTTGATGCGGGTGGTCAGTTCCTGATAACGGTCTGCACTGGACATGGGAATACCTTGTGGTGTCGGATCAATCGTGTCGCACGATGGGCAGGCCGTGGCTCTGCCACGCCGCCATGCCACCGGCCAGGTTGAGATGGGTGCGCGCGGGGTCGCCGGACAGGATGGCCTGGGCCACGCGCGAGCGCATGCCGCTCTGGCAGACCAGCACGACCTCGCGCGTACCGGCGGGGAGGCGGGCATCCAGCAGCGCGGTGCCGCCGGCGCGCAGTTCGCCCAACGGGATGTTGAGGGCGCCCTGCACATGACCGCGTGCGAACTCGCCCTGTTCGCGCACGTCGACCAGGACGGCTCCCCGGTTGAGGCACGCGACCGCTTCCTTCGGAGAAGCCTGCGCCCCGCGGCGGCCGAACAGGGACTTGAGCATGCCCAGCATCACGATCTCCCCGCGCGCTTCCGGGGCGCTGGAGCCGCGGCCGGCGCGCAGTAGATGCCGTGCAGCGTATGCATGACCTGCGCCGCCGGCCCCGGCATCAGTGCGTAGAACACGTTCTGGGCCTCGCGGCGCGTCTGCACCAGGCCTTCTTCGCGCAGCACGGCCAGGTGCTGCGACAGCGCGGACTGGCTCAGGTCGAGCAGGGCGTTGATGTCGCCCACCGAGCGCTCGCCCGCGGTCAGCAGGCACAGGATCTGCAGCCGCTTCTCGTTGGCGAGGGCCTTGAGCAGTTGCGCCGCATCGCCTGCATGCGCCTGCATGGCGGCGATGTCGAACGTGGACGTGGAGAGGCTGCGGGTCATGCGGGTTCCGGGGTGAGGGGATGGCCGGCATTGCGCCATGCGGTGAGCCCGCCCGCAAGCGAGCGCACACGGGTGAAGCCGAGCGCCTGCAGGCTGTCGGCCGCCAGCGCCGAGCGTCCGCCGGTGAGGCAGTACAGCACCAGCTCACGGTCGGCGACGGCCAGCGCTTCGCTGGTGGTGCAGGCCATCGCCGGGTGCGCGGGGATCTGGAATTCCAGCACGCCGCGCGGCAGGTTGATCGCGCCCGGCAGGTGGCCCTGCGCGTACTCAGCCGGTTCGCGCACATCGATCAGGACGCAGTCGTCCTGCGCCGCCAGCTGGTCGGGCGCGATCTCTTCGATACGGCCGCGTGCCTCGGCCACCAGATCCTGGACGGTGCGTGCCATGGATGCCTCCAGTACATTAGTTGACTCTAATATTAGTAGATGCTAATTTGTATTGCAAGCCGACCGGCACTCCTGCCGGCGGCGGCCATCGAACCTGGAGGGGAAGACATGGCGCGTATCGTCGTATTGGGGGCAGGCATCGGTGGCATGAGCGCCGCCTATGAACTGCGCGGCACCCTGGGCCAGGGGCCGGAGGTCACCGTGATCGGGGAGGGCGACCGCTTCTCGTTCACGCCCTCCAACCCCTGGGTCGCCGTGGGCTGGCGCAAGCCGTCCGATGTCGAAATGCCGGTCGCCTGTTACCTGGCGAAGAAGAACATCGCCTTCGAGGGCGTCGGCGCCGAGCGGGTCGAGCCCGACCACAACCGTGTGCGGCTGCGCGACGGGCGCACCCTCGACTACGACTATCTGGTGATCGCGACGGGTCCGCGACTGGCGTTCGATGAAGTACCGGGCCTGGGGCCGGAAGGCGGCTTCACCCACTCGATCTGCACCACGCCGCACGCGACCACCGCGTGGCAGGCCTACCAGGCCTTCCTCGAGAACCCGGGGCCGGTGGTCGTGGGTGCCGCGCCGATGGCCAGCTGCTTCGGGCCGGCGTACGAGTTCGCGATGATCCTGGACAGCGACCTGCGCAAGCGCAGGCTGCGGGACAGGGTGCCGATCACCTACGTCAGCCCGGAACCGTACGTCGGACACATGGGGCTGGGGGGCGTCGGCGATTCCAAGGGCATGATGGAATCGGAGTTCCGCCAGCGCCACATCCAGTGGATCACCAACGCGAAGATCACCGCGGTGCGCGACGGCGAGATGGACGTGTCCGAAATGGACGAGGCCGGTCAGCCGAGGAAGATGCACACCCTGCCGTTCCGATATTCGATGGTGCTGCCGGCCTTCACCGGCGTGCCGGCCGTGCGCCAGGGCGAGGGGCTGTGCAATCCGCGCGGCTTCATCCTGATCGACAAGCACCAGCGCAACCCGGCCTATCCCAACATCTTCTCGCTCGGCGTGTGCGTGGCGATCCCGCCCGTGGAGGCCACGCCGGTGCCGACGGGCGCGCCCAAGACCGGCTTCATGATCGAGTCCATGGTCACCGCCGTGGCGCACAACATCCAGGCCGAGCTGGCCGGCAGACCGGTCACCGCCGAAGCGACGTGGAACGCCATCTGCCTGGCGGACATGGGCGACACCGGCGCGGCGTTCGTGGCCCTGCCGCAGATCCCGCCGCGCAACGTCACCTGGGCCAAGGTCGGCAAATGGGTGCACGTGGCCAAGATCGCGTTCGAGAAGTACTTCCTGATGAAGATGAAGTCCGGCAACACCGAACCGATCTACGAGAAATACGTGCTCAAGCTGCTCGGCATCATGCGTACCCGCTGATTTCCCTCCCCATTCCATTCCCGGAGAACATCTCATGAACCTCGACCGTGCCGTCCTCGGCTTCGCCGGCGTGATGACCCTCGCCAGCCTGGCACTGGCCCACTTCGTTTCGCCGCTGTGGCTGTGGTTCACCGTCTTCATCGGCGTGAACATGCTGCAGGCCAGCGTGACCGGCTTCTGTCCCGCCGCCATCGTCTTCCGCAAGCTGGGCGTACGCGCCGGCTGCGCATTCAAGTGAGCGCGAGGCCTGCCGTGAGCCGCATCGTGATGTCGTCGCGCCCGTTGTTGCCGCTGTTGCTGGTGGCCGCCCTCGCCGCGTGCGGGCATGAAGAACCCGCCGCGCCTGCCGCGCGCATCGAGGGACTGCAGACGTTCCAGGTGAAGACTGCCGACGCGGTGGGCGGCCGTGTCTGGGAGGGCGTGGTGGAAGCCGTGCAACAGGCCACGCTGTCGGCGCAGACGAACGGGCGCGTGGTCGCCGTGGCGCGCGACGTCAACGACCGCGTGGGAGCAGGCGAAGTGCTGGTGCGGCTCAGTGCGGTCGAACAGCAGTCCGGTGTCGACGCCGCCCGCGCCCAGTTGCGCGCGGCCGAAGCATCCGCGACCGAGGCGGAAGCCAACTACCGGCGCTTCGCCAACCTGGCGAAGGACCAGTTCGTCTCCCGGGCCCAGCTCGACCAGGCCCGGATGGCGCGCGATTCGGCGGCCGCCGCGCGCGACGCCGCCCGCGCCCAACTGGCCAATGCCGGCCAGCAGACCGACTACACCACGGTGCGCGCGCCCTACGCGGGCATCGTCGCCACCCGCGATGTCGAGCCGGGCGAGAGCGTCGGCATCGGCCAGACCCTGATGACCGTGTTCGCACCGGGCGCCCTGCGCATCGAAGTGGCGGTGCCGCAGTCGGAAGCGGAGGCGGTCCGGGCCAACCCCACCGCCGTGGTCACCTTCGACGATGGGCGCCGGATCGATGCCGCCGACGTCACCGTCTTTCCGGCCGCGGATGCGTCCACCCACGCCGTGCGGATCCGCGTGCAGCTGCCGGCGCTCGACGTGCCGCCGCAACCCGGGCCGACCGCGAAAGTGGCGTTCCCGGCCGTGAAGGGCGTGGCATTCCCGCGCGTTCCCACCAGCGCGCTGGTGCGCCGCGGCGAGGTGACGGCGGTGTACGTGCTCATCGACGGGCGGCTGTCGTTGCGTCAGGTCAGGCTGGGTGATGCGGCCGGCGATCAGGTGGACGTGATTTCGGGATTGAAGCCCGGCGAGAGGATCGCCACCGATCCGGTCGCCGCGCAGCAGGCGCTGGTGGCGGCGCGCAAGGACGACTGACATGGCATCGCTCCCGAACCCGCCGCGACTGGGTATCTCCGGTCGCCTGGCGCGCACGTTCCAGGCCAACCCCCTGACGCCGATCCTCGCGCTGCTCGGCCTGCTGCTGGGGCTGGTGGCGGTGATGATCACGCCGCGCGAGGAAGAGCCGCAGATCGACGTCACCATGGCCAACGTCATCGTGCCATTCCCGGGCGCGGATGCGCGCCAGGTCGAGCAGATGGTCACCTATCCGCTGGAACAGAAACTGTCCGAGATCGAGGAGATCAAGCACACCTATTCGATCAGCCGGCCCGGCATGGCGGTCCTGACGGTGGAGTTCGACGTGGGCGTGAAGCGCCAGCCCGCGCTGGTGCGCCTGTACGACAAGGTGTTCTCCAACCAGGACTGGATGCCGGCGAACCTCGGCGTGGGCCAGCCCATCATCAAGCCCAAGGGCATCGACGACGTGCCGGTGATGGCGCTGACCCTGTGGACGGACGATCCCCAGCGCGGCGCACGCGACCTGGCCGAAGTGGCCCACACGCTGGAAACCGAACTCAAGCGCATCCCCGGCACGCGCGACGTGTTCACCCTGGGTGCGCCGGAGCGTGCCGTCATGGTGCAGCTCGATGCCGCGCGACTGGCCAGCCACGGCCTGGCGGTGAATGATCTGTCCGCGGCCCTGCAGGCCGCCAACCTGGCGCGCCAGGCGGGCGAGCGCGTCGGTGCGGACGGGGTGGTGCAGGTGACCTCCGGCCAGTTCCTGGCCGATCGCGCGGACGTGGCCGGCCTGGTGCTGGGCGTGTCGGGTGGCCAGCCGGTGCGCCTGGAGGACGTGGCGACGGTCCGCGATGCGGCCGATGCGCCGTCGAGTTACGTGTGGCACGGTGCGCCCGCGAAACGCTCGGGACCTTCCAGTGGCGTGGCGCCCGCGGTGACGCTGGCCATCGCCAAGAAGCCGGGCAGCAATGCGGCCGACATCCCGGCCGCCGCCCTAGCGCGGTTGGAGGCACTGCGTGGCAGCGTGATTCCCGACGGCATCCAGGTGGAGACCACGCGCGACTACGGCCTGACGGCCAGCGACAAGGCGCAGACGCTGATCAAGAAACTGGTGTTCGCCACCGGCTCGGTGGTGCTGCTGGTGCTGTTCGCGCTGGGCCGTCGCGAGGCCATCGTGATCGGCAGCGCGGTGGTGCTGACCCTGGCGGTCACGCTGTTCGCATCGTGGGCGATGGGATTCACCCTCAACCGCGTCTCGCTGTTCGCACTGATCTTCTCCATCGGCATCCTGGTGGACGATGCCATCGTGGTGGTCGAGAACATCCACCGGCACATGGCGCAGGGCGGCATGTCGCTGGCCGAGGCCATTCCGCCCGCGGTGGACGAAGTGGGCGGTCCGACCATCCTGGCCACCTTCACCGTGATCGCGGCGTTGATGCCCATGGCCTTTGTCACCGGCCTGATGGGGCCGTACATGCGGCCCATCCCGATCAATGCCTCGGTCGGCATGCTGCTGTCGCTGATGATCGCGCTGGTGGTCACGCCGTGGCTGTCGCTGAAGCTGCTCAAGCGGCATGCGGTCGCGCCTGCGGGTGAGGGCGCCGCCCACGGGCATGCGGAAGGCACCATGGCCGCGCGCCTGCATCGCCTGTTCGAGCGCGTGATGACGCCCTTCCTGGATGCCGGCGCGGGTACGCGGCGCCGGCGCCTGCTGTTCGTCGGCATGGCCGTGCTGGTGGCGCTGGCGGCCAGTCTGGCGGTGTTCAAGCTGGTGGTGCTGAAGATGCTGCCGTTCGACAACAAGTCCGAACTGCAGATCGTGGTCGACCTGCCCGAAGGCCGCACGCTGGAGGACACCAACGCCCTGCTGGCCGAGCTGGCCGGCGTGCTGGACCGCACACCGGAAGTCCTGCACTACCAGGGCTATGCGGGTACGGCCGCACCGATCAACTTCAACGGGCTGGTGCGGCAGTACTACCTGCGCGAGGGTGCGAACGTGGGCGACCTGCAGGTGAACCTGGTGGACCGCCACGACCGCGAGCGCAAGAGCCACGAGATCGCCGTCGCCCTGCGCCCGCAGGTGGACGCGATCGGCCGCCGCCATGGCGCGTCGGTCAAGGTGGTGGAGGTGCCGCCCGGG
This sequence comes from Pseudoxanthomonas mexicana, assembly GCF_010093385.1. GTDB lineage: Bacteria > Pseudomonadota > Gammaproteobacteria > Xanthomonadales > Xanthomonadaceae > Pseudoxanthomonas_A > Pseudoxanthomonas_A mexicana. The sequence continues at coordinate 49,977 of NZ_PDWV01000008.1, forward strand.
CCGCCCGTGCTGTCGCCGATCGTGGCCGAGGTGTACGGGCCCGACTATGCCCGCCAGCGGCAGGTGGCGCGGGCGCTCGAGCAGCGCTTCCTGGCGACCGAGGGCATCGTCGATGTGGACACCAGCGTGGAAGCCGATGCACGCCGCGATATCCTGGTGATCGACCGCGTGCGCGCGGCGCGCCTGGGCGTGCCGCAGTCGGCGATCACCGAGACGATCGCCGCGGGCCTGTCGGGGCTGGATGCCACCCACGTGATCGATGGCGGCTCGAAGTATCCGCGTCCGATCCGCCTGCGCCTGCCGGTGGCCGACCAGGCTTCGCTCGACGGTCTGCTCGCGCTGCGGGTGCGCGGTGGCAACGGCCAACTCGTGCCGCTGTCGGAACTGGTGCAGGTACGTTCCACCTGGTGGGACGGCGCCATCCACCACAAGGACCTGCTGCCCGTGGTGTACGTGATGGGCGACGAGAGCGGCACGGTCGACAGCCCGCTGTACGGCATGTTCGACCTGGTCGGGCAGGTGTCGGACAACGCCATCGACGGCCAGCAGGTGGGGCAGTTCTACATCCGCCAGCCGCCCGAGACCGCCGGCTTCGGCATCAAGTGGGACGGCGAGTGGCAGATCACGTACGAGACCTTCCGCGACATGGGCATCGCCTACGCGGCCGGCATGGTGCTGATCTATCTGCTGGTGGTGGCCTACTTCCGCAACTATGTGGTGCCGCTGGTGATCATGGCGCCCATCCCGTTGACAGTGATCGGCGTGATGCCGGGCCACGCCCTGCTGGGCGCACAGTTCACCGCCACCAGCATGATCGGCATGATCGCGCTGGCGGGCATCATCGTGCGCAACTCGATCCTGCTGGTGGACTTCATCAACCATCTGGTCGAGCGCGGGCAGTCGCTGGAGTCGGCGGTCGTCGACGCCTGCGCGGTGCGCGCACAACCGATCGCGCTGACCGCGCTGGCGGCGATGGCGGGTGCGTTCTTCATTCTCGACGACCCCATCTTCAACGGTCTGGCGATCTCGCTGATCTTCGGCATCTTGGTGTCCACGGTGCTGACGCTGGTGGTGATCCCGTTGCTGTACTACGCGCTGAAGCACCGTGCTTACAAGGAATCTAACGCATGAGTCCATCGAGCCCTCAACGGCTGCTGTGGTCGGCTTGCCTGGCGTGGGCCGTCACGGCGTGTGCCCCCGGGGCCGTCGGCGATGCGGGCCGGGACGTGGCCGAAGTCCGCCCGCAGCAGGGCGCCGAAGCGCCACGGACCGCACCCCCGCTTGATCCCGATCTCGATCGCGCGAAGGCGGCCGCACAGGCCTTCAGCGCTCGCCTGCGTGGTCGCCTGCAGGCGGCGATGCAGGCCGGTGGCCCCATGGCGGCCGTGGAGGTCTGCCATGCCGAGGCGCCGGCCATCGCAGACGCGGTGATGGCCGAGCACGGCGTGCGCCTGGGCCGCGTCGCGCTGCCCGGGCGCAACCGCAACGCCGGACAGGCCGCCGAGGGTTGGCAGCTCGCCACGCTGGAGGCCTTCCAGCAAGCCGTCCTGGAGGGAGCGCCTGCCGCGGAGCAGGTATCCGTGGTCCGCGAAGGCCTGCCCGAGGGCGTCGCGCTGCGCCTGATGCGGGGCATCGCCACCGAACCCGGCTGCCTGGCCTGCCATGGCGCGCAGGTCGCCCCGGCCGTCCGCACGGCCATCGCGGCGCATTATCCTGACGACGCGGCCACCGGCTTCGCGGTGGGCGACCTGCGTGGCGGACTGTGGGTCGAAGTGCCCGCCACCGCTGCCCACACCCCTCAGGAGGCCACGCCATGAGCACCGACGCGCCGATCCGCATCACCCTGGAACAGGAAGAGGACTACAGCTTCCGCATCCGCTTCGACGACACCACCATCGCCGACCTGATGACCGACGAGCCCGCGCCGCTGGGCAAGGGTGAGGGCCCGAACCCGACGCGGCTGCTGGTGTCGGCCGTCGCCAACTGCCTGTCGGCCAGCCTGCTGTTCGCGCTGCGCAAGTTCAGGAACACGCCGGGCAGGCTGGTCACCCATGCCACCGCGGAGCTGGTGCGCAACGAGCAGGGCAGGCTGCGCGTGGGCCACATCCATGCCGATATCCAGCTGGCCGAGGCCGGCACGGCGCACGCCTCGCTGGAACGCATCCTGGCCCAGTTCGAGAACTTCTGCGTGGTGACCGAGAGCGTGCGCCACGGCATCGAGGTTTCCGTCAGCATCACCGACGCCGACGGCGTCCAGCTGCACGGCAAGGCGCGGACGGAGCAGGCCGCGTCCTGATTTGCAGGTGGGGTGCCTGCTCTTGTGGGAGCGACGCGAGTCGCGAAGGGCCCGCGGGAACGCTTCATCGCGACTCGCGTCGCTCTCACAGGGACGCCGAAAGGCCGTGTAAGCCCCGCGCCCCCCGGATCGCCGCCGGCCTCCCAGCGTGGCATCATCCGGTCCTCTGCCGTCCGTATCCGAAGCCGTCCGTGATCGCGCCCATCAAGGGAAAGGCCACCTCGCTGGACATCGCCCACCTGGCGGGCGTGTCCCAGCCCACCGTGTCGCGCGCGCTGCGGGGCAGCCCGATGGTCAACGAGGAAACGCGCAAGCGCATCCTGGCCATCGCCGAGCAGCTGAACTACAAGGTCGACAAGAACGCCTCCAACCTGCGCCGCCAGCATTCGGGCACGCTGGCCCTGCTGTTCTTCGAAGATCCGACGCCGGACGAATCGGCCATCAATCCTTTCTTCCTGTCGATGCTGGGCAGCATCACGCGTGCCTGCGCGCTGCGCGGCTACGACCTGCTGATCTCGTTCCAGCAGCTGTCCAACGACTGGCAGGCCGACTACGAAGACAGCAAGAAGGCCGACGGCATCATCCTGCTGGGGTATGGCGACTACCTGGAGTCGCGCAGCCGGCTGGAGAAGCTGGTCGAGCAGGGCACCCACTTCGTGCGCTGGGGCGCCGTCCAGCCGGATACGCCCGGGGTGTCGATCGGTTGCGACAACACCCAGGGTGGCCACGACATCACCGCGCACCTGGTCGCGCAGGGACGGCGACGCATCGCGTTCCTGGGGCATGCGTCCAACCACTATCCCGAATTCTTCGAGCGCTACCTCGGCCATCGCCAGGCACTCGAAACCGCGGGCCTCCCAGCCGATCCCGCCCTGCAGGTCGATGCCCTCACCACGGAGCAGTCCGGCCACGACGCGGCCACCGAACTGCTGGCCCGCGGTGCACCGTTCGATGCGATCTTCGCCGCCAGCGACCTGATCGCCGTCGGCGCCATGAAGGCGTTGCTGGAGCGCGGGTTGCGCGTGCCCGACGATGTCGCCGTGGCCGGCTTCGACGACATTCCGCTGGCCAGCTTCATCAATCCCGGCCTGTCCACCGTGCAGCAGGACACCAAGCGCGCGGGTGCGTTGCTGGTCGAGACCTTGCTGGCGCTTATCAACGGCGAGCCCGCCGAAAGCCAGACCATCCCGGTGAAGCTGGCGCTGCGCGGGTCTACCGCAGCGAAGTGAGGGCGCCGTTGTAGGAGCGACGTCAGTCGCGACCGCAGACCGTGCATGTCATGAACTCGTGCCGACCTGCCGACCGCAAGGGTTCGCCTTGGGCATCCTGCGCCGAAGTGGGCTGACGGCATCCGGTCGCGACTGACGTCGCTCCTACAGTGGGGCCCCTCAATCCGCCTTCGGCGCCTTGCGCGCCATCAGCTCGGCCAGGCGCGCGCGCGTATCGGCGCGGGTGATCGGCGCGTCCAGCAGGAACACGCGCACACCGTGCGCCGGTACCTCGGCCTGCAGGCGGTTGCGCACACGTTGGGTCTTGCCGGTGAACGCATCGCGCCATTGGCCGGATTGCAGGTGCTCCGACACCGACAGCTTCGCCGGTGTATCCGCCTTGTTCAGCAGCACCAGCGCGGTCTGGGTGACGCCTTCGTGCTGCAGGACGCGGTAGAAGATCGCCTGGTCGCCTTTCAGGCGCACGTTGAGCTGCAGGCCGCGCTGCAGGGCCGGGGTATCGCGGCGCAGCTGGGCGATGCGCTTGAGCGGGGCGAAGATCGGACTCTGCGGCGCCGCGTCGATGCGTTCCTGACCGAAGTAGTTGCGGTTGCCGGCATGCTCTGCGTTGCCGCGCTCGAAGCCGATCTCGGAGCCGTAGTAGATCACCGGAATGCCGCGCGCCGTGAACAGCCAGTTGTGCGCGTCGATGAAGCCCGCGTCGCTGGCCTTCATGCGCGCCATGTCGTGGTTGTCGTAGAACGTCATCAGGTCGTACGGGTTGGCGTACGGGCCGTCTTCCAGGTACAGCGCCTTGCCGATCTCCTCGTAGCCGGTGCCCGGTTTCTCGAACACCTCGGTCAATTTCGCCTTCAGCGGAAAGTCCAGCACGCTGTAGCTGCCGTTGCGGGCCCAGGTATGGCCGGCGATGCTGGCGGCGTCGTAGTTGAAGTTCTCGCCGAACATGAAGAAGCCCGGTTTCTTCGCCCGGATGCGGTCGGCGAATTCCTTCCAGAACGCGTGCGGCATCCAGGCGATGGTGTCCACGCGGAACGCCGCCGCGCCCTGGTCGATCCACTGCTCGTATGCGCCGACCAGGTACTCCATCACCGCCGGGTTGTTCTCGTTGAAGTCGGACAGCTGCGCCAGGCCACCGCCGGTGTTGTAGAAGGCGTGCATCGGCTTGCGGCGCGGGTCCAGCCTGTCCGGGTCCAGGTTCTGGTGGTCGGCGATCAGCCTGCCGTCCTTGTCCCAGACCTTGCCGTACTGGGGCTGCATCTTCGGCATCGAATACGCGGGCGAGCCGTGGTTGCCGACGATGTCCAGCACCACGTCGAGCTTCTGTTCCTTCATGGCGCGGGTGAAGCCGGCGAAGTCCAGCCCTTCGCTGGGCAGGTGTTCATCCAGTTTGTAAAAGTTGATGCCCCAGTAGCCGTGGTAGCCGGTCTTGCCACGGTCGGTGAACATCCCGGCCCACTTCACTTCTTCGCCGCCGGTGAAGGCTTCATCCGGGTTGTCCACGATCGGCGTGATCCACACCGAGGTGAAGCCGAGGTCGCGGATGTAGCCGGCGTTGTCCAGCACGCCCTTGAAGTCGCCGCCCAGGTAACCGACGTTGTCGGTCTGTCCCTCCGGCGCGCCGGGCGTGGGGCGGTCGAAGGTGTGGTTCGCGCCGCCCTGGTCGCGGTGGTCGTTGGACGGGTCGCCGTTGACGAAGCGGTCCGTCAGCACGAAGTACACCGCCTCCTTCGCGAAAGGCTCGGTGGTGCCGTAGAAATCGTCCGCGGCAAGTGCGGCAAAGGGGGCGCAGAGCAGGGCGGCCAGGCTGGCGGCGAGCGGTCGGCGTGGAAACTTCATCAATGGGCCTGCGAAGCGAGGGAGACGGGCGCGTGCGCAGGTTCGCGCACGCGGACGAGTGCCAGCGCCGCCAGCAGCAGGCTGGCGCCGCTGATGACCAGCGCGAAGACCGCCTCGTTGGCGAAGAACGCACGCAGGGCCGGGCCCAGCAGGGTGGCGGCGACGATCTGCGGGATCACGATGAACATGTTGAAGATGCCCATGTAGAGGCCCATCTTCTCCGCCGGCACATGGCTGGACAGCAGGGCGTAGGGCATCGACAGGATGCTGGCCCACGCCACGCCGACCAGAGCGAACGAGCCGATCAGCCAGGCCGGATGCGGCACGAACCACATCGACAGGAAGCCGACGCCGCCCAGCACCAGCGAGCCGGCATGCACCGCCTTGCGGTTGAGCGGGAAGCGCGCCGCATAGAAGCTCAGCAGCAGGGCGACCAGCATCGACGACAGCCCGTAATAGCCCATGTAGGAGCCGACCAGGTCGGCCGCGTTCTGGAAGGCGGCATTGGCCGACTGGAAGGCGGCGGCCTGTGCCGGGACCGCCATGTCGAAGGCCGCCGGGTCCGGCGCGGGCGCCTTGAACACGTGTTCGGTCAGGCCGGGGGTGGCCATGCTCCACATGGCGAAGAAGGCCAGCCAGCTGAAGAACTGCACCAGCCCCAGGCGGCGCATCTGCGCGGGCATGTGGACCACGTGGTGGGCGATCTCGCCAGCGAAGTTGCCGCGGCGCTTCTGTTCGTCGCGGAACCGCTGCAGGTCTTCCGGCGGATACTCGGGCGTGGTGAGGATGGTCACCAAAATGCTCGCCATGAAGACGAAGGCGCCGATGGCGAACGCCACCTTCACCGAGGGCGGCACCACGCCAGGACCGGCTTCGTTCGGTACGCCGAGCTGGGCGATGAACCAGGGCAGGTTGCTGGCCACCCACGTGCCCACGCCGATGATCAGCGTCTGCAGCACGAAGCCGTACGAGCGCTGTTCCTCGGGCAGCTTGTCGGCCACCAGCGCACGGAACGGCTCCATGCTGATGTTGATGCTGGCATCCAGCACCCACAGCAGGCCTGCCGCGATCCACAACGTGGGCGAGTGCGGCATGAACACCAGGGCGATGGAACTGAGGATGGCGCCGATCAGGAAGAACGGCCGCCGGCGCCCCAGGCGCGGATGCCAGGTACGGTCGCTGAGATAGCCGATGATCGGCTGCACCAGCAGGCCGGTCAGCGGCGCGGCGATCCACAGCAGCGGCAGCGCATCCTTCTCCGCGCCCAGGGTCTGGAAGATGCGCGACATGAAGCCGCCCTGCAGCGCGAAGCCGAACTGTATGCCGAGGAAGCCGAAGGACATGTTCCAGATCTGCCAGAAGGACAGGCGTGGCTTGGCGGTCATGCAGGATTCCTGGCGGAGCGTGGACAAGGGCGTGCGCGAAGGTCGCGGACGTGGCGGCATCTTGCAGGCAAGCGCGTGCGTTTCCATGCTGCACCGCAAACAATGCGGATAGCGCACCGGGTGCGGCCGATCGTGCCCGCCGAGCGTCGAGTTACCGCCCAAGCCCTTGCCGCACCTGGATTTCGGCCGTTCCTTCCAGCCTCGGATGCCGACCAACGCGCTACGCACGTCCGCTGACGTGAGCGTTGCATGCATACGTATTCATGCGCGCCCGTAACGCCTCGCCCTCACGCATGTCGGCGGGGCGTGGAATAGTGGCGCCCGCCGTGCGCACCGGAGGGGTGCGCCATGCATGCAGACCGGTGCCGCAATGAAGAAGAACAATTGGTGGCGCGGAGCGGTGATCTACCAGATCTACCCCCGCAGCTTCCTGGACACCAACGGGGATGGCGTGGGCGATCTGCCCGGCATCGTCGAGAAGCTGGACTACATCGCGGGCCTGGGCGTGGACGCCATCTGGATCTCGCCGTTCTTCAAGTCGCCGATGGCCGATTTCGGGTACGACATCGCCGACTACCGCGACGTGGATCCGTTGTTCGGCACGCTGGCCGACTTCGACGCCCTGCTGGCCAAGGCGCATGCGCTGGGCATCAAGGTGATGATCGACCAGGTGCTGAGCCATTGTTCGGTGGAGCACGCCTGGTTCAAGGAAAGCCGCGAGAGCCGCGACAACCCGAAGGCCGACTGGTACGTGTGGGCCGATCCGAAGGAAGACGGCACGCCGCCCAACAACTGGATGTCGCTGTTCGGCGGCGTGGCCTGGCGCTGGGAGCCGCGCCGCGAGCAGTACTACCTGCACAACTTCCTGGCCAGCCAGCCGGACCTGAACTTCCACAATCCGGCCGTGCAGGACGCCACGCTGGACAACGTGAAGTTCTGGCTGGACCGCGGCGTGGACGGCCTGCGCCTGGACGCGATCAACTTCTGTTTCCACGATGCGCAGCTGCGCGACAACCCGCCCAAGCCGAAGGACAAGCGCGTGGGTCGCGGTTTCAGTCCCGACAATCCCTACGCGTACCAGTACCACTACTACAACAACACGCAGCCGGAGAACATCGGCTTCCTGGAGCGCCTGCGCGCGCTGCTCGACCGGTATCCGGACGCGGGAGCGCTGGGCGAAATCTCGTCGGAAGACTCGCTGGCCACCACTGCCGAGTATGTCACCGACCAGCGCCTGCATATGGGCTACAGCTTTGAGCTGCTGACCGACGACGGCACGGCCGGCTACATCCGTGACACGGTCGAGCGCCTGGAAGCGGCGATGGTGGAAGGCTGGCCGTGCTGGGCCATTTCCAACCACGACGTGCAGCGTGCCGTGACGCGCTGGGGTCGCGGCGATGCCTCGCCGGCGCTGGCGGCGCAACTGGTGGCGCTGGTGTGTTCGCTGCGCGGCTCGGTCTGCCTCTACCAGGGCGAAGAACTGGGCCTGCCCGAGGCCGACGTGCCGTACGAAGCGCTGCAGGACCCGTACGGCAAGACGTTCTGGCCGAACTTCAAGGGCCGCGATGGCTGCCGCACGCCGATGCCGTGGCACGAAGGCGAGCAGGCCGGCTTCAGCCAGGGTCAGCCCTGGCTGCCGATCCCGGCGGAGCACCGCGCCATCAACGTGGCCGCGCAGGACGCCGATCCCGACTCCATCCTCAACCAGGTGCGGCGCTTCCTGGCCTGGCGACGCAGCCAGCCCGCACTGCGGGTGGGCCGCATCCGCTTCCTTGATGCGCCGGAACCGGTGCTGGCGTTCGTGCGCGAGACCGAAGGCGCGGCGATGCTGGTGGTGTTCAACCTGTCGCCGCAACCCGTCGCATGGAAGTTGCCCGCCGGCCTGTCGCCGCACCCGGTGGACAGCCACGGCCTGCCGTCCGGCACCGTGCAGGACGGCACGCTCGCGCTTCCGGCCCGCGGCGTGTACTACGCCGTCATCGATTGAACTGGAGTGCCGTGAACATGGGCAGCGGAGTGGTTCGGATCGGCATGGCACTGCTGCTCTCCGTCGCGTCGTGCGCGGTGCTGGCACAGGATGTCGCGTCGCCTTCACCGCCCGCTCAGCGGGTTGTCGGCGAGGGCGTCACCGGTACGTTGCTGCGCCATTCGCAGTTTCCCTCGCGCCTTGTCGCGGCCCGGAACGTGGATGTGTGGCTGCCACCCGGCTACGACGAGGCGAAGGACGCACGCTATCCGGTGCTCTACATGCACGATGGCCAGAACGTGTTCGATCCTTCCAGCTCCTACACCCGCGTCGACTGGGGCGTGGATGAGGCGATGACGCGTCTGATCGGCAACGGCCATGTGCGACCGGCCATCATCGTGGCCGTGTGGAACACGCCCAGGCGCCTGCAGGAGTACAGGCCGCGCAAGGCCCTCCGGGGCGAGAGCTTCATCCCGACCCCGGGCGCCCCGCCGTTCCCGACGGCCGAGATCGTCGCCGACGCCTACCTGGCCTTCCTGGCTACCGAACTGAAGCCGTTCATCGATGCGCAGTACCGCCCGTTGACGGGGCCGTCGGACACGTTCGTGATGGGGTCCAGCATGGGCGGGCTGATCTCCGCGTACGCAGTGATGGAGTTTCCCCACGTGTTCGGTGGGGCAGGGTGCGTCTCCACGCATTGGCCGATCGCCGGCGGCATCGTCGAGGACTATGTGGCGACGCATGTCCCCGCGCCCGGTCGGCATCGCTTCTATTTCGACTACGGCACCGAAGCCATCGACGCGCAGTACGAGCCGCACCAGCAGCGGGTCGATGCGGCGATGCGCGCGCGCGGTTACCGGCCCGGCGTGGACATGGTGAGCCATCGTTATCTCGGCGCGGCCCACAACGAGGCCGCGTGGCGCGATCGCATCGAAGTGCCCCTGGTGTTCCTGCTGCGTCCCTGAATCGCCGCCGGATCCCGGTGCCCCACTGCGCAGGTGAATGCGCTTCGGATCCGGGGAGGGTGGCGTTCGCACGCCTGCGTGCAGGCATGGATTGCGCGTTACATGATGACGCGGAATATGCATGAATACGTATGCAGCGCGGTTTGTGCAGCTGCGTGCACCACTACCATGGCCGCACGTTCCGGGGCACCCGCCCCGGCGTGGCAGAGCCGGGCGATCGCATCGCGCGACGCACCCGGTTCATCGCATACAACGTCCTTGGAGAGGGGAACATGCAACTCAAGCGCAACCTGCTTAGCGCGGCGTTGGCGTCCGCCATCGCGCTGACCGCGACCGGCGTACAGGCTCAGACGGCCGAAGCCACCGCAGAACAGAACCAGCAAGCCGACGCCACCGAGCTCGATACCGTTGTGGTGACCGGCATCCGCCGCGGCATCGAAAGTGCTATTTCGGTGAAGCGCGATTCCACCTCCATCGTCGAGGCGATCTCCGCCGAAGACATCGGCAAGCTGCCCGATGTCAGCATTGCCGAATCGCTCGCCCGCCTGCCGGGCCTGGCCGCGCAGCGCGTCGCCGGCCGTGCGCAGGTGATCAGCGTGCGCGGTCTGTCGCCCGACTTCTCCACCACGCTGCTGAACGGCCGCGAGATGGTCAGCACCGGCGACAACCGCAGCGTCGAGTTCGACCAGTATCCGTCCGAGCTGGTCAGCGGCGTGACCGTGTACAAGACGCCCGACGCCGGCCTCGGCGGCCAGGGTCTGTCCGGTACGGTCGACATGCAGACCGTGCGTCCGCTTAGCTTCGATGCGCCGGTCGGTGCGGTCGGCATCCGCGGCCAGCGCAATTCTCTCGGCAACGCGGCCGATGCGTCCGCGTACGGCGAGCGCATCAACGCCAGCTACATCACCCAGAACGAAGCGCGCACGTTCGGCTTCTCGATCGGCTATTCGCATGCGACCACGCCGATCCAGGAGAACCAGGTGGGCCTGTACGAGCCCTGGCAGGCGATCGGCGACAACTGGCGCCCGGGCGTGCCGGCCGGCACCTTCTATTCCGATGGCATCAAGGCGCTCCGCCGCACGGGTGAGACCAAGCGCGACGGCGTGATGGCGACCCTGCAGTTCCGTCCCTCCAATGCCTGGACCAGCACGCTGGACCTGTTCCATTCCGAAGCGGAGCAGGTCAGCACTGCGAACCAGTTCGAAGTGCATATCGGCGACTACAACGGTGGCTATGGTCGCCTTGATGTCGACGACCCCGTCATCAACGGCAACAACACGTTCACCGGCGGCACGGCCAACAACGTGTATCCGCTCGTGCGCGGCATGTACAACTACCGCGAGGACGAGATCAACGCGTTCGGCTGGAACAACGAGTTCAATGTCGGTGCGGTGCGCCTGGTGGCCGATGTCAGCTGGTCCAAGACCAAGCGCGACGAAATCAATCTCGAGAACAACACGCAGCGCCTGCCGGCCCCGCAGTTGGATTCGGTCGGCCTGAGCTTCCGCTCGGGCGGCTTCTCGCAGATCAATCCGGGTTTCGACTATTCCGATCCTTCGCAGCTTTTCCTCGCCAACACCATCTACGGTTCCGGCTACGGCAAGACGCCCAAGGTCGAGGACCACCTGACCGCCGTGAAGCTGGCGGCATCCTTTCCGCTGCCGGAATCGCTGGGCTGGTTCACCGATCTGGACGTCGGCCTGAACTACGCCGACCGCGAGAAGAAGAAGCGCCAGCCCGAAGGCAACATCAACCTGGGCGCCCAGGGCGTCACGTCCATCGCCTCGGACCTGCAGTACGGCCTGGTGGATCTGCGATTCGCCGGCATCGGTTACATCCCTTCCTGGAACGTGCCGGCCGCCGTCGCCCGCTACATGACCTTCAATCCGGTGGACAACCTGTCGTACCTGATTCCAAAGGCATGGGACGTCAACGAGAAGATCAGCACGGGTTTCGCCCGCGCCAACATCGATACGGAGTGGGGCTCCATCCCGGTGCGCGGCAACATCGGCGTTCAGATCCAGCACGTCGACCAGTCCTCCCAGTCGCGCTACTGGGACAGCACCCAGCCGGCCGGCAGCAACGTGCAGCCTGTCGACCGCGGCAAGACCTATACCGAAGTCCTGCCGAGCATGAACCTGGCGTTCTCGCTGCCGGCGGACCAGACCCTGCGCATCGGTCTTGCGGAGCAGGTGGCGCGGCCGCGCGTGGATGAACTGCGTGCGTCGCTGGAATTTGGCGTGAACACGGCGACCGGCGAGCCGGGCGGCAGTGGCGGCAATCCGGAGCTCGAGCCCTGGCGTGCCTATGCGTTCGACCTCTCCTACGAGAAGTACTTCGGCACGAAGGCGTACGTGGCCGCCGCGTTCTTCTACAAGGACCTGCGTACCTACATCTACACCGAGTCGCGTGACGGATTCGATTTCAGCGATTTCCTGGTGGATTACGTGCCCGGCCCGGGCGAGCCGCCGACGCAGAGCACCGGTCGTTTCACCGCGCCTTACAACGGCAAGGGCGGCAAGATGAAGGGTATCGAGCTGACCGCGTCGCTGCCGCTGGACCTGTTTACTGATGCGCTGGAAGGCTTCGGCGTGATCGCCAGCGCCAGCTTCAACGACAGCGACATCACCATCCCGCCGCCGCCGGGTTCGACCAACAGCGTCGGCAGCCAGAACATCACGCTGCCGGGTCTGTCGGAACGTACCTTCAACCTGACCGCCTACTACGAGCGCAACGGCTTCGAAGCGCGCGTCAGCCAGCGCAAGCGTTCCGACTTCATCGGTGAAATCGGCAACTTCGACGGCGACCGCACCCTGCGTTACGTGGTGGGCGAAGACGTCACCGACGCCCAGGTGAGCTATTCGTTCCCCGAAGGCCACGCGCTGAATGGCCTGAGCGTCCTGTTCCAGGTCAGCAACCTGACCGACGAGGCCTACCAGACCTACGCCGGCACGAAGGATCGCCCGCTGGAATACGTCGAGTGGGGCCGCACCTACCTGCTGGGCGTCAACTACAAGTTCTGATCAGACGATTTCCTGCTCTCCCAGCCCGTCGGCCTCGTGCCGGCGGGCTTTTTCTTTGGAAGAGCGGAGTGGGCGGCGCAAAGAAAAAGGCCAGGCTTTCGCCTGGACTTTCGTGTTGGATGGTGGAGCCAGGGAGGATCGAACTCCCGACCTCGTCATTGCGAACGACGCGCTCTCCCAGCTGAGCTATGGCCCCACAAGAGCGGCGCCATTCTAGCCCGCGGCGGGCGCCTGTGCCAAGCCTGGGCCGGCCAGGATCGGCTCCAGCACGGGTTGCAGTTCGGCCCGTCGCCAGCCGGCGAGGGAGGCGGGCCACTGGCCGGATTCCAGCAGCGCTTCCAGGTGGCGTCGCGAGGCCAGCACCCCGTCGGGCAGGCCCAGGCCGGCGCTCCGGGTGGCCACGGCATCCTGCAGTCGCTTGAGCCGCGCCTTGTCGCCGTCGCTGGCGGCACGCGCCAGCGGCATCGCGGCCTCGTCGTCCACGGGCGTAGCGAGCGCCTGCCACAACGGATCGGCCAGCTTGCGGGGCGCCTTGGGCTGGCCGTCGAACAGGCGCAGCAGCGCCGTCTTGTCCGTTGGCGGCGTACGCGCCAGTGTCACGGCCAGCTCGTTGTCCAGGATCCAACTGCGCGGCTTGTCACTGGCCCGGGCCTGTGCCTCGCGCCAGCGCAGCAGGCGCACCAGGCGGCGTTGCGCATCCGCATCGAGGAACTGCGCACTGCGCATGCCCAGATGCGGCCAGCGCTCGCCTTCGTCCTGCGCGGCATTGTCGACAAAGCGCGCGCAGTCCTCCTCCAGCCAGCCAAGGCGCCCCGAAGACGCCAGCGCTGTCCGCAAGGCATCGTGCACGGCGAACAGGTAACGCACATCGTCGGCGGCATAGTGGAGTTGCGATTCGCTGAGCGGTCGTCGCAGCCAGTCCGAGCGTGTCTCGCCCTTGGGCAGCACGACGCCGGTGATGCGCTCCACCAGCTTCTGGTAACCGATGCCTGCCGCCACTCCGGCCAGGGCGGCGGCGATCTGCGTGTCGAACAGGGGGGTGGGCAACGCATCGCAGGCCACCTTGAACGCCACCAGATCCTCGCTGGCGCTGTGCATCACCTTGGTGATCGCGGGATCGGTCAGCCACGGCCGCAGGGCGTCGGTCATGCCGGGGGCCAGCGGGTCGACTAGCAGCACGTCGTCGTCCAGCGCGATCTGCACCAGCGCGAGTTGCGGCCAGAAGGTGCGCTCGCGGACGAATTCGGTATCCAGGCCGATCCGCGTGGGCCGGCGCTGCAGGTGCGCATCCAGCGCGGCGGGGGTGTCTATCCAGTGGGGCAACGTGGTCTCCGCGTAATGCGTCGTTTGCTCAGTCAGGGGACAATAACCTAAGGTCCCGGCTCAGCCAGTATCGTCTGCCGGTATTGTCTGCCGGCATTCTCTCACGGGGGCCGGTCGCTCCCATCACGGAGGGTGTTTGCGCGCGATCCTTGCCGTCATGTTGCTCACGCTGCCGTGGCTCGCCGCGTGCTCGCGCGATGCGGCGGGTCCGGGCGACGCCAAAGGCGCCACCGATGCCGTACGCATGCCCAGCGTGACGGTCAGTGGCGATGACAGCAGCGTGGAGGAGTTGAACTGGCGCCCGCCGGCCGTAACGCTGGCGCCCGAAGGCGTTGCCGATGCGCATCGCCGTGCCGCGGCCGCCCTGTCCGACGGGCGTCTGTTCGATACGGCAGACGATGCCATTCCGCTCTACCTTGCGCTGTTGCGCCTGGATCCTGCCGATGCCCGCGCCAGACGCGGACTCGACCGCAGCCTCGATCGGTTGCTGGAGCAGGGGCGGCAGACGCTGCGCCATGCCGAAGACCGCACCGAATCGTTGCGGCGCGCACGCCAGATCGCGGCCGTCGCACGCACCGTGGCGCCCGGCGATACGGCGGTTGCCACGTATCTGGCCCGGGTGGACGAAGCCGATCAGCTCACCCGGCTGAACGTGGCCAGCGAGCGTGCGCTGCGCGAGGGCCGGCTGGGCGAAGCAGGTGGCGGCGCGCTGGCCGGCTTCCGTGAAGTGCTGAAGTGGAAACCGGGCCAGCCGCGCGCACTGCAGGGCGTGGCGGCGGTCGAGAGCGCGATGATCCGGCGCGCCGAAGAGGCCGCCCACGGCAGCGACTTCGCCACGGCCCGGCGCTGGCTGGACCATGCCGCGCAGGTCCGCCAGGACGCGCAGACCGTGGCCGACGCGCGCGTGCGGGTGGAAGCCATCCGCCTGGCGCGCATCGTCGAACTGCGCGACGCCGGCGTGCGCGACCTGGTCACGCCACTGGGGCTGAAGGATGCGCGGATCAAGCTGGCCGAGGTCCTGCGCATCGCCGAACCGGGCAATCGCGTTGCCGCCGATTTCCGGCAGCGCATCGACCTGGCGACCCATTACGGCCTGTTCCGTCCCGGCCAGGCGTTCACCGATGCGTTGCATAACGGCGGTCGCGGGCCCGAAATGGTGGTGGTACCGCACGGAGGCTTCCTGATGGGCGCGGGCGACGACGAGGTCGATGCCGCCGATGCCGAGAAACCCGCGCACTACGTCCGCTTCGACCGCGGCTTCGCCATGGCGCGGCATCCAGTGACGGTGGGCGAGTTCCGGCGTTTCGTCGAGGCAACCCAGTACCGGCCACGGGCCACCCGGCGTGGCCACTCCATCGTCTATGACGAACGCAGCGGCAATTTCGTCCGTCGCAGCGGGGTGGACTGGCGATCCGACTACGCCGGCCAGCCCGCCAGCGACGACATGCCGGTGCTCCACGTGAGCGTCTACGACGCCGAGGCCTATGCCGAGTGGCTGGCCGGCCAGACCGGCCACGGCTACCGGCTTCCCAGCGAGGCCGAATACGAATACGCGCTGCGCGCCGGCCAGCAGGGACGCTACGCCTGGGGCAACGGCCAGCCGCCGCGCGGCGTGGCCAACCTGACCGGGGGCAACGACCGCTCGCCCAGTGGCCGCACCTGGAACAACGCGTTCGTCGGTTATGGCGACGGTTACTGGGGACCGGCGCCGGTAGGCCGTTTCCGCGCCAATGCCTTCGGCCTGAAGGACCTGGACGGCAACACCAGTGAATGGGTCGGCGACTGCTGGCATGCCAGCTACCGGCGCGCTCCGGCGGACGGGGCCGCATGGTTCAACCCCGGCTGCAGGTCGCGGGTCGTGCGCGGCGGTTCCTGGGCCAGTTCACCGGCGCAGGCGCGCGCGGCATGGCGTTCGTCTTCGGATTCGGATATGACTAATGCGCGGGTGGGTTTCCGCGTCGTTCGCGGCATCTAGCCGCCAGGGAGAGGGTGATGAGGCAAGATCCTTACGGTCGCTCGCAGTACGGGCAGGGCGGCGGGCGTCGCGGCAGCGGACTGGGCAACCTGCGCTGGCTGATCCTGCTGGGCTTTCTGGTTTACGGCGGGTGCTATTACCTGAACAACCGCGTCGTCGATCCGTACACCGGCGAGAAGGTGCTGATCGACAATTCGATCGGCGTGGAAGAGGAGAAGGCGCTCGGCCTGCAGGCCTACGAGGAAATCCTGCAGCAGGAGCAGCCGGTCGATCCCAATTCGCAGATCGCCCAGCAGGTACGCGCCATCGCCCAGCGGCTGATCGCCAAGGTGCCGGAGGTGGAGGCTGCCATCGCGGCGGAGAAAGGCACCCAGCCCAGCGGCAACTGGAAGTCCTTCGACTGGGATGTCAACGTCATCCAGTCCGACCAGGCCAATGCCTTCTGCCTGCCCGGCGGCAAGATGGCCGTCTACACGGGCCTGATCCCGGTGGCGCAGAACGCCGACGCCGTGGCCGTCGTCATGGGGCACGAGATCGCCCACGCCCTGCTGCGCCACGGCGCGCAGCGCATGTCGCAGCAGAAGCTCACCCAGATCGGTCAGATGGCCGGCGCCATGAGCGGCATGGATCCGCAACAACAGCAGATGGTGATGGCCGCGATGGGCTACGGCTACCTGCTGCCCTACGCACGCGAACACGAGACGCAGGCCGATGAAGTGGGCCTGATGCTGGCCGCGGCGGCCTGCTTCAATCCGCAGGAAGCCGTGTCGCTGTGGCAGCGCATGAGCGAAGCCAGTGGGGGCCAGGCGCCGCCGGAGTTCTCCTCCACCCACCCCAATCCCGGCACGCGCATCCAAAACCTCACCGCGCTGATGCCCAAGGCGATGGCCTACCGCGCGAAGCTCTGCCCCCAGGGAGCGGCGCAGTGAAGACGCTGGCAGGGGTCGTGCTGCGGGGGCTGGCGGTCGCCGCGCCGGTGCAGGCGGCGGTCAAGGATGCGCAGCCTAATGGCTTCACCCTCGAGAATTCCGAATGGGTACCCGGCGCGCCGCAGGTGGCCTACGCGGCGCTGGTGAACGATGTCGGCCGCTGGTGGCCGGCCGACCACACCTGGTGGGGCGATGCCTCGAGGCTGTCGATCAGCGACAAGGCCGGCGGCTGCTTCTGCGAGATCAAAGGCGCGCAGCAGGCCTGGCACATGACGGTGACCTTCACCGATCCGGGCAAACTGATGCGCATGACCGGGGGCCTCGGCCCGTTGCAGGGCATGGGGCTGCACGGCGCGCTCGAGTGGCGCTTCGTCGAAGAGAACGGCGGCACCCGCATCACCCTGTGGTACCGCGCAGGGGGTTACACACCGGATGATGTCGGCAAGTTCGCGCCCGTCGTGGACAAGGTGCAGGGCCTGCAGCTGGGCGGCCTGGCGACGTTCCTGCGCAAGGGCAACGAGGGCGCCCCGCGCTGAGCCAGGCGCATCCGGCCACCGGGACGAAGGCTGCCTTCGGCCGCTTTGCCTGAGGAACGACATCAACGCTCGGCTCGAGCCGGAGATCGGCGCACAGGCCGTGTGCCCACTCCGGTCGGCCATGCAAGGGAGGGGGGGCGTGTTCAAGAGAATCGCGATCGTTGTCATGGTGCTGCTACTGGTACTGGCGCAGGGCTATTTCATCTATGCCATCCAGCACGGTGCCGGCGACGCATTCGCCGAGACCTGGGCCGGTTTTGACATCGTCCAGTCGGGCTACTCGCATTTCGTGTTTCGCACGATCAAGGGATGGTGGTCCTTGCCCATGCTTTGTCTGTGCCTTGCGACGGTGGCCGCAAAAAGCGGTCGGACGCGCCATGCAGCACTTGCGCTCACGGTCAGTGTCGTCGGCATCATTGCGTTGTTGGCGGCCGCGTACGCCCCCGGGTTGTTCATCTCCGTGTGAGCTCTGCCGACGGAGGGCCGGTGAGCCGGTTCCATCGCGCATCCAGCGCTGCACGTCGTCCGCCAGCGCAGCGCGATAGCTTGTTTGCCGGAAGCCGCGTTCAAGGAGTGAGATCCATGCCCCAGATCATCCCCATGCAGCCCGTCCGCCATCTGCCGCGGGCGATCGCGTTTTACGAGAAGCTCGGTTTCACCCTCGAAGACCGCCGCGACGACTGGGGCTGGGCGAAGCTGTGCTGGGGCGATTGCCAGGTGATGCTGGACCAGTCGATCAACGTGAACCCGGACGCGCCGCGCGGCGCGGTGCTGTACCTCTATCCCGACGACATCAGCGTCTTCCATGCGCAGGCGCGGGCGAACGGGCTGGACGTGCCGGAGTTGGAGACTACGTTCTACGGCATGCGCGAGTTCCGGATCGACGATCCGGATGGCAACCGGCTGTGGATAGGGCAGGTGGAGGTGGCCTGACCTCCGCGGGCGAGGAATCGCGTTGGAAGAGCGTGTGCCCCACACGGGCGCGCTCTCCTTCCCTCATGGAGCCCCTGCCATGCCCGTACAGCGCGATCGTCCGTATGCCGGAATGAATTTCCACGTCGACCTCGGTCTGGGCGACGGGCCCGATGCGGGCGTGTCCGAGGTGGTCTTCCCCGAAGCCCGCCTGCAGGTGAACGAGTACCGCAATGGCAACGACAGGGTGCTGGAGGCGACGAAACTCCCAACGCTGACCCGGTACGACAACCTGCTGCTGCGCCGGGGCGTGACCGGTTCCCTCGCCTGGTATCAGTGGTGGGACGAGGCACGCAATGGGGGCGATGCGCGGCGCACGGTCACCATCACGTTGCTGGACGAGCAGGGCAACCCGGTGATGCGTTGGCGCTTCCTGCGGGCGCGACCGGCGGCGTACGCGCCTTCACCGTTGGATGCGGCGGTGGGCGACACCCTATTCGAGACACTCGAGATCGCTTTCGAGCGCTTCGAAATGGAATGACGGTCAGGCGCCGGGATCGCGCGGGAAGGGTTCGCGCAGGTAATCCAGCGGGAAGTCGATGGCCAGGCCGAGCAGGGCACAGCCAAGTGCCATGGCGGCCGATGAAGGTGCCTTGCCGGTCAGATGGAACAAGGCCAGCCCCGCCGCGATGCCGAGCAACGGAGGCACAACCCGGCGAGGCCTGTTTCAGAAGCCGAGCAGTGCGACGATCAGTTCCATGGCCGACTCCCGATGATCGACATCGGGAGCGTAGCCCGTGGCGCTCAGAGCTTGCTGAAGAGCGTCGCGGCCACCAGCAGGCCGAAGCCGGCGACCACCAGCCAGAACGCATGCGGAGCGAGCACCGGCACGTAACCGAACTTCGCGGCGATGCCGCCGCCGCCCAGCAGCAGGGCGATCAGCCAGACACCGAAGGTGGGAGGAGTGAGTTTCATCGGGAAGTCTCTTGAGGGTTCGTGAAGAGATCGTCGTACGACCGGGGATCAGGTCAGAAGCTCATGAACAGGCCGCCGTTCACCGGCAGGTTGGCGCCGGTGATGTAGCCGGCATCGTCCGCAGTGAGAAAGGCGACCGCGCGCGCGATGTCGGCTGGCTGGCCGATGCGGCCGACGGGGACCGACGCGACGGTCCGCTCGCGGACCTCGTCCGGCATGGCCCGGGTCATCGGCGTTTCCACGTAACCGGGCGAGACGCTGTTGACGGTCACGCCCTTGCGCGCGACTTCGCGGGCCAGCGACATCGAGAAACCGTGAAGGCCGGCCTTGGCCGCGGCGTAGTTCACCTGGCCAAAGTTGCCGGTCTGGCCGCTCACCGAGCTGATGTTGACGATGCGACCGAAACCGCGTGCCTGCATGCCGTCCACGGCGTGCCGGCACAGGTTGAATACGCTGTCCAGGTTCACGCCGATCACCGCGTCCCACTGCGCCTTGTCCATCTTGCACAGGGTGGCGTCGCGGGTGATGCCGGCGTTGTTGACCAGGATGTCGAGGGCGCCGTGGCGGTCCTGGATGTCCCGTACGAAGGCCGCGCAGGCATTGAAGTCGGCCACGTCGACGACGGCGGTCTCGATGTCCAGCGAGGCGGTACGGGCCCGGAACTCGTCCAGGCGTTCGGGAGAGGCGGGCAGGTCGGCAGCGATCACCTTGCGGCCGGCGTTCGCCAAGGCCTGGCAGATCGCCAAGCCCAGGCCGCCCAGGCCACCGGTCACCACGGCAATGCGTTGCGTCATGCGAAGTTCCTGAGGGTGTGGCTCAAAAAAAGGCCCGCGCAACAGGGCGCGGGCCGGGTCTCACTACGTAGAGGATCAACGCGCGCGCGTTTTCGGCGTCTCGCGCGGAGCGTCCTTCGGCTTGACCGTCGTGGGGCGGCCCATGCCGCCGGTCAGGTTGCGCTGGAATTCCTGCCACAGCTCCATGTTGCGTTCGGTCAGCTGGTTCATCATGGTCCAGGGCGTCTGGCCCAGCAGGTTGCCCATCTGGCTGCGGAACTGCTGCTGCTGCTCCATGAACAGCTGCATGCTGCGCTCCAGGTAGTTGCCCATGAAGCCCTGCAACGAGTCGCCGTAGAAGCGGATGATCTGGCTGAGCAGCTGCGTGGACAGGACCGGCTCGCCGTCCTGTTCCTGCTCGCTGATGATCTGCAGCAGCACGGTGCGGGTCAGGTCGTCGCCGGTCTTGGCGTCGCGGACCTCGAAATCCTCGCCGTCCACGATCAGCTGGCGCACGTCCTCGATGGTGATGTAGCTGGAGATCTCCGTGTCGTACAGACGACGGTTGGGATACTTCTTGATGATGCGGATCGCAGCCATTGAGTCTTCGCTCTAAACGCGTATTGCGGCAGCATGACGCAGCGCAACAGCCCTTGCAACAGGCCGGAGGGCAGGGTGTCCCTGTTCAGGCAAAGCGGGGCGCGGAACGGGAACGACGTGATCCTTCGCCGGAGGCGGCATGGCAGGAGGCCCGCGCCCCCGACTCCCCGTTCCCCTCTGTGCCTCACCACCCCATATGGTGGCCGCCGTTGATGTCCAGGTTGGAGCCGGTGATCCAGCTGGCCTGTTCGTCGACCAGGAAGGCGACCGCGTAGGCGATTTCCTCGGGCTTGCCCAGGCGACCGGTGGGAATGTCGGCGGCGATCTTGGCGCGGACTTCCTCCGGCACCGCCATCACCATGTCGGTGGCCACATAGCCGGGCGATACCGTGTTGACGGTGATGCCGAGCTTGGCGTTCTCGCGCGCGAGCGAAATGGTGAAGCCGTGCATGCCGGCCTTGGCGGCGGCGTAGTTGGCCTGGCCGTACTGGCCCTTCAGGCCGTTGATCGAACTGATCTGGATGATGCGGCCCCATTTGCGGTCGCGCATCCCTTCGATCACCGGACGGGTGACGTTGAACACCGAGTTGAGGTTGGTGTTGATGACATCGCCCCACTGGGTGGCGGTCATCTTGTGGAAGGTGCCGTCGCGGGTGATGCCGGCGTTGTTGATGAGGATCTCGACCGGGCCCAGCGTCCGTTCCACTTCCTTCACCATCGCCTGCGCTTCGTCCGGCGAGGTCACGTCGCCTTTCACCAGCGCGATGTCGTAGCCGTCGGCCTTCATCTGCGCCTGCCACGCGCGCGCCTTCTCCTCGTTGCGGTAATTGGTGGCGACCTTGTGGCCCATGTCGGCCAGCTTCTTGCAGATGGCGGTACCGATACCTCCGGTGCCGCCGGTGACCAGGGCGCCGCGCGATGTCATGTGGGGGATCTCCGTATACCGCCGCAAGCCGACGGCGATCCGATTCTAGACAGCGCCTTCGACAGGATTGTTGTGCGCCGCAGCGAACGTCACGTGTGTCACTTTGGGCAGGCGCTCGGGCCGGAAGCCTCGGGCCGCGGCCTGCATCGTCTGGGCCACCGTCGGCAGGCCGGTGAGCAGGGCCGGCGCCTGTCCCAGTGCCTGCCAGGCGGCACGGAGGGCGGGCAGGGGTGACGCATCGTCCACCGGCAGGGCGGCCATCGCCTTGGACAGCTTGTCGCCGTGGGCGTCGACGATCAGCGGCAGGTGCAGGTAGCGCGGCGTGGGCAGGCCCAGCGCGCGCTGCAGCAGGATCTGGCGGGGGGTGGAGTCGAGCAGGTCCGCCCCGCGCACGACATCGGTAATGCCCTGTTCTGCATCGTCCACGACCACCGCCAGCTGGTAGGCCCAGAAACCATCCGCTCGGCGCAGGACCACATCGCCGACGTCGCGGTCGACCGCCTGCGCGATGTGCCCCTGCAGGCCATCGATGAAGGCCACGGTGCTGCCATCGGTGACGCGCAGCCGGATGGCGGGCGACCGCGCGGGGTCGCGTGCGACGCAGCGGCGATGGATGCCGCCCGCTGACGCCAGTTCGCTGCGGCTGCAACGGCACTCGAACGCCGTGCCCGTGGCCAGCAGCCGCTCCAGCGCGCTGGCATACCGGTCATGGCGACCGCTCTGCCAGACGACGGGCAGGTCGGAGGTCATGCCGAAGGCCGCCAGCGTGGCCAGTTGGGCCCGGGCAGCGCCGGCAACTTCGCGGGGGGGGTCCAGGTCCTCCACGCGCACCAGCCATTGGCCATGGTGGTGACGCGCGAGCAACCAGCTGCCCAGGGCCGCCACCAGCGAGCCGAAATGCAGGCGGCCCGTGGGCGAGGGCGCGAAGCGTCCCCGGTAGCGGGGGTGGGGAAGCGTCTCGGTCATTCGTCGGAAAGAAAGGAAAGCTGAACCACACAGTCAGCCATTGGCTTGAATTCGTGTCGCTGCAACCGCAATTCTGCGGCGTCCACCTCTGTTCTTGCACGTCATTTCTGGAGCTTCAACCGTGTTCACGCGCGTCGCCCTGTTCCTCGCCACCAACCTGGCCGTCCTGGTCCTGGCCGGCATCGTCATGTCGCTGTTGGGGGTGAACCCCAACCAATTGGGGGGGCTGCTGGTTTTCGCCGCCATCTTCGGCTTCGGCGGATCGCTGATCTCGCTGCTGACCTCCAAGTGGATGGCCAAGCGTGCCACCGGCGCGCAGGTGATCGAGCAGCCGCGTAACGATGCCGAGCGCTGGCTGGTGGCCACCGTTCAGCGCCAGGCGCAGGCGGCCGGTATCGGCATGCCGGAAGTCGCCGTCTACGATGCGCCGGAGATCAATGCCTTCGCCACCGGCGCCAACCGCAACAACGCCCTGGTGGCGGTGTCGACCGGCCTGCTGCGTTCGATGAACCAGGACGAGGCCGAGGCCGTGCTCGGCCACGAGGTGGCGCACGTCGCCAATGGCGACATGGTGACCATGGCCCTGCTGCAGGGCGTGCTGAACACCTTCGTCATCGTGCTGGCGCGCGTGGTGGGCGGCGTGGTGGACAGTTTCCTGTCCGGTAACCGCGAGGGCGAGGGCCGTGGGTTTGGCTACTACATCATCGTGATGGTGCTGGAAGTGGTGTTCGGCCTGTTCGCCACGATGATCGCCATGTGGTTCTCGCGCCGCCGCGAATTCCGCGCCGACCACGGCGGCGCCTCGCTGGCGGGCCGGCAGAAGATGATCGCCGCGCTGGAGCGCCTGAAGCAGCAGCAGCGCCCCAGCACGCTGCCTGCCCAAGTGGAAGCGTTCGGCATCGCCGGCGGCATCGGCCAGGGAATGAAGAAGCTGTTCCTCAGTCACCCCCCGCTGGAGGAGCGCATCGCCGCGCTGCGCGCACAGCAGGCCACCGTCGCCTGAGCCGCGCGAGGCCGCAGGAACGAAAAACCCGCCGGAAGGCGGGTTTTTTCAGCGTTTTTCGTAGGAGCGGGCCATGCCCGCGATGCTTTTTGGACCAACGGCGGAGAGCATCGCGGGCATAGCCCGCTCCTACAAGCGCGAGAGGGTGGTCAGCTGAAGTCGTAGTTCATCAGCGGTCCCGGCGCCGCCAGGAAGTTGCCTTCCACGTAATCCACATTGGCGGTGAACAGGAAGGCCATCGTCGCCGCATCCTGCACATGCTCGGCCACGGTCACGATGCCCAGCGCCTGCGCGCGCTCCGCGATCTCGCGGATCTTCTGCTGGTGTTCGGCATTGCGGCCCAGGTCCTCGCTGAAGACGCGGTCGATCTTGAGGAAGGTGGGCTGGAAGTGCGACAGCAGCTGGAACGAATCCAGGCCCGCGCCGAAATGCTCCAGGCCCACATGGCAGCCCAGCTTGGCCGCGGCGGTCTGGAAAGCCTGCGCCTGGCGCAGATGGGTGAACACCTTGGCCTCCGGCGTCTGCAGCCACAGGCGGTCGCCGGGCACGTCGTGGGCGGCCAGCTGCCGGGCGATGAGGTCGAGCAGGCGGTTGTCGGCGAAGGATGCCGGGCTGACCTTGACCACCATGCGCGTGTCGTGGCCGTTGCGCTTGCGTTCGGCTAGCACCTCGATGGCGCGGTTCACCACCCAGCGGTCGATGGCGTCGAGCAGGCCGTTGTCCTCGGCGATGCCGATGAAGGACTGCGGCTGCACGATCTCGCCGTTGGACTCCAGGCGCAGCAGCGCCTCGTAGACCTCGCCGGGCTCGGCCTGCAGGCTGACCACGGGCTGGTAGTGCAGGCGGAAGCTATCGTCCTGCAGCGCTTCGCGCAGGCGCTGGATCCAGTTCTGCACGCGCTCTTCTTCGGCGCGGTCGACGGCGCCCGGATCGAAGATCTCGAAGCGGTTGCCGCCCAGGTTGGTGGCGGCCTGCAGGCAGTCCGTCGCGCGCGTCAGCACGGGACCGACGCTGGCGATCTTCTCGCCGATCTGCACGCCGCCCAGGCTGGCGGTCACCGAGGCCGAGCGTTCGCCCACGGTGAACACGTGCGAGGCATAGGCCGCGCGCAGCTTCTCGGCCAGGGCGGCGGTGTGGGCGTGGTTGCCGCGCAGCAGCACGGCGAACGTGCGCTCGCCGAAGCGGGCCGCGATGCAGCTGTCGTCCAGCTTTTCGGACAGGCGCGCCGCCAGCGCGGCGGCCAGGTCGTCGGCCGAATCGATGCCAATGTCGGCCAGCAGGCGCTGGTAGTGGTCGGGTTCGACCAGCAGCAGGCCGTACTGGTCTTCGCCGCGGGCCACCGCGGCCACCGCCGTCTCCAGCTCGCGCAGGAAGGTGGGGCGGTTGAGCAGGCCGGTGACCATGTCGCGCTGGCGCAGATCCTCCACCTCGCGGGCCAGTTCGGGATCGAACTCCTCGCGGCGGCGGAACACCACCTGCACGCAGGGCTCGCCCTCGTAGGTGGCGGTGGCGAATTCCAGCGTGGCCGGGAAACTGTCGCCGTCCAGGCTGCGCGCTTCCAGCTCGAAGCGCGGCGGCGGCGGTTCGCCCTTGCTGAGCTTCTTCAGCAGGGCCTTGAAGTCGCTGACGTACTGCGGACCCACCAGGTCCAGCAGCGACAGGCCTTCCACATCCTCGAACGACTCGAAGCCGAACATCTCCAGGTAGGCATCGTTGGCCCGGATGTGCATGCCTTCGTGGATGTAGGCGATTGGGTCGCGCGATGACGAGATCAGTGCGTCGCACCGGCGCTCGGTCTCGCGCATCTGGCCTTCCAGGCGGCGCTGCGAACGGCGCGCGTCCAGGTCGGCCCACTCCCGCTGCAGTACGGTCAGCACGTGGTCCGGCCGCCCGCGCAGGGCGACCGCGCGTGCGCCGGCCGCCTGGTCGGCCAGCAGGTCGGTCTCGGTGATGGCATCGGCCAGCACGATGACGGGGATGTCCTTGCCGCTCCCGTCCACCTGTGCCAGTACCGTGGCCAGCGGGATGCCCTTGGCGGTGCGGGAGGCCAGCAGCAGGTCCATGGGCTGGGACGCCACCATCTGCCCCAGTTCGCCGGCGTCGAGCGGCCGCAGGGGGCGCACGGCGATGCCGCCGTTGCGCAGGGTGGACACGATGGCCTCGGCGTCTTCGGCGCTGTCGTCCACGAGGGTCAATCGAAGGGTGGTGTCTTTGCCGATCTGCATGCAGCGGGTCCGCCGGGGGTGCGGGTTTAATACACGAAGGGGCGCGAAGCGTCCAATGCACGCGTCGCAGATGCGGCGGCGCGTCGCAGCCTGCGGCCTAGAGCGGACGCTTGCCGGTGTCGCCGGGGATCTCGCGCACCAGTCGGGGCACGAGGTAGCCGGACAGCCGGGCGGCCAGGCCGGCGTGGAGCGCGCGTGCATGCGCGTCGTCCACTTCGAAGTGGGCCACGCCGGCGACCCGGTCGAGCTGGTGCAGGTAGTAGGGCAGCACGCCGGCCGCGAAGCCGCGTTCGCTCAGTGCGGCCAGGGCGTCCACGCTGTCGTTCACGCCACGCAGCAGCACGGCCTGGTTGAGCAGGTGCACGCCGGCCGCGCGCAGGCGCCCGAGCGCCGCGTCGACGGTGCCGTCGAACTCGTTGGCGTGGTTGGCATGGACCACGAGGGTCACCGGCCAGGGCAGGGCCGAAAGCCAGCCCAGGAGGCCATCATCGATGCGCTCGGGCACCACGATGGGCAGGCGGCTGTGGATGCGCAGGCGGCGCAGGTGGGGAATATCCGCCAGCGCGCCGGTCAGTTCGGCCAGCTTGCCGTTGGACAGCGACAGCGGATCGCCACCGGAAAGCAGCACTTCCTCGATCGAGGCGTCCTGGCGGATGAGGTCGACAGCGTCGCGCCAGCCGTCGCGGGCCGCGGTTTCCTCCGCATAGGGGAAGTGGCGACGGAAGCAGTACCGGCAGTGGATTGCGCAACTCCCAGTGGCCACCAGCAGGGCACGGCCGCGGTACTTCTGGATGACGCCGGGCGCGGTTTTCGCCGCGCCGTCGCCCACCGCGTCCAGGCCGAAGCCCGGCATGGGGCGCATCTCGTCGTCCAGGGGCAGGACCTGGCGCAGCAGCGGATCGCGCGGGTCGCCGCGGCGCATGCGGGCCACGAAGCCACGCGGCACCCGCAGCGGGAACTGGGCCATCGCTTCGTCCGACAGGCGCGGGGCCAGGCCGTCCAGCCCCAGCAGGTCCAGCAGTTCGCGCGGATCGCGCACGGCCTCCCGCAGGGCCTGCTGCCAGCGGACGGGCACCAGCGCGGCAGGCTGTCGGGGTTCGGGGGCTGCGGTTATCATGTCGGGTCTGAAAACAAGCACCCGCCGGGTCCGGCGGGTTCCCCATTCTATCCGGCCGGCCGTGTCCCGCGGCGGGTTTGTCTCCCCCCAAGGAGTTTATCCATGGCCAGTTACGGCATGAACGATGTCAAGAACGGGATGAAGATCCTCGTCAACAACGAGCCTTCCGTCATCACCGACACCGAGTACGTGAAGCCGGGCAAGGGCCAGGCGTTCACGCGCGTGAAGTACCGTCAGATCCGCACCGGCCGCGTGCAGGAAATCACCATGAAGAGCACCGACTCGGTCGAGGCGGCGGACGTGGTGGACACCGACATGCAGTACCTGTATTCCGACGGCGAGTACTGGCACTTCATGCAGCAGGAAACCTTCGAGCAGGTGCAGGCCGACAAGGCCGGCATGGCCGGCGCCGAGAAGTGGCTCAAGGGCGAGGAGCAGTGCGTGGTCACGCTGTACAACGGCACCCCGATCCAGGTGACCCCGCCGAACTTCGTCGAACTGAAGATCGTCGAGACCGATCCGGGCGTGAAGGGCGACACCGCCGGTACCGGCGGCAAGCCGGCCACGCTGGAAACCGGCGCGGTCGTGCGCGTGCCGCTGTTCGTCGGCCAGGACGAGATCATCAAGGTCGACACGCGCTCGGGCGACTACGTCAGCCGCGTGAAGTGATGGAGCATCTTGCGCTGTATCTGGGCGTCTGGGCGGTGGGCGTGCTGCTCGCCGGCTTGGGCGTGATGCTGTGCTGGAATGCGACCCTGCCGCTGCTGTTCCCCAGCGTGCCGCGGCTGGGCTACGGGCGCGCCCTGGCCCTGATGCTGCTGTGCTGGCTGCTGTTCGGCGCCGGCGCCATCGGGCTGACCTACACGCTGGGATTCTGAGCCGAGGCCCCATGAGCGACCGCATCCCCGAAGCCTGCGACCTGTTGATCGAAGCCGGTTTCGTGGTGCCGGTCGTCCCGCACGGGGTGGTGCTGGAACACCATGCGGTCGCCGTGACCGGCGGCCGCATCGTGGCGGTCCTGCCGGTGCCGGAGGCGCGCTCGCGCTTCGCGCCGCGCGAGACGGTGTCGCGCCCGGATGCGGCGCTGATCCCGGGCCTGGTGAACGCGCATACCCACAATCCGATGACGCTGCTGCGCGGCGTCGCCGACGACCTGCCGCTGAAGGTCTGGCTGCAGCAGCACATCTGGCCGATCGAAGCGGCCGTGATCGGCCCGGACTTCGTCGCCGACGGCATCACCCTGGCGATCGCCGAGATGCTCCGTGGCGGCACCACCTGCGTCAACGAGAACTACTTCTTCCCCGACGTGCAGGCGGCCACCTACAAGCGCCACGGCTTCCGTGCGCGCGTGGGCCTGCCGGTGATCGACTTCCCCACCGCGTGGGCGGCGTCGGACGACGAGTACTTCGACAAGGCCGACGAGGTGCACGACCAGTGGCGCGACGACGCCCTGATCGCGACCGCGTTCGCCCCGCATGCGCCGTACACCGTCAACGATGCGAACTTCGAACGCGTGCGCATGCTGGCCGACCAGCTGGACATCCCAGTGCACCTGCACCTGCACGAGACCGCGCAGGAAGTCGAGCAATCGCTGGAAAAGCACGGCCAGCGTCCGATCGCCAGGCTGGACCGGCTGGGGCTGGTCAACGAGCGGCTGATCGCCATCCACATGACCCAGCTGACCGAGGCCGAGATGCATCTGTGCGCCGAGCGCGGTGTCAGCGTGGTCCATTGCCCGGAATCCAACCTCAAGCTCGCCTCCGGCTTCTGCCCGGCCTGCGCGCTGGAACGGGCGGGCGTGAACCTGGCCATCGGCACCGACGGCTGCGCCAGCAACAACGATCTGGACATGTTCAGCGAAACCCGCACCGCGGCCCTGCTGGCCAAGGCGGTGGCGCAGGATGCCGCGGCGCTGGATGCGTTCAGCGCCCTGCGTGCGGCCACCCTGGGCGGGGCGAAGGCGATCGGCTTCGACGACCGCGTCGGCTCCATCGAGCCGGGCAAGGAGGCCGACCTGGTGTGCGTGGACCTGTCCGCGCTGGAAACCCAGCCGCTGCATCACGTGGTGTCCCAGCTCATCTACGCCACCGGCCGCCAGCAGGTCAGCGACGTCTGGATCGCAGGGCGGGCCCGGCTGCGGCAGCGCATGCTGGTGGATATCGACATCGAAGGCGCCCTGTCCAACGCGCGCCAGTGGCGCGAGCGGATCGCCGGCATCCGTCTCTCCTGAGTCATACGTGACGGCGTCATGGCCGGCATCGTCTTACAATGACGCCATGACCACCTCGACTGCGCCCCGCGACGACAATTTCAGCCAGGCCGAACTCGACAAGTTCGGCGCATTGGCCAACCGCTGGTGGGACCCCGATGGTCCCCAGAAGGCGCTGCACGCGCTGAATCCGGTCCGCCTGCAGTACGTGCGCGACCGTGCACGTCTTGCCGGCGCGACCGCGCTGGACGTTGGCTGCGGCGGCGGATTGCTGAGCGAAGCCCTTGCAAGCGAGGGTGCTCAGGTCACCGCGATCGACCTGGCGCCGGAACTGGTGAAGGTGGCGCGACTGCACCGGCTCGAATCCGGCGTGCATGTGGACTACCAACTGCGCTCGGTGGAATCGCTGGCCGAGGAGCGGCCCGGCAGCTTCGATGTGATCACCTGCATGGAAATGCTGGAGCACGTGCCCGATCCGACCTCAATCATCCGTGCCTGCCATGCGCTGCTGAAGCCGGGCGGGCAGCTGTTCCTCTCCACGCTCAACCGCACGCCGGCCGCGTTCGCGCTGGCGATCGTCGGTGCGGAATACGTCGCCCGCCTGCTGCCGAAGGGCACGCATCACTACAAGGAATTCATCCGTCCGTCGGAACTGGCCGCCTGGCTGCGCGATGCGGGGCTGCAACTGCAGGACGTGTCCGGCCTGGCCTACGAGCCGTGGCGGCAGCGCGCACGGCTGAGTACGCGCACCGACGTGAACTACCTGGCCTGCGCGGTGAAGCCGTGACGTCGGCGGGGTTCCCGCGTGCCGCCCTGTTCGACCTGGACGGCACGCTGCTGGACAGCGCGCCGGACATGCTGGCCACCGCCAACAGGATGCGCGCCTCGCGGGGCATAGCGCCGATGACGCTGGACCTGTTGCGGCCGCATGTCTCCAAAGGGGCGCGTGCCATGCTGGCCGCAGCGTTTCCGGAGATGGAACAGGGTCCCCGCGAAGCGCTGGTGCCCGAATTCCTGGCGATCTACCGGGAAGAGCTGGGACGGCACAGCGTGCTGTTCGACGGCGTGGCCGCGATGCTGGCCGCGCTCGAAGCGGCGGGCAGCACCTGGGGCATCGTGACCAACAAGCCCGAATACCTCGCGCGCGACATCCTGCCCCAGTTCGGCTGGGATACGCGCTGTGCGGTGCTGATCGGCGGCGACACGCTGGCCGAGAAGAAGCCGCACCCGTTGCCGCTGCAGGTGGCCGCCGACCGCATCGACATCGCCATCGCCGACTGCGTCTACGTGGGCGACGACGAGCGCGACATCCAGTCCGCCCGCGCCGCCGGCATGCCGTCGGTCGCCGCGCTGTGGGGCTATCGCCAGGCGCATGAGGAGCCGGCGCTGTGGTTGGCGGATGTGATGGTGGGAGTGCCCGCTGCGCTCATCGATCCGTCGGCATGGCCTTCGGCCGCAGTTTCGTGGGAGCGACGTAAGTCGCGACCGCACGGTCGCTGTCCTCCATTTTTTCAGCCGCGAATCGAGAACGCATTGCGCCCGGTCGCCCGTGCGCGCCAGCATCACGGGCGCGACTTACCAGTACCGGCATGCCGGTACTACTCCTACAAGGTTTGATGGCATGTCCGACTCCGCCGCCCTCGACAGCTTCCTGGAAAAATGGCGCGCCCGATGGCCGGAATGGTCGGTCGCCGAAGTATTCGTTGCGCACGCGCGACGCGACATCGTGGTGGCATGGTTCGCGCTGTTGCAGGAGTTCGAGGACGTGCTGAACATCGCCGGCGACCCGCTGCCGGCGGACGCCAAGCTGGCCTGGTGGGGCGAGGAACTGCGCGGCTGGGCCTCGCAACGCTCGCGTCATCCGCTCGGCCGTCGCCTCGAACCGGTGCGCGCCGACTGGGCGCGGCTTGCCGACGCGTTGCCCACGCTTGCAGAAGCTCGCACGGTACCGCGGGATCGCGAGGCGGGCTTCGCCGCGTTATCGCGTTATGGCGACGCGGTTGCCGCCGTGGAGAGCGGGGTCCTGGGTCGCATGCCCGCCTCGCAGGCCATCGTCGCGGAGATGCTGTCTGCCCGCTTGATGGAGGTCGGCGGCGTGGCCGTGCCGGTGAACCTGCAGCAAGGCGCGGATGAAGCAGGCCAGCTCAGGGCCTGGGCCACCGCGTTGCACGAAGCCTGGCCCCCGCGCGACGGCGCGCGCGAGCGTCGCCTGCTGTCCGCATATATGCATGGCCGCCTTCCCCGTTTCGCGCGCCGGGGCGAACCTGCGCCGCTGCCGTCGCGGGCCTCTCTGCTGTTCACCGGCTGGCGCGCCGCGCGCGGCGGCTGAAGGGCCCGCTTATCGCGCCGATAGGTTCGGAAGCATGCTGTAACGGACTGTTTCATCGAGCGATTCGGGGGCAGGGGGTACAATGCGCGGCATCCACTCCCCCGTGCATGACGATGGCTCCCTCGCTCCCCGCGGCGCCCCGCGCCGATCTTCCCGATGTCGCCCACCAGCGCGTGCCGCTGGCGCGCCCCCTGGACTGGGTGGGCATGGAGAACATCGCGTTGCCGGTCCGCCTGCCGGACGGGCAGGGTGGGCAGCTGCAGGTGGCCGCCAGCATCGACCTGTCGGTGAACCTGGCCCATGCCGATGCGCGCGGCATCCACATGTCGCGTCTCTACCTGGAACTGCAGGACGGTCTGGCGCGCGAGTCCATCACGCCTGCCGGCCTGCGCCACCTGCTGCAGACCAGCGTGGACTCGCAGGCCGGGCTGGCCACGCAGGCGCGGCTGCGTATCCGCTACGAGGCGCTGCTGCAGCGGAAGGCGCTGGAAAGCGATTACGCCGGCTGGAAGAGCTACCCGGTCGAGATCGAGGCCACACTGGCCGACGGTCATCTCCTGCTGGCACTGTCGTTCGCCGTCGAATATTCCAGCACCTGTCCGGCCTCGGCCGCGCTGTCGCGCCAGGCCAACGCCGAGCGCTTCGCCGAGGATTTTGCAGCAGCACGTCCGCTGTCGGTCAACGTGGTGCATGACTGGCTCGCGTCCGAGCGTGGGCTGGCTGCCACGCCGCACGCGCAGCGCAGCCGGGCCAGTGTGCGTGTGGAGTTGCGGCCACAGTTCGACGAGTTGCCGCTGGTGGCGCTCGTTGACGCGATCGAAGCCGCGCTGGGCACGCCGGTGCAGACCGCGGTGAAGCGGGTGGACGAACAGGCCTTCGCTCGCCTCAACGCCGAAAACCTGATGTTCTGCGAAGACGCAGCCCGTCGGGTGGCGTCGGTGCTGGCGGGCGATGCGCGCATCGCCCGCTACGACGCCACCGTCGCGCACTACGAAAGCCTGCACCCGCATGACGCGGTGGCCCGGGTCAGCGGCAGCAACGACTGAGGGCTCGGTTGCCGGCTGTGGGAGCGACGTGAGTCGCGAGGCTTTGCGTTGAGCGCGATCGCGACTCACGTCGCTCCCACAACGGCAGGTCGGGTCACTTCCCGCGTTCGAGTACCAACAGCGGATCGATACGCGTATCGAACCAGTTCATTCCCCAGTGCAGATGCGGCCCCGTCGCACGCCCCGTGGCGCCCACGGCCCCAATGACCTGTCCCGGTTCGATCCGGTCGCCCACTTTCACGTCGATGCGTGACAGGTGCAGGAAATTTGAACTGACGCCATGGCCATGGTCCAGCAACACGGTACCACCGGTCAGATAGAGGTCGGGCGACGCGAACGTCACCACGCCACCGGCCGGCGCTTTCACCGGTGTCCCGTCCGGCGCCGCGATGTCCATGCCCGAGTGGCCCGCACCGGGCTGGCCGTTGTAGACGCGCGCATTGCCGAAGCGGCCGCTGATGCGCCCCTGCACCGGCCACTGGAAAGGAAGCGCGAAGTCGGTGCGCTCATCGTCGCGCTCGCGCGCGGCGGTGACCAGCGCCTGCTCGCGCTGGATGCGCGCGGCGATCTCCGGAGGGGGATTGACGGTCTTCGGTGGCACGCCGTTGACATGTTCGACCGGCCAGTCGCGCGGCGTCACTGCGATGCTGACGGGTTCCACGCGGCCCGAGGGCAGGGTGACATCGACCTTCAGCGGGCCGGTCTCATCGCGGCCCACGCCGATGGCGACGGTGCCGTAGCCGGTGGCGCGCAACAAGCGTTCGCGGTAGCGCACCTGGCTGCCGGGTGGCACCTTGCCGAACACCAGCGCGCCCTGCGGCACGCTGGCGGGAAAAACGACACGATCTTCCTGTGGAACCGGGGCTGCCGGCACCACGTCCTGCGCAACGACGAGCGGTACCCAGCCAGCACAGACAGCGGCGAACAGCGCCGCGACGATCAACTTCAACGCGCGAACTCCAGGCGCTGGCCGTTGGGTGTGCCGACCAGATGCTGGCCATTCCAGACCATGCGGCCATTGACCCAGGTGGCGCCGATCCGCGAACGGAACGTGCGGCCCTCGAAGGGCGACCAGCCGACCTTGGACAGCACGTCCTCGCGCTTCACCGTGAACGGCTCGTCGTCGATCAGCACCAGGTCGGCGAAATAGCCTTCGCGCAGGTAGCCGCGCTCCTTCACGTCGAACAGCTGCGCCGGGGCATGGGCGAACTTCTGCACCACGCGGGCGACGTCCATGCGGCCTTCGTGCACCAGTTCGAGGGCGGCTACCAGGGCGTACTGCACCAGCGGCAGGCCCGAGGGCGCCTGAACGTACGGCTTTTCCTTCTCTTCCAGCGTGTGCGGGGCATGGTCGGTGGCCAGCACATCGACCACGTCGTCCACCAGCGCCTTGATCAGCGCTTCGCGATCGCCGGCATCCTTGATGGCGGGATTGCACTTGATCAGGTTGCCCAGCGCGGCGTAGTCGGCACGGTCGAAGCGCAGGAAATGGATGCAGGTCTCGGCGGTGATCTGCTTGCACTTGCCATCGGGCTGCACCAGCGGGCCCGGCGTGAACAGCGCCAGCTCGTCGGCCGTGGAGATGTGCAGCACGTGCAGGCGGGTGCCGTGCCTGCGCGCCAGCGACATCGCCAGACGGGTGGACTTTATGCAGGCCTCGCGGCTGCGGATGTCGGGGTGGTGCTCGGCACTCAGCGCATCGCCGTACCTGGCCTGGAACGCCGCCAGGTTGGCGTCGATCGTCGGCGTGTCTTCGCAGTGGGTGATGATCGGCGTGGGCGCTTCGCGGAAGATCGCGTCCAGTGTGTCGGGATTGTCGACCAGCATGTTGCCGGTGGACGCGCCCATGAACACCTTGATGCCCGGCGCGGTCTTCGGGTCGAGCGTGCGGATCGCCTCCAGGTTGTCGTTGCTGGCGCCCAGGTAGAAGCCGTAGTTGCCCCAGGCGCGTCCCTTCGCGCGCTGGTACTTGTCCTCCAGCGCGGCCGCGTCCAGCGTCGGCGGGCTGGTGTTGGGCATGTCCATGAACGTGGTCAGGCCGCCGGCGACCGCCGCGGCGGATTCGGTGGCCATGTCGCCCTTGTGCGGCATGCCCGGTTCGCGGAAGTGCACCTGGTCGTCGATCATCCCCGGCAACAGCCAGCGTCCGGCGGCATCGATCACCGTATCGTCGCCCTGGGGCCGGATTTCGGCGGCGACGCGGGCGATGCGTCCGTTCTCGATGCGCAGGTCGCCTTCGGTGATGCGACCTTCGTTGACCAGGCGGGCATTGACGATGACGGTAGAGGGCATCAGTGGTGTCCTGAACAGGAGTGGGTGGGGGAGGCGCCGTCGCGGGCAGGGACCGGGTCGTGCCCGCCGGGGTGCAGGGGATGGCAGCGGCCGATCCGACGAAGGGCCAGCCAGCCGCCCCTGAACGGCCCGAACCGTCCGATCGCCTCCATTGCGTACTCCGAGCACGAAGGCACGAACCGGCAGCGCGGCCCCAGCAGCGGGCTTATGAAGCGCTTGTAGCCCTTCAACAGCAGGATGAGCAGACGGGCGAGCATGTTCCGATGATACCGCGTCGGGTTGCCGCTGCCCGCCGGGTAGGCTATAAAAGCGCGCTTTCCCGATGCTCGGGAAGAACAAGGAAGCGTTGTTCGTGGCTGCGAAGAAACCTGCGAAGAAGGCCGCCAAGGCCGCCAAGAAGCCCGTTCAGGCCGTCGCCAAGAAGCCTGCCGCGAAGAAGGTTGCCGCCAAGAAACCGGCTGCAAAGCCGGCGGCCAAGAAGGCGGCGCCCAAGCCTGCTGCCAAGAAGGCCGTCGCCAAGAAGGCGGTACCGGCCAAGAAGCCGGTCGCCAAGCCGGCGGTGAAGAAGGCCGCACCCGCCAAGAAGGCGGTTGCCAAGCCGGCGAAGCCTGCCGTCGCCAAGAAGCCCGCGCCGGCGTCCAAGGCGACCGCCGCCAAGGCTGCTCCGGTGAAGGCACCGGCCACTGTCTCTTCTAAACATCTC
>NZ_PDWV01000090.1 GCF_010093385.1 Pseudoxanthomonas mexicana
GCGCCACCGCCTGGTTCATCGCCGCCACCCTGGGGCAGTGGGCGTTCGTGGCCTTCATCGTGCTGTTCTTCGGCGGGCCGGTGCTGGACGGCGATCTGGCACCGCTGAACGCCAAGCCTCACGTCACCGGCTACGTGCCGGGCGATGTGATGGGCAACCTGCAGTTCGTCGGCCACGCGCTGCTGGCCGGGCTGGTGACCTTCGCCGGGGCGTGGCAGCTGGTGCCCGCACTGCGCCGGCGCTGGCCCACGCTGCACCGGTGGAACGGCCGGGTGTTCCTGTCGGTGGCGCTGGTGGTCACGCTGACCGGCTTCTATCTGGTCTGGGTGCGCGGCTCGCAGCTGGGGCCGGCCAGCAACCTGTCGATCTCATTGAACGGCCTGCTGATCGTGGTCTTCGCGCTATTGGCCTGGCGCAGTGCGCGGGCCAGGGATTTCGCCGCGCACCGGCGCCACGCGCTGCGCGCGTACCTGCTGGTGAACGGGGTGTGGTTCCTGCGCATCGGCATCATGCTGACCGGTCTGGTCCTGGCGCCGCTGGGCATCAAGATCGACTACACCGGCGCGCCCTTCATCCTGGTCAGTTTCGGCAGCTGGATGGTGCCGATGGCGGTGCTGGCGCTGTACTTCAGTGCGGAACGTTCGCACTGCGCGGGCATCAAGATCGCCATGGGCGCCCTGCTCTGGCTGCTCGCGCTGCTCACCCTGACAGGCAGCGCGGCGGCGATCGCTTTCATGTGGTGGCCGGTGTTGTAGGCACGCAGGAACGAAGCGCGGGCTGTCCCCTTCTCCCCGTGCAACGGGGAGAAGGAAAAGCACGCCGCACCGGTCGGGAGGGTTATGCCGGCGTGAACGCGATGCATGTACGACGTTCGGTGTCCGTCGCGGTGCGGGTGGGGCGTTGGTCCGGGTGCACGGCATGTCGCCGAAGGAGTCGCATCATGGCCGATCGTCCCCGTTTTCCCGGCACTACCCACGGCAATCCCGCGATCGACGGCGAAGTGCTGCCGCCGCCGATCGATCCGGAGCGCTTCCGCCACATCCAGCTGCTCAACGAAGCGGTGCTGGTCGCGTTCGCGGCCGCGCCCAATCCGCGCACGCCGTGGGGCTGGTCGACGCTGGCGTGGGACGTCACCCTGCCCAGCACCTTCCTGCCCGGCGTGCACGTGGAAGTGGTGCTGTTCGGCGAAGGCGAGCAGATCGTGCCGGCGCAGGGCACGCGGCCCGCGCGGCCCTACAACGAGACCCTCTACACCCTGGTGGTACGGACCCCGCTGGCGGTGCGGCAACTGGGCCAGGGGACGTTGGGCATCGACTTCGGTGCGTGCGTCGAGTTGCCGCAGCGGATCGACGTGATCCGCGACCTGATCCGCACCGAGGTGAAGCGTGCGTTCCCGTCCTCGGGCCAGGTCACGCTGCGCGGCAGTGAGATCGGCGTGGACTTCGGCATCAACAGTTTCGTCGTCGACATTCCGCTGAAGGCCGACGTGCCCCATTGGTTCGACGCCGACATCGCCATGCAACTGGGACTGGAGGTCTTCCCTGTGGACGGCCGGGTGGGCGCGCGCTACGGGTTCTCGCGCACCACGGTGTCGTTTGGCACGGCGTCTGCCATCCTCTCCGGCGGCTGTTCGGCGGCGGTGGCCAAGGCGCTGGAAGCCGCCTGCGATGGCTTCTTCGATGGCTTCATCGGCCCGGCCATCGCCGGGCAGCTGCGCAATGAAGTGCAGGCGGGCATGAACACCGCCGTGACCGAGTTCAACCGAGGCCGCTCGCCGCCCTACAAGGGGCACGACTTTGCGCTGACCGATTTCAACCTGCTGGTCCGCCTGTGTCCGGTCAGCGCGCCCCCGGCACCGTCGGACCACGGCCGCCCCGGTGGGGGCGGCGTAGGACCGGTGAACGGGTAGACGTCACCGCCCGAACAGCTTCATCGCATTGCCGCTGCGGATCTTCGCCTTCTCGTCGGTGGTCAGGTCCAGGCGCTCGAACGCCTCCACGGTGGTGTCCAGGCCGATCTGTGGATAGTCCGAGCCCAGCAGCACGTGGTCCAGGCCCACGTTGCGCAGGGTCCAGAGGAATTCCTCTTCCACCGGGGAATCGGCCACCACCAGCACGGTGGCGGAGATGTCGAAGTAGAGGTTGTCGAAGCCGAAGCCGTCGGCGGTGCGGGCCAGGGCCAGGATGTTCCAGAAGCGGAAGTTCAGGCCGCCGATGTGGGCCAGGATGAACTTCGTCTTCGGCACGCGCACCACCAGGTTGAACAGCTTCTCGCTGTCGCCGGGCAGGATGGTGGCGTTGTCCATCAGCACGGTGATGCCGAGTTCGCCGGCACGGCGCGCGAGGGCCTCCACGCGCGGGTCGGCCACGTCGAAGCCCTGGGTGTGGGCGTGGATCTTCAGCACTTTCACGCCGGCGGCGGCCACGCGGGCCAGTTCGGCCAGGGCGGCGTCGCCGTCGTAGGGGTGGACAGTGGCGATGGGCAGGACGTCGGGGTGGGCGGCGGCCAGGGCGATCACCTTGTCGTTGCCGGCGCGGATCTTGGCCAGGTCGCCCTGCCGGGCCTGGGGGGGGCCGCCGAACCACATGGCGCCGATGCCGGACAGTTGCAGGCCGGCGGCATGGACCTTGTCGCGGTATTCGCGCAGGGAGGTTTCGCCGTCACGCAGGTGGACGTGCACGTCGAACACGGGCGTGGCGGCCAGGGCGGTGGGCGGGGCCAGGCAAAGCAGCAGGAACAGCGTGCGCAGCATGCGTCGTCTCACAACAAGGGGATGGGCGCATGGTGCCATGGGCGTGCGGGCGAAGGCTCTGACCGTCGGCGGGCCGCGGCCACGCGGCTGCGACATCAGGTTGCACGGGATCGGATTCGTCGCCGTCCCGGGTCGCCCTGCCCGTCTTGGGGATGTATCGGTGTGGGGATGGACGCGCTGGGCGGTGCGGTGCGCGGGGTTCCCGGGGCTGGGCTCGGGATGCGCGCCGCCGGTTATGAGCCTTTTCGGCTGTCGCGAGGACCTTTTTGGGTCTCGCGAGGATCTTTTTGATGGAACGTTGGACCTAAGTGAGAGACGAGAGAGCCTTTTTGGTCGAACGTTGGGCCTTACTGAGAGAAGAGAGACCCTTTTTGGTGGAACGTTGGGCCTTAGTGAGAGATGAGAGACCCTTACTGTGAGAAGAAACACCCTCGGAGGGTCATGCGAGACCCTTTTCGGGTGTCGCGTGGGTGTTTGTGTGAGAAGAGAGGCGCGTCGGCGGCCATGGCAGCCGGATGCCGGGGGTCTCCAGGCATCGCAAGGCGAAAGCAGGTGGGCCAGGGCCCACCCTACGCGAACCGACCCCTGACAGCTGGCGGGCGTAGGGCGGGCACAAGCCCGCCTTACGGGTCCTGTGCATCGCTCCACGCCCCCAGCGGCCACCCTCACCGCTCTCCCCTCGCCTCCCGCGCCATCGGTTCAGCAGCCCACTCCATCGGATAGACCCCTGCCGCCACCCATCGCCGGAAAGACGAATACGGCCAATCAACCGCGCGCGCGGCATGCCCGTGCTTCACGGGATTGATATGTAGGTAGTCGACGTGACGACGCAGATCGTCTTCATCCCGGACCAGGTGCTCCCAGTAACGTCGCTGCCAGATGCCCCGCTCGCGACGGGTGATCCGCCGCGGTGAACGGCGTTCGAGGAGTGGCAGCGCACGGCTGAAACCGGATTTGATCTGCGCCCAGCGGTGGGCGTTGTCGGCGTCGCCCTCGGGCAGCCGCCACACGCAATGCAGGTGGTCGCGCAACACGACGATCGCCAGCAGATCGAACGGCCGTGTCGCCTTGGCCGCGCGGAATGCATCGCGCAGCAGGTCGATATACTCGACCAGCAGGCGACGGCGAAGCTCCAGCAGGTTCACGGTGAAGAAATAGGTGCCGCCGGGCACCCATACGCGGCGGTAATTCGACATGCTCACAGCGTGCGCGAGCGCCCACCCGACCACCGTCGCCGCAGACCGCACCCGCATGTCGGAGAAGTCCGACCCTGCGAGCCACACGCCGGTGGGCCAAGGCCCACCCTACGCCATCCACCCCACGCCCCCGTACCCCGGAAACCGCCGGCAGGCGTAGGGCGGGCTCAAGCCCGCCTTAGGGGTTGACGGCACACTCAAGGCTTCCTTGCAGGTTCAAGCCAATCTTCGGGCTCGCTGCACGATAGAGTCCGCAATAGAGCCTACGGACTTGCGCTCTACTTCCCGAACTCATTACTGTCAACCCGATCAGGGCCACCGAACTCAAAAAATGGACAAAAAACTAAACCCAGCTGACTTCAAGAAAGCTCCGCACGCAATCGACAACAACGACCTACTGCGACGGATTGCTTCGGGCGGAGCCGTCCTGTTCGCTGGGTCTGGCTTCTCCTATCGGGCACCTGCCGTATGTGGAAGTGAACTCCCAACAGCCATTGGTTTAGCACGTGACATAGGAAGAATGGGAGGCTTCGATTCTGATGACGACTTGAGATATGCGTCAGATAGATTTCTCAATGAAAACAACCCTGACTCGTTAGTTCAGTACTTAGTGGAACAGTTCTCAGTTGGAGAACCCCAGCCACACCATATAACCATAGCATCACAAGATTGGCGTCGAATTTACACGACAAACTATGATCTTCTTGTAGAGAAATCTGCAGAAAAGATGGGTAAAGTAATTCAGCCCGTAGAAGTATCAATGAGTCCGGGAGACCATTGGCAGAAACATGGCATCTGCGTACATATCAATGGATCTATTCGCAGCCTTACTGCAGATACGATCAACACATCATTCAAGCTTTCCAACTCATCGTATCTTTCGCCGGAATCTTTTGCGAATTCAGAATGGGGATTCCCATTCAAACGGGATTTAGAGCTCGCATCCGCAATTGTGTTCGTTGGCTATTCGCTATACGACATAGAAGTTCAAAAGATTCTGTTCCAGGCTCCCGAACTAAAAGAAAAGACTTATTTTGTTTGTCGCGAAGATGAGCCAGAGAAGCAGAAATACATTCTAGAGAGATACGGGCATGTCCTAACTATTGGCGCCGAGCAATTTGCAGCCATAATTGGTTCATCACTATCAAAGTTCAAGCGTGCATCAGATGAGACAGAACCAAAGTTATTTGTCAGATACGAGATTGAGAAAACCCTCACTGCCAGCAGAGATTCCGACGTTGATCGGATGCTACTCTACGGAGATATTCCCGACTCTTTAGTTGACAGCTCACTAACTTCCGATCACGGCGCTCCAATACTAATAATTAGGGACGAAATTCATGGCGCCGAGAAAATTCTTGAATCCGGAAAAAGCGTCGTCGTAACAAGTGATTTTGGAAATGGAAAATCAATATTTTGTAGAACGTTAAAATCATCATTATCCTTGAAAGGGTTCCCCGTATATTCCCTCGAGGAAAATGACCCTTTCCAGTTTTCTGACATAGAAATATTGGCGAAGCAGAACAGCCCATGCTTTCTTTTTATCGACGATTATGAGCTTTTTCTACCCCTTGTTCAGCATTATTGTGCAATCGCACCCAATCACCTCAGGCTAGTTTTGTCGGCGCGAACCGCAGTTCTGGAGAGAACCAGAAAATCACTTATCGAAAATGGACTTAGTTTTTCTGAGATCTCGGTGGACCAGCTTTCGGACTTGGAAGCTGAACGACTAGTAGCAATATTTGACAACGCTGGCTTGTGGGGCGAGCAGGCATCCCTTCCGCACGAGCGAAAAATCGCACTCATAACCTCAAAGAACAGAAGGCAGCTGTCGCTAACGCTTCTTGACCAGCTTGAATCACCTCAGATTCTTGGGAGAGTTACTGATCTTTTGACAACGCTCCTGGCCAACAATGACCATAAAGCGACAGTGTTTGCTATAACCTTGCTTGAGGTCGTCGGATCCCCACTCAGAGCAAGCCTTATATCAGAAGTCGCTCTTAACGACTCCATCTACTCTCCAGAACTTCGCCTAAATCAGAGTTTCAGAGAACTTTTTCATATAAACGGAAGTTCAGTATCTACGAAATCAAGCCTTTTCGCGCTCTCCATACTGAGAAACCAGTTTAGTTCTGCCTATGCTGTAGACAGGCTACTAAGAATCGTTGATTCCTTTGAGCGCGAGAGATCAAACATTAGAGAGAAGCAGTTGATATTCAAGAATCTACTAAGATTCTCTGTGATAGAGAGGCTTCTCCCGGAAAAGAATAAGAAAGTCAACCTCGTTAGGTATTACGAAGAACTGAAAAGACACTCAGAATGGCTAACAAGGGACCCACATTTTTGGCTGCAGTATGCGATGACCCAGATTAATTTCGAAGAATTCAGCATTGCTCAGAAGTACCTGAATCAGGCCTACGCCTTGGCCCGCACTCGACACAACTATCATACTGCTCAGTTTGATACCCAACAGGCGCGGATGTGGCTCCAAATGGGCGCCAACCATGAAGATCAAAGCGAGGCATTTAAACTCTTCGAAAGTGCCCACAATTTGCTTAGAAGTGTAGCTAGCGACCTACATAAGTTTTGGCAGTACGCAAGATACCCGACGTTTTATAATGCCCAGTATGGAAAGCTATCAAAAGGAAACAGAGCTGCTTTCGAGCAAGCATGCAAGAGTGCAATTTCTGACATTCATAGAGCGGTTCTAAGCAATGAGCTTCCATTTCTTGAAGTTAGTAGGTCGAATCAGATCCGGGAGCAGCTAGTTGCCATTGTTGATGAGATTGCAAATTCGCGAAAGAATGGCTGAAGCCACATCGCACCAATTATTTCT
This sequence comes from Pseudoxanthomonas mexicana, assembly GCF_010093385.1. Taxonomy (GTDB): domain Bacteria; phylum Pseudomonadota; class Gammaproteobacteria; order Xanthomonadales; family Xanthomonadaceae; genus Pseudoxanthomonas_A; species Pseudoxanthomonas_A mexicana. The sequence continues at coordinate 6,785 of NZ_PDWV01000090.1, forward strand.
TCTTCCGATCTCGCCATAATTGGTGGCGAGATCGGCATTCAATCTTTGATGTCGATTTGATTTACTGAGTCTTTGATGAAATCTGCCGTCCCTGACGCCCCCACCCCCATCCCCACATGAGCGACGCCCCAAGCCGCACGCGCGCGGCGTCGCTGAGTCCGCTGGACAGGGAAGACCGCTACATCAAACGGAACGAGCGCAGCATCGCCTCGCTGGTGAGCCTGCTGGTGCACCTGCTGTTCGTGCTGGCCCTGCTGTACTCCTCCAAGCTGGAACTGGCCCAGACCGAGAGCAGCAGCAGCGGCGGCGCCCGCGTCAAGGTCGACTTCCTGGGCGACGCCACCCAGGACGACACCCAACCGCCCGTGCCCCCGACCGGCGCCCGGAACCCCAGCGCCTGTCTCTTATAAACATCACAGAGCCCACGA
>NZ_PDWV01000091.1 GCF_010093385.1 Pseudoxanthomonas mexicana
GGTTTACACGCGCACCCGCTGCGGCACGCCGGCCACGCGCGACTGCCGCCACAGCGCCAGCGTCGAGCGCAACCGCAGCTGCACGCCGTCGAAGCGGGCATCGCCGCGCGCGGTGGGACGCAGGCGGTAGGTGAAGCGCGTCGCCGACACCGGCGCCAGCGACAGCCGGCGCGGCAGGCCCGACGACGTCCATCCACCCGGATGCAGGTCGAATACCTCCAGCCGCTGCCGGACGTGCGTCTCGAAGCACAGCGCCACGTCGCGCTCGATGCCCAGCGGCAGGGCTTCCGGCACTTCGCGCACCACGTCCGGCGTGGGCCGGCCCCGCAGGCGCCACGCATCCAGCGCCGCGATCGCCAGCATCGCGCCGCCCGCCAACTGCCATTGCCACAGCGGCCAGCCGAGGAAGGGCACGGCCAGGCCGGCCAGACCCCCGCCTGCGATCAGGGCGATGAGCAGCGGTGCCGGCCTCATTTCCGGGGCGCGTCCACCTTGGCCAGCAACGCACGCAGCGCATCGTCCGGCGACTGGCCTTCGATCTGCAGTTCGGGCGCCAGGGTGATGCGGTGGCGCAGCGCAGGCCGGGCGATGTCGCGCACGTCGTCAGGGGTGACGAAGTCGCGCCCCTGCAGCACCGCCTGCGCACGCGCCGCGCGCACCAGCGCCAGGCTGCCGCGCGGTCCCGCGCCCAGCGCGATGCCGGGCCAGGTGCGCGTGGCGGCGACGATGCGCACGGCATAGTCGATGACTTCCGGATCCACCCGCACGGCCGCGGTGTCGCGCTGCATGGCGACGATGTCGGCCGCGCCCAGCACGCGCCCGACCTGCGACAAGTCGAAGTCGGCGGCGGTGCGGCCGGTGGTGATGGCATCCACCATGCGCTTCTCGTCCTCGATCGCCGGGTAGTCGATCAGCACCTTCAGCAGGAACCGGTCCAGCTGCGCCTCCGGCAGCGGATAGGTGCCCTCCTGCTCCACCGGGTTCTGGGTGGCCAGGGTGATGAAGGGCGGCGCCAGTTCGAACGATTTTCCTTCGATGGTCACCTGGCCTTCCTGCATCACCTCCAGCAGCGCCGACTGGGTCTTGGCCGGTGCGCGGTTGATCTCGTCGGCCAGCAGGATGTGGGTGAACACCGGGCCGCGACGGATCTTGAAGCTCTCGGTCTTCGGGTCGTAGACCGCATGGCCGCTGACGTCGCCGGGCATCAGGTCCGGCGTGAACTGCACGCGTGCGTAGGTCAGTTCCAGCGCCTGCGCCAGCGCGCGCACCAGCAGCGTCTTGCCCAGGCCGGGCACGCCCTCGATCAGCACGTGACCCCCGGCGAGCAGGGCGATGAGGATCTGGTCCAGCACGTCCGGCTGGCCGATGAAGGCCTTGGACACCTCCTCGCGCACGGCATCGACGCGCGCGGACAGCGCAGTGCCGGGCGTCGGGGGAAGCGCGGGCGAGGCGGCGGCGGTCTGGTCGTTCATAGGCGGTTTCTCAGGTGGATCAGCAGGGGGATGCGGTCGCGGAAAGCCTGCCGGTCGGGCGGGGCAGGCGCATGGAGGGCGGTGCGGATGCGGTCGGCGGGCAGGCCGGTGCGCTCGGCGATGGCGGCCACCTGCGGCTCGCCCGACAGCGCGGCGGCCACCGCATCGCGGCGGCGCAGGCGCGCCAGGAAAGCCTGGCGGACCGCGGCGTACAGCATGACGCCGCGACCGTAACGGTAGAGGTGCTCGCCGCTGGCGCGCACGTGTTCCAGCAACGAGCGGCGTTCCGCCGCCGGCGCCGGCACGGGTGGACCGAAGCGCTGCATGCGCATCCACAGCCAGGTCGCCAGCGCGAGCAGCAGCGGCGCCCACACCATCCAGCCGCGCAGCAGCACCGTGCGCCACAGCGAGGGCATCTGCGCCGCATAGACCAGGTGCACCGTGCCGAGACCGTAGTTGGGGGCCAGCACCTGACGCGCCAGCGCACGGTGCGGTCCGTCGCGCAGGCCGCCGTCGGGCGGCATGTCCATCGCCTGCCGCGCCAGCGGGCGCGACGCGGTGTTGGTCATGAAATCGAAGTCGGCCAGCAGGTCCACATGGCCGCGGCCGCGCGCCAGTCGCGCGTAGACATACCCGGCCTGCAGGTCGCCCCACGCGAGCTCGGGGACCTCGCCCTCGAAGGCGAAGCGGCGGCCGGTACAGAACTCGACGTGGTGGTCTTCGCCCTCGACCTGGAAATCCACGCAGCCCGGGCTCTCTTCCACCAGCCAGACCGACAAGCGGTCGAGGAGCGGAACCCGCGGTGCATCCGGACCCGCCACATCCTCGCCCGGCGAATACAGCGGCGTGCGCACCAGCAGGTGGCCGCCCCCTTCCACCCAGTCCAGCAGGCGTTCGGCGTCGGGGGGCGAGAGCGTGCGCGGATCGTGGAACAGCCGCAGCGTGTCCGTGGGCGCGAGCGCGTTGTCGTCCAGCAGCAGGCGCTGGCGCGCGTTGACCTTCACGCCATCGGCTTCCAGCGTCTTCGCCAGCGCGTACAGCGGGTTGTAGGCGGCTTCGCCGGTGGGCGGCAGGTACAGCGTCTTCTCGACCCGGTGGAACGTGTGCCGGAACCACGCCACCAGCAGCACCAGCACCAGGGCGACCACCAGCACGGCCACGCCCACCAGTCGGCCGTTGCGACGCGCCGCGGTCACGACACCCACCCGTAGCGCTGCTGCAGTTCGCCCAGCAGCGCCTCGAATTCGTCGTCATCCGGCAGCCGCTCCGCATAGGCCGCGTACTGCCAGATCCTGACCACGCGCGCGAAGGCCTGGCGGTCCGCCGCCTGCGGCATGCGGCGCGAGGCGCGCAGGCACTCGGCCTCGGTCGCGCCCGGCGGCAGCACGATGTCGGCGCGCCGCACCATGCTGTCCACGCTGGCGCGATAGAGCAGCGCCAGCGCATGCCGCGGACGTCCTTCGCGCCATGCGCGCCGGGCCGCGGTGGCGATGTCCTCCGGCAGGGTCTCGGGCAAAGTGAGGGCTTCGGTCACGGCCGGCTCCGGCGCCACCGCGGGCGAGCGCGCCAGGCCCCGCATCCACGGCCACCAGTGGCGCACCGTCACCAGCAGGGCCAGCACCAGCACGCCCACGACCAGCCACAGGCCCCATTCGCCGATGAAGGCCACCACGTTGCCAATGCCGCCCAGCAGGGCCTTGTCGCGGACCGCCACCTCCGGGTCCTGTTCCGGCGCGCGCTGGCGTCGTTCCCACGAGGTCTGGGTGTGCCGACGGTCGAGCAGCGGATCGCGGTACGCCTGGTCGGCCGCCTTGCGGAACGCACGGTCATCGACGCGCTGGTCGCCGAACACGATCGGCAGGGTCGGCGGTGGGGGCGCATCGCGCGGCGGGGCCGGTGCGGCGGGCGGGACCGGGGCCGCGTTGCGCAGCACGAAATTCATGCGGTCCGGCAGCCAGCGATGCAGGCACCCTTCCAGCTGTTCGCGCGAGACCGGCTTGGCCAGGTAATCGTCCATGCCCGCGTCCAGGCAGCGCTGGCGGTCGCCGGCCATCGCGTTGGCGGTCATCGCCACGATGGGCAGGCGGGTACCGTCGGCGCGCTCGGCTTCCAGTTCGCGCCAGCGGCGCGTCGCGGCGTAGCCGTCCAGCACCGGCATCTGGCAATCCATCAGCACCAGGTCGAACGCGTCGGCCTGCATGCGCTTCAGGGCCAGGTCGCCGTTGGCGGCGGTGTCGCAGTTGAAGCCCAGCGCGGCCAGCAGCTTCTGCGCCACCAGCAGGTTGACCGGGTTGTCTTCCACCAGCAGCAGGCGCGGTTCGGTGCGCATGGCGCTGACGATGGCGGGTTCCGGGGCCGCAGCAGCCGATTCGACGACGGCGGGCGTGGCCACGGAAGCGGGGGCCTGCGGTGATGCGGAAGCATCGATGATGGGTGCGGCCGGGGCCGGCTCGCGCACCGGTTCCGGGAAGATCTCCTCCATCGTCGGCAGCAGGTCCGCCGCGTCCTGCTCCGGCGCAGCACCGGTGAGGGCGGCGCGCAGGTCCGCATCCGGCGACTGCCGCGACAGCTGCGTGCTGCGCGGCTGCAGTTCGGTCGGCACGGCCTCGTCACCGTACAGCCATACCAGCCGCAGCGCGTCCGGCGAGGGCCGTCGCGCGATCGCCCGGTGCAGTGCCAGGGCGGTGCTGCGGATGCCGCCGATGTCCGCCAGCACGGCCAGGTAGTCCTGCTGTCCCTGCTCGCCGACCAGGCGCAGCCGATCCATCGCCTCCTGCGTGGTCTCCACCGCCACGGGCTGCATGCCCCAGTTGGTGGCCAGCAGGGTCAGGCGCTGGCGCAGGCGTGCATCGGGCGACACGATCAGCACCCGTCCGTGGTCCAGCACGCCGTTGTCGCGCTGGCGCAGGTCGCCGATGACCTTCATCAGCGGCGCTTCGAACCAGAACGTCGAGCCGCGACCGACCTCGGACACCACGTCGATGCGCCCGCCCATCAGGTCGACGATGCGCCGGCAGATCGCCAGGCCCAGCCCGGTGCCGCCGTACAGGCGCGTGGTGGAGGCGTCGGCCTGGCTGAAGGAATGGAACAGGCGGTGGCGGGCATCTTCCTCGATGCCGATGCCGGTATCGCGCACCTCGAAGCGCAGCAGGTGCTGCGCCGCCGTCTCACCCAGCCGGCGCACCACCAGCGTGACCGAGCCGCGATCGGTGAACTTGATGGCGTTGCCCACCAGATTGGTCAGCACCTGGCGCAGGCGCACCGGGTCGCCACGCACCGGCAGGCGCACGGCAGGATCCAGCTGCAGACTCAGGCGCAGGCCCTTGTTCTCGGCCGGCCGATACATGAGCTGCAGCACGCTGTCGAGCAGTTCGCGCAGGTTGAACCCGGTGATCTCCAGGTCCAGCTTGTTCGCTTCCAGCTTGGAGTAGTCGAGGATGTCGTCGACGATGCGCAGCAACTGGTGCGAAGACGCGGTCGCCGTACTCAGCATCTCGCGCTGGTCCGGCGCCAGCGGCGCGCGCGACAGCATCTCCAGCATCGGCACGATGCCGTTGAGCGGCGTGCGGATCTCATGGCTCATCGTGGCCAGGAACTCGCCCTTCGCCATCGCGGCCGATTCGGCGGCCTGCTTGGCGCGCAGCAGCTCCTGTTCCAGGCGGTCGTGGCGCTGCAGGTCGCGCTGCAGACCGTCGCGTCCGGATTCGGCCATCGCCGCCCGCGCCTGGATGCCGGCCTGGAGGTGCGCCTGGGCACGCGACTGCAGCGCAGTCGCGATGGCGGACGCCAGGGTGCAGGCACCGCTGCCCAGGGCGACCGGCAGCCAAGGGCCCGCGATGCCGGCCTGCTGCAACCCGACCGACGCGAGCGATGCCGCGGCGAACGCGGCCGTCACCCAGGGCATCACCGGCGTCCGTCCGGCGGCGGGCATCGTTACAGCACCGCGTTGTGGAAGTCGAAGCCGAGTTCGCTGCCGACCGCCTGCACCAGGTTGCCCTGGATGAAGTCGACGCCGCCCATCCACATGGCCGCGGCGGCCTGCGGATCCTCGATCTGCTGGCCGATCACCTGTAGGCCCTGGCGGTGGGCGTTGTCGATGATCCCGCGCAGCTGGTCGCGCAGCTGCATGTCGGCGTGGGCGCTGGCGTACTTGCTGGACACGCGCACGAAACCCAGCGGCAACTGCGTGAGCAGCGCATCGGCTTCGGCGCCCGGCTCGAACTGGCTGAGGCAGAACTGCACGCCGGCCGGCATCAGCTGCTGGCAGAACTGGCGCAGGGTGACGGTGTGGATCAGCGCATCGGCCAGGCGCAGGTCGATGACCAGCGACGTGCCCTCGATGCCGCGCGCGCGCAGGGCGTCGAGCAGCCACTGCGCATGCGACTCGCGCGCCAGCGAGCGCGGCGACTGCGAAACGAACAGGCGCAGCGACGGGCCCTGGGCCTGCCGCTCGGCCAGCACGAACAGCGCGTGTTCCAGCACCCAGTGATCGATCTGGGCGATGCCACCGGCCAGTTCGGCGGCGGGAATCACCTGTGAGGCGGGCAGCAGCGAGCCGTCGGGCTGGCGCATGCGCAGCAGCACCTGGTACTGCGCCTGCTCGCTGCCGGCGACGGCCACGATGGGCTGGTAGGCCAGCTCGAACTGCCCGTCCTCCAGCGAGATGCGCGGGGCATCGTCGTCGATCTCGGCCGGGACGTACTCGGCCACGCTGTCGGGCTTCAGCCGGGCCTGCAGCACCGCACGCTCGATCGCCTCCAGCGCACTGCCGGCGTCGGCGAAACCCAGCGACAGCGCGGTATAGCCCACCGAACTGCGCAGCTTGAGCACTTCGTTGGCGCGGGTCTGGAAATCATGGCTGCCCAGCCCGTCGCGTAGCTGCTGGGCCAGTGCCGGCAGCGTGCTTTCGTCCACGCCGTCGGCCAGCATCAGGAAGCTGTTGGCGTTCAGGCGCGCCACCGGGTGCGGCGATGCGGCGGCGGCCAGCTGGCGACCCGCCTGGTTCATCAGGTGTTCGAACACCGCGTAGCCGTAGCGTTCGCGGAGGCTCAGCGCGCTGTTGACCTCAAGGAAGAACAGCCCGCCGCGCGACTGCCGCTGCAGCGAGTCGGCCAACTGCTGCAGCACGAAGGTGCGCGTGGGCAGGCCGGTGTCGCTGTTGACCGAGGGGCGCGGGGCCTGCAGCGCCTGGTTGCGCTGGCGCGCGCGCTGGATGCGGTTGGAGACCGCCGCGATCAGGTGGCGGGGCCGGATCGGCTTGTTGAGGAAATCGTCGGCGCCGCTTTCCAGCACCTCGAACTGGCGCTCCGGGTCCGGGTCGCCGGTCAGGAACACGATCGGCAGGTGCAGGTATTCGGGCTGCTGGCGCAGCAGCATGGTCAGCGACATGCCGTCCTTGCCCGGCATGTGCAGGTCCATCAGCACCAGGTCGGGGCGGAAGCGGCGCATCGCGTCCAGCAGGCCGTCCGGCTGCATCTGCACTTCGGCCTGCATGCCGGCGCCGTGCAGCACGCTCTGCGCGAACAGCGCCTGCCCGCGGTCGTCCTCGACGATCAGTACGCGGTACGGGGATTCGGGATCGACCGGCTCGGGCGCCTGGGGCGCGGCGGCGGCGGGCGCCTCCGTGTGCGGCGTGGCCGGTGCGGTGTCGACGGGGGGCTGCGGGAGGGAATTCATCGAG
>NZ_PDWV01000092.1 GCF_010093385.1 Pseudoxanthomonas mexicana
ATGCCGGGCTGCTGTGGGTGCAGGGCATCCGGCCGCGTGACCTGCGGGGTCATTGAGGTCAGGCACGCCCGGCTATACTTCAGGATTGTTGCATCTCCTGCGGATCGCCCCGACCGGACGCTCCGCCCCGACAGGATTCCATGAGCAGGCTGTTCCGTGACGTCGATGGCGGGCCTCTGTGCCCGCACGGTAGCGTGGTCTGCATCGGCGCCTTCGATGGCCTGCATTCGGGCCACCGTGCGCTGGTGCGCCATGCCGTTGCGCGTGCCCGTGCCTTGGGCGTGCCGGCCGTGGTGGTCACGTTCGAACCGCTGCCGCGCGAGTTCTTCGCACGGGACAACCCGCCGCCGCGGCTCACCCTGGCACGGGCCAAGGTGGAAGGCCTGCTGGCCCTCGGCGCCGACCATGTCGGCCTGCTGCGCTTCGACGCCAAGCTGTCCGCGCGGTCTGCTGAGGACTTCGTCCGCACGCTGCTGGTCGGCCGACTGCAGGCGAACGAAGTGTGGATCGGTCCGGAGTTCCGCTTCGGCCACCGCCGCGGTGGCGACCTCGCCCTGCTGCAGGCGATGGGAGACGAGCTCGGCTTCGCCGCCGGCGAGATCGAGCCGGTGCACGCGCAGGGCGACCGCGTCTCAAGCACGCGCATTCGCGAAGCCCTGAAAAGCGGCGATTTCGCCACGGCCAACCGCCTGTTGGGACGGCCCTATGCCATCGGTGGCCGCGTCGTCCGCGGCAAGCAGCTCGGCCGCACGCTCGGTTTCCCTACTGCCAACCTGCGCTTCCCGAAGACGCCCGCACTGTCCGGCATCTATGCCACCTGGGTGCATGGCGTGGGTGATGCACCGTGGCCGTCGGTCTCCAGTTTCGGCACCCGTCCCACCGTGGACGGCGTTGAGCCGCTGCTGGAAGCGCACCTGTTCGACTTCGCCGGCGACCTGTACGGGCGCCATATCGAAGTCGAGTTCGTCGCCAAGCTGCGCGACGAGCTGAAATTCCCCGATCTGCCCAGCCTCACCGAGCAGATGCATCGCGATGCGGATGACGCGCGCGAGATCCTTTCCGAACATCAACGACGAGCGACGGCGTGAGCCAGGACTACAAAGCGACCCTTCATCTGCCCGCCACGGATTTCCCGATGCGCGGCGACCTGCCCAAGCGCGAGCCCGACACCCTGGCCCGCTGGGAAAGCCAGGGCCTGTACGCGCAGCTGCGCGAGAACGCCAAGGGCCGCCCGTTGTTCGTGCTGCACGACGGCCCGCCGTACGCCAACGGCGCGATCCACCTGGGTCATGCGGTCAACAAGATCCTGAAGGACATCATCGTCAAGTCGAAATACCTGGCCGGCTTCGATGCGCCCTACATCCCCGGCTGGGACTGCCACGGCCTGCCGATCGAGATCGCCATCGAGAAGAAGTTCGGCAAGGTCGGCGTGAAGCTGGATGCGGTCGAGTTCCGGCAGAAGTGCCGCGAATACGCCGAGTCGCAGATCGACCTCCAGCGCAGGGACTTCAAGCGCCTGGGTGTGATCGGCGACTGGGACAACCCGTACAAGACGCTCGATTTCCGCTTCGAAGCGAACGAGATCCGTGCGCTGGCCAAGATCGTCGCCAACGGCCACCTGACCCGCGGCGTGAAGCCGGTGCACTGGTGCTTCGACTGCGGCTCGGCGCTGGCCGAGGCCGAGATCGAGTACGCCGACAAGGTCTCGCCCGCCGTCGATGTCGCCTACGCCGCGCGCGATGCGCAGGCGGTGGCGCAGGCGTTCGGCGCCGACGTGCCGGCCGATGTCGAGGTCGCTTTACCGATCTGGACCACTACGCCGTGGACGCTGCCCGCGTCGCTGGCGATCTCCATCGGCGGCGAGCTGGAATACGCCCTGGTCGAAGGCCCCGCGCACGATGGAAAGCGTCGCTGGCTGGTCCTGGCCGATGCGCTCGCCGCGCGTGCGCTGCAGCGCTACGGCGTCACCGACGTGGTCGTGCACGCGCGGGTGAAGGGCATTGCGCTGGAAGGCCTGCTGTTCGCGCACCCGTTCTACGACACGCGCGACATTCCCGTGCTGCTGGGCGACCACGTGTCGGCCGAAGACGGTACCGGCGCCGTGCATACCGCCCCTGGCCACGGCCAGGAAGACTACGTGGTCAGCAAGCAGTACGGCCTGCTGGACAAATACACCGCTGCCCAGCTCAATCCGGTCGATGGCCGCGGTGTATACCTGCCCTCCACACCGGCCGCGCATGGCGTGGAGCTGGCCGGACTGCATATCTGGAAGGCCAATGACGTCATCGTCGACGTGCTGAAGCAGAGCGGCGTGCTGCTCGCCTTCAGCAAGATGGAACACAGCTACCCGCACTGCTGGCGCCACAAGACGCCGATCGCGTTCCGCGCCACGCCGCAGTGGTTCATCTCGATGGAGCAGGCGAACCTGCGCGCTGACGCGCTGCAGGCGATCAAGCAGGTCGGCTGGTTCCCGCAGTGGGGCGAAGCCCGCATCGCCGGCATGGTCGATGGCCGTCCGGACTGGACCATCTCGCGCCAGCGCACCTGGGGCGTGCCGATCGCGCTGTTCGTGCACCGCGAGACCGGCGAGCCGCACCCGCGCAGCGTCGAGCTGATGCGCGCGGTCGCCGACCGCGTGGAGCGGGGCGGCGTCGATGTCTGGTACACGCTGGACGCCGCCGAACTGCTGGGCGACGAGGCGAAGGACTACGACAAGATCACCGACATCCTCGATGTCTGGTTCGACTCCGGCGTGACCCACGAAGGCGTGCTGCTGGAGCGTGGCCTCGGCAAGCCGGCCGACCTCTACCTGGAAGGCTCGGACCAGCATCGCGGCTGGTTCCAGTCCTCGCTGTTGACCGGCGTGGCGATCGACAAGAAAGCGCCGTACAAGCAGTGCCTCACCCACGGATTCACCGTGGACGAGCACGGTCGCAAGATGTCCAAGTCGCTGGGCAACGGCATCGAGCCGCAGGACATCATGAAGACCCTCGGCGCGGACATCCTGCGCCTGTGGATCGCCAGCGCCGACTACAGCAACGAGATGTCGCTGTCGCAGGAGATCCTGAAGCGCAATGCCGACGCCTACCGGCGCCTGCGCAATACCGCGCGCTTCCTGCTCAGCAACCTCAACGGCTTCGACCCCGCGCGCGACCTGGTGGTGCCGGCCGACATGGTCGCGCTGGATCGCTGGATCGTGCACCGCGCCTTCGAGGTGCAGGAGAAGATCAAGGCCGCCTACGACCGCTACGATTTCGCCGAAATCGTGCAGGCGCTGCTGAATTTCTGCAGCGTCGACCTGGGTTCGTTGTATCTGGACGTCACCAAGGACCGCCTGTACACCATGCGCGAGGATTCGCGCGGGCGTCGCAGCGCCCAGAGCGCGATGTACCGCATCGCCGAAGCGTTTGTACGCTGGATCGCGCCGGTGCTGAGCTTCACCGCCGACGAGATGTGGGGCTACCTGCCGGGTGAGCGCGCGGGCAACGTGCTGTTCGCCACCTGGTACGACGGTCTGGCGCCGCTGCCGGCCGACGCCGCCTTGAACGCTGCCGACTTCGACCAGCTGCTGGCCCTGCGCGAGCAGGTCGCCAAGGTGCTGGAGCCGATGCGCGCCAACGGCCTGATCGGCGCCGCGCTGGAAGCCGAGATTGCCGTGTCGGTGAATGCCGCCACGGCGGCGAAGTGGCAGCCGCTGGCCGATGAGCTGCGGTTCTTCTTCATCAGCGGCGACGTCACCGTGTCCGAAGTCAGCGCCGACGAGGTCTTCGTGCTCGCCACGCCGACCACCAAGGCCAAGTGCGTGCGCTGCTGGCATCACCGCGCCGACGTCGGTGCGCATGCCGAACATCCGGAACTGTGCGGGCGCTGCGTCAGCAACATCGACGGCGCCGGCGAAAACCGGGAGTGGTTCTGATGGCCGCCAAGCCGATGTCAAATGCGCTCATCTGGCTGCTGTTGTCGGCCATCGTCATCGTGTTCGACCAGTGGTCCAAGGCCTGGGTGCTGGCGTCGCTGCCGGAATACACCGCCATCCCGGTGATCGACGGCTTCTGGAACTGGTACCGCACCTACAACACCGGCGCGGCGTTCAGCTTCCTGGCCGATGCAGGCGGCTGGCAGCTGTGGTTCTTCACGGTGCTGGCGGTGGGCATCAGTGGCCTGCTGGGTTACTGGCTGTCGCGCACGCGCCGCGGCGACTGGCGCCAGGCGCTGCCGTACGCACTGGTGATCGGTGGCGCGCTGGGCAACGTGATCGACCGCCAGATCCATGGGCACGTGATCGACTTCATCCAGTGGCACTGGCGCGATCACTACTGGCCAGCCTTCAACATCGCCGATTGCGCCGTTGTCGGCGGGGCGATCGGGATTGCGCTGTTCGGGTTGTTCGACGGCAAGAAAAAAGCCGCGTAGGGCGGGCCTTGGCCCGCCGCTAGGTGACACACCCCTACGGTGGGCCAGGGCCCACCCTACGGGGGACATCGCGGCGGTCTGCCCTCACCCCGTTCCGCTCGACCGCGGGCGGGAGAGGGGCTTAGGTGCCATGCGGAATCGGCACCGGCAACACGTTTAGCGTTTCATTTTCCTGCCTTCGGTACTATCGGATTCTATGGACGTCCTGCTCGCCAATCCCCGTGGTTTCTGCGCCGGCGTCGACCGCGCCATCGAGTTCGCCAAGCGCGCCATCGAAACGCTGGGCGCACCGATCTACGTGCGCCATGAAGTGGTCCACAACCGCTTCGTCGTCGACGACCTGAAGCAGCGCGGGGCGATCTTCGTGGAAGAGCTGGACGAGGTGCCCGATGGCGCCACCGTCATCTTCAGTGCGCATGGGGTGTCCAAGGCCGTCCGCAACGAGGCCGCCCGCCGCGGGCTGAAGGTGTTCGACGCGCCCTGCCCGCTGGTCACCAAGGTCCATTTCGAAGTGGCCCGCCACTGCCGCGCCGGGCGCGACGTGGTGCTGATCGGCCATGCCGGTCATCCCGAGGTGGAGGGCACGATGGGGCAGTGGAGCCGCGAAGGCGGGGAGGGCCACATCTATCTGGTTGAGGACATCGAAGGCGTCGCCGCGCTGGAGGTCAGCCAGCCCGACAATCTGTTCTACACCACCCAGACCACGCTGTCGGTCGACGATACCGTGGGCATCATCCAGGCGCTGCAGGCGCGCTTCCCCGCCATCCAGGGGCCGAAGAACGACGATATCTGCTACGCCACGCAGAACCGCCAGGACGCCGTGCGCGATCTGGCCAGGCAGTGCGATCTGGTGCTGGTGGTCGGTTCGCCGAACAGCTCCAACTCCAACCGCCTGCGCGAACTGGCCGAACGCGATGGCGTGGAGTCGTACCTGATCGACGGCGCGCACGAGATCGATCCACGCTGGATCGAAGGCAAGCAGCGCATCGGCGTGACCGCCGGCGCGTCGGCACCGGACGTGCTGATCGACGGCGTCATCCAGCGCCTGCGCGACCTCGGCGCCGCGGGCGTCAGCGAACTGGACGGTGAACCGGAGAACATGGTGTTCGCGCTGCCGAAGGAACTGCGGCTGCAGCTGGTGGGTTGAGGTTTCCGATCCCCGCCGCAACAAAGGCCCCGCACGGCGGGGCCTTGCTTCTTGTGTCGTCTCATCCTGCGCGACAGCCGCCGATCACCCTGCCCGCCACGAGCAAGGGGTGGCCCGATGACGCGCACGCACTGGATGGCTTTCAGGTTGTATTGGCCGGCACTGGCATGCCTGTTGTTGGCATTCGCATCGACGTGGGGGCATGTTGCCCATTTCGATCCGTGGGGCGACGTGCTGCGCTGGATGCCTTACGCTCTGTTGGCGTTCGCCATGCTGTTGGCCGCCGTCGCAAGCCTGCGTCTGATGCGCTGGGAAACCCGCGGTGCGTTGATCTGCAACTGCGGCGGATTGCTCGGCGCTGAGCGGAAAGGGCCCCTTGGCCGCTATCGGAAGTGTGTAGCGTGCGGGCGGCACCATGCCTTGCGTGAATAGCCTCGGCGGCCGTCGATGGTGGTGAGATCCTCGCATTGCGCGCGATGCTTACTTCTCCGTGATTGCCTCAATGTGTGGCTAGGGGATGTCTACTGAACTCATGGCGATTCACCCATTACTGGGCGTCTAAGGGATTCCAAGGCCGTGGTGATGAGTCTATTGCCAAGACCTGCTAAGTATTTCGATAAAGGGTTGACGTACTTGGACGGTGACCTTGCTGGGGTCAGTTCAATATCAGCATTTAAATTGGACAAGCGTCGCATGTGCGACAACTTCGACGATGAGGCTAAGAAAATTTACGAGGACATGTTTGGCGGTTGGTCTCCTACGGGTACGATTTCTGCCGATGAGCTGGTTAGGTACATTGGGGCAGTGAGGGCCGCCAATCCCGACCTGAGATATGATGCTGGTCTGATGATCACGGATGCGACTAATGGCCTTCCGTTTGAATAACAAACTGAGTTGGTTCTTGGCCGTAGTTGCTGCGGCGATCTCTATAGCTCTGGCGATATGGCCGGTCGCGGAAGAGGTGGGTGGACAATCAAATGCTTTGTTTCTGGGAATGCTTCCCTCATATCTAGTCCTGTCGAGTTATCTGAGTTTCAGGCTTATGGCGTGGATAGATGCGAAGGGATTTAGATTCGGAAAGATCATAGGGGTTGTGCTCTCCGTGCTTTTCTTGCTTGGAAGTTCTTGGGCTGTGCTCGGTAGATATTTTTATCTTTCGGCAGCGCAAGGTCTGCAATGTGCTGATCAGTTCGTCATCGATTTTGTTCTTAGAAGATCTGTCCAGGGGCAGCATTTGTTTGTGGTGTTGCTTTCGTTGATCGCAATGAAGAAGGGCGGGACAGACGACCTCGTTGGGTCGCTTCTAGTGGCTGGAGTATTAGCAGTCCTAATTCTGGGCTAGCCGCACTCCCCGAAGCCCCGCCTCCGCGGGGCTTCTTTTTATTTGCTGCTGTTAGCTGTATTCGGGCCGGTCGATCCCAACGTCAGTCGGGCGGTCCGACCCCACCGGCTTCCCAACGGCTTATCACCC
>NZ_PDWV01000093.1 GCF_010093385.1 Pseudoxanthomonas mexicana
GCGAGCCCACGCGCTGCAGGGCTGGCTTCATCACTACAACTGGCATCGACCACATGCCAGCCTTGGCTACAGGCCACCCATCACCCGAATCCCACTGAACAACGTGGTGGGTTTACACAGCTAGGCGGTGACCGCACGGATTCGGATACGCCAGCCCCGTCGTCCCAGCGAAAGCTGGGACCCATCCTGCCGTTGCTTTTCCTTTCGCGGATGAAGCGTCAGGCGGCCTGTTCCTCAGCGCGCTCGACCATGGTCTCGGCCATCTGGCGCCAGCTGGGCAGCTGGTCCAGAACGCCCAGCGACTTCAGGTAGCTCTCGTCCACCGGCTCGTTGCTGGCCAGTGCGCCGGCCACATGCACGGCACCGGGCACCCAGAAGCTGCGCAGGCTGGAGCGCTGCGGCTGGCGATGGAATGCCACCGCCTCGACGATGGGCATCGGCAGGCCCCACAGGCCCAGCAGGTAGGCGCCGGCTTCGGTGTGGCCCGGGCGGTCGTCGTCTTCGGCCACCGGCGTGTCGCGCTCGTCGCGCACGCCCGGCAGCAGCAGGCCGATGTCGGCCAGCAGCGCCGCTGTGGCGCCGAGTTCGGAACTGGTGCGTGGCAGGATCTTCGCGGCCAGGCGCGAGGCCAGCAGCGCGCGGTGCTGCAGGGCGGTGCGGTCCACGCTGGAGGCAGTCTTCATCGAGAAGACTTCGCTGGCCAGCACCAGGTCGCGCAGCGTGCCCAGGCCCAGCCGCGTGACGGCCGCGCGCAGATCGGTGATCGCGCGCCCGTTGGAGAAGTAGGCCGAGTTGCACAGCTGCAGCACCTTGGCGGCGATGGCCGGATCGCCCGCCACCAGCTTGGCGATGTCGTTGGCGGTGCCTTCATCCTCTTCCAGCGCACGTGTCAGCGCGAAGTACAGGTGCGGCGGCGACGGCAGGTGTTCGACCCGGCCGATGGCGCGGCGCAGGCGTGGACTGTCCAGCAGGTCGCGCAGTTCTTCCAGGCTGTGGATCGCCTCCAGCACGGTTTCCGACGACAGCGGCAGCGGCAGGAAGCGGTGCGCCACGCCGATCAGCTTGATCGGGGCGGCCAGGCTGTCGGTACTACCCTCCAGCAGCGCGATGCGGATGGTCTCGGGACGCAGCGTGCGGATCTGCCCCAGCAGCGTGGCCGGCGGCAGGTCGGCCAGCGCGGGCCCCACCATGACCACGTCGACCGGGCCGTTGGCCACCGCGAACATCGCCGACTTGCCGTCGGCCACCGTTTCCACGGTCCACTCGTCTCCCATGTCGCCGATGTAATCGGACAGATCGTCAGGCAGGCAGGCGGTATCGCCAACGTACAGAATGCGCAAAGCACTTCCCCTTGTTTCGTGCAACCTTCAACACGCGCCCTGCTCGCAGGACACGGACCGGATGAAATCTAGCAAGGGTGTCGGCCGCGACGGCGCATTCTTGAGGCGCGATGCGGGGAATGCGCAGTCCTTCACACTCCGCTGTCGGTGGATCCCCGACATGCGGCCCTTCAGAAGCGCAGCTTGCCCAACAACTGCGGCCCCCGGTTGTCGAGATTCAGATTGCCGTCGAAACGGGAGCGTGTGAAATCGAGATCCACGTGGTTGTAGTTGTAGCGCAGCGAAAACCCGAAGCGCTCCCATGGGAAGTACTCCAGTTCCACCTGCGCATCCATCGCATCGCCAGCGACGTTGCCGCCGTTCTTGCGCGTATAGGCCAGGGACGCCCCCCAGCGCCATCGCGCGGACAGCACATGGGCGTACTGCGCACGCAGCATCGGCGCCCAGGCGTCTTCGGACAGGTCGTTCGCGTACGCCACCGGTGTACCGCCGACGGTGGCCGCCGCATCCAGGTCGGCGACGATGTCGTAGCGTATCGCGCCCAGGCCGATGCCGAAGGCGCGCTTGCCGTCCTGCAGGAACATCCAGGTGTACGACACACCGGTGACATCCAGGTCCAGTCGGCCGGTGAAGGCGGCATCGACCGGGTACGTGCTGTCGCCGATCTCCAGATCGCGATCCAGGAAGCGCGCGCTGGCGTCCTCGTAGTCATAACCGAACGCATCCAGCGTGTGGTGGCGCGCCTGGCCGAAACTCCCGCCGATGCGCCATGCCAATGCATCCTGCTGGTCGACGAATCCCAGGTCACGCTGGAAATTGACGTTTGTGCCGAGCGAACCATCGCTGGCGTCCCACCGCGTGTCCAGGTCGTGATCGGCCCGGTAGTGCCCCGCTGCCAGATAGAAGCGATCCACTGCAGGAAGCGTGTCCTGCGCAAGGACAGGGGATGGCAGGCCTGCGCAGACCAGCAGCCCGAGGACAGCGATACGGTGCATGGGACGGCTCCTGTGCGGAGAACAGGGGGTACGTCATCATCGGCAGCCCGACCCGGCCAGCATCCGCCGGAGGCCAGGGACGGTCAAGCTGTATCGCGGGCGAACGGCGGCTGCGTTTCCGTTCCCCCACTCGCCGGCTGCGCAAGATGCAGCAGCAGGTGCGCCAGCGTCACCACGTCCTGGAAGTTGTGCTGCAGTACCCGCCGCAGCAGGCCGGCATCGCCGCCGCGCAGGTACTGCAGCCACGCGCCGGGCGCTTCCGAACCGGGGAGGTCGTCTTCGCGCACGATACCGAGCGCGCGGCGCTCGATGGTCGCCAACCGGCAGTTCTCCCAGACGCCGCGGTAGCGGCGGCGCGTGGGGAACAGCAGGTCGAGGTGGTCGATGCCGGCCAGCGGCGAGCCCTGCCGCGCCAGCCGATAGCGTGCGGCAAGCAGCGGCGCGTCGTAGCAGCGGCCGTTGTAGCTGACCAAGCGCGTGTCCTCCGCCAGCCAGCGCGAGAATTCGCGCAGCATCGCCGGCTCGGCCGACAGGTGGGTGATCAGCAGCTGGCGCACGCGCAGGCCGCCGGGCACGAAATCCGACGCCCCCACCATGAAGGCGCGCGTGCCCGTGCCGCCGGACAGTCCGGTGGTCTCGGTATCGAAAAACAGCATGTTGGCCGTGGGCAGCACGCCTGTCCGCGCGAACGTACCGTCGACCTGCGTCCCAACCCCGTCGAACGCCAGGACCTGTTCCAGTCGCAGCAGACCCGGAGCGATCTCGTCGCCCGGCAGCGCGCGATCGCAGGCGCGCGCGGGAACGGAGGGTTGCGAGCGCTCGCGGATGCCCAGCATGCGACGCAGTGCCGGCAACGGGTCATGCGCCGGCGGCAACGGCGCGGATGGCGACACGCCGCTACCGTGCCCGGCCTGGCGACGCAGCCGCTGCAGTTTCTCCAGGCTGACGCTCATGCGGCGTCCAGCAGCTGCAGCACGCGTGCCGCCAACGTACGCGGCGTGGTTTCGGCGTCCTCGTCGTTGGCCAGCACCGGACCGACACAGGCCGGGCACCCTGCCCGGCAGTCGCAGGCCGAGACCAGTTGCGCGGCGCGCTGCACCAGTTCGCGCTGCCGTCGCCACAACGGCTCGCTCAGACCGATGCCGCCGGGGTAGTTGTCGTACAGGTACGCGGTGGGCACGAAACGGTCCCCCGACACCGGCGACAGCACCTGGCTTTCGGTGCCGCGCAACTGGCCACGCCCCTGTGCATCCGGCAAGGCGAACCAGGCACCGTCGCCATCGCCTACCGCCTTCTGCAGGTCGCGTCCTTCGGCCATCACGGCGACGGTGGCGGCGATGTGCAGTGCGTACGCTGCACCGAGGAAGCCGTCCAGCGCGTCCTGTCTCGACTCGAAAGCCGATTCCAGCAGCGCCGGCGGCAGTTGCCACCACACGCTGGTGGTATGCATCTCCTGGTCGGGCAGGTTCACCGGGCCATAGCCGATGTTCTCGTGGGTGTAGTAGCGGATCTTCTTGTATCCGGCCACCCGCCGTACCACGTGCACCTCGCCGTGGTGGCAGGTACCCTGCCCGGCGATGCAGCCATCGAAGCGCTCCAGCACCTTGAGCTTGGTGTAGTCGATGGCATCGGTGTAGTAGTCCACGTGGGTGCGGGTGACATAGGCCTTGCGCCCTTCCCAGTCCAGCCGCTCCACCTGGTAGGGCGTGGACTGGATCATGTGGATGGCCCCCTCGTACAGCGTCAACGGCACGCCGCTGAAATCGACCTCGGCGATGATCACCTGGCGGCCATCGGTGCGATCCACCACGACGAAGTTGCCGTCGGCCACCGAGCGCAGGCTGACCGCATTGGCCGGATAGCTGTCGGCGATCCACTCGTAACGGTCGCCTTCGCGATGCACCACGCTGTCCTCGTCCAGCAGCTGCAGGTAGGGCGTCGGATCGACCGGCCCGAACGGTTCTCCGGCGAGGAACGGCAGTTCGAACGCGGCGCAGCGCACGTGGTCCAGCAGGATCATCGGCTGGTCCGGCGCGATACGCGCATGCTCCGGCGGGCTGTCGGCGAAGAACTCGGGATGCCGCACCACGTACTGGTCCAATGGCTGCGAACTGGCCACCAGGATGCCCAGCGACGCCTGCTGCCGTCGCCCGGCGCGTCCGAAGCGCTGCCACGTTGCCGCGATGGAGCCCGGATAACCGTTCAGCACCACCGCATCCAGGCTGCCGATGTCCACGCCGAGTTCCAGCGCCGAGGTGGAGACGATGCCGTCCACGCGCCCGTCGCGCATTGCACGCTCGGCCTCGCGCCGTTCGGTGGGCAGGTAGCCGCCGCGGTAGGCGCGGATGCGTGCCGGCAGTCGCGGATCGCTGTCGAACACGTCCTTCAGGTACTTGGTCAGCACCTCGACCATGGTGCGCGACTGGGCGAACACCAGCGTCTTCAGTCCGGCCTTGATCGCCAGCCTTGCGATGCGGTTGCTCTGCGAGCGGGCCGACGCGCGCAGGCCCAGGTCGGGATTGACCACCGGCGGATTCCACAACAGCACATGCTTCTCGCCCACCGGCGCTCCGGACTCGGTGATGGCGTGCACCGGCAGTTCCAGCAGCGCTTCCGCGTGCGCCTGCGGATTGCCGATGGTGGCCGAGCAGACGATGAACTGCGGGGTGGCGCCGTAGAACGCGCAGACCCGCTTCAACCGCCGCAGCACGTTGGCGACGTGGCTGCCGAACACGCCCCGATACGTATGCACTTCGTCGATCACCACGTAGCGCAGGTTCTCGAAGAACTGCGCCCACTTGGTGTGGTGCGGCAGGATGGCCTGGTGCAGCATGTCCGGGTTGCTGACCACGATGTCGCCATGCAGGCGGATGGCCTGGCGGGCATCGCCCGGGGTGTCGCCGTCGAAGGTGAAGGCCTTCAGACCCAGGTCGCCGGCCTTGCTCAGATCCAGCAGCTCGGCCACTTGGTCCTGCGCCAGCGCCTTGGTCGGGAACAGGTACAGCGCCTTGCCCTTGCGCGACAGGGCCGAGGCGACCACCGGCAACGTGTAGCACAGCGACTTGCCGGAGGCCGTGGGCGTGACCACCGCCAGGTGATCGCCGCACTGTGCATGCCGCCACGCCTCGGCCTGGTGCGAATACAGGCGTTCGATGCCGCGGCTGCGCAGGGCCATGGCCAGTGCGGCAGGCAGATCGTCCGGCAGCGCCTCGTAGCGTCCTTCCCGCGCAGGAAGGACGAACTGCCCGGTGACGCGGTCGCGGTACTTGCCCGCCAGCCGTTCGGCCAGCGCGCGCCCATCGGCATGACGTGCGGGGAGGAGTGCGGCCTCATCGGCCTGGCGTCGGATAAGCGCGGTCTGGGCGGGCATGTCGGGCTCTCGTGGAGCGGCGTATATGACGCCGCATGCGTCTCAACGCCTGAGACTGACCGCCGGCTGATCGCATGTCCCCGCCTCAGCTTTGTGATCTGCGCTTGAAGAGATTTCTCACCCTTGGGTAACGGTTGGCGCGATACCACTGCCGGCATAACCGGAGAATCTGCATGGACCCCCACCTCTACCACGCACATCTGGACACGCTGCGTCAGGTGCCCCGCTCCCCCGTTCAGCAGGACGATGAATTTGCCGCTTTCACCGCGTACGACTATGGCCGGCGCAGGCGCCTGCATCCTGATGTCGCCTGGGAGGATGCCTGCCGTGCCTATGCATTCGCGGCCGCGTCGCACGCCGGGCATGCCGGCACGCTCGACCTGGACACCGAACTCCAGCTGGAAGACCACTGGGACCGTCTGCGTGGCGACGGGGGCCCGGAATGGCCGGTGGCGCGCACGCTGCTCCGCGAGACGTGGCGCTGGCTGGACGAGCATGGCCATGACCATGACCGCATCGCGCAGGCAGTGCGGCACTGACGGATCCGTGGGAAGACGACGAACGGTTGGCCGTTCGTCGTGCGGACGGTCGTGTTCCTTGGCGCAGGGGCGACAATAACGACAAGAACCGGCAAGGGCGTTGACCACGCGCCTCCTTGGGGAGGAAGGGTGACGCGTTGCCACAGGGGGCCTTGCGACAGCATCCGCTGCCGCGAAGGGCAGACGCAGGCGGCTGTCATGGCATTGCAAGCCGCGTTTCATCCGACAGGTCCACTCTCGGCCAGGTCTTGCACCATGGAGGGAAGCCCATGCCC
>NZ_PDWV01000094.1 GCF_010093385.1 Pseudoxanthomonas mexicana
GAAGCCAGCAACGACCCGACAGCCCCTGTCGGCGTACGCAAGTGAGGGGGGGCCGGGTCATGAACAAGCGCATGAAAATGAAACTGCTGGACTACACGTTGATCAGCCTGCTGGCCGGCACGGCGCCGCTGGCCGGCGCACAGACGGCTGCGCCGTCCCGCACGCCATCGCAAGTGCCCTCGCAGGCACAGCAGGATCGCGTGGACGGTACGGCCACGGCTGTGGACTGCGACGGTGAACGCTGCACGGGCGAAGAAGGCCTGCTGTTCCGGCTGCGCACCCGCAGCTACGACAAGCCGGTGACGCAGGGGACCGACCGCGCCTCGAGCTCTGAAGCCCTGCAGCCGGACCGCCGCGTCACCGTGGCGATGGAGCAGCCGGGCAAGGCCACGGCGATGGGCAAGTTCTCAATCGACCTGCCCGGTGGTGGCGTCATCTGGGCCACCGAAGACCCCACCCTGGGCCAAGCCGAACTGTCGGTCTCGGCGCCTTCGATGGTGCCGTTCGACGGGCAGAGGATCGCCCGCCCGGTGCAGTTCTATGTGCGCGGCAACTATCCGGCCTTCATCGAGCGGATGGAGATCACGCTGTACCGCAGCAGCGATGGCGACCTGATCGAGCCGATCGCCTCGGTGCCGATCGAGGTGGCGGCGGTGTCGAGCACGTCATGGGATGGCGCGCTGCCGGACCGGTATCGGTTCCGCAAGGGCGACGAACTGGTCTACGTGCTGCGCGCCTACGGAAAGGACGGTGCGTTCGATGAGACCCATCCGCGCACGTTGCAGCTGGTATCGCCCGAAGACGCAGAGCGCGGCATCAACCAGCTGCGCACCCACATCGAGCGCGCACAGGGCGCCGCGCTCAGCGCCGAGCAGGCCCAGACGCAGAGCCTGGTGGAGAGCGTGTTCTCCGGCAACGGGCTGCGCCAGCAGAACATCCCGATGTACGGCTCGCGCATCCGCATCCAGGGCCGCAACATCCCCGCCTCGGCCTCGCTGACGATCAACGGCGAGAACTATCCGCTGGACCAGGAACGCAAGTTCGTGGCCGAGTACCTGGTGCCGGTGGGCCACCACCAGTTCCAGATCGGTCTGGGTGGCGGTCAGGCGTCTGGCGGCGCGACAGCGTCCCATATGCTGGAGGTGGACGTCACCGGGCGCTACTTCTTCGGCGTGGGCCTGGCCGACGTCACCATCGCGCAGAACAAGACCAGTGGTTCCGGCGCGGCCTTCGCCAACGACACGCGCTATCAGGACGATGTGATCAGCGATGGCCGGCTGGCGTTCTACGGCAAGGCCAAGCTGCGCGGCAAGTATCTGGTCACGGCGCAGGCCGATACGACCGAAAGGGACCTGGACCGGCTGTTCAACGGCTTCACCCAGGCCGATCCCCAAGATGTGTTCCGCCGCCTGGATCCGGATCTGTACTACCCCGTCTACGGCGACGACTCCACCACCTACCGCGACGTGGACACGATGGGCCGGTTCTACCTGCGGGTGGACTGGGACAAGAACCAGGCGCTGTGGGGCAACTACAGCACGGGCATCGCGGGGACCGAGTACGCGCAGTACCAGCGTTCGCTGTACGGCGCGGCACTGAACTGGCGTTCGCTGGCCACCAACCGCTGGGGCGATCCGGGTACCGAGCTGCGCGTGTTCGGCTCGCAGGCCGAGACGGCGCCGGGCCACAACGAGTTCATCGGCACGGGCGGCAGCCTGTACTACCTGCGGCATACCGATCTGCTCCCGGGTTCGGACATCGTGACCCTGGAGATCCGCGACCTGACCACCGGCCGCGTGGAGAACCGCGTGGTGCTGCAGCGGGGCGCGGACTACGAGATCGACGAACTGCAGGGCCGCATCCTGCTGACCCGTCCGCTGGCGCAGATCACCCGCGAGAACATCCCCACGCTCACCCGCGATGCGCCGCTGGACGGCCTGGAGCAGCGCCTGCTGGTGGACTACGAGTGGGTGCCCTCCGGTTTCGATGCCGACGACGTCAGTGCCGGCGTGCGCGGCAAGCACTGGTTCGGCGACCACGTTGGGGTGGGCGCCACCTACGTGCAGGAGAACCGCGCCGGTGAGGACTACACGCTCGCGGCGGGCGACCTGACCCTGCAGGCCGGCAAGGGGACCTATCTCAAGGCCGAGTACGCCCAGACCGAGTCCTTCGGTGCGCCGGTGTTCTTCTCCGACAACGGCGGCCTGAGCTTCATCCAGCAGAACGACACCGGCCTGCGCCGCGAAGGCGAAGCCAGGTCGCTGGAGGCGCGCGCCAACTTCAAGGAGCTGGGCTGGACCGAGCTGGACTGGAGCATGGGCGCCTGGTGGCGCAATACCAGCGCCGGTTACTCGATCTCGCGCTACGACACCGGCCGGGCCATCACCGAGTACGGTGCCGAAGTGCAGGGCCAGTTCACACCCAACCTCGGCGTGTACGCGCGCTACACCCGTGCCGAGAGCGGCATCGAGTCGCTGACGCAGGCCCAGGCCACGCTGGAATGGCGTGTCGATGACGCCCGTACGTTCAGTGCCGAGGTCCGGCGTGTGGACACCGAAGGCGCCTCCCTCGATGCGGCCGGCACGCTGGGTGCGGTGAAGTACCTGCAACGCTTCGGCAGCACGCTGGAACTGTACGGGCTGGCCCAGTTCACCCTCGATGATGACGGGGGTCAGTACGCCGACAACGATGCGCTCACGCTGGGCGGCAAGTACCTGTACGGGGACAACTCCTCGGTCGGGGCCGAAGTGACCACGGGCGACCGCGGTCAGGCGGCCAGCCTCAATGCCGAGCACCGCCTGACACCCGAGCACTCGGTGTATGGCGCCTACACGTACTCCACCGACACCACGGAATACGACTCGCTGTTCACGCGCAACGCCCAGAACGGCTGGACGCTGGGCCAGCGCTGGCGGCTGTCCAACCAGGTCAACCTGTACAACGAGAGCCAGTTCCTGAAGGAGCCCAACCAGTCCGGTCTGGCGCATACCTTCGGCATGGACTTCTATCCGGCGCAGGGCTGGAACCTGGGCTTCACGCTGTCCAACGGCGAGCTGACCAACACGGCCGGCGGCAACGTCGACCGTCGCGCGGTCAGCGTCTCCGGCGGGCGCACCTCACCGGACACCGACTGGCAGAGCAAGCTGGAGTGGCGCGAAGACTCCGGCGCCGAACAGCGCGAGCAGTGGGTCAGCACCAACCGCCTGACGCACAAGATCAACGAGAGCTGGCGCATCGCCGCGCGGCTGAACTACGCCGACACCGACGACCAGCTCAACCCGCTGGCCGGCGCGAAGTTCATCGAGGGCAATGTCGGATTCGCCTACCGGCCCTGGGACAACCAGCGGTGGGGCGTGTTCGGTCGCTATACCTACCTGTACGATCTGGCCACGCTGGGCCAGCTGGGCGGCGCCGAGTACGACCAGAAGTCGCAGATCCTCTCTTTCGAAGGCGTGTACAAGCTGGACCAGCACTGGGAATTCGCAGGCAAGCTGGCCCGTCGCGAGGGCGAAGTGCGTATGGGCCGCGGGACCGGCGTGTGGCTGGATTCGGCCACCACCTTCGCCGCGGCGCAGGTGCGCTACGACCTGCGTACCCAATGGCATGCGCTGGCCGAATACCGCTGGCTCGATGTCAGGGACGGGGGTACCAAACAGGGCTTCCTGGTGGGTGTCGACCGCGACCTGAACAAGAACTTCCGCATCGGCGTGGGCTACAACTTCACCGATTTCAGCGACGATCTGACCGACTTCGACTACGACCACAGGGGCTGGTTCCTCAACCTGGTAGGAACCTACTGAACCTACCGGATGCGGAGGCGCCAGCCGTGCCTTCGCATCCGGTTCATCGCCGTACTGCGTCAGGTACGTCCGCCTGGGCGGAGCGGGGCGCGGGAAGGAAATTCCCGACCAAGGCGTTCCGGATCCGTACCGTCACCGCATGGCGCGGGCCCAACTGGCGGCTGGCTTCCACCAACCCATCCTGCAACAAGGCCTCTGCGCGCCGCAGGTCCGTCGCAGCGTCCGGCGTGCCGGCTGCCGCGCGCAGGATCAGCGCTTGCGCCAGCAGGTACTTGGCCATTGGGGAAGGCTGCTGGCGCTGCCGGGTCGCGTGCACCACCTCCTGCAGCATGCTGATGGCGTGCGTCAACGACGCCTCCCGGGAGGGTCCGGATTGGGCAGACGCGAGTTGGATCAGGACCTCGGCCTGTTCCTCCTTGGCTGCGAGCGTAGTGGGATGCCGGGGGCCCAGGATGCGTTCCAGCAGCTGTACTGCCTCGCCCGACAGGCTGACGCTCTTCGATACGTCATGTGGGCGCTGAAGGCGCGCCTCCAGCAGCAACTGGCGCGCGTACTCCGGATGCGCTTTGCCGTATACGGTGACGATGGCCTCACGCGTCTCACGCAGGGCCGTGGGTGGAATGCCGGCGGCGTGCCCTTGTCTTTCCAGCACCTCCAGTCTCAGGCGGCTGCTGCGTGCGGTGTCGGGATGCCCAGGGCCCAGTCGCTGGCGGCGCGATGCAAGGAGCGCTTCCGCCACCTGCCTGGCCTGGCCATCGTCCTCTTTCAGCAGCAACAGCGACAACCGCGCCTCGTTGACATTGTCGGCCAGTGATGGAGACGCCTCCCGGGCCAATGCGGTCGCGGCATCGAGTTCGCGCCCGGCCTCGGCAAGATCCATCAGCTGCAGGTGCCACTGGGCACGCAGGATCGACAGTTCGACCTGCGTATCGAGTGCCGGTTGTGACGGCAGACCTGCTGCCACATTCTGCGCGAACCCCAGGGCATTGAATGCGGCATCGTGCTCCGACAGTCCCCAATGGGCGCGCGCCAGCTCCGTCAGTAGATTGAGCGTGGTGATATCCGCGGTGGGACGGGCGGAGGTCGACTGGCGGAGGCTTTGGGTGGCGACATCGCGCGCTTCGGCATGGCGCGCCTGAAGATTGAGCAGGGTGGCCAGGGTGGCCTGTGTCTCGGACTGATGCGCAGGGCTGTCTGTCAGCAGCCGGTTGGCCTGGGAAGCGAGCGCAAGTGCGTGTGCGTAGTCGCCCAGCACGGCATAGCTGCGCGCCAGGGAGGTCAGCGCACGCGCCCGGATCACCGGGCTCGACTGTGGCGGCAGCGCACGCAGGTGCGCTTCGGTCTTCTCGAGCAGTTGGCGCGACGATGGGCGCGCTTCGGCCAGGCCGGAGAGCGTGGCCGCGCCGAGGGTCTGCTCGAACATGGTGGAAACCAGCTGCATGTCGCGGGCTTCCTGCTGGCCGCGCCAGTGGAACCACGCGAATGCGCCCACCACTGCAGCCAGCGAAAGCATCACGCTGCCGGCGAACAGCGTGGCGAGTGCGTTCCTCTGGAAGAAGCGTCCCAGGACATACGCGCGCCCTGCGCCACGCGCCCCCACGGGACGCCGCGCCAGCCAATGCTCCAGATCCTCGATCAGGGCGCCGACGCTGGCATAGCGGTCACCCGGCGCCAGGGCGACGCATTTCAATGCAATGGCATCCAGGTCGCCCTGGAGCTTCCTGCGCAGCAGGCGGGTATCGCGACATCGCCTAAGGTAGGCGACCTGCGGAAGGGCCGTGGTGGCCAACAGCGAGGGCGCTTGCGCGGAGCCTGTCCCGATGCCGCTCAGCTGGGTGTGCAGTGGCTGCAGCGGGCGGGGCCATGCATCCACCAGCAACTGGTACAGCACTACGCCGATCGCGTGCACGTCGGCCGCGACCGAGGCCGCGCCGCCTGTCAGCAGTTCGGGGGCGGTGTAACCATTCGACACCGCAATGGGCGCTGCGGTGTCGCCTTCGCGCCCGCTCATCAGCGTGGACAGGCCGAAGTCGACCAGGTGGACCACGCCATCCGGCGAGACCAGCAGGTTGCCGGGTTTGATGTCCTGATGCAGCACGCCGTGGGCATGGGCGTACTGGAGTGCGCGGCAGGCTTGAAGAAGCAGGCTGATCCGCGAGCCCAGCTCCAATCGTTGCTGATCGGCCCATTGATCGACCGAGACGCTGGACCGGCCAGCCTTTCGTAGACATCCGGTTGCCATAATTGATGGCAATGACCGAGGTGTTTATGGGCAACAGCAAGCAGTACACAGATGAGTTCCGGGCCGAAGCGGTGAAGCAGGTGATCGAGC
>NZ_PDWV01000095.1 GCF_010093385.1 Pseudoxanthomonas mexicana
CCCCCCGCCAGGAGGGCCCCCCGGGCCCCGGAGCCGTGCGGCCGCGGAAGCGGCGGCCCGCGCCCAGCAGGAACGTGCGGCGGATGCCGAGCGGCAGGCGGCCGAGCGGGCGGCGCGGGAGCGCGAAGCCGCGCAGTCCGGCAAGCCGCCGCGACAGGACTTCGTCAACGTCGACGTGTTCTACGCCACCAACCGCGCACTCGCGGCGACGTTCGCCAGCCTGCCGCCGGGCGACCGCTTCACGGCCACGCCAGCACGCCAGCTGGCCTACGGCACGGCCCGCATCAGCATTCCCAAGTCGCACGTGGCCGGCGAGCTGGAATCGCCGCGCTGGTACCTGCTGGAATTCAAGGAAGATCCCAAGCAGCACGTCATCCTGCAGGACGTGGCGCGGCTGGAGAAGTCGCCGTTCTTCGCCCGGCTGTACGACCGCGTGGGCGCATCCCGTGGCCGCAACGCCTTCGTCTTCGTGCACGGCTACAACGTCAGCTTCCGCGATGCCGCCCGGCGCACGGCGCAGCTGGCGTACGACCTGCGTTTCGATGGCGCGCCGGCGTTCTACAGCTGGCCGTCGCAGGCGGCACTGGCGGGGTACTTCACCGACGAGCAGACGATCGCGCGCTCGGTGCCGATGATCGAAGGCTTCCTGGCCGACATGGCCGACCGTTCGGGCGCGCAGAACCTCTACATCATCGGCCACAGCATGGGCACGCGTGGGCTGACCCAGGCGCTGCGCAACCTGGTGGCGAAGCGGCCCGACCTGCGTGGCCGCTTCCGCGGCATCATCCTGGCCGCACCGGACATCGACGCGAAGGTGTTCCGCACCGAGCTGGCCCCCGTGCTGCGCCAGGCCAGCGGACGCGTCACCCTCTACGCCTCGTCCGAGGACCTGGCGCTGAAGGCGTCCAAGCAGGTCAACCGCGGCCCACGCGCCGGGGACACCAGCGAAGGCGTGGTGCTGGTCTCCGGGGTGGACACCATCGACGTCTCCGGCGTGGACCAGAGCATGCTGGCGCACTCCTACTTCATGGAATCGGACAAGGTGATGGGCGACATCCGCGAGATGTTCCGCGCCAACCAGCCCGCGGCGCAGCGCAAGCCGCTGCAGTCGGTGAAGCTGGGCGCGGGCATCTTCTGGAAGATCCTGCCGCCGCCGTGATGCGACGGCAGGATCCGGTGGCGGGCGGCGACGGATCCCGGCAGCGCGGGGCCGTCGGCATGCGATCGCAGGAGAGCGCACTCAAGGCGGCGCGTCGTCCCTGTAACGGGCTATGAGTTGCGCGATCTCGGCAGGCGCATCCTCCTGCAGGAAGTGTTTGCCCCGTACCTGGTGCCACGCTTCCAGTCCGAGCGCATCGCACAGCTCGGGCGCGAATCGTGCCATGTCCAGGGCGGGATCCTGCGCGCCCCAGATCACCTGCGCGGGGAACGTCCTGCCGCGGAGAGCGGCGATGATTCTTCCCTCGAACTCGGGCGTTCGCTCGAATCCCCGCATGATCTTCCGGAAGGCAGCTCCGCCGTCCTGCCTGGTCAGCAGGTCGCCGTAAGCCCGCAGTTCCTGATTGCGCGGGCCGTCATGCACCCCCATCCTGCGCATGAAGGGAATGATCAGCGGTGTCCGGGTCGATGCGGTCCAGAGGGCGCCGACGACGGGATACACGAACAGCTGCATGACCCACGGCCGGCGGAACCGCGCCACCTTCACCAGCGAGTTCAGCACGGTGAGCGAACGGATTCTTTCCGGGATCTGCCGGATGACGTCGAACCCGATGGGGCCGCCGATGTCATGGACCACCAGATGGACTGAGTCCAGGCCGGCAGCGTCGAGGGCCTTCAGGGTCCAGCGTGCCAGGCCGCTCCACGTGTAATCGAAATGCGCCGGCCGATCGGCGAGCCCCATGCCGGGGAAGTCGAATGCGATGCCTTCCATGCCACGTGTCGCCAGCTCGGCCAGCAGCTTGCGGTACACGAAGCTCGACGCGGGAACGCCGTGCAGGCAGACCACGGGTTCCCCTTTGCCTTCCCGCCAGATGCGACTGTTCGCGCCGTCGACGTCGAGGCGGGTGCCGAGCGCTTCCCACGCAGGAACGATGTCGTCGTGGCGCATGATGACCCTTGCGGTGGACAGGCCCGGGCGCGTCGGCATCCGGTTGCCGTTTCTGCGCCAGGCGTCGCTCCGACTCTATCCGTCCCGCGCGGCCAGCGGAACCACGCGGGCGACCGACGCCATCCGCCCCAGGCCTACGGGCGCCACGCCGCGGTCAGCCGGCTTGAAGCCCGGTACGGAGGCCGTCAGCGCCGCAGGCCGACCACGCCATCCAGTGCCCGTTGTGCCTTGAATCCGGCCTTCTCGAGCCGCTTCGCCACTTCGCCCGGCACGTCACGCCCGCTGGTGAGCCTGTTGGGACTGCCGGTGTAATGGAACAGCCTGCCGCCACGGCGCAGCACGCGCGCCAGCTGGTCGTAGAACGCCTGCGAATACAGCTCCCCGGCGATGCCGAAGCGCGGCGGGTCGTGCAGCACGGCATCGATGGATGCGTCCGGGACGTCCCTGATGGCATGCGACACATCGGCATGCGCCAGTTCAAGGCGACCAAGGTGTTCGGGCGCATCCGGGTCCGGCGACCAGGGATTGAGGGTGCGTAGCCAGAGCACGTCCCCGTTCTTCTCGAACGAACGGATGCGCGTGGCGCCGGCCGCCAGACAGCAAGCGGCGAAGTAGCCGAGGCCACCGCAGGTATCGAGCACCACCTTGCCCCGCGGCTCCACCAGCGCAACCTTGCGCTGCGCATCGTCCAGCGGCGACTCCCTCGACGTCGGAAGCATCTTGATGCCGTCGATCTCGAACGTGGGCACGCCCCATTCGGTGGGCACCAGCTTGATCAGCGAGCCCGCATAGCGCGACACCGGCGCGAAGTCCTCGCCGTCCCACCAGTTCAGCGTCCGGTCCTTGAGCTTGCCCGGATACGGGTAGGCGATGCCGTGCCAGCGCCAGCCCTCGTCCTCCAGCAACGCCTCGCCCTGGGTGCATCCGAGGTCGAGCGAGCCCGCCCAGCGCGCCTCGCCACGCTCGCGGGCGGCAAGCAGGACGAGGGCGGTGTCACGGGTGAGCAGGGGGCCGGCGTAGCGGGACATGGAGACGTCGTGCGCAGTAAGCAGGCCCGCATTTTCGCCGCGATGGCCTGCGGATGACAGGGCAGCGGGCATCGCGGACCCCGCTGGTATAGTGCCGACCCCTTGTCCACACCTTGCCGTCGCCATGAACCTGCCAGCGCGCTTCCATCCCATCGGTACCCCGGGCCAGCCCTGGGGCGCGGCAGAAAAAGCCCAGTGGCGCGCGCAGCAGCGCGTGCGGCGCCGCTACGTGGACGATGTCGGCGTGGCGGTCGATGCGTTGCGCGGGCGTTTCGACGTGCAGCAGTACGGCACGATCGACTACGGTCCCGGCGAAACCTACCCGCTGTACGCCGTCCGCAGCCGCGACTGGGACGACGGCCTGCCCACCATGCTGGTCACCGGCGGCGTGCATGGCTACGAGACCAGTGGCGTGCACGGTGCGCTGCAGTTCCTCGAGCAGCGCGCCGGCGACTACGCGGGCAAGGCCAACCTGCTGGTGGTGCCGTGCGTCAGTCCGTGGGGCTACGAGCGCATCCATCGCTGGAATGCCGATGCGCTGGATCCCAACCGTTCGTTCCGGGCCGACAGTCCTGCACAGGAATCGGCGGCGCTGATCGCCCTTGTCGCGCCGCTCAGGGAGCGGGTACTGATGCACATCGACCTGCATGAAACCACCGACAGCGACGAATCCGAGTTCCGGCCCGCACTGGCCGCGCGCGACGGCAAGCCGTTCGAGCCGGGCGGGATTCCGGACGGGTTCTATCTGGTGGATGACAGCGAGCGCCGGCAGCCGGAATTCCAGCGCGCGGTGATCGCCGCGGTCGCTGCCGTCACCCACATCGCGCCGGCCGATGCGCAGGGCGAGATCATCGGTTCGCCGGTGGTGGCCGAAGGCGTCATCGAGTATCCGGTGAGATCGCTCGGCCTGTGCACCGGCATCACCGATGCGCGCTACACCACCATCACCGAGGTCTATCCCGACAGCCCGAAGGCCACCCCGCAACAGTGCAACGATGCCCAGGTGGCGGCGGTGGTGGCCGCGATCGATTACGCGCTGGCGAACGGTTGAAGCGGGGCGGTTGCGACCCCATCCTGCTTCGTGAAGATCCGGGGTCGACGGCGGCGTAAGCTGGGCCGGGGACCAGGATCCATGAGGAGATGACCATGGCAACCGGATGGGCCGGCGATGGCGCCGTGCAGGACCAGATCGACGCGACCGTCAAGGACGGTATCGAACGCGCGCGCCGCGCGTTGCCCAAGGGTCCCAGCCTGACCCGCTGCGAGGAATGCGAAAAGCCGATTCCCCTCGCGCGGCAAAAGGCGGTGCCAGGCGTGGGGCTGTGCGTGGCCTGCCGGGGGGCGGCGGACGCAGAGGGCCAGGGTGCCGCACCCTACAATCGGCGCGGCAGCAAGGACAGCCAGTTGCGCTGATGCGTGAGCGGCTGTCATGCGCACAGCAGAAGCCCCGCCGATGCGGGGCTTCTGCGTTCTGCGGTCGTGCGGGGATCAGCTGGCGCGCTTGAGCACCTGCTTGCGGTCGCGCATGACGTTGTGGCACTCGCGCACGCTGGGCAGCAGCGCCTGCGCTTCGGCGCGCGCGGCGGCGGGGGTGTCCTCGTCGGCGATGGTTTCGCTGAAGGCTTTCAGCAGGCGGTCCTCGGACTCTTCCAGTTCGGCCACGTAGCCATAGGTGGTGTCGCCCAACGCGGCGCGGACCTTGCCATAGAACTGCTGCATGCTGCCCACCATCGTGCCGTGCTCGGCGGGCTTGCCGCCCGCGGATGCCACCACGGTGCTCAGGCGGGTGACGATGTCCTGCTTGACGCCGGCGATCCGCATGAACAGCGCCGACAGTTCGGCATCCTTCACCTTGCCTGCGGCTTCGGTATAGAAGTCGTGGCCGTCGCGGGCGATCTCGATCAGGTCGTTGAGGCTGTGCTGGATCTTCTTCTGAGTGTTCATCAGAACTCCTTTGGGGGGATGTGTGGGACACGTCGCGGTGCCCGTGCAGGACACCGTGGCGCACGCGGCATCAACATCGCGTGACCGCGCGATGGAACCGTTCACCAACGTGCGCGCCTTGCGAAGCGGACGTAAGGGGAATGTGAGCATATGCCGCCGACGACCGTTCAAGGCGTTCAAGTCCGGCACCGGTCGGCCGATAGAACGGCGTCGAACCGGAGAAGAATGGCGGCTGCCGTGCCACTGCTGAAGAAGATGACGGGCTGGTGGAGGCAGGGGCGGTCGACCGCGCCTGCTTCCCCCATGCCAACGAACATGTCGGACGAAGGCCGGCTGCCGGCGGGTGGCGAGCGGAGCGAGGTCCCGAAGGAATGGGCCGGCACCCTGCTCAGGCTCGCCGGGGTGGAGAGCGTGCCCACGCGGGCGCCCCAGGAGGGTCTGCCCATCATCGGCGTGGCCAGGGCCTCGCTCGCGCGTTTCGCCGACGACCCGCAGCGCCTGCCGCGACGTCCGCAGATGTTGCCGCAGCTACTGGGCGCCCTGAACGATGCGGACACCTCGGGCCGCGACATCGCCGGCATCATTGCGCGCGACCCGGCGCTGGCGGCGAATCTGCTGAAGCTGGCCAACAGCGCACTGTACCGTCGGCATGCCGCGGCGATCGAAAGCCTGGATCGTGCCGTGGCGGTGGTGGGTGTGGAAGGACTGCGCCATCTCGTGGCCGTGGCGCTGATGCAGCCCGTGATGCGGACGGAGAGCGGTGTGTTCGGACGCCTGGCGCACCTGATTTGGGACCACACGCAGCATACGGCGGTAATCGTGGCCGGCCTGGCGCGCGCCAGCGGCAGGGAGCAGGTGTTCGTCGCCCAGCTGGCGGCGTTGCAGCAGGGGTTGGGCGCCATCGTCGTGGTGCAGGCACTGCGCGATGCCTGCGCGGAC
>NZ_PDWV01000096.1 GCF_010093385.1 Pseudoxanthomonas mexicana
GCCCCCGTGAGTCCCCGTCCCGCCGCCACCCGCCCGATCGGCAAGGTCGCGGTCGCCGTGGCCGCCCGGCCTGCGGCGCCGGTCGTGCGCGGCAAGGTGAAAGAAGTGCCCTACAAGACCGATGAAGCCACCGGCCGTCCCATCGTGCCGACCGGCTACAAGCCCTCGCCCGAAGAGGAGTACATGAGCCCCTTGCAGCTCGAGTACTTCCGTCAGCGCCTGCTGCAGTGGCGCGCCGACCTGGTGGAGGAATCCAAGCAGACCATCGAGAACCTCAAGGACGAAGTCCGCGATATCGGCGATGAAGCCGAGCGTGCGACCCGCGAGACCGAGAACTCGCTGGAACTGCGCACCCGCGACCGCTACCGCAAGCTGATCGGCAAGATCGACAGCACGCTCAAGCGCCTCGAAGGGGGCGATTACGGCTACTGCGTCGACACCGGCGAAGAGATTGGCCTGGATCGCCTGGAGGCGCGCCTGACCGCCGAGCGCACCATCGACGCTCAGGAGCGCTGGGAGCATCTGCAGAAGCAGCAGGGCGATTGAGTCCTGCGTCCACGCATGGAGAACCCCGCCTTGGCGGGGTTTTTCTTTTCCGGCCCGGACGATCTTGGCCTACTGCAGTTCGCGCAGGTCAAGCCGCCGCAGCCGGGGTGCCTTCCATGCCGTCATGCCGGCCACGGAGAGGATGGCGAAGCCGCCGAGGATCACCGCGGGCACCAGTCCCAGCAGCCTGGCCATCGTGCCCGCGTAGAACGCGCCCAGTTCGTTCGACGAACTGACGAAGATGCCGTTGATCGACGACACCCGGCCGCGCATCTCGTCGGGCGTGGACAGCTGCAGGATGGTCGAACGCACCACCACCGACACACCGTCGCACATGCCGTAGAACAGCAGGATGGCCGCCGACAGCCAGAAGCTGCGCGACAGGCCGAACGCGATGACGGCCAGTCCGAAACCCGCCACCCCGAACAGCAGCACGCGGCCGGCGTGCTGCTGCAGCGGATGGCGTGCCAGCCACAGGCCCACGCACACCGAACCCGCCGCCGGCATCGCACGCAGGATGCCCAGGCCCTCGGGGCCGTGGTGCAGGATGTCGTGGATGAACGCCGGCAGCATCGCCACCACGCCGCCCAGCAGCAC
Organism: Pseudoxanthomonas mexicana; assembly: GCF_010093385.1. Taxonomy (GTDB): domain Bacteria; phylum Pseudomonadota; class Gammaproteobacteria; order Xanthomonadales; family Xanthomonadaceae; genus Pseudoxanthomonas_A; species Pseudoxanthomonas_A mexicana. Next base: position 1,144 of record NZ_PDWV01000096.1, read on the forward strand.
CGAGAACATGTCCAGCGCCATCGCACCCAGCATGATCTGGTTGTTCCACACGAAGCGCGCGCCCTGCGCGATGCTGGCGAAGACGGGCAGGCTGACCGCAGGCGGTCCGGGCTCCTCCACGCGCAGCCGGGCCAGCACGATGCCCGCGAGTAGTGCGAACACCACCGCCATCGCGTACGACAGCGTTTTGCCGCCAAAACCGACCAGTAGCCCACCCAGGGCGGGGCCGGTGACCAGCGCAGCCTGGAAGATCACGCTGCCCAGGCCCGCAGCGCGCACGAAGTCCTCGCGCGGCAGGACCTTCGCGAACAGGGCGTTGTAGACCGGGCTGAGGAACGAGCGCGCCATGCCGGTCAGTGCGATGGCCGCGTAGATGGGCCACGTTCCTTGGAAGGGCAGCGCACCGGCCGCCACCGCCACCAGGATCACAGCCGTGGTCGCCAGCGCGCCGCAGGCGATCATGCCGGTCCGCCGTCGTGGCAGGTGGTCGACCAGATAACCGGCGAACGGTGCCACGCAGAAGAATGGCAGGACCTCGGCAAGCCCGACCAGGCCCAGCGAGAACGGATCGCGGGTCAGTTCATAGATGTGCCAGCCGACCGTGACGGCGACGATCTGGTACGACAGCAGTGCACAGATGCGGTACGCCAGCACCGCCGCGTAGCCGCGGTTGCGCAGCAGCGAGAAGGCGGAGCGGGATCCGGCTTCGCTCACTTCGCGTTGGCGGCCGTCTCGCGGATGAAGGCCAGCAGCGAGGCCAGGCCGTTGCTGCGGGTGGGCGAGAGATGCTTGGCCAGGCCGATGTCGGCGATGTAGTCGGGCGTGGTGTCCAGGATCTCTGCGGCGGAGCGGCCCGAATAGACGCGCAGCGCCAGGAAGATCAGCCCCGACACGATCGCCGAATCGCTGATGGCATGGAAGTCCAGCCGCGCCGCATCGCCCTCGGGCACGATCCACACCATCGACTGGCAACCGAGCAGGCGGTGCTCCTCGCGCTTCCATTCTTCGGGGAACGGCGGCAGCTTGCGGCCCAGGTCGATCAGGTACTGGTAGCGTTCGGACCAGTCGCCGAAGAAGGCGAACTCGTCCTTGATGGCCGCTTGCGCGTCGGCGGAGGTGGGTTCGAGCGGGAAGATGGTGTCGGTCATGGTGTTATCGGTCAGGTCCGGCGTTCAGAGCTTCTTTTCCCCGGCGGGAGAAGGAAAAGAAGGCATCACGCCCGCTTCCAGCGCACGCCCTGCGGCGTGTCTTCCAGCAGAATGCCCTCGGCCGCCAGCTGGTCGCGGATGGCATCGGAACGGGCGAAGTCGCGGGACTTCTTCGCCGCTGCTCGTTCGTCGATCAGCGCCTGGATGCGGGCGTCGTCGTCGCTGGACGCGCCGCGACCGAACCATGCGGCGGGATCCTGCTGGAGCAGGCCCAGCACGCGGCCGGCACCGAGGAGCTCGCCCTTCAGGCGCTGCCTGTCCGCATCGGTGGAGGCTTTGCGCGCCTCGGCGGCGATGCGCGCGATTTCCGCCAGCGCCTGCGGCGTATTGAGGTCGTCGTCCAGCGCATCCTCGATGACCTGAGGTGTCGCAAGAGTGGCCGTCACGTCGCCCAGATCACGCAGCGTTCCGTAAAGCCGGTCCAGCGTGTTCTTCGACTGTTCCACCAGCGATTCGGACCAGTCCAGCGGCTGCCGGTAGTGCGCGGAAAGCAGCGCGTAGCGCAGCGCTTCCGGCGGGTGCTGCTGCAGCAGGTCGTGGACCTTCTCGATGTTGCCCAGCGACTTGCTCATCTTGGCGCCGCCGAAGTTGAGCATGCCGTTGTGCACCCCGAAGCGGGCGAACGTCTTGTGCGAGCCGTCGGCGTGCTTGTGCGCGCACTCGCTCTGCGCCACTTCGTTCTCGTGGTGCGGGAACTGCAGGTCCACGCCACCGGCATGGATGTCGATGGTCTCGCCCAGGAGGGCGGCGGCCATCGCCGAGCATTCGATGTGCCAGCCGGGGCGGCCGATGCCCCAGGGGGAGTCCCAGCCCGGCAGGTCCGGCGTGGAGGGCTTCCACAGCACGAAGTCGCCCGGGTCGCGTTTGTACGGGGCCACGTCGACGCGGGCGCCGGCCAGCATCTCATCGGGATCCCGGCGCGAGAGCTTGCCGTAGTCCGGGAAGCTCGCCACCGAGAACAGCACGTGGCCTTCGGCGGCATAGGCGTGGCCGCCGGCGATCAGTTGCTCGATCATCGCGATGATGTGGGCGATGTGATCGGTGGCGGCGGGCTCGATGTCGGGCGCGAACTCGCCTGTCACGCCCAGCCCGGCCATGTCCTCGCGATAGGCGGCGGCGTAGCGGTCGGTGATGGCCGAGAGCGGCACGCCCAGTTCCCTGGCGGCGGCGTTGATCTTGTCGTCCACGTCGGTGATGTTGCGTGCGTAGCGCAGCCCGCCGTAGCGCCGACGCAGCAGCGCGGCCAGCACGCCGAAGACCACCGGCCCGCGGGCATTGCCGATATGGACGTAGTTGTAGACGGTGGGCCCGCACACGTACATCGTGGGGACGGGGCCGAGCGGTTCGAAATCCTCTACCCGCCGGGTGAGGTTGTTGTGCAGGCGCAGGGTCATGGAGGCGGGGCAGGGGAAAGCCGGTCGATTCTACCTTCTGCGTCGAAGCCAGGGGTCGGTGCGGCCTGGCGACGCCGATGTTCAGCCCCACTCAAGGCGCGGTCCCTACACTGTGACACCGGGATACCACTTTCAGGCCACATGCACCGCCTCCGCTCCGCCTTCGCCCTGTCCTGCCTGCTGCTCGCCGCGCCCGCCGTGGCGCAGGAGCGGGTGATTCCTGCGGAAAACGTCCGCCTGGACTACGCGCAGGTGCTGAGCGTCGAGCCGGTGTACCAGACCCTTCGGGCCACCCGCACCGAGCAGCGCTGCGACGAGGTACCTGTGCCCAAGCCGGAACGGCCCGTGCAGGAAGAGAGTCGCTGGAACAAGGTGGTCAGCTCCGTACGGGGCTGGTTCGGCGGTGAGGACGAGGCGGATGCGCCCCCGGTGGCGCCGCCCACATCCACCGTGAAGGTCAATTGCAGGGTGGTCCCGGTCGAACGCGAATTCCAGCGCCCTATCGCCTACGACGTGGACTACATCTACAAGGGCGTGAAGTACCGCTCACGCCTGGCGGAAGATCCGGGCAACCGCCTGCGCATCCGCATATCCGTGGTGCCCTACGTGGCGCCGGCCCAGGCGACGGCCAGCGGGCCCTGATTCCGTGCACGGTTGCACACGCAACCGAATCCGTCCTTGCGCTGCGCCGCAGCACATGCGAGCATTCGCGCCCATGAAGATGAACGCACACGCCCATGCCGACAGCGCGGCCCGCCAGGCCTCGGGCATGACCTCTCGTGCGCGTCGACCGGAATCCTGCATCTAGCTGGGTAGCCCGGACGTTTTCGCCTGTTCACCGGAACCCAGCCAGAGGCTGGGTTTTTTCGTTTCTGAAGCCCGTTTTGCCACATTCCCGACACCAGGATGCCGTAATGAAGCACTTCTTGAACACGCAGGACTGGAGCCGCAGCGACCTCGACGCGCTGTTGACCCAAGCCGCCCTCTACAAGCAGCACAAGCTGGGTGACGCGCTGAAGGGCAAGTCGATCGCGCTGGTGTTCTTCAATCCGTCCATGCGCACCCGCACCAGCTTCGAGCTGGGGGCGTTCCAGCTGGGCGGCCATGCCGTGGTGCTGCAGCCGGGCAAGGACGCATGGCCCATCGAGTTCAACCTCGGCACGGGGATGGACGGCGACACCGAGGAGCACATCGCCGAAGTCGCGAAGGTGCTGGGCCGTTACGTGGACCTGATCGGCGTACGCGCGTTCCCGAAGTTCATCGACTGGGCCTACGACCGCGAGGACATCGTGCTGAAGTCCTTCGCCAAGTATTCGCCCGTGCCGGTGATCAACATGGAGACCATCACCCACCCCTGCCAGGAGCTGGCGCATGCGCTGGCGCTGCAGGAGCACTTCGGCACGTCCGACCTGCGCGGCAAGAAGTACGTGCTCACCTGGACCTACCACCCCAAGCCGCTGAACACCGCGGTCGCCAACTCCGCGCTGACCATCGCCACGCGGCTGGGCATGGACGTGACCCTGCTGTGTCCCACGCCGGACTACGTGCTCGATGAGCGCTACATGGGCTGGGCCGAGCAGAACGTCGCCGAAAGCGGCGGTTCGCTGCAGGTCAGCCACGACATCGAAAGCGCGTATCGCGGTGCCGACGTGGTGTACGCCAAGAGCTGGGGCGCGCTGCCGTTCTTCGGCAACTGGGAACCCGAGAAGCCGATCCGCGACCAGTACAAGCACTTCATCGTCGACGAGGCCAAGATGGCCCTGACCAACAACGGTGTCTTCAGCCATTGCCTGCCGCTGCGCCGCAACGTGAAGGCCACTGACGGCGTGATGGATTCGCCGCAGTGCATCGCCATCGACGAAGCCGAGAACCGCCTGCACGTGCAGAAGGCCATCATGGCCGCCCTGATGCAGCAGTGAGCGGAGAGGAGTGAGGAGTGAGCGAAAGCGCTCGCCC
>NZ_PDWV01000097.1 GCF_010093385.1 Pseudoxanthomonas mexicana
GGGGAAGACAGGTCGGCGTGAAGTGCCGGGTGAAGGCCCCGCAAGGCAGGGCCGGCGACGTCAGACAGTGTCTTCGTGCCAGGTGCGGCCGTCGCGTTCGACCAGCGCCACGGCGGCGCTGGGACCCCACGAGCCGGCGGTGTAGGGCTTGGGCGCGTCGCGAAGGTTGTCCCAGGCCGACAGGATGGGGTCGATCCAGGCCCAGGCGGCCTCGACCTCGTCGCGGCGCATGAACAGGGTCTGGTTGCCGCGCACCACATCCATCAGCAGGCGCTCATAGGCTTCCGGCTGGTGCACGCCGAAGGCCTCGGCGAAGCTCATGTCCAGCGGCACGTGCTGCAGGCGCAGGCCGCCCGGGCCCGGGTCCTTGATCATCAGCCACAGCTTGACGCCTTCGTCCGGCTGCAGGCGCAGCACCAGCTTGTTGCCCATCACCGGGCCGGCGCTGTCGTCGAAGATGGAATGCGGGATCTGCTTGAAGGCGATGACGATCTCGGACACGCGCTCGGCCAGGCGCTTGCCGGTGCGCAGGTAGAAGGGCACGCCGGCCCAGCGCCAATTGTCCACTTCTGCCTTCAGCGCCACGAACGTCTCTGTGCGGGAATCGGGCTTGCCCAGTTCCTCCAGATAGCCCGGCACGGCGGCGCCGCTGCTGGCGCCGGCGCGGTACTGGCCGCGCACGGACAGGTGGGCGACGTCTTCGCCACGGATCGGCTTGAGCGAGCGCAGCACCTTCAGTTTCTCATCGCGCACGGCGTCGGCCTGCAGGGCGGCCGGCGGTTCCATCGCCACCATGCACAGCAACTGCAGCAAGTGGTTCTGGACCATGTCGCGCAGCGCGCCGGAGGTGTCGTAGTAGCCGGCGCGCTTCTCCAGGCCGACGGTTTCGGCCACGGTGATCTGCACGTGGTCGATCCGGCTGGCGTTCCACAGGGGTTCGAACAGGATATTGGCGAAGCGCAGCGCCAGCAGGTTCTGGACCGTTTCCTTGCCCAGGTAGTGGTCGATGCGGAAGATCTGGCTTTCGGCGAACGCGCCGCCGACCGCGTCGTTGATGACGGCGGCGCTGGCCGAATCGTGGCCGATCGGCTTCTCGATCACCACGCGGGCATTGCCGGTGTTCAGACCATGCGCGCGCAGCCGGTCGCAGATGTTCACGAACAGGGTGGGGCTGGTGGACAGGTAGAACACGCGGATGCGCTCGCCGGTGGCCAGCAGGCGGGTGGCGAACTCGTCCCAGCCCTCGTCCTTGGTGGCATCCAGGGCCAGATAGCCGAGCTTGTCCAGGAAGGCGGGCAGCCTGGCCTGGAGGGTTTCGTCTGCAGCGGCGACGCGGGCCAGCGCTTCGCCGACCTTGGCCCGGTACTCCGCATCGCCCTGTCTGTCGCGGGCCACGCCCAGGATGCGGCTGTCTTCCGGAATCTGGCCATCGGCATAGCGGCGCAGCAGGCCGGGTAGCAGCTTGCGCAATGCCAGGTCGCCGGTGCCCCCGAAAATGACGAGATCGAAGGTGTCGACGGGCAGGGTCTTCGCGGTCACGGGAGCTTCTCGGCGCAACGGGATGAGTCGCCACCATACCACCACGGTACCACGGGATGCCAACAGGTCCGCTATGTGAAGGGCTTGTTGCGATATTGGTACGTCACTGGTATCTTGAGGGTCATGCAAACCAATCTGCTCGAGGAATACCAGCGGCTGCAGACCGGTGAGTCCACCCGGGCCGTCGCCTACCTGCGCCTGCGCCGCGCGCTGCAGAACCTCATGGACGCGGGCGTGTTGCGGCCGGGGCAGGCGCTCCCCAGCGAGCGCGACCTGGCCCAGCTGCTGGATCTGTCGCGGGTGACCATTCGCAAGGCGCTGGCCGGCCTGATCGAAAGTGGTCTGCTGGTGCAGCGGCAGGGCGCGGGGACCTTCGTGGCCGAGCGGATCCTGCGACAGTTCTCCCGCCTGACCAGCTTCACCGATGACCTGCGCGAGCGGGGGCTCAACCCGCAGGTGAGGTTCCTCGAGCGTTCGGTGGGGGAAGTGACTCCGGAGGAATCGATGGCGCTGAACCTGTCGCCAGGCAGCGGCGTGGTGCGCATGTACCGCCTGCGGCACGTCGACGGCGCTCCGATCGCCATCGAGCGCACCCTGGTGCCGTACGCGCTGCTGCCGGATCCGGACAGCGTGACGACCTCTCTATATGAGGCGCTGGACGCCTATGGCCACCGGCCCAAGCGGGCCCTGCAGCGTCTGCGGGCCGTGGCGCTGGATGAGGAGGCGGCCCGTCACCTCGAATTGCCGGTGGGTGCGCCGGGCCTGTTGGTCGAGCGTCGGGCCTTCCTGGAGGACGGACGGGTCGTGGAGTCCACCCGGTCCTACTATCGCGGCGACGCCTACGACTTCGTCGCCGAACTGCAGAGCGACTGACGCCTGCCGCAGGCCCTGACGGGCCTGCCTGCCGTGATCCTGCCCCTAGACCTGCCGCCCCCGGGTGGCGGGAGGCTTTCGCCTGCGCGTCATTCGCGCCTTTCCCGTAGCGGTTCTCCGCGCCGAAGGCGTCAAGAAAGTGGCGTGCCGCACGTGAAAAGTGTGATGATGTATATGAATGTAGTGTTATCCGTCTACAATTTGACGATAAGATTTCGTAAAGACGTAATCACCATCACATTTCCGGGACCCATGTCCTCTACGGGGCGCGGGTCGCGAATTGTGACGTAGACCCCGAAAACCCGCGGCGAATGGGTCGCGCGGTGAGGGGCGGCAACTTCAAGACAGCCTTGGGGGAGGCAGTCCCCGGCTGGCTCGTCCAGATTCAGCGCAAGGGACTACCGTGCAAGGCCTGACCTACATTTTCAAAGCGGCCCTTCGCCGCCACATGGTGACCACATCGGGTTTGATGCTGGTCGCTCTGGCGGCTCTAGTGCCGGCCCATGCGCAGACCTCGGTCCAGAACACCGCTACGGTGGCCCTGCCTCCCGGTTCGCCGGTGGTCGACAGCAACGCAGCGAACAACACCTCTAGCGTGACGGTCGGTGTACTTGCGTTGCCGCGCCTGACCCTGGTCAAGCAGGTCGTCAACGACAACGGCGGCACTGCCGCGGCCACAGCGTGGACACTGGTCGCGACGGGGCCCTCGACGACGATTTCGGGTACTACCGGCGCGGCGGCCGTTACCAGCGCAGCAGTCCCCGCAGGGACCTATGCCCTGTCGGAGACGGGTGGACCCGCGGCCTACACCGCCAGCACCTGGAGTTGCGTCAAGAATGGCGGCGCGGCGGTATCCGCGAACAGCATCAGTCTGGTCGGCAATGATGTTGCGACCTGCACGATCACCAACAATGACCAGGCGGCCACGCTGACGCTGGTCAAGACGGTGGTCAACGACAATGGCGGCACCGCCACGGTCACCAGCTTCCCGCTGACGGCGACCGGTCCGACGACGATCACGGGCGTGAGCGGCACCGCGACGGTGACCAACCGGTCGGTCAACGCCGGCGTTTACACGCTGTCGGAAGTGACGGCGGCCGGCTATACCGCCGGTGCGTGGAGCTGCACGGCCGGCACCCTGTCCGGTAGCCAGCTGACCTTGGCCAACGGCCAGAACGCGACCTGCACGATCACCAACAATGACCAACCCGCGACGCTGACGCTGATCAAGCAGGTCGACAACACCGGCGGCGGCACGGCAGTTGCTTCCGACTGGACGCTGACTGCGGCGGGTCCGACCGTCGCCAGTGGTCCGGGTGGTACGGGTCCAGTGTCGGTTTCTGCGGGCGTCTACACGCTGTCCGAATCGGCCGGGCCTGCCGGATATGCGGCCGGGGACTGGCAGTGCGTGAACGATGGTATTGCGAGCGTCGGCAGCCAGATCACGGTAGCCAACGGCGGACAGGTTACTTGCGCCATCATCAACACATTCCAGCCCGCGCCCGCGCTGACGATCGACAAGACGACGACCACGCCGAGCTATGCGGCGGTGGGTGACGTGCTGTCGTACAGCTACCTGGTGACCAACAGCGGCAACACGACGATCACGGCGGCCATCACGGTGAGCGACGACCGGATCGCGACGGTGACCTGCCCGGCGCTGCCGGCCGGTGGCCTGGCGCCGACGCAGTCGATCACGTGCACGGCGACGTACACGGTGACGCAGGCGGACATCGATGCGGGCACGGTGACGAACATCGCCAGCGCCAGCGATGGCACGACGACCTCGCCGACGGACACGGTGACGGTGACGGCGACGCGGAATCCTGCGCTGACGATCGACAAGACGACGACCACGCCGAGCTATGCGGCGGTGGGTGACGTGCTGTCGTACAGCTACCTGGTGACCAACAGCGGCAACACGACGATCACGGCGGCCATCACGGTGAGCGACGACCGGATCGCGACGGTGACCTGCCCGGCGCTGCCGGCCGGTGGCCTGGCGCCGACGCAGTCGATCACGTGCACGGCGACGTACACGGTGACGCAGGCGGACATCGATGCGGGCACGGTGACGAACATCGCCAGCGCCAGCGATGGCACGACGACCTCGCCGACGGACACGGTGACGGTGACGGCGACGCGGACGCCGGCGCAGGAGCTGGAGAAGCTGCTGACCGGTAATGCCGATGGCGATGCCAGTGGCACGGTGAGCGTGGGCGACGTGCTGACCTACACGGTCACGATGACCAATACGGGCAACACGACCCTGGCCAACGTGGTGGTGAGCGATGCGCTGATCACCCCGAACAGCAACACCTGCGCCAGCGTGGCGCCGGGTGCGGCCTGTCAGCTGGTGGGTACGTACACGGTGACCCAGGCCGACGCCGATGCGGGCAACATCCGCAACACGGCGCTGGTGACCAGTCCGGTCTGCCCGGTGGGCAGCACGGATCCGGCGTGCACGACGACGATCGACATCCCGGTCGAGAACCCGGTTGTGACCTACAGCAAGTCCGTCGTCCTGCCCTCTGGCCAGACCGAAGTTTCCGTGGGCGATACGCTGACTTATGCGATATCCGTCACCGTCGCAAATGCACGTACGACGGAGCCGTTGACCCTGACCGACACCCTGGGCACCGGCTTGGATCTGGGCGCCGTCTCTGCAGGGGTGTTCTCCTGCAGTGGCACCAACCCGTTGGTCTGCACCCTGTCCGCGGGCACTGTGCCAGGTACCTACACGGCGACCTACACGGCCACGGTCAATGACCAGGCGACCGGTACGGTGGACAATGCGGTGGTTGGTACCGGCGACGATGCCCCGACCTGCGCAGGCACCTGCACCACCGAAACCCCGGTAACCGAGCCGTTGCCTCCGTTGGTGACGTACACCAAGAGCGCAGCTCTGCCGTCAGGCCAGACCGATGCCCGCGTGGGCGACACGATCACCTACACGCTGACCACCACGGTGGTCAACGCGGTCACCACCAGCGACGTGGTGCTGACCGACACGCTGGGCACGGGCCTGACCTTCGGTGCGGTGACCAATGCCGGTGCGTACACCTGCAACAGCACCAACCCGCTGGTGTGCACGCTGCCGGTGGGCACCGTGCCGGGCACCTACACGGTGACCTACACGGCCACGGTC
>NZ_PDWV01000098.1 GCF_010093385.1 Pseudoxanthomonas mexicana
AAGCACCCACGGCCGCCGCAGCCGCTGCTGGAGCGGATGGTCGACTTCCTCTTCAGTCCGCAGGGACTGGGCATGACCTACGACGCGGCCGCCAACCATACCGTGGCCCAGGCCTACGCCACCCGCAAGGCCAACTGCATGAGTTTCACCCTGCTGACCGTGGTCCTGGCGCGCGAAGCGGGGCTGGAGGCCTACGGCCAGCAGATCGACGAAACACTGGCCTGGCGGCGGGACCAGGACACGCTCTACCGCACGCAGCACGTCAACGCCGGGGTGCGCATCCGCGGACGCAAGCTGACCATCGACGTGGCCTGGGATGAAGTCATCACCCGCAGGCCGCCCCACCCCATCCGCGATGAGCGGTTGGTCGCCCATTACTACAACAACCGCGCCGCCGAACTGCTGGAACACGGCGCGGTCCAGGACGCCTTGCGCCACGCCGGGATGGCCCTGCAACTGGACCCGGGCTATGCGACCAGTTGGAGCAATGTCGGCGTGATGCATCTGCGCAACGGCGACCGGGTGCGCGCGCAACAGGCGTACCGCCACGCACTGGCGCTCGATCCGGACCATCCGGGCGCACTGTTCAACCTGGTGGCCTTCCATCAGCGTGCGGGCGAGCACGATGCCGTGCGGCCCCTGCAGGCCCGGCTGGATGCGGTGCAGGCGCGCGACCCGTTCCATCATTTCCTGCTGGCCACCGGCTTCGAGCGCGATGGCGACCGGGAACGTGCCGTCCGCCACTACCGGCAGGCCATCGCGCTGCACGAAAGCGAGCACCGCTTCCACTTTGGCCTGGCTCGCGCGGACTTCCTGCTGGGCGACAGCCGGCGCGCCGGCAGGTCGCTCGCGCGGGCACGCGAACTGAGCCAGGGCGATACCCGCCAGCTCTACCAGGCGAAGCTGGACGTGCTGCGCGCGGGCGAACGCTGAGCGGCCCGACAGGGGCCGCGCCCTCGGGCGCAGCCCCACGAGGAACTATTTCAGCTTCAACTGGCGGATCAGGTTGCTGCCCAGGATCTGCCGCATCCTGCCGCGATCGGCATAGGCGGTGTTTGCCTGCGTCGTGCTCTGTCCGGTGACCCTGCTGGACCCCGCTTCGGACCGGTCGCGCCGGCCATCGAAGGCGGCCATGTTCGGATACACGACGGTCAGGTAGAGATCCGGCTCGTCCGGCCGGCGCGCCTGCGTGGAGTACACCGCGTAGTCCAGGATGATGCCGGCTTCCTTCTGCGCCTCCATGACACGCTTGTACGGCCCCTGCAGGTGCGTCATGTAGTGGTCGAACTGGCCGTCCATGACCTTGACCGCGGTGACCTCCATCACCGGCCCTTCGGTATAACTGCGGTCCTGCGCGGACAGGGGGAGGCACAGCGCGCACAGCAGCAGCGCCCACAGCAATGGCAAGCGTTTCATGTCGGATTCCTCGTTGGATGCTCGCCGGATGATTCCGGGTGCCCAGCTGAACGCGGCGCGGCATCCTGCATCGGCCATGCCCGCAGAGGAATCCGGCGCCCGGCCGACGAACGCATCCCGGGGGCGACCCTGTATTACGCCGTTGCACCCCGCATCGCGCCACGCCGCCCTGCGCGCCGGGCTAATCCGCCAGCGACCACTCGCCCAGGCACTGGTAGTCCGGCTCGCCCTCGATCCCCTGCAGCAGGTGCACGGCCTGCGGATGCAGCACCACCGGCGTCACGTCCACCGGCGCGGTGCGCGGTGGGACATAGGCCAGGGTCAGGTGCGGCACGAAGCTGCGGCCCAGCGGTTGCCGGAAGCCCGCCCGTAGCAGCCGTTGCTGCAACCCGCGCCAGAACGCCACCACCGCCGGCGACGGATGCAGCGCCGCCAGCGTCAGGGCCGGGTTCTTCGGATTGCCCAGGCACAGCAGGTGGTCCAGGGTGATTCCCAGCGGTTCGGGTTGCCAGTCGCGCATGGCCTCACGCGCCGAGGCCACCAGGTCCTCGCGCGGCCCCTCGCTTTCGCCGAGGAAATGCAGGGTCAGGTGGTAGCGCTCCGGACGCACCCAGCGCGCCTGCGGATAGTCCGCCTTGAGGTCTTCGGCCCGGTGCCGCAGCGCCGCGCATTCGCCGGGCGATGGCACGAGCGCGAAAAACAGGCGATGCAACCGGCCCGGCTGCGGGCCGCCGAACAGATCGCCTTGCTGGGATGACGCGGATGTGGCGGGCATGACGCAAACGGCGTGGGGACGACGATGGCCTGCATCATCGGCGCGATGTCCATGCCGTGCAACCCGCGGCAGGCGGGACGTGCGCGTCCCGCCTCTCTGCCCTCACCGCATCACCAGATCCGCACGCGGTCCTGCGGGGCGATGTACAGCGGGTCGCCGGGCTTCACGCCGAAGGCGTCGTACCACGCGTCGATGTTGCGCAGCGGCGCGAAGGCGCGGATGTGGCCGGGCGAATGCGTGCCGTTGACCAGCTGCTGGCGCAGCGCATCGTCGCGCCACAGGGTGCGCCACACCTGGCCCCAGCCCATGAAGAAGCGCTGGTCGCCGGTGAAACCGTCGATCACCGGCGCCGGCTTGCCGCCCAGCGAGCGGTGGTAGGCCTCCAGCGCGATGGTCAGGCCGCCCAGGTCGCCGATGTTCTCGCCCATCGCCACGCGGCCGTTGATGCGCATGCCCGGCAGCTGCGGGAACTCGTACGCCTCGTACTGCGCGCCCAGCTTGGCCGCCTGCACTTCGAACTTGGCCGCGTCCTCGGCCGTCCACCAGTCGCGCAGCACGCCCTGGCCGTCGGACTTGCGGCCCTGGTCGTCGAAGCCGTGGATGATCTCGTGGCCGATCACGCCGCCGATGGCGCCGTAATTGACGGCCGGGTCCGCATCCGGGTCGAAGAACGGCGGCTGCAGGATCGCGGCCGGGAATACGATCTCGTTCTTCACCGAGTTGTAGTACGCGTTGACCGTCTGCGGGGTCATGCCCCACTCGCCCTTGTCCACGGGCTGGCCGATGCGCGCACGGCGGAAATCCCACTCGAACTGGCCGGCACGCTGCGCATTGCCGAACAGGTCACCGTTCTTCACCACCAGCGCGCTGTAATCGCGGTATGTGTCGGGGTGGCCGATCTTCAGGCCGAAGCCGGCCAGCTTGGCGTGCGCCTCGGCCTTGGTGGCCGGGCTCATCCAGGCCAGCGTGTCCAGGCGCGCGCCCATGGCCGCCTTCACGTTGGCGACCAGCGCATCCATCTTCGTCTTGGCCTCGGGCGGGAAGTACAGCTTCACGTAGTCGCGGCCGATCGCCTCGCCCATCGCGGATTCGGCGAAGGCCACGCCGCGCTTCCAGCGCTCGCGCTGCTGCGGCTGGCCGGACAGGAACTTGTCGCGGAATTCGTACTGCGCCACCGAGAAGTCCTTCGACAGCAGCGGTGCCGCATTGTCGGTCGCGTGGAAGGCCTGCCAGGCCTGCAGCGTGGCGATGTCGGTGTCGGCGAAGATCGCGGCGATCTTCGGGATGGCGCTGTCCTGACGGACCACGGCGCGGCCGGCGCCCTCGACGCCGGCGGCCGTGAAGAAGTCCGCCCACGGGAACCCCGGGGACTTCGTCGCGAACTCGGCCATCGCCAGCGGGTTGTAGGTCTTGTCGCGGTTGCGGCTCTCGGCGCGCGTCCAGTGCGCCTCGGCGATGCGGGTTTCCAGCGCCAGGATCGCCTTCGCGTTCTCCTGCGGCTTGTCCCAGCCCGCGAGCTGCAGCATCTGCGCGATGTAGGCCTGGTAACGCTCGCGCTGCGGCGCGAAGTTCTCGCGCAGGTACATCTCGCGGTCGCCCAGGCCCAGGCCACCCTGGCTCAGGTACAGGGTGTAGCGGTCCGGATCCTTCTGGTCGTCGCTGACGCCCAGGTTGAAGAACGTGTCGTAGAAGTTGCCGCGTCGGCCCATCAGCCTGGCCAGCGCGTTCCTGTCCGTCGCCGCGCGGATGTCGGCCAGCACGGGTTGCAACGGCTTGGCGCCCAGCGCATCGATCGTCGCCTCGTCCATGAACCCCCGGTACAGCGCCGCGATCTTGGCCGCGTCCCCACCGGTGGCCGGATCGCCCAGCGCATAGCCTTCCACCAGCACGCGCAGGCGCGCTTCGGACAGGTCGCGCAGGATGGCGAAGCCGCCGTAGCTGGAACGGTCGGCCGGGATCTGGGTGGTATCGGCCCAGGTGCCGCTGACATAGCGGAAGAAATCCGTGCCCGGCCTAGCCTGGCGGTCCATGCCCGCCGTATCGATGCCCCAGCTGCCGAAGCGCCTAGCGGCGATCGTCGTGCCGGCGGCCGCCGCGCCACCGGCGTCGGCTTCGGCGAACAGCGACTGCAGCGTGCAGGCGTCATCCAGGCATGCGCGGTCTTCGTGGGCCGCCAGCGGGGCGGCGGCGGCCAGGGCCAGCAGGGTGGCGGCGGACAACAGGGTCTTCTTCAAGGCGGATCTCCGTGGACAGGTGCGGGCGCGCCGCGCGCGCGGGGGGGCCCGGTCCCACCGCGGCGTGGCGCCGGGCCCCTGGCCCTGGTGGGGGCCGCCTCGGTCTTGCTTGCCGCCGGCGTCGCCTGCCAACTGCGCCCTGCCTACGAGGTCCCGGGGGCCAGCGAGGTACCGGCCGCGGCGCCGGTCCGCGCGCCCGCCGGGGTGATCGACAGCGCCGAGGCCGACAGCGATCCGGCCGCCGCCAGCGCCGCCCCCGTCGCCGTGCAGGAA
>NZ_PDWV01000099.1 GCF_010093385.1 Pseudoxanthomonas mexicana
ACTACATCGAGATGTTCTACAACCCGATCCGCCGGCATGGTTCCGCTCGCGGACTGTCACCGGTAGAGTTTGAAAGGCGCTACGCGCAGAGCGGCGACTGAGTGTCTACAGAGCTCTGGCCGGTCCAAAAGTCACAGACGGGACCCATAAAACTCCCGACTATCAGCAAGACGGCGTTCGCTTCATTTCGATCAAGAACATTAAACCGTTCCAGCCGATCGACTGGAGTGCATATGAAAGATTTATCTCCGAAGACGAGCACCGGGAACTGATCAGGCGATGTAAGCCAGAGTACGGTGACATTCTTTTTCCTCGAATCGGAACCCTCGGATACGCCAAGCGCATAGATTTCCGTGAAGAAGTATCAATCTTCGTCGGACTGGGACTAGCCAAGCCGATTCGAGAATTGGTGCTGCCAGAGTATCTAGAGTATTGGCTGAATCACCCCGCGATCGACAAGTTATCCCGCGAGCGCGCCAACGGCTCAGGCCGACTGACACTTCCTCTTGAAGAATCAAAGAAGCTTCCGGTTCCGATGGCCCCGCTGGCCGAGCAGGCTCGGATCACTGAAAGATTGGATGAACTTCTTTCAGACCTAGACGCCGGCATTTCCGAGCTGAAGGCCGCGCAGCGCAAACTGGCGCAGTACCGCCAGTCGCTGCTGAAGGCGGCGGTGGACGGCACACTGACCGCCGACTGGCGTGCCGCCCAAGGCAAGCCGAAGGAAACCGGCGCGGAGCTTTTGCAACGTATCCTGAAAGAACGCCGCGCGCGGTGGGAGCAGAAGCAGCTTGCGAAGTTCGCTGAGCAAGGCAAATCGCCGCCGAAGGGCTGGCAGGCCAAGTACTTAGAACCTGCTGCGCCCGATTTCAGCAAGCTGCCTTCGCCACCCGATGGCTGGACATGGGCGACCGTAGAACAACTGGCGGAACTCGCAAGCGGACACACACCGAAGGATGCAGGCCTGTTCGCCGATCGGAATGGCGACGTTCCTTGGTTCAAAGTTGGCGACATGAACACGGCTGGAAATGAGGAGAAACTCCTTGTCTCATCCGTAAAGTTCACAAAAGAACATGCCAAAGAGCTTGGCCTTAAGGTTGTCCCCGCCGATACGATTGTGTTTCCCAAGCGAGGCGGTGCCATTGCAACCAACAAGAAGCGACGGCTTTCAGCCTCGGCGGCATACGACCTGAACATGATGGGTCTAGTCTCAGCTCCCAGCGCCGCAGATTGGCTTTGGGCATGGTTCCAGGGAGTCGACCTCGCAAAGCTCTCTGACGGCTCCAACATCCCGCAAATCAATAATCCTGACATCGCACCTCTAACTTTGCCCATCCCGCCCGCGAGCGAGCAAAAAGAGATATTGGAGCAACTTGCGCAGGCGCTTGATAACGCCTCAACGCAGGAAGAAGCGATAGCAAAGATGCTGCAGCAGAGCGCCGCCCAACGAAAAAACCTCCTCAAAGCCGCTTTCTCCGGCCAACTGGTCCCGCAAGACCCCAACGACGAGCCCACCAGCGTCCTGCTGGCCCGCATCCGCGCCGAACGCGAGTCCGGTGCCACCACGACGGCAAAGAAGCGTGGCCGCAAGGCCAAGGAGAAGATGTGAGCTACGCGCGCCCATGGATGAGCTTCGCGGACCAACTGGAGCAACTGAAGGCACGCGGCATGGAGGTAAGCGACGAGGCCGCCGCCTTACGCTACCTGGAGCGTGTTGGCTACTACCGGCTCAGCGCCTACTGGTACCCCTTTCGCATCTGGACCATGCAACAGGATGTCACCACCCGTGCCATTACCCACAAGCGCACGGATCAATTCGCAGAAGGCACCCGATTCCTCGATGCCGTCAACCTGTACCTGTTCGACAAACAACTTCGCCTGATGGTGCTGGATGCGCTGGAGCGCATCGAAGTCGCACTGCGCGTGGACATCGCCTATCTGCTTGGCGAACGCCACACCTTCGCTCACTTGGAGGCCAGCGAGTTGCATCCCGGCTTCGCGGGGAAGACCCAGCCCGACGGGCGAACCTCGCACCAAGTCTGGTGCGAACGCCATGAGCAATTGGTCACCCGCTCTCGCGAGGACTTCGTTCAGCATTACTTGGATACGTACGGACCGCGCATTCCTATCTGGGTAGCCGTAGAAGTCTGGGAATTCGGCGCCATGTCGCAGCTATTCGCCATGATGAAAGTGGCGGATCAGCAGCGCATCGCCAACAAGTACGGCGTCACGGACTGGAAGGTGTTCCAGTCTTGGCTCCGATCACTCAGTTACCTGCGCAACCTCGTCGCGCACCACAGCCGCCTTTGGAACCGCAACGTGGTGTCCCAGCCCAAACTGCCCAAGGCTGGCGAGATCAGTTGGTGCGATGCCTTTTCAGGCCGCGACGACCTGCTGACCAAGCCCTTCCTCTTGTTGGCGATCTGTCGCCACATGACGCAGGTGATTTGCCCCAATACGGCTTGGCACGTCCGTGTCCGCGATCACCTGCGCTCGTTCCCCGAGCAGCAGGTCGCTCGACCCAGATCGGTGGCGGATATGGGCACACCGCCGTCATGGGAGGATTGGTGGTAAATCGCGGGCAAAAAAGAACCCCCGCGTGCATCTTTCGATGTAGTGGCGGGGGCCGTGTTGGGGCGAATATTAGGCCCCGCTGCCGGCACGGTCAACCACCCGAAACTGAATGAACGGCGGGACAGGTTCCGCCGTGGAAACCGCACCCCACACAGCGGTGTCACCTTGCACGCCGCCCGGAGCAATAGATGAACAGCAGCACCCTCGTCCAGAAGATCTGGAACTTCTGCAACACGCTACGCGACGACGGCGTGGGCTATGGCGACTACCTGGAACAGTTGACCTCCCTCCTGTTCCTGAAGCTGGCGCACGAGTACTCACTGCCACCCCACTCGCGGGAACTGCCCATCCCTAAGAAGTACGGCTGGGCGACCCTGCGGACCAAGTCCGGTGCGGACCTCGAGACGCACTACCTCGACATCCTGCAAAAACTGGGCGAAAAGCCCGGCGTACTCGGCGCCATCTTCTTCAAGGCGCAGAACAAGATTCACGACCCGGCCAAGCTTTCCCGGCTGGTGCAGATGATCGACTCGGAGAACTGGCTCAGCCTGGAAACCGACGTCAAGGGGGACATGTACGAGGGCCTGCTGCAAAAGAACGCCGAGGACACCAAGAGCGGCGCCGGCCAGTACTTCACTCCGCGCGTGCTGATCCAGGCGATGGTCGAGTGCGTGCAACCTGAGCCCGGCAAGACCATCGCCGATCCGGCATGCGGCACGGGCGGCTTCTTCCTGGGCGCCTACGAGTGGCTGACGCGCGACGGCACGCACCTGGACAAGAGCCAGAAGCGGTTCCTGCGCTACAAGACCTTCTTCGGCAACGAGATCGTCGCCTCCACTCGCCGCCTGTGCCTGATGAATCTGTTCCTGCACAACGTCGGCGACCTGGACGGCGAGCCGACGGTAGACCGCTCCGATGCGCTACTGACGATGCCGAATAAGACATTCGACTACGTGCTGGCCAATCCGCCCTTCGGCAAGAAGAGCAGCATGACCATCACCAACGAGGAGGGCGAGGAAGATCGCGACGCGCTGACCTACGAGCGCCAGGACTTCTGGCAGACGACATCGAACAAGCAGCTCAACTTCCTGCAGCACATCGTCTCGATGCTCAACACCACGGGCCAGGCCGCGGTGGTGCTGCCCGACAACGTGCTGTTCGAGGGCGGCGCCGGTGAAAAGATCCGTCGCAAGCTATTGGAAACCTGTGACGTCCACACCCTGCTCCGTCTGCCCACAGGCATCTTCTACGCACAGGGCGTGAAGGCGAACGTGCTGTTCTTCGATGCCAAGCCGAAGGACGGCAAGGTGCACACCAAGGGTGTCTGGATCTACGACCTGCGCACCAACAAGCACTTCACCTTGAAGACCAAGCCGCTGCGTCACGAAGATCTGCAGGAGTTCGTGAAGGCGTATAACCCGACGAATCGCCACAAGCGGAAGGAATCGGAGCGGTTCAAGTACTTCAATTACAAGTCGCTGATCGCACGCGACAAAGCCAGCCTGGACATCTTCTGGCTGAAGGACGACAGCCTCGATGATCTGGATAACCTGCCGCCACCCGATGTGCTGGCACAGGAAATCATCGATCACCTGGAGGCTGCGCTGCTGTCGTTCCGCGAAGTAAGCGCTGCGCTTCCTCGATCGAAAGTGGATTGAGACCGCTCCTCAATCCCTCAACTTCAACGCCGGGTTCTCATCGATCGTCCCGTCCTCGTTGACCACCACGTAGCGGTTGCCTTCGCGGTTGAACAGCACGGGCACGGGGATCTTGAAGAGGGGGCGGCGGACGAACTTCAGGCGCCAGTGGAAGGTTTCCATGGTGTGGATGGTGGCCTGCTGCTCCGGCGTAAGGCCGGCCAACAGCGTGGCGTCGTCCGTCTTCGGCGCGCCCTTGCGGCGCTCGGGGGTACGGGGGGCGGTGCCCGGCGTGTCCGGGCCGGGCA
>NZ_PDWV01000009.1 GCF_010093385.1 Pseudoxanthomonas mexicana
CTCCCCGCCCATGCCCAGACCGCCCCTGCCGGCGCCACCGACCTGGACGCGGTGATCGTCACCGGCACGCGCGCCACCGACCGCACCGCGCTGGAATCCACCTCGCCCATCGACGTGCTGACCGCCGAGGACATCCGCAAGGCCGGCGTGCTCAACGGCGAGCTCGGCAGCGCGCTGCAGGCGCTGCTGCCCTCGCTGAACTTCCCGCGCCAGTCCAATTCCGGCGGCGCCGACCATGTCCGCGCCGCGCAGCTGCGCGGCCTGAGCCCCAACCAGGTGCTGGTGCTGGTCAATGGCAAGCGCCGCCACACCAGCGCGCTGGTCAACACCGACAGCAAGATCGGCAAGGGCAATACGCCGGTGGACTTCGATGCCATCCCGGTCAGCGCGATCAAGCGCATCGAAGTGCTGCGCGACGGCGCCGGCGCGCAGTACGGCTCCGATGCCGTGGCCGGGGTCATCAACGTGATCCTCAACGACGCGCCGGAAGGCGGGGCCTTCGAAGCCAGCTACGGCGCACACCACACGAAGGTGGAGCCGATCGACCGGACCGTCACCGACGGCCAGAGCGGCTTCTTCAGCGCGCAGGTCGGCGACCGCATCGGCAACGGCGGCTTCTTCCGCGTGGGCCTGGAATACAAGCAGCGCGAAGGCACCAATCGCGCCGGCTTCGACCAGATCCCGTTCTTCGAGGAGCAGACGCCCGACAACCTGGCCCTGGCCGGCCAGCGCAACTACGTGCTGGGGGACGGCAGCTCGCGCGACATCAACGCATGGCTCAACGCGGCCGTGCCGCTGGGCGAATCCGCCGAGTTCTATGCGTTCGGCACGTACCACCAGAGCGATACCGAAGGCGCCAACTATTTCCGCTACCCCGATGGCGTGGCGAACTGGAAGGAGGTCTACCCGAACGGCTACCGCCCGATCTCGGAAGGCGACAACCTGGACCTGGCCGGTGTGGCCGGCGTGCGCGGACAGTGGGGCGACTGGAACTACGACGCCAGCCTCAACCACGGCCGCAACGCATTCACCTACCGCCTGCGCAACTCGCTCAACGCCTCGCTCGGCCCGAGCAGCCCGACGCGCTTCAAGACCGGCGATTACGAATCCGGCCAGACCCTGGTGAACCTGGACATCAGCCGCGTGTTCGGCGCGCACACCTTCGCCACCGGCGTCGAGTTCCGGCACGAGACTTTCGAAACGGGTGCCGGCGATCCTGCTGCGTACGCAGCCGGTCCCTATACCGACCGCCCGACCGGCTCGCAGGCCGGGGGCGGACTGACGCCGCAGGACCCCGCCGACCTGGACCGCGCCGTGTCCAGCGTCTACGCCAGCCTCAGCAGCCAGTGGGGCGAGAAGTTCACCACCGACATCGCCGCGCGCTACGAGCACTACGACGACTTTGGCGGCGAACTGACCGGCAAGCTCGCCGCGCGCTACGAGTTCGCGCCTGCCTTCGCCCTGCGCGGTTCGGTGTCGAACAACTTCCGCGCCCCGTCGCTGAGCCAGATCGGTTTCGAATCCACCTCCACCGGCTACGACGCGTCCGGCCAGCTCACCCAGGGCCGCCTGCTGTCGGTGAACAATCCCATCGCCCGGGCGCTCGGCGCGCAGGACCTGGACCCCGAGAAATCGCTGAACCTCAGCCTCGGCTTCACCAGCCGCATCGGCGAGCACTTCGACGTGTCGCTGGACGTGTTCCGCATCGACATCGACGACCGCGTGGCCCTCACCGAACGCATCGGTGGTGATGCACTGACCGACTTCGTGCTGGACACCTTCGGCGTGCCCGGCGCGCAGAGCGCCAACTTCTTCATCAACGCCGCCGACACCCGCACCGAGGGCGCCGAACTGGTCGCCAACTGGCGGCAACCGCTGGGCGACGGCGACCTGCTGCTGACCGGCGCGTACAGCTACGCCAAGACGGAATTGAAGAACATCGCGACCACGCCGGCCGAACTGCTCGCCATCGACCCCGGCTACGTGCTGTTCGGCGTGGAGGAAAGCAACACGCTGACCGACGCCGCCCCGCGCACGCGCGGCACCTTCACCGCCAGCTGGGATACCACGCAGTGGTCGCTGCTGGGCCGCGTGAGCCGCCACGGCAGCGCCAAGCGCGTGTTCAACTTCGGAGGCGGCTTCGAGCCGGAGCAGACCTATGGCGCCGAGTGGCAACTGGATGCGGAAGTCGAGTACCGCGTGTCGCCGAAGTGGAGCGTCGCCCTCGGCGGCCTGAACCTGACCGACGAGTACCCGGACCTGTCGAGCGCGGACATCTCCTACTTCGGCAACCTGCCCTACGACGTGCTGTCACCCATCGGCAGCAACGGCGCGTACTACTACACGCGGGTGCGCTACACGTTCTGAGTTGGACAGACGTCGTCCCGGCGCAGGCCGGGATGACGGTTGTGTCGCGTGCGCCATGCGCACGGCCCCGGTATTGCGGACGCACGGCGTCGTGCGCGTGGCGCACGCTACAGGAACCGCGCGCGCTCCTCCTCCGTCGGCACATGGCACGCGGTGGTGCCGAACAGGCGATAGCGATTGCGCGCGATCCACCGGTATACCGGATCGCGCACGAAACGCGGCACCCACGCGATCACGCCCGCCAAGCACCATGCTCCGCCCAGGCCGGTCAGCACGCGCTGGATGGCGTCGCTGTCGGTCCACGCGCGCTCGCCGTCGACCAGCAGGAACGACGCGGGGTCGTCAGGATCCAGTCCATGCCCCGCCAGCAACGCGCGACCCGCGTCCGTCTGCATCGCCGCGAAACGGTAGCGGCCCTCACGGTCGTGCTTCAGCAGGAAACGCACCCAGCCGTTGCACAGCACGCAGATGCCGTCGAAGACGATGACGGAGCCATCAGGACGTGGCAGCTCATCCGGCATCCAGCCATCCCCGGTAGCGCACCAGCAAACCCGCCCGCGGCAACGACGCCCAGACTTCGAACCGGTAGCGCGCGTCCTCGGCGAATTCGCGCGCGCCGACGCCGGTGAACCAGCGGGGCGGCAGCGACACGCCGAACACGCCGACTCGGACGACGCGCCAGACTATCGCCTCGTTGACGACCTCCAGGTGGAACCCGAACGTCGCCACGCCCAAGCTTTCGCACAGCACGTCACCCCCGCGCCACAACCGCGAGGGCATGGCGCGGCCGCCGATGTAGCGAATCCAGCGTTCGTGGTCCGGCGATGCGTCGATCTCGACGCACAGTGGGCCTGCGCCCGCGGGTGGCAGGTGCGTGGCCGCGGCGACCAGTCGCGACAGCAGGCCCGATCCGCGTTCGACCTGCACCTCGCCGACGTACCGCTTCAGTCCCTGCGCGACATGCAGCGCGCGCACCGGTTCCGGCAGCGTGGCGAACGCCGGCCCCAGTAATGCTGCGAACAACGGGCTTACGGCTGCATCCACGCCAGCGTGGCGATGCGGCCGCTGCGGCCGTCGCGGCGATGGGAGAAGAAACGGTCGGGTTCGCTGATCGTGCAGAGATCGCCGCCATGGATGTCCTCCGGCCGCATGCCGCGCGCGACGAGGCGGCGACGCGCGAGCGCAGGCAGGTCGGCCAGCCAATGGCCCGGACGCGTCGCCACGAACGCCGCAGCCGCGCCCGCATCGTGCGAGACGAAGGCGTCGAAGACGTTCTTGCCGACTTCGTAGCGCCGGGGCCCGGCCGCCGGTCCGATCCACGCGACCAGGTCCGCGGCCGGTGTGCGCATGGCCGCCAGCGTCGCCTCCAGCATGCCCTTCGACAGCCCCGGCCAGCCGGCGTGCGCGGCGGCGATCTCGCGGCCGTTCTTCGCCGCGAACACCACCGGCAGGCAGTCGGCGGTGAGGATGGCCAGCACCACGCCCGGCGTCGTCGTGACCAGCGCGTCGGCGACGGGCTCGGGCGCATCGCGGTCCGGGCGTCCGTCCACGCGCACGACATCGGTGCCATGCACCTGCTTCAGCCAGTGCGGCGCCGACGGCAGGCCGGCCAGTTCGGCCAGTTGCGCGCTGTTGCGCGCCACCGTGGCCGGATCATCGCCGTCGGCCGCGTACTTGTTGCCCAGGTTGAAGTGGTCGAACGGCGCCTGCGACACGCCCGCGCCATGGCGCAACGTGGTGAACGCGTGCACGCCCCGCGGCGCGGGCCAGGCGGCCTGCACGACGGGCGCACGATTCACTTGCGCTGCGCCTGCGTGTCCGCGCGCAGGGCCGCCAGCAGCGCCAGCATGTCGGCCGGCACCGGCGCCGTAACGCGCACCGGTTCACCGCTGACCGGATGGGCGAACTCCAGCGTCTCGGCATGCAGGGCCTGACGGCGGAAGCCGCGCAGCACCGCGATCAGTTCGTCGGTGGCGCCCTTCGGCAGGCGCAGCGGGCCGCCGTACAGCGGATCGCCGACGATCGGGTACTTGATGTGCGCCATGTGCACGCGGATCTGGTGCGTGCGCCCGGTCTCCAGCCTGCACTCCAGCGCGGTGTGCGCGCGGAAGCGCTCGCGCAGGCGGTAGTGGGTGACGGCGTCGCGGCCATCCTCGCGCACGGCCATCTTCAGCCGGTCGCGCGGGTGGCGGTCGATCGGCGCATTGGCGGTGCCACCGGAGACCATCGCGCCCACCACGATCGCCAGGTACTGGCGATGCACGTCGCGCGAGGCCAGCTGCGCCACCAGCGAGGTGTGCGCCGGCAGCGTGCGCGCCACCACCATCACGCCCGAGGTGTCCTTGTCCAGCCGGTGCACGATGCCCGCGCGCGGCAGGGCCGACAGCGACGGGTCGCGGAACAGCAACGCATTGACCAGCGTGCCGGTGGGATTGCCGGCACCGGGATGGACCACCAGTCCGGCGGGCTTGTCCAGCACGAAGACGTGCTCGTCCTCGTACAGGATGTCCAGCGGGATGTCTTCCGGCTCGGCGTGGGTCTGGGTATCCAGCACCACGTCCAGGCTGGCGGTCTCGCCGCCGCGCACGGGGTCGCGCGGGCGCACCACCTGGCCATCCAGCAGCGCATTGCCCGACTTGATCCACTCGGTCAGGCGCGAGCGGGAGAACTCGGGGAACAGCTCCGCCAGCGCGGCGGCGAAGCGCCGGCCGGCGGCGCTGGCGGGCACGACGGCCGTGCGCGGGGTGTCGGAGGAATCGGGGGAATCGGGTTCGGTCATGCGGAAAAACGTCCAGGAAGGCCATGCCGCCGGTCCGTATTGGCCGATTGTTCATGGCGAAGGCGGCGCCTAGGCTATCATCGACAGCCTGTTTCCCTGCCGCGGCCTGCCGCCAGCCCATGACCCAGCGTGCCCTTCCCCGCCTTACCCGCCCCTCCGCGTCCGCCCGTCTGGTCCTGCTGGCACTGGCGATCGCCTTCGCCGGGACCGGCTGCGGCAAGATCTTCAAGAAGAAGGAAGCACCTGAGAACCAGCCGGTCGAGGTGATGTACCAGGAAGCGCACCAGGCCATGGCCAACAACAACTGGGACCGCGGCCTGACCAGCTTCCGCCGCCTGATCGCCCAGTATCCCTACGGCCCCTACACCGAGCAGGCGCTGATGGAAACGGCCTATGCCGAGTACAAGGCCGGCAAGCTGGACGACGCGGTGACCACCATCGACCGCTTCATCCGCACCTACCCCACGCATCGCAACATCCCGTACATGTACTACCTGCGCGGGCTGGCCAACTCCAACCGCGACACGGTGTTCCTGCAGAAGGTGTGGCGCCTGGATGCCAGCCGCCGCGACCTGGCCACGCCGATGCAGGGCTACAACGACTTCAACCGCGTGGCCGAGAACTACCCCAACAGCCGCTACGCCGCCGATGCCCGCCAGCGCATGCTGGCCCTGCGCAACCAGTTCGCCCTGCACGAACTGGACACCGCCATCTACTACCTGCGCCGCGACGCCTACGTGTCGGCCGCCAGCCGCGCCAAGTACCTGCTGGAAACCTATCCGCAGAGCGCGCACCAGAACGACGCCGTCGCCGTGCTGGCCGAGGCCTACACCCGCCTGGGCAACGAAGCCCTGGCCGCGGATGCCCGGCGCGTGCTGGAGTTGAACGACCCGCAGCACCCCTGGCTGGCCGGCAAGTGGCCGGACTATCCGTGGATGGTGCGTCGCCTGAACCCGTTCGCCGGCGAGAAGTCCATCAACACCGCCGAACGCCGCAACGACGACTGAGCCCAGCGCGGTCGTCCGGAAGAAAGGGCCTTCGGGCCCTTTCTTCGTTTCGGGGCGGGGTCATTCGGCCGCGCCGGCCCTGTCCCAGTCGAAGCGCGTCAGTACCGCCAGCTGCTGCGGTTCGAGCACGCCGTTGTGCTGGATGCCGTCGATCCCCCAGGTGGGGAACACGGTCACCCCGGCCGCCGCGCATGTCGACGTCATCGGCGTGCTGCGCCCGCCGGGCGAGCACTCCACATAGGGCAGCCGGTCCGCCGCATGGCCGAAGCGGCGCTTCTGTTGCCGGCACTCCACGCACCATGACGCGCCATAGAACTTGGCGCCGTAATCGGACAGGTGCTGGGCCAGTGCCGCCGCACGACGGCTTTCCGGACGCTGGTGCAGCAGTCCGCTCTGGTGCACGTGAAGGACAGCCACGACAAGCAGTACCGGCAACGCCTGCACCACCCACCACCGCTTCCAGGGCTGGCCGGGCGCGGACACGGGGTGGCGCAGCTGCAGCCAGCCGAACATCGCCGCCAGTACCGCCAGCGAAGCCAGGCAGCCGATGCAGAAGGCGTCGAGCGCCACAGCCCCCACCGCGGTGAGGTACACGCTGATCGCCAGCCCCAGCAGCACCAGCCGCCACTGCCGCTGCCACCGCAGCAGCGGTGACGCCTTGCGCGACAGCGACACCCACGCGACCACCGCATACAGGCCGAAGCCCCATAATGCCATCGGCAGGCCCAGCAGCGTGGACCAGCCGCTGCGCTGGATCGCATCGCACCCCCCATCGGCGCCGCAGAACGCAGAGGGCGACCCGCTCCCCGCCGTCCAGGCCAGGTAGCCGGTGATCAGCAGCCCCAGCGCCGCCAGCGCCAGCATCACCTTGTCCGGTGGCGTGGCCGGACGCGGCGTGGGCGCCGCAGGGCGGTCGCGATGCGGTGAACGCTTTTTCTTCCTTGTCATTCCGGTCTCCAGCGCCCGGCGGCGCTCACAGCGCGTACTTGTTGGTGATCGGGTAGCGGCGCTCGCGGCCGAACGCGCGACGCGAGACCTTCGGTCCGGGCGCGGCCTGGTGGCGCTTCCACTCGTTGATGCGCACCAGCCGCAGCATGCGGTCCACGGTGGCGGCGTCGAAGCCGGCGGCGACGATCTCGTCGCGCGACTGCTCCAGGTCCACGTAGCGGAACAGGATGGCGTCCAGCACGTCGTACGGCGGCAGCGAGTCCTGGTCCTTCTGGTTCTCGCGCAGTTCGGCCGACGGCGGGCGCTCGATCACGGCCGGCGGGATCACCGGCGCGCCGCCCACGGTGTTGCGCCAGCGCGCCAGCGCGAACACCTCCGTCTTGTACAGATCCTTGATCGTGCGTAGCCGCCGCACATGTCGCCATAGATGGTGGCGTAGCCCACCGCGTACTCGCTCTTGTTGCCGGTGGTCAGCAGCAGGCCGCCGAACTTGTTGCTCAGCGCCATCAGGATCACGCCGCGGCTGCGCGACTGCAGGTTCTCCTCGGTGGTGTCGGCGGGCGTGTCGCCGAACACCGGACCGAGCGCTTCGAGGAAACCCTTGAACGGCGCCTCGATCGAGATGGCTTCCAGCTTCACGCCCAGTGCCGCGCACTGCTCGGCGGCCAGGTCGTTGGACAGCCCCGCGGTATAGCGCGACGGCAGCCGCACCGCGGTGACGTTCTCCGCGCCCAGCGCGTCCACCGCCAGCGCCAGCACCAGCGCCGAATCGATACCACCGGACAAGCCCAGCCACACCTTCGAGAAGCCGTTCTTCCCGCAGTAGTCGCGAATGCCGCGCACGATGGCGCGCCAGGCCAGCGCGTCGCGGCTCTCGTCGCCGTCGTCCATCCACACCACGGGACTGAACTTCCGCGCGGCCGCGTCGAAATCCACCCCCAGCCACTGGTCGGTGAACGCCGCCGCCGCCGGGTGCACGACGCCATCACCGTCCGCCACCACCGATGCGCCGTCGAACACCACCGCGTCCTGACCGCCCACCATGTTGAGGTAGGCCAGCGCCATGCCGGTCTCGCGCGTACGTTCGGCGATCAGCGCATCGCGCTGCGCGTGCTTGTCGCGGTCGAACGGTGAGGCATTGGGCACCAGCGTCATCACGGCACCCGCGCTGGCGGTGTCGGCCAGCGGCTCGGGGAACCACAGGTCCTCGCAGATCACCAGGCCCAGCGGCACGCCCTTCACCTCGAACGTGCAGGCGCCCCCGTCCGGGTCCACGTCGAAGTAGCGGCGCTCGTCGAATACCGCGTAGTTGGGCAGCTCGCGCTTGCGGTAGGTGGTCTCGACCACCCCGTCACGCAGCACGCTGGCCGCGTTGTAGACCACGCTGCCCGCGCTCTGCGGCCCGCCCACCACGGCGACGATGCCGTGCGTGGTGGCCGCGATCTCCGACAGTGCGGTCTCGCAGTCGGCCAGGAAGCGCGGCCGCAGCAACAGGTCTTCCGGCGGATAGCCGCTGACTGCCAGTTCGGGGAACAGCACCACGTCGGCCCCGTACTCGTCGCGCGCCTCGGCGATCATGCGGCGGATGTTGTCGCTGTTCTGCGCCACCGCGCCGACCGGAAAGTCGAACTGCGCCATCGCGATGCGGAGGATCTGGGTCATGTCGGCCTTCGATGGGAACGAACGCCGGCATTATCCCAGACCCCGCACCCGACGCCGCGCGAAAAAAGCCCCGCGGCGTCCGGGACGCACGCGGGGCAGCGCAGGAAGCGATGCGCGAGGCGGGGAATCAGCCGGCCAGGCGGGCGGCGATACGCTGCTGCTCGTCCTTCAGCGCCTGCGGGGTGCGGGCGCCGAATTCCTGCAGGTACTCGCCCAGGCTGGCGAACTCGGCCTGCCAGCCGGCGCGATCGAAGCCGAACAGCAGCTCATGGGCCTCGTCGCTCAGCGCCACGCCGTCCAGGTTGATGTCCTCCGCGCGCGGCAGGTGGCCGATGGGCGTTTCCACCGCGTCGGCCTTGCCCTCGACGCGCCGGATCATCCACTCCAGCACGCGCAGGTTCTCGCCGAAGCCCGGCCACAGGAACTTGCCGTCGCCACCCTTGCGGAACCAGTTCACGTGGAAACTCTTGGGCAGCTTCGCGCCAGCCCGGTCGAACGACAGCCAGTGGGCGAAGTAGTCGGCGAAGTTGTAGCCGCAGAACGGCTTCATCGCCATCGGGTCGCGGCGCATCACGCCGACCGCGCCGGTCGCGGCCGCGGTGGTTTCCGAGCCCATCGCTGCGCCGACCAGCACGCCATGCGTCCAGTCGCGCGCCTCGAACACCAGCGGCACCAGCGAGGCGCGGCGTCCGCCGAAAACGATCGCGCTGATCGGCACGCCCTGCGGATCCTCGGCCTTGGCCGAATAGCTCGGGCACTGCCGCGCGGAGACGGTGAAGCGGGAGTTCGGGTGTGCGGCCGGGCCATTGGCCGGGTCGTACTTGCGGCCCTGCCAGTCCAGCGCGGGCGTGCGCGAGTCCAGCCCTTCCCACCACGGCTCCTGGTCGTCGGTGACGGCGACGTTGGTGAAGATGGTGTGGTGGCTGATGGTGGCCAGCGCATTCGGGTTGGAGCTGTCCGAGGTGCCGGGCGCCACGCCGAAGAAGCCGGCTTCCGGGTTGATCGCATACAGGCGCCCATCGGCGCCGGGACGCATCCAGCAGATGTCGTCGCCGATCGTCCACACCTTCCAGCCGGCCTGGCGGTAGCCCTCCGGCGGGATCAGCATGGCCAGGTTGGTTTTGCCGCAGGCGGACGGGAACGCGGCGGCGATGTAGTGCGTTTCGCCCTGCGGGTTCTCGATGCCGACGATCAGCATGTGCTCGGCCAGCCAGCCTTCCTGCCGCGCCTGGTGCGAGGCGATGCGCAGGGCGTGGCACTTCTTGCCCAGCAGCGCATTGCCGCCGTAGCCCGAGCCGAAGCTCTTGATGGTCAGCTCCTCGGGGAAGTGCATGATGAAGCGGCGGTCCGGGTCCAGCTCGCCGGTGGAGTGCAGCCCCTTCACGAAGGTCCCTTCCCGCTCGATGCGCGCCAACGCGGCCGCGCCCATGCGGGTCATGATGCGCATGTTCGCCACCACGTACGGCGAATCGGTGATCTCCACGCCGCAGCGCGAGAGCGGCGAGTCGATCGGGCCCATGCAGGAGGGGATCACGTACAGCGTGCGTCCGCGCATGCAGCCGGCGAACAGCGCATCCATCTTCGCGTGCGCCTCGGCCGGGGCCATCCAGTGGTTGTTGGGGCCGGCGTCTTCCTGCTGCGGGGTGCAGACGAAGGTCAGGTGCTCCACCCGCGCCACGTCGCTCGGGCTGGAGCGGTGCAGCCAGCTGTGGGGGTGGGTTTCCGGGTTCAACGGCAGCAGCGTGCCGTCGGCCAGCATCTGCTGGGTCAGCCGCGCGTTCTCGGCGTCGCTGCCGTCGCACCAGTGGATGTGGTCCGGCTGGGCGAGCGCGGCGACTTCCGCAACCCAGGCGTTCAATGCGTCCAGCGAACTGCCCTGGAATTCGTTGCGTTTGAAAACATCGACCGCTGCGTTCATGCGCCACCCTCGAAAAGTGAGACCAAAATGATACCAATGTCTTGTCCCTCAGACGAGGAGAACGTCGACGGGCGGTCATCACTGACGCTGGCGCAGGGACGCTTCTTTCTCAGCGCGACCAGAGAACGACCGCCCTACAAGGCTTTGCGAGGCGTGGACGGGGTTCCGGGCGCAAAGGATGGAGCTCCGAGGGCGATCGATCGGGCTCGGAGCGCGATCGATGCGGCGCGACGGGTGGTCGATGGAGCGAAAAGCGCCATCGATGGGGCTCCGAAAGCCATGGATCGCCCTTGGAGCTCCATCGATCACTGTGGGAGCCCCATCGATCGGGCTCGGAAGGCGATCGATGGGGCTCAGAGCGCGATCGATGGGGCGCGCCGGGCGATCGATGGAGCAAACAGGGCCGTCGATCACCTTCCGAGCCCGATCTCCGCCCCGGCGCCTACGCCTCGCGCGAGCGCCGGTAGGGATTGAACAGCTGCAGCAGCCAGGGTTTCTGCGCCAGCACCAGGCTGACGCCCACCCGGTCTTCCGCCGGCAGCGTGGCGTCCCGGGCCAGCAGGGCGTCGAACTCGCGCGCCACTTCCTCCAGCCGCTGGCGCAGCTGCTTCACCCCGTCGATGCTCAGGCTGCCGCTGAGCAGCAGCAGCGCGTCCTGCTCGCCGTCGAAGGGGTCGGCGAAGTAGTCGGTCAGCAGGGTGTGGCGGAAGTAGCGCTCCATGGGCCCGTCGGCGCGCCAGCGGAAGTTGCGGGCGGTCAGCGCGCGACCGCGGTTGCCCGGCATCAGTTCGATGATGCCCAGCCGGTCCAGCTTCACCAGCAGCCCGGTCCACTGCGCCGTCGTGAAGCCGAAGTGGCCCATCACGTCGTCCTCGCGCCAGCGGTTCAGCGTGAGGAACAGCGCCATCAGCAGCCGCGGGTCGTCCACCAACGCCTGTTCCTGCGCCTCGCTCAGCTGCGCCATCGCCTTGCGCCCGCGCGAGGCCTCGGCGCTGAGTTCGGCCAGACCGACATCCAGCACCTCGCAGATCTGCTCCAGCCGCTGCAGGCTCATCGCCCGCCGGGAGAACATGCGCTTGACCGCCGCCTCGCTCATGCGGATGCGGGCGGCGAGTTCACGATAGGTCAGTTCCTGCGCGCGCAGGCAGCGCTTCAGGGCATCGATCAGGTCCACCGAGACGGCCATCGGTAGCGCATTCCTATACCGGGTGTTGCGCGGGAGCTTACCTCGTCGATGCCGGTTGAACCGCCCGGCGTGCCGCGACAAGGCTGCGACACCCTGGAGGAACCCGCATGCCCCGCCTGATCGTCCGCTCGCTGACCCTCGCCCTGGCCACCGTCTTCTCGGGGGCGTGACCCTCCCCGCGCATGCCGCGCCGCAGTCCGAAGGCGCCAGCCGGATGTCGCAGGCCAGCCTGGAGGCGTCCATCGAAGTGCCGGTGGCGGGGATCCATGCCCTAGGCCATGGCGCCTCGGCGGTGGTCACCGGTGTGGCGGTGGTGGCCGGCAGCGTGGCGGTGACGGTCTCCGTCGCGGCGGCGGGTGTGGTGGGCGCGGCCTCGTTCGTGGTCTATCTGAGCGCGGAAGCGATCAAGCGGCTCGGCATCGCGGTGGGCACGGCGATCAGTGTCGCGGCCGTGTCGACGGGCTGGATCCTCAGTGCGGCCGGTGAAGCGCTGTGCTTCATCGCCAACGACGCCGCCCGACCGCACATCCACAGCCATCGCTACGGCTGGTGAGCGGGCGATGCGCGCACTCGCGGTGTTCTTCATCTTCATCCTCGCGCTGCCGGGGACGGCACGCGCGGGCGATGCCTGCAAGCAGATGGAGATGCCCCCGTACAAGGTGGCCGAGGCCGCGCGTACCGCGCTGCTGGCCGCGCAGCAGTTGGACGAGGTGGACGCACCGGTCGCCCTGATCGCGCGCGTGGGGAACGACCTGTCGAAGCAGGGCCTGGTCTACAGCCATGCCGGGTTCGCAGTGCGCGACCACGCGCACGGACGCTGGACGGTCGTGCACCTGCTCAACGAATGCGGCAGCGACCGCTCCGGCCTGTACGCGCAGGGGCTGGTGAATTTCTTCGCCGACGACCTGGTGAACCAGGACCTGCGCATCGTGTGGTTCGCTCCCGAGGTCGCCGACCGGCTGGCGGTGCGCTTGCAGCAGATGCCGCGCCACAGCCTGCACCACCCGCGCTACAACCTGATCGCCCGGCCCGGCAGCGAGGACTACCAGAACTCGACCGCCTGGATCGTGGAAGTGATGGCCGCCGCGCTCGCCGACCGCGGGATCTACGATCGCCGCAGCGCCTACGCCTTCGCCCGCGGCGATGGCTTCGTGGCGGACACGGTGCACATCGCCTACTCCAAGCGCGTGCTGGGCGGGTTGTTCTCGGCGAACACCGACTTCACCGACCACTCGGTCGCCACCCGGCTCTCCGGCGACTATCCCGTCGTCACCGTGCGTTCGATCTTCCGTTGGCTGGAACGCAGCGGCTATGTCCGCGAGCAGCGGGAATGGCGGAGCGGCGTGCGGCGGCGGGCGATGGGGCCGGCGTGAGCTGTAGCTGTTCACCACACGGGCGCGTTGCGGCGCGTTCGACGCCATTGTCCTGGATGGCTCCAGTGGGCGCGGATGGACAAGGACAAGGCAAGGATCATCGCGCTGACCACCGAGCGCTGGGTGCTGGAGGTCTACCGCACCATCATCGAAACACTGCAGGGCTTCGCCGTGGCGCTGCTGGCGTATGTGGTGGTGCGCTTGTCGGAGCTGGAGCGGGCGACCTCACCCATGCCGTAGGGCGGGCCCTGGCCCGCCATCGACATGACGCGCGTCACTGGTGCGACGCACCGACCCGAACTCTACGACTACAGGGTATCCATGAGAAATCGATTCATTGCCTTACTGGCAACGTGCTTGTTGGCAGGCTGCTACATGGTCAGCTACGAAGACGTCAGCAATGATCCGAAGTACTCGATGTATGTCGGGACCGAGTACCGCACCACATCGGACATGACGGTGTATCGGGTAAGCATGGACCGGAACTACGGTCCTTCGCCCAGCATCTACACGATCGTCCAGCCGCCGGGATTCGATGGCCCCGAGGTGATCTCCAGGACGCGCTTTCCAGCGGGATCCACGCTGAAGATCCTGACGATCCAGCGATGCAAGGATTGCTACCTGGATACCGAACCGCGCATGCGCGCGACCGTACGCGTGACGTCGACCACGCAGTTCGACGATCTGGAAGTACATGCTGGTCTAGGCCTGCTGTCTTCGCACATGCAGACCATCGAGAACCTCGAGCCAAGCCACTGACGCGGGGCGTGACGCGATCCGTCATTCACAAGGCGGTGCGCGGCGGGCCAAGGCCCGCCCTACGACGCATCAGGTCGGAATCAGCGTCGAGATGACGTGTTCGAGATAGGTCTCGAATTCTTCCGAGGTCATGCGCGGCTGCTGCAGCTGCAGCGACAGCTGCAGGAAGCCGACGTACGCGGCGTAGGTCAGGCGCGCACGGTGGGTGGCGTCGGTACGCTGCAGGCCGGCCTGGCGGAACATGGCGACCAGGTACTCCAGGCGGCGCTGTGAGATGCGGTCGATGACCGGCTGCACGGAGGGATGATCCAGCGCCTTCAGCAACTCGCTATAGATGATGTGCGGCTTCACTTCATGGCCGACCAGCTGGAACAGCGCGCGCAGGCGTTCGCGGGGGTCCGCCACCTGCTCCAGGCTGCCGAAGATGCTTTCCTGTTCCACGGCTTCCCAGCGTTCCAGCGCCGCCTGCAGCAGGGCATCGCGCGACGGGAAGTGCCAGTAGAAGCTGCCTTTTGTGACACCCAGCCGGCGGGCCAGCGGTTCCACCGCCACGGCCGAGACACCCTGCTCCGCGATGAGATCGAGGGCCGCCTGGGCCCAATCGTCCGCGCTCAGGCGGGCGTTGCGCGTGGGAGCGGGCGGACTGCTGTCGGGGCTGGGTGTGCTCATGTCCGCATTTAACCATACGGCGAGGTGTGTAGCGGTATGTATGTTGCGGCGCACAACAAAATAAAGACAAATCAATCAGTTGCATCGGAAACACGTATCACAAACCGATTGACTGCTCTAAATGCGACAACCCATACTAGCCCGTATGGTGCAGCCTGCCTCCCTTTCCTTCTCCGCCGTGTCCGGCTCCGCCGCCGGAACGGACCGCGTGCCGGTCGGGCAAGAGGGCTTCTCACTGGCGATCCGCCGCTTTCCCTCCCCGCGCGCACTGCAGGGGCACCCTGCCCTGGTGTATGCACACGGCTTCGGCCAGACGCGTGGCGCGTGGAACCGCACCGGCCTGGCGATGGCCGCGCCCGGCTATGCGGGGTTGGCCTACGATGCGCGCGGTCATGGCGAGTCGGACCGCAATGCCGCCGGGCTGCCCTACACCGGCGACCAGTTCGCCGACGACCTGATCGTGATGGCCGGCGAGCAGCCCGAACCGCCGGTGCTGGTCGGCGCCTCGATGGGCGGGCTGTTCGGCCTGATCGCCGAATCGCGCTGGCCGGGCCTGTTCCGGGCCATGGTGCTGGTGGACATCACCCCGCGCTGGGAGCACGCCGGCCTGCAGCGCATCCTGGCGTTCATGCCGGCGTTCCCTGACGGCTTCGCCTCGCTCGAGCATGCAGCCGACGCCATCGCGGCCTACCAGCCGCAGCGCCGCACGCGCAAATCCGCCGACGACCTGCGCGGGCTGCTGCGCGAAGGCGGCGACGGCCGCTGGCGCTGGCACTGGGATCCGCGCCTGGTGGACGAGCTGGCTCGCGACAGCGCGCAGCACCAGGACGCCATCGCCGACGCTGCCCGCCGCGTACAGTGTCCCGTGCTGCTTATCAGTGGCGGGCGCAGCGACCTGGTGTCGGAAAAGACCGTCGAAGAGTTCAAGACGCTGGTGCCGCACGCGCGCCATGTGCACCTGCCGCAGGCCACCCACATGGTGGCCGGCGACGACAACGACGCGTTTACCGCCACCGTGCTGGAATACCTGGCAGGCCTGCCGGCCGCGTCGGGCAACGCCGAATCCGATGTAACCGAATCCGTGTCCGGAGCAACCCCATGAGCATCGTCATCCCCTTCCTCGCCTTCCTGCTGGCGGGTGCGTTCGCCGCCTACCATCGGCTCCGGCTCGCCTACTGGGCCGCCATCACCGCCAGCCTGCTGGTGGCCTGCTGGCTGCTGGGCGCCAATCCCACCGCCACACTGGTGGCCGCGCTGGTGGTGCTGGCGATCGCGGTACCGCTGCTGATCCCGGCGATCCGCAAGCCGCTGATCACCGCACCCGCGCTGGGCTTCCTGCGCCGCGCGCTGCCGCCGTTGTCGCAGACCGAGCGCATCGCGCTGGAAACCGGTTCGGTGGGCTTCGAGGGCGACCTGTTCACCGGCGACCCGGACTGGAACAAGCTCCTGGCCTATCCCAAGCCGCAACTCACCGCCGAAGAGCAGGCCTTCCTCGACGGCCCGGTGGAAGAGCTGTGCAAGATGATCAACGACTGGGAAATCACCCATGTCCACGCCGATCTGCCGCCGGAACTGTGGGACTACATCAAGAAGAACAAGTTCTTCGGCATGATCATCCCCAAGCAGTACGGCGGCCTGGGCTTCTCTGCGCTGGCGCACCACAAGGTGATCCAGAAGATCGCCTCGGTCAGCAGCGTGGTCAGCTCCACTGTCGGCGTGCCCAACTCGCTGGGCCCGGGTGAACTGCTCAACCACTACGGCACGCAGGAACAGAAGGACTACTACCTGCCGCGCCTGGCGATCGGCCAGGAAGTGCCCTGCTTCGGCCTGACCGGCCCGTTCGCCGGCTCCGACGCGACCTCGATCCCCGACTACGGCATCGTCTGCAAGGGCGAGTGGAACGGCGCCAACGTGCTCGGCCTGCGCCTGACCTTCGACAAGCGCTACATCACCCTGGCGCCGGTCGCCACGCTCATCGGCCTGGCCTTCCGCATGTACGACCCGGACGGACTGATCGGCGACACCCGCGACATCGGCATCACCCTGGCGCTGCTGCCGCGCGACACTCCCGGTGTCGACGTGGGCCGTCGCCACTTCCCGCTGAACTCGCCGTTCCAGAACGGCCCCATCCACGGCCGTGACGTGTTCATCCCGCTCAGCCAGCTGATCGGCGGCGTGGAAATGGCCGGCAAGGGCTGGAACATGCTCAACGAGTGCCTGGCCGTGGGCCGCTCGATCCCCCTCCCGTCCACCGCCAGCGGCGGCGCCAAGTTCGGCGCGCGCGTCACCGGCAGCTATGCGCGCATCCGCAAGCAGTTCGGCCTGTCGGTCGGCCGCTTCGAGGGCGTGGAGGAAGCGCTGGCCCGCATCGGCGGCAAGGCGTACGCGATCAGCGCGCTGTCGCAGGCCACTGCCGCCGCCGTGGACCGCGGCGACGTGCCATCGGTGCCGTCGGCCATCGCCAAGTACCACTGCACGAACATGGCCCGCGACATCGCCAAGGACGTGATGGACGTGGTGGGCGGCAAGGGCATCATCCTGGGCCCGCGCAACTTCGCCGGCCGTGCATGGCAGGCCTCGCCGATCGCCATCACGGTGGAAGGCGCCAACATCATGACGCGCAGCCTGCTGATCTTCGGCCAGGG
Source organism: Pseudoxanthomonas mexicana (assembly GCF_010093385.1). Taxonomy (GTDB): domain Bacteria; phylum Pseudomonadota; class Gammaproteobacteria; order Xanthomonadales; family Xanthomonadaceae; genus Pseudoxanthomonas_A; species Pseudoxanthomonas_A mexicana. The sequence goes on from NZ_PDWV01000009.1 coordinate 17,314, forward strand.
CTCGATCCTGTGCCATCCCTACATCATCAAGGAAATGCGCGCGGCGCAGGATCCGGATACCAAGGCGGGCATCCAGCAACTGGATGCGGTGCTGTATCCGCACATCGGCGGCGCCATCTCCAACGCGGTGCGCTCGTTCTGGTTCGGCATTACCGGCTCGAAGATCGGCGCCGCGCCGGGCGATGCCTACACCAAGAAGTTCTTCCGCAAGCTGGACCGCTACGCGGCCAACCTGGCGCTGCTGACCGACATCTCGCTGGGCGCGCTGGGCGGCAAGCTGAAGTTCAAGGAATCGCTGTCCGGCCGCCTGGGCGACGTGCTCAGCCACCTGTACATGATGGGCGCGGTGCTGAAGCGCCACCACGACGAAGGCGCGCCGGAAGCCGACAAGCCGCTGCTGGCCTGGGCCTTCCACAACAGCGCGTACGAGATCGAACTGGCGCTGTCGCAGGCGCTGCGCAATTTCCCGATCAAGCCGCTGGGCTGGCTGCTGTGGCCGGTGGTGTTCCCGTTCGGCCGCCGCGCCGTGGCACCGGGCGACCGCCTGAGCCATCGCGTCGCCATGCTGCTGATGGCGCCGAACGAGGCGCGCGACCGCCTGGGCCAGGGCGTGTTCCTGACCCCGTGCGAGAACAACCCCGGTGGCCGCATCGACAGCTACCTGGCCGCCGCCGTGGCCGCCGAACCGGTGGAGCGCAAGTTCCTGAAGGCGCTGAAGACCAAGGACATCGAGGCGCTGGACTACAGCGCGCAGCTGGACGAAGGCGTGCGCGAGGGCTGGATCACCGTGGAAGAGCGCAAGCAGCTGGAAGAACTGCGTGCGATCACGCTGGACACGATCACCGTGGACGACTTCGACGGGCACGAGCTGCGCGCCGCGAGCTACTACGACCTGCCGCAGCACAAGCGCCAGCCGCGCGAAGCGGCCTGACGCCACTACCGCAAGACACGACGACGGCGGGCATGTCCCGCCGTCGTCGCACCAGGAGCCCACGATGAGCGCCGACGTCCTGAAGATCTACCGCAGCCTGAGCCGCAAGCCCCTGGGACATTGGCTGTTCTCGCGCCTGATCTGCTTCAAGGCGCCCTACTTCGGCAGCATCGGCCCGCGCATGGTGCGGCTGGAGCCCGGCCGCGGCGAGGCGACCATCCGGCACCGGCGTTCGGTCACCAACCACCTGGGTACCGTGCATGCGATCGCGCTGTGCAACCTGGCCGAATTCGTCGGCGGATTGACCACCGACGTCAGCATCCCGCGCTCGATGCGCTGGATCCCCAAGGGCATGACCGTCGAGTACCTGAAGAAGGCCGTGGGCACCATGCACGCCGTCGCCACGCCGGCGTTCGAACCGCATGAATCGGCCGAGGGCTACGACCTGCCGATGGACGTGGTGGTCAGCGACCCGAAGGGAGAAGCGGTGTTCCGTGCGCGGATCGGCATGTGGGTGTCGCCGAAACCGCCTCGCGAGGCGTCGCCGTTGTAGGAGCGACGTAAGTCGCGACCGCACGTTCCAGGGTGCCGGCGTTCTTGGTTGGTGCGAGAACGGATGCCATGCAGTCGCGACTCACGTCGCTCCTGCAGTGACATTCCTCAAAGCAGCCAGATCGCCGCCAACGCCGCGATCGCCGGCACGCCCTGCACGTAGAAGATCCGCCGACTGACACTCCACGCGCCGTAAAGCGCGGCGACGACCACGCATAGCAGGAAGAACACGACCACGTTCCACTGCGCCGTCACCAGCCCCCACAGCAAGCCAGCGGCAAGGAAGCCGTTGTACAGGCCCTGGTTGGCGGCCAGCACGCGGGTGGTCTCGGCCTTCTCCGGCGTGTTGCGGAAGGTCTTCAGGCCGGCGGGCCGGGTCCACAAGAACATTTCCAGGACCAGGAACCAGGCGTGAAGCACCGCCACCAGCACCACCAGCACCGCCGCGATCACGCTCATTCCCGCTTCTCTCCTTGCCCGTGCGCAGCATAACGGCGTCACACGGCCGCGTCAGCCCTTGACGACCCAGGCTGCCCGGAGGCCGCGTCGCGCTCGGACGGAAGTCTCCTTTCCTCGCGCAGCAGCTTCCATCCGCTGAACGTGAAGGCGCTGGCCGCCAGCAGGCCGACGCCGAACACCGCGCTGGAGCCGAATGCGGACACGAACTTGTGCAGCCACACGAAGCTCAGGTCGCCCCCGCGATAGATGACCGTGTCGATCGCGGCACCGGCCTTGTAGCGCCACTCGCGATCGACGCGGGTGTAGATGGTCTCGCGTGCCGGCTTGGTCAGCGAGAACTCGCTGGCCCGCGTGACCACCTGCACGATGGCCACCATCATCGGCAGCGGCGATGCGGCCAGCAGCGAGTAGCCCAGGATGATCGCGCCGCCCGGGATGAGCAGCGCGGGGCCGACCCCGAAGCTGCGCAGCAACCAGCGGGTGACCAGCAGTTGGATGAACAGGGTCAGCGCGTTCACCGCCATGTCGATGCCGGCGTAGTACGCGGTACTGGCGGCCGGGTCGGTGTAGAACTTCCGCACGATCGCGGCCTGTTCGTTGTACAGCAGCGTGCCCACGCCCACGCCCATCACCACCAGCGACGCCAGCCAGCGCAGCAGCGGCTCCCGGGCGATCAGCTTCAGTCCGGCCAACACTTCGCCCCCCATCGGCGTCTCGCCGCTGGTCGCCCTGCGTTCCTGCTCGCGCGCCACCGCCCACAGGCGCAGGCGCAGCTGGCATACCACGCACACCACCAGGAAACCGGCCGACACCAGCATCAGGTTGGCGATGCCGATGCGCTCGACGAAGGTGCGGGTGAGGACGGGGCCGAGGATCGCGCCGACCGTGCCGGCCGCGCCGATGTAGCCGTAGAACTTGCGCGCTTCGGCATTGCTGAAGACATCCGCCATGAAGCTCCAGAACACCGCGACCGCGAACAGGTTGAACACCGCGATCCACAGGAAGAAGGCCATCCCGCGTCCCGGCATCCCGCTGTCGAACAGCATGTAGAACAGCAGCAACGTGCCGATGAAGAAGCCGTAGACCGCCGGCAGGAACACGCGACGCGGATACCGGCTGACCAGCCAGCCGTAGGCCGGCTGCAACAGCAGCATGATGATGAAGGTGCAGGTGAACAGCACCTGCAGGGTGAAATCCTTCAGCGCCAGGCCGCGCACGGCGAAGAACTCGATCATGGCGGGCGGGAAGACCGCCTGCACATCGCTGGACGCCGCCATCGCCTCGCGCACCGGCCGCAGCACGTAATAGCCGCTCAGCAGGCAGAAGAAGTAGACGAACGCCCACAGCAGCGGCGGGGACTCGGACAGCGCCGCGCGGAATCGGCCGAACCGGGTGGTCGCTGGGGGAGACGGGGCCATGGGGCGCGGCCTGCGATCGCATCATCGGGACGCGGGCACCGCCCGCCTGTGGCGCGCAAGGTATCCGATGCACTGCAACATCGCCAGCCTTTTCGCCACGCATCGACTCGCCGGATCAAGGCCCCATCACGCGTGCGGCAGCCGCGCATCCCGGCAGAGCAATTGCTCTATCCCCCCCCGCTAGGTTCGGTCCGTCTTCGCAATCGGGCAGCATGTGTACGACTACATCATCGTGGGCGCCGGCTCGGCCGGCTGCGTGCTCGCTCACCGCCTGAGCGAAGACCCGGCCTGTCGCGTGCTGCTGCTGGAAGCCGGTCCGCGCGACTGGCACCCCTTCATCCACATGCCGGCCGGCCTGGCCAAGCTGGTCGGACAGAAAGGCGTGAACTGGAACTACGACACCGCGCCCGAGCCGCACCTGGACAACCGGCGCCTGTGGTGGCCGCGCGGCAAGGTGCTCGGCGGCTCCAGTTCGATCAACGCGATGTGCTACATCCGCGGCGTACCGCAGGATTACGACGACTGGGCCGATGCCGGCGCGGAGGGCTGGGACTGGAACAGCGTGCTGCCCTACTTCCGCCGTTCGGAGCGGAACAGCCGCGGCGCCGACGCCCTCCACGGCGCCGACGGCCCGCTGCACGTCTCCGACCTGCGCTACACCAACGAACTGTCGGCCGCCTTCATCGAGGCCGGCGTGCAGGCCGGCTACGCCCGCAATCCCGACTTCAACGGCAGGACCCAGGAAGGCTTCGGCCTCTACCAGGTCACCCAGAAGGAGGGGGCCCGGTGTTCCTCCGCGGTGGCGTACCTGGACCCGGCACGCGATCGCCAGAACCTGGACATCGTCACCGGCGCACTGGTACGGCGCATCCTGCTGGAAAAGAACCGCGCGATCGGCGTGGCCTACGCTCGTGGCGGCCACGAGGTCGTCGTGCGCTGCGAGGGCGAGGTCCTGCTCAGCGGCGGTGCGATCAACTCGCCGCAGCTGCTGATGCTGTCGGGCATCGGCCCCGCCGAACATCTGGCATCGCACGGCATCACACCCCGGCATGTTCTGCCCGGGGTGGGCAGGAACCTGCAGGACCACCTGGACATCTGCACGCTGCAGCACAGTACGCAGCGCGTCACCTACGACCGCACCAGCGAGCTCAAGACCGCCTTCGACTACTTCCTGCGCGGGCATCGCGGCCCGGGCAGCAGCAACATCGCCGAGGCGGGCGCGTTCGTGCGTTCGCCGCTGGCGCCGGACGACCGCCCGGCCATCCAGATGCATTTCGTGCCCGCGATGCTGGCCGATCACGGCCGCCTCCGCCTTTCCGGCGACGGCTACACGGCCCATGCCTGCTTCCTGCGCCCGCGCAGCCGCGGCCGCATCCTGCTGGCCAGTGCGGACCCGCGCGCGGACGCGCGCATCGAGGCGAACTACCTCGGCGACCCCGACGGCTTCGACCTGAAGATGATGGTCGAGTGCGCGAAGCTCGCGCGCGAACTGTTCGCCCAGCCCGCGTTCGACGCCTACCGCGGCGCGCCCATCCATCCGCCCCGCGACGACCTGACCGATGCGGAGCTGGTCGCCTTCATCCGCGCCAAGGCCGAGACCGTCTACCACCCGGTCGGCAGCTGCCGGATGGGGTTCGATGACGATGCCGTGGTGGATCCCGCGCTGCGCGTCCGGGGTCTGGACGGCCTGCGCGTGATCGATGCGTCCGTGATGCCCACGCTGATCGGCGGGAACACCAATGCGCCGACCATCATGATCGCGGAGCGGGCGTCGGACCTGATCCGCAACCGGCCGGTACTGACCGCCGCACCCCTCCCGTCGGCGAGACCCGTGCCTGAGGCGATTCCGCTGGCCACCGCCGGCTGATCGCGGTACCCGCCAAGGACCGCCGCACTCCGGCCCGGCTCGGCCGTTCTTGATGCCGAAGAGCTGAACGCGTGGCGCGCGTTCGCACCGATGGCCCGGAATTTGCATGTCGACGCACGAAGCGTCCGGCATGCAGCCAAGCGCCTGTACGTATTCAGGCGGCGCGCACCGAACGGAGAAATGGGACGCTCGGCACATCTGCAATCTTCAGCAGGATGAACGACATGGCCATCGAAGTTCCCGCGGTTTGTGCAATGGAAAACAGCGGCGTTATGATCCCGGACAGCACCAGCTTTCGCAGGGCGTCTCGCACCATGAAACCGAAGAAGAGCCGGCGGTCGCCGCATTCCCTGCGGATCGCCCTGGTCGGCATGATGCTTCCGCTGACGTTGTCGTCCACGGCGCAGACACCGCTGCGCTGGACATCGTCCGGCGCCGCATCCGATGCCGGGGTTTCCGGCGCGGCCACCGCCAGCACCGCACCGCATGTCTCCCCCACCCAGCCGCGTCCCTACCGGTCCGCGCTGACAGGCCAGGACATCCGCCCGCTGGCTGCCGGCTTCGATGTGCGCGCCTTCGAGACAATGGCCGAGCACCTGACGGTGGGCCAGCGCGTACCGGGTCTGGCCATGGCCATCGTCCACAACGGGCGCGTGCTGAGCGCGCGCGGTTATGGCGTGACCGATGTGGTCAACCCGCAGCAGGTCGACGCGCACACCGTGTTCCGCCTGGCGTCGCTGTCCAAGTCCTTCGCCAGCACCCTGGCCGGCCTGATGGTGCAGGACGGCTCGCTGCGCTGGGACAGCAAGGTCAACCAGTACGTGCCCGGCTTCCAGCTGATCGATCCCGTCGCGACCTCGCGTGTCACCGTGGCGGACGTGCTGAGCCACAGCGTGGGCCTGCAGGCCCACAATGCCTTCGACCGCGACATCGAAGCCAATGCCGAGTACTACGATGTTGCGCGCAAGCTCGCCTACGCGCCGCTGAAGTGCGCGCCCGGCGAGTGCTATGCCTACCAGAACGTGGCCTTCAGCCTGATCGGCGACGTGGTGTTCGCGGCGTCCGGCACGTTCTACGACCAGGCGGTGGATCGCCGCATCTTCAAGCCTCTGGGAATGAACGACGCCAGCCTGGGCCTGTCCGGCATCCAGGGCAGTACGCGCTGGGCGCGACCGCACGTGCGCAGCCGCAACGGCTGGGTTTCACTGATCCCCAAGCCGACCTACTACCGCCTGCCGCCCGCCGCCGGCGTCAACGCCAGCGCCAGCGACCTGGCGCAGTGGCTGATCGCGCAGACGGGTCATCGTCCCGACGTACTGCCGGCGCCGCTGCTGGCCACCCTGCACGCCCCGGTGGTGACCACACCGGGCGAAATGCGCGGTGGCTGGCGTCGCGAGCGCATCCACTCGGCGAGCTATGCCCTGGGCTGGCGCGTGTTCGACTACGCCGGCCAGCAGGTGATCTTCCATGCCGGTGCGGTGCAGGGCTATCGCGGCCTGATGGCACTGGTGCCGGGACAGGACCTGGGCGTGGCCATGGTCTGGAACAGCGACAGCTCGCTGCCCTCGGGTCTCCTGCCCACCATCCTCGACCGGGCCATGGGCCTGCCGGGCGAGCCGTGGGTCGAGACGCCCGCCGACTACGACCTGCTGCTGGCCGAGTCGCCCGAGGGCGCTCCGGCACGGGAGCGCAACGACGCGGGCACCTCCTCGCAACGCAGCACCGCGTCGCCCCGCTGAGCGCACGTGCGCGCTGCATCACCGCGCAGCGCGCCGGCGGGCTATGCGTCCGAGGCTTCCATCAGCGCCTTGAGTCGGGCCAATCCCTTCTCGTAGTCCGCACCAATCATCCGGTCGAACAGCAGACCGAGCCAACGCCTGAAAGGATTCAGGCCATGCGTGCTGTCGAATGCCCAGGTCACCCGTGTTCCGCCGGCTTCCGGCACCAGCAGATACGTCGCCTGCGCCTGGCTTCCGTCGAAATCCAGCGCCACCACGATCCTGCTGTGCGGTTCGCTGGCGATGATCTCCTGGCTGCCGCTGCCCACGGCCCGGTTCCCCACCCAGCGCATGCGCGCGCCTACGCCCCGCACCGGGCCTTCGAAGGTGTACCTGGCCTGCGGGTCGTACTCGGCCCATGGCGACCAGGCGTTGAAACGTTCGAACGAATCCAGGGTGGCGAAGACCTGCTCCGGACTGCGCTCGATCACGACGCTGCGCTCGACGTACGTCGTGGACGGCAGCAGCAATCCACCGGCAACGAAGACCAGCCCCACCGCGACGATCGTCGCCAGCGTCCATCTGAACAACTTCATGACCATGCTCCCGCGTGGATCCAAGGCGGTAGCCTAGCCGCTCGCCCATAAAAAAACTCTCCCCCCGCTGGGCACAGGGAGAGAGTCCATGGTGTTACGGCTAATCGGGGTTGGCTTAGATCAGCGGAGCCGGGGTGGCCGGCAGCGCGACCGGGGCCGCTTTCTTCTTGGACTTCTTGGCAGCCTTCTTCGCAGCCTTCTTGGCGGCCTTCTTGGCCGGCTTCTTGGCAGCCTTCTTGGCGGGCTTCTTGGCAGCCTTCTTGGCAACCTTCTTCGCCGGCTTCTTGGCGACCTTCTTGGCAGCCTTCTTGGTGGTCTTCTTGGCGGCCTTCTTCGCCGGCTTCTTGGCGACCTTCTTGGCGGCCTTCTTGGCGACCTTCTTCACCGCCTTCTTGGCCTTGGCGACCTTCTTGGCGACCTTCTTGGCGGCCTTCTTCACGGTCTTCTTGGCAGCCGACTTCTTGGTGGCCTTCTTGGCGGCCTTCTTGGCGGCCGGTTTCTTCTTCGCAGCTTTCTTCATTGCCATGTGATGGCTCCTCGTCAGTGAACTATGGTGTTTTACGTCTGGCTACAGCACATCTGCCCGAAGGCAGGCCCAGCTGCAAGAAACGCCGCGGGAGTCGGACCCGTCGGCAGCCGCTGCCGCGACACGCGCGGCGATGCGGATTCCCCAGGGTGCCAGGCGTGCGAAACCCGGCTCCCTACAAATAAGAAAACACCCGCGTCGCCAGGCGACGCGGGTGTCATGGAATGGAGGCGTTGCGTTTCTGCGGGGGAAGCGAGGCCTGCGTCCACCCCGATCCGGGTGACGATGGACTGTGTTGTCTCTCGCGCTGTCGTGTTGATTCGACTCACTCGCTTCCGCAGCATGCTCTGCTTGGGGCGAAACCTAATCACGGTTTTTCAAGGTGTCAACACCTGTCCGCAACTTTTTTCGTTCTCCCGTCCGGACCTGATCGCGACGGCGAACACTTGGCGCACCCGCACCGCTGCTCCCTGTCAGGCGAGGTTTGCGGCGCTTCGACGCACGCAAGAAAAAAAACATCGGGAAAACGCGCTTTTTCTTCATCGGGGTTAGGCGCGCCGATGATATTGCGAGGTTGACACGAGCGCCTTGCGACCTCGGCCACGACCGCTCCGGCGGCTTGAACGCGAGCTAAAAAATTTTTCCGGAAAGGCATCCGATTTCGCGTCGCACAAGCCCGAATGCGCCGAACTGCGCAAACTTTTTTCCCTCCCGCGACCGATGCGTCGCCGCGTTCGACGCCTCCGCATCGCGGCTGAAGTGCGATCGCGCGGCAGCGGATGGGTGGCGACATCGCACGTCCGCCGTCCGTGCGTACCGGCGATTCCGCCTTGCCGTCCACCGGCCGCATGCGTCCGTCGTCCGCGCTGGCCCGGGTGTTGCATGCGCGCCGGATGCTTCCTGCGCCACGCGCGGATCCACCGTGGCGCCGGCGCCCACGACGGCGGAAACGAAGCGGGGAACCGACGACGAGGGAGCCATGCTCCTTCGCCGCCGGTTCCCCGTCAGGGGACAGCCTGTGGGCTGCCTCAGTGGTCTTCGTCTTCGATCAGCTCGGCGTAGTCGTCGGGCGACAGCAGCTCGTTGAGCTGGTCCGGCTCCTCGGCTTCGATCACGAAGATCCAGCCTTCGCCGTAGGCGTCCTCGTTGATGGTTTCCGGCTTGTCCGACAGCGCCGCGTTGACTTCCACGACCTTGCCGGTGACCGGGCTGTACACGTCGGAGGCGGCCTTGACCGACTCGACCACCGCGCTGGCGTTGCCGGCTTCGATGCGGTCGCCGACGTTCGGCAGTTCGACGTAGACCAGGTCGCCCAACAGGCCCTGCGCATGGTCGGAGATGCCGACGGTGACGCGACCGTCGCTCTCCAGGCGGGCCCATTCGTGGGACTTGAGGAACTTCAGATCGCCAGGAATCTCACTCATGGGGTACTCCGGATCGGTGCGGTAGGTCGGGATGGAGACGATAGTTTAGCGGAGTACGCCGCACGTGTAGGTGGCGGCCTGCGATTCATTCCAGCACGCCGGGCTGGGCCTGGCCGTCGCGCACGAACGGGAACCTGACCACGCGCACCGGCACTTCCCTGCCCCGGATGTCCACACGCACGCCGCCGACCGCACCCAGCGCGATGTCGCCCGCAGGCACCCGCGCGAACGCGATGGCCTTGCCCAGCGTCGGCGAGAAGGTGCCCGACAGGATCTCGCCCTCGCCATGCGCGGTGAGCACCTTCTGCCCATGGCGCAGCACGCCCTTCTCGTCCATCACCAGGCCGATCATCTGCCGCGGCGCACCGGCGGCTTTCTGCGCCTCCAGCTTCGCGCGGCCGATGAAGGGACGTCCTTCGTCCAGCGCCACCGTCCAGGCCAGCGCCGCTTCGTAGGGCGAGACGGATTCGTCCATGTCCTGTCCGTAGAGGTTCATCCCCGCCTCCAGGCGCAGCGTGTCGCGTGCGCCCAGACCGGCCGGTTTCACCCCCGCTGCGAGCAGGGCGTTCCAGAACGCGACCGCCTCGCTTCCGGGCAACACGATCTCGTAGCCATCCTCGCCGGTGTAGCCGGTGCGGGCGACGAACAGCGGCACGCCGTCCGCAGTGGAAGCATCGGCGGCGGAGAAGCGGGTCAGCTTGCCGACCTTGGCCCGGTCCTCTTCGCGCAGCAGGCCGTGCACGCGTTCGCGCGCGGCGGGGCCCTGCACGGCGATCATGGCGAAGTCGGGACGCTCGCTGACCTCCACATCGAACGCCGCGGCACGGGCACCGATCCACGCCAGGTCCTTCTCACGGGTGGCGGCGTTGACGACTAGGCGGAAGAAGGCGTCGTCCATGAAGTAGATGATCAGGTCGTCGATCACCCCGCCTTCCTCGTTGAGCATGGTCGTGTACAGCGCCTTGCCCGGCTTCTGCAGCTTGTCCACCGAGTTGGCCACCAGCTGGCGCAGGAACTCACGGGTGCGCGGCCCGCGCAGGTCGACCACGGTCATGTGGCTGACGTCGAACATGCCGGCATCGCGACGCACCTGGTGGTGTTCTTCGATCTGCGAACCGTAGTGGATCGGCATGTCCCAGCCGCCGAAGTCGACCATCTTGGCGCCGAGCGCACGATGGGTGTCGTTGAGGAGGGTCTTCTGGGTCATGGCGGCTTCCGGGGCGGGCAAAGAAGCGCATTATCCCAGAACGCACCAGGGCGGTGCGCCGCCATCACAGGCCGTAATAGGCCTCATTGATGCAGTCGACCGTGCGCGCATCCAGCACGTCGAAGCGCGCATCGGGCAGGCGCAGGCGTCCGGCCCAGGCGATGTCCTTCAACCATTCGGTCGACGTGTCGTGCTGCCGCACGATGGCCGCCACCCGCGCATCGTCGCGGCCGTTCACCCGGCAGGTGCCGAACTGCAGGTAATAGCCGGGACGACCGGTGGGATAGGGCAGCGCGTCGGTGATGCGCCACTGCGCCCGGGCGCCGTCGCGGCCGGCCAGTTGGCCGGCAATGACGAAACGCGGGACGGGTTCGCCGCCGTCCGCGGCGGCGGGCGAGGCCAGCACGCCCACCGAGTAATCGCAGACGCGGGCAGGCTCGACCGAATCGGAGACACAGCTCCCGCCCAGTTCGTCCAGGCCGGCGGGATACGGCGGCATGACACGGCCGACCAGGTCGGCCGCCGTCACCGACAGTGGCGCCAGCACCGACATCGACCACGCCAGCGTGCTTGATCCCACCTCAGGCCTCCTGCACCTTCAATGTCATGCCGTTCACGGCGACCACGCGGACCCGCATGCCCACCGGCAAGTCCGGGCCTTCCCCCGTCCAGAACGCATCGTCGATCTTCACCCGGCCGCGCCCCCCTTCGATGGCCTGGTCGAGCACGGCGACGCTGCCCACCAGCTGTTCCGCGCGTCGGTTCAACAGCGGCTTGTCGCTCTGCCGACCCTTGCCGCGGAACCACCGGCGATAGACCGCCACCGAGATCAGCGCCAGCACCGAGAACAGCACCGCCTGCGCCAGCCAGCCGAGCCCGGGCGCCACCAGCACCACGAGCGCCATCGCCACCGCGGCGAAGCCGAACCACAGCATGAACGCGCCCGGCGCCATCGCCTCGGCGGCGAACAGCACCAGCGCTCCGATCGCCCAGAACGCGAACTTGAAGCTCATGTCAGGCTCCCGGAACGCGGGGCGGACGCGATGGCGCCGCCACCTGCTGCTTGTTCAGCGCCTCCTTGGCCAGTTCGGCGATGCCGGCGATGGAGCCGATCACGCCGCTGGCCTCCATCGGCATCAGCACGAACTTCTGGTTCGGCGCCATGGCCAGTTCCTTGAAGGCCTCCACGTACTTCTGCGCGATGAAGTAGTTGATCGCCTGCCCGTCGCCCTGGGCGATGGCATTGGACACCAGCTCCGTCGCCTTGGCCTCCGCCTCGGCCAGGCGCTCGCGCGCCTCGGCCTCGCGGTAGGCAGCCTCGCGCTTGCCTTCGGCTTCCAGGATCGCACCCTGCTTTTCGCCTTCCGCGCGCAGGATTTCCGACGCCCGCGCGCCCTCGGCCTCGAGGATGGAAGCGCGCTTGTCGCGCTCGGCCTTCATCTGCCGGGCCATCGCATCCACCAGGTCGCGCGGCGGCTGGATGTCCTTGATCTCGATGCGGTTGACCTTCACGCCCCACGGGCTGGTCGCATGGTCCACCACGCCCAGCAGCTTGGCATTGATGGTCTCGCGCTGGCTGAGCGACTCGTCCAGGTCCATCGAGCCGATCACGGTGCGGATATTGGTCTGCACCAGCGCGATCATCGCCTGGTCCAGGCTGGACACCTCATACGCGGCCTTGGCCGCATCCAGCACCTGGAAGAAGACCACGCCGTCCACCTTCACCACCGCGTTGTCCTTGGTGATGACGTCCTGCGAAGGCACTTCGAACACCTGCTCCATCATGTTGACCTTGCGGCCGATGCTCTGCATGTACGGGATCAGGAAGTGCAGGCCGGGGGACATCGTGTGGGTGTACCTGCCGAAATGCTCCACCGTGAACTCGTACCCCTGCGGCACCACGCGGACACCCTTGAAGAAGGTGACCACGATGAACAGCACCACCGCCGCAACCACCAGTGTGGAAAGACCGAACTCCATTGCTGACCCCCTTCCTGTGACGATGGTCCGATTATAGGCCTGGGCGGTCCCGGCGCCGTGCGCGGGAACTTCGGCGACCCTGCGACGGTATTGCCCGCTGCGGCATCCCTATGTCCGACAGCCCGGGAATCCCTCCGCTTGAGCCGATCGCAGTTCGCCATCGATGTCCCCGACAACCTGGTCGCGCGTGCGCGTACCGGCTGCCGGGAGGCGTTCGAGCAGATCTACCGGCGCTTCGAGCGCCCGGTCTTCACCCTGGCGCTGCGGATCTGCGGAGACCGGGAGGCCGCGGGCGATGTATTGCAGGACACCATGCTGAAGCTCTTCCACCATCTGTCCGATTACCGGGGCGACTGCCCCTTCTGGGGCTGGCTACGGCAGATCGCGGTCAACGAGGCGCTGCTGCGGCTGCGACGGCAGAAGCGCTTGGTCGCCGAAATCACAGTGGAGGAAGACGACCTGCCGCAGGACCAGGGTCTGCCGCCTGCGGCGGCAGCGGATGCTGCGCTGCTGCAACGCGCGCTCGAAGCGCTGCCCGCGGCAACGCGCAGCGTGCTGTGGCTTTACCACGCCGAGGGCTACACCCACGACGAGATCGCCGAGCTGATGCAGCGCACGCCCAGCTTCTCCAAATCGCAGGTCTCCCGCGGCACGCGTCGCCTGCGGGCACTGTTGAACATCGAGGACACCGTCCATGCCTGATTCCCGCGCCCGCGAACCCCTGCCGCGCGACTGGGGCGATGCCTTCGGCGGCCTGCCGCTGGAAACCCCGCCGGAGGGCGCCTGGCAGCGTGTCGCCATCGCCCTGCCGCCCGCGCCCCATCGCACGCGATGGCGTCGTCCCGCGCTGGCGCTGGCGGCGACAGCCTTCTTCGCCGCGGTGGTCCCGCTGCTGCACTGGCGGACCACGGTGCACTCACCGCTGCCATCGCAGCCCGCCCCCCTGCCCGAGATCGCAACGAGCGCGCCCCTCGTGGCGACGCCGGAGCCGCTCGCCCGGACTTCGACCGTCGCGGAAGCGCAGGACGCGTCCACGTCGGCATGGTCCGCCCCCGCTTCCCGCGCACGGCAGACACCTGCGCGCGCCCTGCAGGCGCGACAGCACGATCCCGCCCGACTGGACGCGCTCTACACCGAATCCGCACGCCTGGAGGCCGTGCTGGCCCAATTGCCCGACACCACGGTCGGCAACGTGGCGATGCTCGCCGTCAGCGCCGATCTGCAGGATCAGGTCGCGCACATCGATCTCGCCCTCTCGCAGCCGGCCCTGCAGGAATCCGCGCGTGCCGCGCTGTGGCAGCAGCGCGTCGACACGCTGCGCCAGCTCACCGGCGTGGAAGCCACCCAACGCTGGCAGGTCGCCCTCAACGACACCTCCGCCGATACCGCCATCTACTGACCCGAACACGCAACGAGGAGTCCCACCATGCTCAAGCCCTTTTCCCGCACACTGCTGGCCCTTGCGCTGCTGTCGCCGCTGACGGTCCAGGCGCAGCAGGACGATGCGGCCCGACAGAAGGAACTGGAAGCCGCGCGCACCGAGCTGCGACGCGCCGCACAACGCGTGGCCGAACTCTCGCGAGGAGCCGACACGCTCCAGGCCCCGATACGGATCGACCGCGTCGTCGCGGGCCGGCCGCGACTGGGCGTGCTGTTGGCGGGCGACGACGAAGGCGTGCGCATCGCCGGCGTCACGCCGGACAGCGGCGCGGCCAGGGCCGGACTCAAGGCCGGCGATCGCCTGGTGCGCGTGGGCGACGCCGCCATCACGGGCGACGGCGCCGACGCGCGCGTGGCGCATGCGCGCGCACTGCTGGCCGACCTCCGCGTCGATACGCCCGTTCGGATCACCTACCAGCGCGATGGCGGGACGCACGAGGCCAGCATCACGCCCACGCCGGTATCGCCGCGCTTCGCCTTCGACGGGCAGGGACCGGGCCGTGCCTTCTTCCTCGGCGGCGAAGACGGCATGCCCTGGATCGAAGGCGTGCCGGTGCCGATGGATCAGATCACGAACGTCATCTCGCCTGAGGTCCAGCGCGAACTCCGCCAACTCGGCAGGCTGGGCGACTGCAAGCGCGAGGATTGCCATCTTCCGGCGCTGGCGCCGGCCTTCCGCTGGAGCAATCTCAACCTGGCGACGGTCGATGCCTCGCTGGGCCGCTACTTCGGCACCGATGCCGGCGTGCTCGTCCTGTCCGTCGGCGAGGAACTCGAAGGCCTGCAGCCGGGCGACGTGATCCGCAAGGTGGACGGCGCACCGGTGACGTCGCCCCGCGACGTCACCCAGGCACTGCGCGGCAAGCCGGAAGAGGCCAAGGTCGCGATCGAATACCTGCGTGACCGGCAGGTACGGACCGGCACGGTGACCGTACCGAAGGCCGCCACGCTCCGCTTGCCCGCGACATCGCGCATCGTCGTCAAGCCGCGGGTGGCCGCGACCGTCGGCAAGACACCGGCCGTGGTAGAGCGCCGTCGCGTGATGATCGTCGATCAGGACGGCAAGGTGCAGACCTTCGAAGACGACGGCGAGGACACGCCCCTGCCCTCTCCGCCGCCCGCACCTCAGGCGCCGCCCGCCGGCAAGGGCGGCGGCACCCTCATCTGATACGCATCATTAGAAGAGAAGCGCGTGAATCCCCTACCCCCGCGACCGCGGGGGTCTTTTTTGCAAAGACCGGCCCGTCCCTGTGCCGGAGAGAAGCTTCAGCGCGACGCCGCGGCAGCGCGTTCCACCGGCGCCGGCTCCACCCAGTCGGCGAACACCCGGGCGATGTCCGCGTCCGCCCCCGTTTTGCCTGCCTGGATCTCACCCGCCTGCGTGAACAACGGAATGATCATTGCCATGCCGTCCACCTTGGTCTTCAGGTGGACGCCCGGGGCGACGGACAGGAAGCGGTCCCAGCGCGCGCGCACCCTGGCCCAGTAGCCGGCGGTCGCCTGCCAGTAGTCGCGCGCGGGCGTGAAGTCGACCTCGGTAGTCTTCAGGTAATCGTTGAAGCCGAATTCGCGCGCCAGTTCCACCTGCGTTCCGTCTGGCCTGCGCAGCACCTTGGTGTTGAACTGCTCATGGGTCCAGCCGTTCGGCGTCAGGGTGTGGCGGTTGACCACGGAGAGCGCGTTGTAATCGCTGCGCCGGGTGTACTCGCGGCGCGGCAGCGGGCGCCAGCTCAGGTCGCTGGTCCAGGTGGCCACGCCGTTTCGGTAGTCCCAGCGCCCCGTCCCGCAGTAGCGCGGCGCATCGCTGACCTCGTACACGCACTGCGTCCAGGCGCCCCGTGTCGCGTCGGGCGCCATCGCGCGCACGCGCCATGTCTGGTCGTCGCTGAACTCGAAGCGCGTCGGCGCCTCGTAGGTCCAGTCCTGGCGCCAGTGCTTGGTGACGTGGCCGCTCTTGGGATCGACCAGGAGGTGTTGCAGGACGATCCGGGTGGGCGTGTCCTCGACGACGATGACGGTCTCATCGCCGCCACTGCGCATGGCGGGCTGGCGCTCGTAGCCCGGCTGCAGCAGGACGGTTTCGTCGAAGGCGAAGTCGACGGCGTAGTCGCCCTGCATCGCCAGGATGGCCTGGCGGTCGCGGACGGGATCGGCGGCCCAGGCCTGGCCGACGGACAGCAGCAGCGTGGTGCACACCACGGTGGCGACCGGTTTTTTCATGGGGTTTCCTCTCATGTTCTTCTGACCAGCGGAATGACGTTGTCGCCCGCCTCACGGGCTTCCTCCGCAGGGGAGGCATCGGAAGGCTGATGGGATGAAAACGGCAGGCCGATGTCGGTGCGGGGCCCGCCCTCCAGATCGGCCCCTTCCGCCTGCGCGAGGCGCTGCGCGGTGGTGGCGCTCAGCATCGACATCAATGGCAGGCTGGCGGCCAGCACCGGCAGCGCCCCGGGCTGCGGTAACGCGTGCAGGTGCAGTACGCAGGCCCGCCATTGCCCGCCGAGCAGGCGGCCGGCAAGGCGACGCCACAGGCGGTCCGCCAGCCCGCCCGCGTCGGCATCCCGGCCGGTCGGCAACGACGCCGCCAACCGATCCCACGCGACGAAGTCGCTGTCCGGCAACAGGCACAGGCGCCAGCAGCAGCGGCCCTGTGCATCGAAGAACAGCAAGCGTTCGTCGAGTCCGTCGCTGCCCACGCCAGTGTGGACTTCCACCCGCACGGCCTGCTGCCAACCGGCGAGCTCGCTGCCCTGCTGCGTGCGGTACAGGCACAGCACCGGACCCAGCGCCGCCAGCTGCGTGGCGGTGGGGAACGCATCGCTCACGTCGCCGAACACGGGACCTGGCATCACGCGCAGCGTCGCCATGGCGGTTACCAGCTCACGGCAAGGCTGGCCGACAGGCTGCGACCCGGCGCGGTATAGCGGGCCAGCGTCGTACTGGTGTCCAGCACCAGCGCGATGTCGCCGGCCTCGATATAGGTGCGGTCCCCCAGGTTGAACACACCGACGTTGAACCGGGCCCCGGGCGCGAAGTTCCAGTGCGCATACAGGTCGAGCACGCCATAGCCTGGCTGGCGGTAGTAGGCCGGATCGGAGACGCGGCGCTTGCGGTCGACAAACCGACCCGCCAGCTCCGCACCCCATGACGGCGCGTCGTACGCCAGACCCAGCGTCGCGGTCAGCGGGTCCACGCTGGCCAGCGGTGTATCGGCGCTGCGATCCTCGCCGCGCGACCACGCGGCCGCGCCGCGCAGCGACCAGCCGTCCCACGCATCGGACAGCGCACCGATGTCCAAGCCCGCCTTGAACTCCACGCCATGGATCTGCGCTTCGGAAATGTTCTGCGACTGGTAGACCATCAACCCGTCATCGTTGTAGCCGATGAAGCGCATCGACTCGATGAAGTCGTCGTAGCGGTTGTAGTAGCCCGACAGGCTGGCGTACGCCGCCTTCCCGGCGTAGCGGACGCCCAGTTCCACGCCATCGCTGGTTTCCGGCTTCAGGTTCGGGTTGGCGATCGCCGTGTAGCCGAACTGCACGTTGGTGAAGCCGATGTTGACGTCGTTGTACGGCGGCGAGCGGAAGCCGTGCGCATAGCCGCCGAACAGCGACCATGCGGGTGCGAACCTCCACACCACGCCCAGCTTGGGCGACACGGCGGTCTCGCGGATGTCCGCCAGCGCCAGGCCCGGGTTGTCGGTGTCGAAGATGGCATCGTGCCGGGGATCGAGCCGGTAGTGATCCACGCGCAGGCCCGGCACCAGCCGGAACGTGCCGTCGGCGAAACCGATCTCGTCCTGCACATACAGTGCGGCGGTCGTGGTCCTGCTGATGGGGAAGTCGCGCACGGGGAACGTATCAGGCGACATCACCGGCGTGCTCACGCCGGTCAGCGGGAACGTGCGCAGACCATCGCGCTTCTGCCGCGTCTCGGTGCCCGCGATGTCCAGGCCGTAGATCAGGTCATGCCGGACCGATGCACCGAACGCCTTGCGGAAATTCGCCTGCAGACCGTAGGTCCGCTGGTCGAAATTGAACGCGCGCTCGCGGATGTCGCGCAGCGTCGCCGCCGGCAGCGTCCGTTCCTCGCGCGTGTACTGGGTGGTCTCGCTGTCCTGGCGGTAAACCTGCCAGTCCAGGCTGTCGGCGAAACCGGCCGACAGGTCGTCCCATTCGTGCGCGAAGGCGACGCGCGCACGCGACTGGTGGTCGCGCGCGATCACGCGATCATTGTTGGCGCGCGTCAGCGACTGGTAGCCCTGCTGGGTCAACAGATCGGTGTCGGCACTGTCTTCGTTGCCCTCCACCGTCAGGCGGAAGCGCTGCCCTTCAGTCGGCGAGAAGACCAGCTTCGTCAGCAGGCTACGGCCGTCCCGCTCCTGCGGATTGGGCAGCGTGCGCGCGCCGCCGACGCCGGCGACATCGCCCTGATTTTCGGTTTCCTGACCCTGTCGATGGCCCACGCTGACCAGGCCGCTCCAGCGCTCGCCGCCGAACGCCGCGGTGGCGTTGCCGAACAGGCCATTCCAGCTGCCGTCATAGCCAAGGCGGAAGCCGAAGTACGCATCCTTCTCGTCGTCGAGATAGTCCGACGGGTCCCTGGTGATGAAGGAGACCACGCCGCCGAGCGCGTCCGAGCCGTACAGCGAACTGGACGGTCCACGCACGATCTCGACCTGCTTCAGCGTATCGAGGTCAACGAAGTTGCGGTTCGCATTCGAGAAGCTGCCGATCGAGAACGCATCCGGCACCGGGATGCCATCGGTCTGGATGCGCACGCGGTTGCCCTCCAGGCCGCGGATGCGGAAACCGCCCAGACCGAAGCGGCCGAAGCTCGAGGTCACCGTGACGCCGGGCTCGTAGCGCACCAGGCCCTTGATGTCGCGCACCAGGCGGTCGTCCAGTTCCTCGCGATCGATGACACTGACTGTATTGGGTACGTCGGCGACGGCGCGCTCGCTGCGCGTGGCGGTGACCTGGATGCGCTCGAACTCCCGCGTGGCGGTGTCGGCGGATGTTTCGGCACGGGCATGGCCGGCAAGGGCCAGCCACACGGCCGCGGTGAGCAGCGTGGGGCGCTTCATGGCGTACAGCATTCCTGTGGGGGATGAAGACCCGGAAGGCTGGCGGCCGGAGAATCCTTGGCTGGCGCCCGGTGGAGAGAGAAGGTGTTATGCAGCGGCGCGGCGCGACGATGCACCGTCGCGACGAGGGTTCGGCCTACTTGGTGAGGATCAGCTTGTCGTTGCTGGTGTGGCGCAGGCGAAACACGCGGTCGCCGTGGCGGATGAGGACTTCGCGCTGCCCTTTCAGCAGGGCGGTGCTGTCCAGGGCGTCCTCGGCCTGCGGCCGGGCGTGCGACAGGGAAAGGCGCTCGCGCAGCGCCAGCGAATCGGACGTGGGCAATGCGGTGACGTTCGAGATCATCGGGAAGCTCCAGGACGGAACGCCAATGATGATAATGATTCTTATTTGCGAGTCAACACCCCGGATGGGGCTCCCGCCTCAGTCCGCGGCGGCGGTCAGCCGGGCCCAGACCGGCTCGTCGTATCGCCCCGCAAGCTCCAGCGCCGTGAGGTTCTCGCGCAGTTGCCCGGGGCGGCTGGCGCCCAGGATGACGCTGGAGACATGCGGGTTCTGCAGGCACCAGGCGATGGCGAGCGGCGCAGGCTTCTCGCCCAGTTCGGCCGCCGCGGCGGCATAGCGGGCTGCGCGCTCCGGCCGCCGGGCGCCCTCCGCACCCAACACCATACGGCGCAGTTCCTCGTGCCCGGCCCGGCCCAGCCGGGTGTCGCCGGCGATGTCCTTCCCGTACTTGCCGGTCAGCAGTCCGGAGGCGAGCGGCGACCAGGTGGTGGTGCCCAGGCCCAGCTCGGCGTAGAGCGGCGCGTACTCCAGCTCCACCCGCTGGCGATGCAGCAGGTTGTACTGCGGCTGCTCCATGGTGGGCCCGTGCAGATGATGCTTGCGCGCGATCGCGGCGGCTTCGCGGATGCGGGCGGCCGGCCACTCCGACGTGCCCCAGTACAGCACCTTTCCCTGCCGGATCAGGCTGTCCATCGCCCAGACGGTCTCCTCGACCGGCGTATCCGGATCCGGCCTGTGACAGTAGTAGAGATCCACGTAGTCCACCTGCAGCCGGCGCAGGGCCGCGTGACAGGCATCGAACACGTGCTTGCGCGACAGGCCGCGCTGGGTGGGGCGCGGGTTCTCCACCGACCCGAAACACACCTTGCTGGACACGCAGAAACCATCCCGCGGCAACCCCAGCGCGCGCAGCGCTTCACCCATCACGCGCTCGGCTTCGCCATGGCCATAGACCTCGGCGTTGTCGAAGAAGTTGATCCCGTGGTCCCAGGCCAGCGCGATCAGTTCGCCCGCCTCGCGCGGGCCCACCTGCTGCCCGAACGTCAGCCAGGCACCGAAGGACAGGGCTGAGACCTGGAGGCCCGACGTGCCCAGGCGGCGATATTGCATGGCAGGCTCCGGTAACGACCGTGTCCATCGTAGCGCCCGTCCGGACGCCCGGCACGCGGCCAAATGAGAATGGCTCCGCCCCGCACGCCGCACACCTCCTACAATGCGCGCACTTTCCTCCTCCGGGGAGTAGCCCACCCGTCCACACGGGGTCCGCGCGTCAACACACTTGGTCGACCGACCATGGTGCGCGGGACGAAGCGATCCGCTTCGCCGGGCAAGACCGAAGGCAGGCGTCGCGCTAACCCGGGCCGGGCAGTGCGTCGTTTGCCTTCGCGTCCACACGCGAATGCCTGGCCCCGGAGTCGTAGATGTTGTCCCTGCAAGCCCTGCTGGTGTCCACCGGCACAGTCACCCTGGCCGAGATCGGCGACAAGACCCAGCTGCTAGCCCTGCTGCTGGCCGCGCGTTACCGCAAACCGTGGCCGATCGCGCTGGGCATACTCGCCGCCACGCTGGTCAACCATGCGATCTCGGCCTGGCTGGGCGCGGAATTGACCGATTGGCTGTCGCCCGAGGTGCTGCGCTGGGTCGTGGCGGCCAGTTTCCTGGCGGTGGCGCTTTGGACGCTGAAGCCGGACACGCTGGACGAGAACGAGAAGCTGCCGGCCCATGGCGCCTTCCTGGCGACCACGGTGGCGTTCTTCCTGGCCGAGATCGGCGACAAGACCCAGGTGGCGACCGTGCTGCTGGCGACCCGGTACGAGCCGCTGTGGCAGGTGATCGCAGGCACCACGATCGGCATGCTGCTGGCCAACCTGCCGGTGGTCTGGCTGGGCCACCGTTTCGCCGACAGGCTGCCGTTGAAGCTGGCCCGCAGCCTGGCCGCGCTGGTGTTCTTCGCCCTGGCCCTCTGGGTTGCCTGGCGCGGGGTTGGCTGAACGGACTGATGGAGCCGGTGCGCTGCTAGACTGCCGGGTCAGAACAACACGCAAGGTCTGGGGGAATACATGCTGGAAGTCTTGGGGCGGATCGGCTTCGGCCTGTTCGGTCTGGCGGTGCTGATCGGCATCGTCTGGCTGTTTTCCAACAACCGACGGGCCATCGACTGGAAGCTGGTCGCCACGGGCATCACGCTGCAGATCGCCTTCGCCGCCCTGGTGCTGCTGGTACCGGGCGGGCGCGAGGTGTTCGACTGGCTGGGCCACGGCTTCGTGAAGATCCTGGAGTTCGTGAAGGCGGGCTCCGGCTTCATTTTCGGCAGCCTGATGGACACCGAGAAGTTCGGCTTCATCTTCGCCTTCCAGGTGCTGCCCACCATCATCTTCTTCGCCGCACTGATGGGCGTGATGTACCACCTGGGCGTGATGCAGTTCATCGTGCGGATGATGGCGCTGGCCATCACCAAGGTGATGCGCGTGTCCGGCGCCGAGACCACCAGCGTCTGCGCCAGCGTATTCATCGGCCAGACCGAAGCGCCGCTGACGGTGCGCCCGTACATTCCGAAGATGACCGAGTCCGAGCTGATCACCATGATGATCGGCGGCATGGCCCATATCGCCGGCGGCGTGCTGGCGGCCTACGTGGGCATGCTGGGCGGCGGCGATCCGGAGCAGCAGGCCTTCTATGCCAAGCACCTGCTGGCCGCGTCGATCATGGCCGCTCCCGCCACGCTGGTGGTGGCGAAGCTGCTTATCCCGGAAACCGGCACGCCGCTGACCCGCGGCACGGTGAAGATGGAAGTGGAGAAAACCTCCAGCAACATCATCGACGCCGCGGCGGCCGGCGCCGGCGACGGCCTGAAGCTGGCGCTGAACATCGGCGCGATGCTGTTGGCCTTCATTGCCCTGATCGCGCTGATCAATGCGCCGCTGACCTGGTTCGGCGACGTCACCGGCCTGGCGGCCGCCATCGGCAAGCCGACCGACCTGGCCACGATCTTCGGCTACTGCTGGCCCCGATCGCCTGGGTCATCGGCGTGCCGTGGCAGGACGCCACCACCGTGGGCTCGCTGATCGGCCAGAAGGTGGTCATCAACGAATTCGTCGCCTACCTGCAGCTGGCCGGCATCGTGAACGGGCAGACGCCCGGCGTGACCCTGACCGACGAAGGCCGGCTGATCGCCACATACGCCCTGTGCGGCTTCGCCAACTTCAGCTCGATCGCCATCCAGATCGGCGGCATCGGCGGTCTGGCGCCGGAACGGCGCTCGGACCTGGCGCGCTTCGGCCTGCGCGCCGTGCTGGGCGGCACCATCGCCACGCTGATGACGGCCACCATCGCCGGGGTGCTGTCGCACTTCGGCTGATCCGGAGGGAGCGGCCGCCGGCCGCTTCCTTCCTCCTGCTTACGTTTACCTCCCGTGACCACGGCATTGCCGTGGTCCGGACTCCAGGTATCCCCGCATGAACACGCCATCCCCCACTCCGTCCCACGTCGTCGTCGTGGGCTCCTTCAACGTCGACCACGTGTGGCGCTGCGACGCCCTGCCGGTCGCCGGCGCGACCATCGCCGGCCGCTACGCGAACGGCCCGGGCGGCAAGGGCTTCAACCAGGCCATCGCGGCGGTGCGGGCGGGCGCGGACACGACGTTCGTGTGCGCGCTGGGCGATGACGCCGGTGGCCGGCTGGCACGCGATCTGGCGGCCGCCGACGGCCTGGCCCTGCGCGTGCAGGCGAGCGACGAGCCCCCCGGCACCGCCGGCATCTACGTGGACGCGCACGGGCGCAACACCATCGTCATCGGTGCCGGCGCCAACGCGATGCTGTCGGCCGATTTCGTCGCCAGCCAGACGGACGTGCTGACGACAGCCGGCGTGGTGCTGGTCCAGCTGGAATCGCCTGCCGACGCGGTGCTGGCCGCGCTGCAGGCCGCACGGCAGAAGGGCGCCACCACCCTGCTGAACCCCGCGCCGGCGAACGCCGCGACGACCACCGAACTGCTGGCGCATGCCGACGTCATCACGCCCAACGAAACCGAGTTCGCCGCCCTGCTCGCCCGCCATCTGGGCGAACGCATCACCGCCGACGATGTCGCCACCCTCGATGGCGTCACCCTGCACCAGCACTGCCGGCAGCTGTTCCCGCACGGCACGGTGGTGGTGACGCTGGGCGCCACCGGCGTGTACGTCTCCCACCCCGAGGAGGCGTTGCGCGGCGATGCGCGGCCGCACTACCGCATGGCTGCCGAAGCGGCGACGGTCGTCGATACGACGGGCGCGGGCGACGCCTTCAACGGTGCGCTGGCCGCATCGCTGGCGGAAGCTTCGCAGGCGTCATTCGCCGACCATGTGCGCTTCGCCAACCGTTACGCCGCGCTGTCCACCGAACGGGCCGGAGCCGCGCTGGCCATGCCGCTGCTGAGCGAACTGCGGGCGCGCTTCGACACCGTGGCGGGCTGAACAAGGCTTCCGGTCGAGGACCCGCAGGCACATGCCAGCGGACACCTCTAGCTACTGATAACCATTCTCATTTAGAATGATCGGGTCCGACACGCCCGATCCTTCTCCATGACCTCTCCGCTCCGCCTGAGCCTGCTTTCGCTCGCCCTCTCATCCATTCTGAGCCCGGCTGCGATTGCGCAGTCCAACGATGCCGTCCAGCTCGACCGCGTGACGGTCTCGGCCAGTACCAGCCGCATTCCGGATTCGGCCGCGGCCCTGCCGAACACCATCACCATCATCGATCGCCAGCAGCTGGATCAGCAGCTGGCGCTGACACAGGACCTGTCCCAGGTCCTGGCCAACCTGATTCCCGCCTTCACGCCTTCCCGCCAGAAGCTGACCAACGCCGGTGAGAACCTGCGCGGCCGCAAGCCGCTGTATCTGGTCGACGGCGTACCGCAGTCGACGCCATTGCGCGAAGGCGGACGCGACGGCCACACCATCGACCCGGCGATGATCGAGCGGATCGAAGTGATCCACGGCGCCAATGCGTTGCAGGG
The DNA here is from genome assembly GCF_010093385.1 of Pseudoxanthomonas mexicana. Lineage (GTDB taxonomy): Bacteria > Pseudomonadota > Gammaproteobacteria > Xanthomonadales > Xanthomonadaceae > Pseudoxanthomonas_A > Pseudoxanthomonas_A mexicana. The sequence continues at coordinate 41,794 of NZ_PDWV01000009.1, forward strand.
CCTGGGCGCCTCCGGCGGCATCATCAACATCATCACCAAGCGCGCGCCCCGCAAGGACGGCGAGACGTTCCACGATGTCAGCGTCAGCGCAAGCGTGGCGGTCCCCCGCGAAGACGACAGCGCGGGCTACAAGGCGTCCTACGTTTTCGGCACGCGACGCGGCGACGTGGACTTCGTCGGCGGCGCATCCCTGGCCAGCGAAGGACTCTATTACGACGGCGATGGCCGGGCGATCGCCGTCAACGACGTCCAGGGCGACCTGATGGACGCGCGCAGCCACAACCTCTTCGCCAAGGTCGGCTGGAACCTCGACGACCAGCGCCGGCTGCAGGTCAGCGCCAACCACTACGAACTGCAGGGCAACAACGACTACCGCACCGTGCCGGGCAACATCGCCACCGGCCAGCTGGCCACGTCCGCGCCGGGCGGCAGCGAAGGCGAAGGCGCCCGCAACCGCTCGACATCGGTGGTGCTGGATTACACCGATCATGACCTGGCCGGCGGCTTCCTGCAGACGCAGCTGTACTGGGTGGATTTCAAGGCCCTCTACGGCGGCAGCTACTGGGGCGACTTCTGGGGCGACGGGCGCGACCCGGACTGGTACGACCAGTCGCAGAATGCGTCGGAGAAACTCGGCGGCAAGTTCAGCTGGTCGCGCGGCGACCTGTTCGGAATGGACCTGCGGGCCACGTTCGGGCTCGACCTGGCCCGCGACAGCACCTACCAGGAGCTGGTCTACGCGCAGATCGACTGGGTGCCGGAAACGACCTACGAATCGGTTTCGCCCTTCGTGCAGGCGGAATGGCGGTTCGCCGACGCCTGGCTGCTGACGGGCGGCCTTCGGCATGAGCGCGGCGAACTGCAGGTGGACGACTACCTGACCATCCCCGACCAGCGCACCGTGCCGGCCGGTGTGAAGGGCACGCGCTACCTGGTCACCGGCGGCACCACCAAAACCACCGAGACCCTGCCGAACCTGGGCATGGTGTGGGAAGCCACCGACGCGCTCAAGCTGTACGCGTCCTACGCCGAAGGCTACACCGTGGCCGACATCGGTCGCGTGCTGCGCGGCATCACCGCGGTCGGCCAGCGGGTGGACAACCTGGTCGACCTGCAGCCGGTCATCGCCGACAACCAGGAGATCGGCCTGGATTACGACGACGGCCGCTGGCTGGTGCATCTGGCCCTGTACCGCTCCGACTCGGACCTGGGCTCGCGCCTGGCCTTCGATACCGCGACACAGACCTATGCCGTGGTCCGTGAGCGGACCGAGATCAAGGGCTTCGATGGCAGCCTGTCGTACCGCTTCAGCGACGGCATGCGCGCGGGCCTGGCCTACGCGCGCAGCGAAGGGCGCTACGACAGCAATGCCGATGGCCGCGTCGACAGCGATCTGCCCGGCATCAATATCAGTCCGGACCGGGTCACCGCGTTCTGGGAGGCGTCGTTCACGCCCTCGGTGGACGTGCGCCTGCAGGCGAGCAAGGCGCTGGATCGCGAATTCGACCTGCGCGGCACCCCGGTGGCCGACTTCGACGGTTACACCACGGTGGATCTGCTCACCCGCGTCAAGCTGCCCGTCGGCACGCTGAGCGTGGGCGTGGAGAACCTCTTCTCGGAGCAGTACGTCACCTACTACTCGCAGAGCACGCCACGCAACGACACCTACACCGCCGGACGCGGGCGCGTGCTCACGGTGGGCTGGTCCCACCGCTTCTGACGCGCCTCGCCAACGCACCGCATGCTCCGCCGCCAGGCCATGTCCACCTCCTCCGCATGGCGCTTCCGCCCCGTGCTGAAGTGGTTGCACCTGTGGCTGGGACTGTCCGTGGGCCTGGTGTTCGCCGTGGTGTCGTTGACCGGCACGGTGCTGGCGTTCCAACCCGAGCTGCTGCTGGCTGCGCACCCCGAACTGGAGCGCGAACGGCTCCCGCCGCTCGCGCTTCAGGGTCACGCGTTGGCGCGGATCGTGGCAGGGGCGGAGGACAGCGGCATCCGTTCCGTCGATCTGCCCTCGCCGCGGCTGCCTGCCTGGCAGGCGTTCGCCGCCAAGGGTGAACGCCACTACTTCGATCCCGCCAATGGCGAGCTTCTGCTGGTGCGGAATACGGGCAACGACGCGGTGATGTGGATGCGCGACCTGCATACGCACCTGCTCGCCGGCGAGGCGGGCGAACAGGTGCTGGGCGCATCCGGCATCGTCTCACTGTTCCTGCTGTTGTCCGGACTTTACCTGTGGTGGCCGCGCCTGGCCGCGTTGGCGGCGAGCCTGCGCTGGCATGCGGCGCCTCCCGCCCGGCGCTGGCTCAGCTGGCATCGCAGCCTGGGGGTTCTCCTGCTGCCCTTGTTGCTGGTGGTGACCTCCACCGGCGTGGCGATGGTGTACAGCCAGCCGTTCCGGAGCGCGCTCCGCTGGACCTTCGCCGATGGCCCCGAGGTCGTACCGCCCTTGCCGATCGAACGGAGGACCATCGCCATCGATTGGCCGGCCGTGCTGCTGGCCGCGGCAGACGCGGCTCCGCGGGGCAGCGAACTCCGCCGCGTCAGCATGCCGGAGGGCGACAACGCCCTGGTGTCGATCCGTTTCCGCGCGCCCGGCGAGTGGCACCCCAACGGCCGCAGCGTGATCTGGCTGGACCCTTACCGCGCACGCGCGGTGCAGGTGCACGACGCGACCGCGCAGGGTACCGGCGCCCGCATCAGCGAGACGATGTATCCGCTGCATGGCGGCTTCGTGGGCGGACGCGCCTGGCAATGGGCCGTCGCCGCTGCAGGATTGTTGCCCGCCTTCCTTCTGGCGACCGGCTTCCTGTTCTGGCGCGCGCGACGCCGCAGGCGCTGACCCTCCGGGGCCGGCGGTACAATGCCGCCATGCAGATCGGCCCTTACCGCATCGACCCGCCGGTGATGCTGGCCCCCATGGCCGGCGTCACCGACAAGCCGTTCCGGCTGCTGTGCAAACGGCTGGGGGCGGGCCTGGCGGTGTCGGAAATGACCATCAGCGACCCGCGCTTCGGGAGCACGAACAAGGCGCTGCGCCGGATGGACCATGACGGCGAACCCAGCCCCGTCAGCGTCCAGATCGCCGGCACCGAGCCGCAACAACTGGCCCATGCCGCGCGCTACAACGCCGACCACGGCGCGCAGATCATCGACATCAACATGGGTTGCCCGGCCAAGAAGGTCTGCAACGCCTGGGCAGGCTCGGCGCTGATGCGCGACGAGGCGCTGGGGGGCCGCATCCTGGAGGCCGTAGTGAAAGCCGTGGACGTGCCGGTCACGCTGAAGATCCGCACGGGCTGGGACTGCGACCACCGCAACGGGCCGATCATCGCGCGCATCGCGCAGGAGAGCGGCATCGCCTCGCTGGCCGTGCACGGCCGCACGCGCGACCAGCACTACACCGGCGTGGCCGAGTACGAGACCATCGCCGCGATCAAGGCCGCGCTGCGTATTCCCGTGGTCGCCAATGGCGACATCGATTCGCCGGCCAAGGCCGCGCAGGTGCTGGCGAAGACCGGCGCCGACGCGGTGATGGTCGGCCGCGCCGCGCAGGGGCGTCCGTGGATCTTCCGCGAGATCGCGCACTTCCTCTCCCCCGGCGACCACCTTCCCCCACCGACGCTACATGAAGTGCGGGACATCCTGCTGGGCCACCTGCAGGCATTGCACGCCTTCTACGGCGAACCGCAGGGCGTGCGCATCGCCCGCAAGCACCTGGGCTGGTACGCGAAGGACCGGCCGGAACAGGCCGCCTTCCGCGCCGTGGTGAATCGCGCGGAGACTGCCGGGGAACAGCTGCGGCGCACGCGCGACTACTTCGATGCCCTGATCGCCGGCGATGCGCTGCCGACGGCGGCCTGATTCTCTGACGGAGGCTTTCGTGACCGAATCCAGTTCTCCCTACCTGCATGGCTTCTCGCCGGTGGAGCAGGCCCGCCTGATCAAGCAGGCCCGCCTGCTGGAAAGCACGCTGTTCAACCATGTCGACTACACCGGGGTGCGCCGCCTGCTGGAAGTGGGCAGCGGCGTGGGCGCGCAGACCGAGATCCTGCTGCGCCGTTTTCCCGACCTGCACGCCACCTGCGTGGACCTCAACCAGGTGCAGCTGGACGCCGCGCGGGACAACCTGGCGAAGATGCCCTGGTGCCGCGACCGCTACACCCTGCAGCAGGCCGACGCCAGCCGCCTGCCCTTCGGCGCACGCGACTTCGATGCGGCGTTTCTTTGCTGGATCCTGGAGCACGTACCCAACCCGGCGCGCGTGCTCAGCGAAGTACGGCGCGTGCTGGCGCCGGGTTCGCCGATCTACGTCACCGAGGTGATGAATTCCTCGTTCCTGCTGCATCCGTACTCACCCAACACCTGGCGCTACTGGATGGCGTTCAACGACTTCCAGTACGACAGTGGCGGCGACCCGTTCATCGGCGCCAAGCTGGGCAACCTGCTGCTGGCCGGCGGTTACCGCGACGTGGTCACGGAAATCAAGACCGTGCACTTCGACAACCGCGAGCCGGCAAGGCGGAAGGACATGATCGCGTTCTGGGAGGAACTGCTGCTGTCCGCCGCGGACTCGATGGTCGAGGCGGGCCGGGTCACCCAGGACGTGGTCGATGGCATGCGCCGCGAGATGCACGACGTGCAGAACGATCCGGACGCGGTGTTCTTCTATGCCTTCGTGCAGGCGCGCGCAACGGTCTATTGACCGACCGGCCTATTGCGCATGATCCCCGCCCGCCTGCGGCGCTGGAGGCGCGTGCGCGTCGTCAAGCCTGGCGCGCACAGGAATCGGTGAGGGATGCCACGTGCGATGCCACATGGCCGCCAACAGACGGCCCAGACCGTCGCCACCCCTGACCGGGATGGACCATGGCTCCTGCACGGGCGCCATGGCCTGCCAGCGTCCGTCGCGCCATTCCGCCACCTGGAAACGGAAGTTGTAGTCCGGCTCCACGCCCATGCGCAGGTCGGACAGGACCAGGCGACCCTGCCGGACCTGCGCGCGCATGAAGCCATGGTTGAACCACGACAACCGTTGCACCGCAGGCACGTCCGCCGCTTCGCGCAGCGCTTGCACGTTCGACGGGTAGCCTCGGAACCTCAGCGGGCCCTCATCGACCAGCACCGAACGTTCGGCTTCCACATAGCCCGACGGCGTCATTGCCACTACACGCCACAGCAGCGTGTTGAACGGCATGGGCACCGAGAAGTACGGCGCATCGCCCAGGCCCATCGAGGCCAGCGTGCGTTCGGCTTCGCGGTCCACCATCGCCTTGGCCACTAACGACCAGCCCAGGTAGGCGCTGCTGAGCACCAGGCCCACCGTCAGTGCACGCCGGGCGGCGGCGCGTTCGCGCAGGAACCACGCGGCCACGCAGGCGACCAGCAGCCAGACGGTGTACAGGGGATCGATGATGAACACGCTGGACCACATCGTCGGTGGCGGAGACAGTGGCCACCACAGCTGCGTGCCGTAGACGGTAAAGGCATCCAGCAGGGGATGCGTCACCAGTGCCAGCTGGATGGCCCAGAACCAGCGCGCTGGCGCGGACGCGACACGCCCCTGGCCGAACCGCTTGAACAGCCACCACACCAGCCAGCCCACCAGCGGCAGCACGAACAGCGAATGGCTGAAGCTGCGGTGCACGGTCATCAGGGTGACCGGATTGTCGGAGAACAGCGCGATGGGGAGGCTGTCCAGGTCAGGCAGCGTACCGAGGGCCGCGCCCGCGAGCAGCGCGGCACGACGATGGGCGGCGGGGGCGATGGCGGCGGCGACGGCGCCGCCGAGGACGATCTGGCTGAGGGAATCCATGCGGCGATCCTAGCAGCCGCCGGCCGTCCTCACGCCGCGCACGGCACGTCCTGCGGAACCAGGCGCAGCCGCGGCGCGACGTCGGCCAGGATCTGGCCGGTGTGGGACAGCAGGCACAGCGTCCCGTCCGCCTCTTCGCTCAGCGCGGTCAGGCTTTCCACCCAGTCGCCGTCGTTCGCATACAGCAGGCCCTCGTGCTGGAGCAGCGCGGCGCGATGGATGTGCCCGCAGACGATGCCATCCAGGCCGCGCCGCCGCGCATCCTCCAGGCCCGCATGGACGAAACGCGCGATGTAGCGCTCGGCCGCATCGCTCTGGCGCTTCAGGTATTCCGCCAGCGACCAGTAGCGCAGGCCCAGGCGGCGACGCAGCCGGTTGGTCAGCCGGTTGCCGGTGAGGATGCGGTAGTAGAGCCAGTCGCCGAACTTTTCCTGCAGGCCGCCGAAGTGGGTGACGCCGTCGTAGTCGTCGCCGTGGGTGACCAGCAGCCGACGCCCGTCCAGCGTGGTGTGGATCGCACGGCGGCGCACCTGCATGGCGGGCAGCATCAGGCCGCAGAAGCGACGGATCGGCCTGTCGTGGTTGCCCGGTACGTAAATGAGTTCCGTGCCGTTGCGTGCCAGCGCGTGCAGCGCCTCCACCACCCGGTTGTGGGCAGCATCCCACGACGCCCGGCGCTGTGCCATCCACCATAGGTCGACGATGTCGCCGACCAGGTACAGCCGCCGGCACTGCAGCCCGGCGAGGAAATCGGCGAACTCAGCCGCATGGCAGTGCTTGGAACCCAGATGGACGTCGGAAACGAAGACCGCGCGCCGCATCGAGCGTGGCACGGCCGGCGGACTCATGCCACCGCCTCCGTCGGGCGCCATGCCTCGCCCAGGTAGCGTTCGCGCTTCTTCGGCCGGATGCGGTGCAGGTCCACTTCGATCAGCCCATCGATGGAATCGCTGAAATCCGGGTCCACGCCGAACGCGAGGAAGCGCGCCCCGCCCGGCTCGCAGAGCTCGGTGTACTGCTTGTAGAGCATGGGCACGGTGGCGCCCAGCGTGTCCAGGTTGGTCTTCAGCACGCGGAAGGCGGTATCGGCCTCGAGCGCATCGAAGCACGGAGGTGTGGCGGTGTAGCGGAACGGATGGCGAGAGCGCGCCTCGCCGTTCGGATCGCCGTAGTAGTGGGCGTAGTACGCCACGATCTGTTCGCGCGCGTGCAGCGGCAGCGCCGCGCTCATCGACACCGCACCGAACAGATAGCGAACCCGCGGATGCCGGCGCAGGTAGGCGCCGATGCCTTGCCACAGGTAGTCGATGCTGCGGCTGCCCCAGTAGTCGGGCACCACGAAACTGCGGCCCAGCTCCATGCCTGCGGCCAGGCGCGGCAGCGCGTCGTCCGCGTAGTCGAACAGCGAAGCGGTATAGAGGCCTTTCAGGCCCTGCGCCGCGAGCACCGGGGCGCCGCGCGCCAGCCGGTAGGCACCGGCGATCTTCTTCTGCGCCGCATCCCACAGCACGATGTGTTCGTACCAGGTGTCGAACGCGTCCACGTCCATGCGCTTGCCCGTTCCCTCGCCCCCCGCGCGGAAGGTCAGCTCGCGCAGGCGGCCGATTTCGCGCAGCAGCGGCGAACCGCCGGCCAGCCGCCCCACGCAGATCCGCTTGCCGTCGGTGGTCTCCCCCAGCACATCCAGCGCATCGATGCAGGCCGCGAGCGCGTCCGGCGTCAGCGCATCGACCAGCGGCTCCTGCACGTCGGCCGGCGGCTCGACGCGCCTGGGCTCACGGCGACCGAGTGCGTACAGCGCCTCGCGCACCTGGCGGATCAGCGTGGCGGGAGCGATGGCCGGATCCAGCCGCAGCGGCTGGCCCACGTGCAGCTGCAGGCGACGCTGGCTGCGGCGGAACATCTCGCGCGCCAGCAGTGCCGTGCCCGCCGGCTTGAACAGCGCGGACGCCCCATAGAAGAACGCCGAGTTGCGCGCCACCACGCGCACCGGCAGCACCGGCGCGCCGGTGGCCCGGGCGAAGCGCAGGAAGCCGCGGCGCCAGCGCGTATCGCGCACGCCGCGTGGCCCCAGACGCGACACTTCGCCGGCGGGGAACACGATCACGCACTGCTCGGCTTCCAGCGCCTGCTCGACCGCCCGCACGCTGTCCGCGCTCGGCTTGCCGCCCAGGATGCGCACGGGCAGCAACAGCGGGGCGATCGGCGCGATGCCGGCCAGCATGTCGTTGGCGACGATGCGGACGTCGCGGCGCACGCGGCCCACCATCTGCAGCAGCGCCAGTGCATCCAGCGCGCCGGACGGATGATTGGCCACGATCAGCAACCGTCCCTGCGCCGGGATCCGGCGTGCGTCATCCTCATCGACGGCCGGCCGCAGGTTGAGGTGGTCGATGGCCGCGTCGATGAAGTCCAGGCCCTGCAGGTGGCCGTGGTCGGCCAGGAAAGCGTAGGCCTGGTCCAGTCGGGACCAGCGGCCCAGGGTACGCAGCAGCGGACCGGTCAGCCGCGCGCGGTGGCCACGGAACCAGTGGGGGTAACGTTCTGCGATCTGGCGTTCCAGCGGGTGCATGGCAGGGGCTGGCGGCGGGGTTTCGCCGCGCAGCCTGCGCCTGGCCGGCGACAGCACGGTTTCCGTTTTCTGGCAGTCCGGTGACAGCAGGGCGCTTGATTCCCGCTTAACCCCGGGCAACCCTGAACGGGGCAGAATGCACGCGCTGCCGCCGGCGTGTATCATGCGCGCCCATCTTTTCATCCGAATCAAAGGATATAAGCCTGATGTCCAGCTACCTGTTCACCTCCGAATCGGTCTCCGAAGGCCATCCGGACAAGATCGCCGACCAGATTTCCGATGCCGTGCTGGACGCGATCCTGGCCCAGGACAAGCGCGCGCGCGTGGCCTGCGAGACGCTGGTGAAGACGGGCGCGGCCATCGTGGCCGGCGAAGTCACCACCACCGCGTGGGTCGACATCGAGGCGCTGGCGCGCAAGGTCATCAACGACATCGGCTACGACAATTCGGACGTCGGCTTCGACGGCCACACCTGCGCCATCATCAACATGCTCGGCAAGCAGTCGCCCGACATCAACCAGGGCGTGGACCGCAAGAAGCCGGAAGAACAGGGCGCGGGCGACCAGGGCCTGATGTTCGGCTACGCCTGCAACGAGGCGCCGGAATTCATGCCCGCCCCGCTGTACTACAGCCACCGCCTGGTGGAACAGCAGGCCAAGGTGCGCAAGAAGGGCAAGCTGAAGTGGCTGCGCCCGGACGCCAAGTCGCAGGTCACCCTGCGCTACGATGGCAACAGCATCCTCGGCCTCGACGCCGTGGTGCTGTCGACCCAGCACGATCCGGACATCAAGCAGAAGGACCTGATCGAAGCCGTGCGTGCCGAGATCCTGGTGCCCGTGCTGCCGAAGAAGTGGCTGGACGCGCTGCCGAAGAACAAGGTGCACATCAACCCGACCGGCAAGTTCGTCATCGGCGGCCCGGTGGGCGACTGCGGCCTGACCGGCCGCAAGATCATCGTCGACAGCTACGGCGGCATGGCCCGCCATGGCGGCGGCGCGTTCTCGGGCAAGGATCCGTCGAAGGTGGACCGTTCGGCCGCCTACGCCGCGCGCTACGTGGCCAAGAACATCGTGGCCGCCGGCCTGGCCGACAAGTGCGAAGTGCAGGTCTCCTACGCGATCGGCGTGGCCGAACCGACCTCGATCTCGGTGACCACGTTCGGCACCGGCAAGGTGGGCGACGACGTGATCGAGAAGCTGATCCGCAAGCACTTCGACCTGCGCCCGTACGGCATCACCCGGATGCTGGACCTGGAGCACCCGATCTACCAGCCGACCGCCAGCTACGGCCACTTCGGCCGCAAGCCGAAGGACATCAGCTACGTGGACGGCGCCGGCAAGAAGCACACCGCGACCGCCTTCTCCTGGGAGAAGACCGACCGCGCCGAGGCGCTGCGCAAGGACGCCAAGCTGAAGTAATCGCCGCGAACTCCGCGACGACGGGAACGGGCCGCACCAGCGGCCCGTTTTCTTTTGGAAAGCGGCACTGCGCGCGCCGCACCGGGATCGGTTAGCCTGCGCGCCTCACCTTGCGGAGGCATGCCATGGAATCGCTGAAGAGCCACCAGCTCACCATGACGGTGCTGATGACGCCGGACATGGCCAACTTCTCCGGCAAGGTCCACGGCGGCGCGATCCTCAAGCTGCTCGACCAGGTGGCCTACGCCTGCGGCAGCCGCTATGCCGGCAAGTACGTCGTCACCCTGTCGGTGGACCAGGTGATGTTCCGCCAGGCCATCAACGTTGGCGAACTGGTGACCTTCCTGGCGTCCGTCAACTACACCGGCACGTCGTCGATGGAGATCGGCATCAAGGTGGTGGCCGAGGACATCCGCAAGCAGAGCGTGCGCCACGCCAACAGCTGCTTCTTCACCATGGTGGCGGTGGACGAGGACGGCCGGACCACCCCGGTCCCGCCGCTGCAACCGTCCACGCCCGACGAGATCCGCCGCTGCGCCGCCGCGCGCCTGCGCCGCCAGCTGCGCGAGGAGATGGAACGGCGGCATGCCGAACTGGGCAGCCGGGCCATCGAAAACGCCTGATCAGCGGCCGCCGGCAGGGCGCGCCGGCTACAATACGCGCATGTCCCTGATGCAATTCCAGCGGGTCGACTTCAGTGTCGGCGGTCCGCTTCTCCTCGAACACGTCGACCTGTCCATCGAACCCGGCGAACGCGTCTGCATCGTCGGCCGCAACGGCATGGGCAAGTCCACGCTGATGCGGCTGATGGCCGGCGAACTCAGGCCCGACGACGGCGAGATCCGCGTGCAGAACGGCGTGGTCGTCGCGCGCATGGCGCAGGAGGTGCCTCAGGACACGCAGGGCACGGTGTTCGATGTGGTCGCCGAAGGCCTGGGCGACCTGGGCCAGCTGCTCGCGCGCTACCACCATGCCGTGCACGACGGCGACATGGACGCGATGGGCGAAGCGCAGGCGCAGATCGAAGCCCAGCACGGCTGGGACCTGGACCGCCGCGTACAGCAGGTGCTCGAGCGGCTCGAACTGCCGGAAGAGACCGATTTCGCCGCGCTGTCCGGCGGCATGAAGCGGCGCGTGCTGCTGGCGCAGGCGCTGGTCCGGAACCCCGACATCCTGCTGCTGGACGAGCCCACCAACCATCTCGACATCGAAGCGATCGCCTGGCTGGAAGGTTTCCTGAAGTCGTTTTCCGGCAGCATCGTCTTCGTCACCCACGACCGCAGCTTCCTGCGCTCGCTGGCCACGCGCATCCTCGAGATCGACCGCGGCCAGCTAACCAGCTGGCCCGGCGACTACGACAATTACCTGCGCCGCCGCGAGGAGCGCCTGCATGCCGAAGCGCAGGAGAACGCCCGCTTCGACAAGCTGCTGGCGCAGGAAGAAGTCTGGATCCGCCAGGGCATCAAGGCCCGACGCACCCGCAACGAAGGTCGCGTCACCGCGCTGAAGGCGATGCGTCGCGAGCGTGCGCAGCGTCGCGAGCTGTCCGGAAACGTCAGGATGGAGGCCGCCGCCGCGCAGTCCTCGGGCAAGAAGGTCATCGAGGCCACCCACATCACCCAGGCCTACGACGGCCGCGTGCTGCTGGACGACGTGTCGGCGACGATCATGCGCGGCGACCGGGTCGGCATCGTCGGCCCCAACGGCGCCGGCAAGTCCACGCTGCTGAAGATCCTCCTGGGCGAGCTGGCACCCCAGCAAGGCGAAGTGAAGCTGGGCACCGGCCTGCAGATCGCCTACTTCGACCAGCACCGCAGCCAGCTGGACGAGTCGCGCACCGCACTGGAGAACGTTGCCGAAGGCAGCGATTTCGTCGAGATCAACGGCAGCCGCAAGCACATCATCGGCTACCTGCAGGACTTCCTGTTCTCGCCCGAGCGCGCCCGCGCGCCGATCACCCGCTTGTCCGGCGGCGGGCGCAACCGCCTGCTGCTGGCCAAGCTGTTCGCCCAGCCCTCGAACCTGCTGGTGATGGACGAACCGACCAACGACCTGGACGTCGAGACGCTGGAGCTGCTGGAAGAACTGCTGCTGGACTACAAGGGCACGCTGCTGCTGGTCAGCCACGACCGCGACTTCCTGGACAACGTGGTCACCAGCACCTTGGTGCTGGAAGGCGAAGGACGGCTGGGCGCCTATGTGGGCGGCTCCACGGACTGGCTGCGGCAACGTCGCGCGCCCGCTGCGCCGCCCTCCTCTTCGCCCGCCAAGCCCGCGCTGTCGAAGCAACCCGAACCCGTCGCCGCCAAGCGCAAGCTGGGCTTCAAGGAAGCGCGCGAACTGGAACAGCTGCCGGCACGCATCGAAGCGCTGGAAGCCGAGGTCGCAAGGCGCACCGAAGCGATGAACGACCCGGCCTACTACCAGCAGTCGCCTGCCGACCTGCAGCGCGCGAACGAAGAGCTCGCCGCGAAGCAGGCGGAACTGGACCACGCCTACCAGCGCTGGTCGGAACTGGATGGTTGAAATCCTCGACCCCGTGTAGGAGCGCCCTCGGGCGCGATGCTCCTGCGCGGGGAATGATCGGAATGAAAGGCATCGCGCCCGAGGGCGCTCCTACAAAAGCAGGCTCGCCTCACCCGGTGTTCTGCACGCCTTGCGACACGCCGTTGATGCTGGCGACCAGCGCATGCAGCAACGCGTCGTCCTGGCGGTCGCTGTCGCGCCAGCGCTTCAGCAGGTCCGCCTGCATCACGCTGATCGGATCGATGTAGGGATTGCGCAACCGGATCGACAGCGCGAGGCGCTGGTCGTGCTGCAGCAGCCAGTCGTTGCCATTGAGCGCCAGCACCCAGCGCACCGCGGCCGCATGCTCCTGCTGCACCTTCGGGAAGAACGCCCCGTGCAGCTCGCCCGCCATCTTCGAATACATCTCGGCGATGCTCAGGTCGCCCTTGGCCAGCACCATGGAAACATCGTCGAGGAAGGTCTTGAAGAACGGCCAGTCGCGCGCCATCTCGCGCAGCGCGTCTTCGCCATGGGCATCCACCGCGGCCTGCAGGCCTGTGCCCACGCCGTACCAGCCGGGGATCACCGCGCGCGCCTGGCTCCAGGCGAATACCCACGGGATCGCACGCAGGTTGCCCAGTGCCGCATCCTGGCCCAGCCGGCGCGAGGGCCGCGAGCCCAGCGTCATCCGCTCGATCACGTCGATCGGCGTGGCGCTGCGGAAATAATCCATGAAGCGCGGCGACTGCACGAACGCGCGGTAGGCCTGCGTACTTTCCTCCGCCACGAGCGCCATGATCTCGCGCCAGCGCGCCTCGCGCGGCTCCGGTGGACGCGGACGCAGGCTGGACAGCAGCACCGCCCCGACCGACTGCTCCAGCGAACGCAGCGCCAGCGCGCGGATGCCGTACTTGCGGTGGATCACCTCGCCCTGCTCGGTCACGCGCAGGCGCCCGTCCACGCTGCCGCGCGGCGCCGCTTCCAGCGCGCGTGTGGTCTTGCCGCCACCGCGGATGATCGAACCGCCGCGCCCATGGAAGAACGTCAGCCTGATGCCCAGTTCCTGGGCCGCCTCGACCAGGTCCACCTGTGCCCGCTGCAGGCCCCAGCGCGAGGCGGCGATGCCGCCGTCCCTGCCGCTGTCGGAATCCCCCAGCATCACCATCTGCACGTTGCCGCGTGCGGCCAGATGGGTCCGATAGACCGGATCGGCGAGCAGGTCGCGCAGCACGTCGGTGCCATGTCCCAGGTCGTCGATGGTCTCGAACAGCGGCGCGATGTCGAGCGGCACCTGCCCCGCGTCGTCGATCAGGCCGCCCCGGCGCGCCAGCGCCAGCACGGTCAGCACGTCGGCGCGGCTGTGCGCCATGCTGATGATGTAGGTGCCCAGCGCATCGGTACCGTGCCGCGCGCGCGCATCGGCCAGGGCCTTGAACACCGCATCCAGCCGTTCGTTGCCTTCCTCGGCCGACGCCGGCAGGACCGCATCGCCGCTGGCATACGGCCCCAGCAATGCCGCGCGCTCGACCGCCCCGCGCTGCTCCCAGTCGGCATCGCCCAGTGCGGCGGCCACCGCGCGCGCATGCACGCTGGATTCCTGCCGCACGTCCAGCCGGGCGAGATGGAAGCCGAATGTACGCACGCGCCAGGCCAGCCTGCGCACCGCAAACCACCCTGCGTGGATGCCGCGGTTGGCTTCCAGGCTGCGCAGGATCAGTTCGATGTCGTGCGCCAGTTCCTCCGGCGAGGCGTAGCCCTCGGGCCGGTCTTCCAGCGTGGCATGCAGGCGCGCGCGCATGAGGTCGTTGAGCAGGCGATAGGGCATGTCGCCGTGGCGCGGACGCGACTTCTTCGCCGCATCGGGCAGCAGCGCGCGGTACTGCTCCACCCGCGCCGACACCTCGCTCGAGACGCCGATGATCGAGCTCGACTGGCTGAGCAGCGTGGTGAGCTGACGCAGCTCCTTCAGGTAGCGCGTGAGGATGGCGCGTCGCTGCGCGTCCAGTGTGGCCGTGACGGTGCGTGCATCGACATTCGGATTGCCGTCCATGTCGCCGCCGACCCAGGTGCCGAAGCGCAACACGCGCGGCAGCCGCGCGGTGACCTCGGGCACGGCGCCGTAGACCTCGGTGATGGCGCTTTCCAGCGTTTCGTACAGCACCGGGATGACCCGGTACAGCACTTCGATCAGGTAGAACCCGACATGCTCGCGCTCGTCTTCCACGCCCGGGCGCACCGGCGAGGAGTCGGCCGTCTGCCAGGCCGAGGTCAGGGCCATGCGGAAGCGGGCGGTGTCGGTGGCCAGTTCGCCGGGCGTGCGCGTGCCGTCCAGTCCGTTGATCAGGCTGGCCACCATCAGCTGCTCCTTCTCCAGCAGCGCACGGCGCACCGCCTCGGTTGGGTGCGCGGTGAAGACCGGCTCTACGTCGATGCGCGGCAGCCAGCCGGCCAATTCCTCAAGGGAGACGCCCTGCGCCTTGAGGCGGGCCAGCGCGTCGTGCAGCCCATCCGGCTGCGGCCGCGCGCTGCCGGCCCGCTGGTAATCCCGCCGGCGACGGATGCGATGGACGCGTTCGGCGATGTTCACCACCTGGAAGTAGGTGCTGAAGGCGCGGATCAGCGACTCCGCCTGCGCGGGCGACTGCCCGTCCAGCAAGCCGGCCAGCGACTGCGGCGGCTCGCCCGACTGGCGGCGCGCGATCGCGGTGGTGCGTACCCGTTCGACATGGGCCAGGAACTCCGGCGAGACCTGTTCGGCCAGCATTTCCCCCACCAGTGTCCCCAGGCGGCGCACGTCCTCGCGCAGCGGGACGTCGGGCGGAGCGAATTCGAGGCTGCGGGGGCTGTTCATGTGCGGCGTGGGTCGTCTTGGGCCAGGATTGGTATTGTCCCTGAGGACAAGTGGTCTGCTGCAGGGCAGCATCCGAAGCCTACCCGATCAGGCCAGGCCGTGCGTCATCGTTTCATCCGGAACAAGCGATATAATGTGTCCGCCGAGGGGCGCTGCGACCGTGATGTCTGTTCGACAGGCAAGCACGGCCAGGCTCGGCAGGAAACCGCAACGGCGCCCGGTCAAGCATGCGAGCCCTGCTCGCCACCTTCCCGGAGCCAACACGATGAACGCCGTACGCAAGTTTTCCACCGAGGGCGACTACAAGGTCGCCGACATTTCCCTGGCCGATTGGGGCCGCAAGGAACTCGACATCGCCGAGCACGAGATGCCCGGCCTGATGTCCATCCGCCGCAAGCACGCCGCCACCAAGCCGCTGAAGGGCGTGCGCGTGACCGGCTCGCTGCACATGACCATCCAGACCGCCGTGCTGATCGAGACGCTGAAGGACATCGGCGCCGACGTGCGCTGGGCGTCGTGCAACATCTTCTCCACGCAGGACCACGCCGCCGCCGCGATCGCCGCCAGCGGCACGCCGGTGTTCGCCTGGAAGGGCGAGACGCTGGAAGAGTATTGGGACTGCACGCTGGACGCCCTGACCTTCACCCTGGTCGACGGCCCCCTGACCGGCCCCGAGCTGGTGGTGGACGACGGCGGCGACGTCACCCTGCTGATCCACAAGGGCTATGAGCTCGAGAACGGCAGCGACTGGGTCAATACCGCCTCGGGCAACCACGAAGAGCAGGTGATCAAGGACCTGCTGAAGCGCGTCGCCAAGGAACGCCCCGGCTACTGGACCCGCGTGGTCAAGGACTGGAAGGGCGTGTCCGAAGAGACCACCACCGGCGTGCACCGCCTCTACCAGATCGCCGAACAGGGCAAGCTGCTGGTGCCGGCGATCAACGTCAACGACTCGGTCACCAAGTCCAAGTTCGACAACCTGTACGGCTGCCGCGAGTCGCTGGCCGACGGCCTGAAGCGCGCGATGGACGTGATGCTGGCCGGCAAGGTGGCCGTGGTCTGCGGCTACGGCGACGTGGGCAAGGGCTCGGCGCATTCGCTGCGCGCGTACGGCGCCCGGGTCATCGTCACCGAGATCGACCCGATCTGCGCCCTGCAGGCGGCGATGGAAGGCTTCGAGGTGAACACCGTCGAGGCCAGCCTGGGCCAGGCCGACATCTACGTCACCACGACCGGCAACAAGGACATCATCACCCTCGAGCACATGCGGGCGATGAAGGACCAGGCCATCGTCTGCAACATCGGCCACTTCGACAACGAGATCCAGGTGGACGCGCTATACGCTTCGGACGCCAAGCGCATCAACATCAAGCCGCAGGTCGACAAGTTCGTTTTCCCGAACGGCAACGCGATCTTCCTGCTGGCCGAAGGCCGCCTGGTGAATCTGGGCTGCGCCACCGGCCACCCGAGCTTCGTCATGTCGAACTCCTTCGCCAACCAGACGCTGGCGCAGATCGACCTGTGGGCGAACAAGGACGTGTACGAGAAGACCGTCTACCGCCTGCCGAAGCACCTGGACGAGGAGGTCGCGCGCCTGCACCTGGAGAAGATCGGCGTGAAGCTGACCACGCTCACCCAGGACCAGGCCGACTACCTGGGCGTGGCGGTCGAAGGCCCGTACAAGCCGGACCACTACCGCTACTGATCGACGCAGTGCACGGGGCAGCGTCCGCGCTGCCCTCTCGATCCACGGCAGGCGCGGGTATGCGCCTGCCCCTCGGGGCCTCTCCATGCCGATCCCGGTTTCGTTCGAGTTCTATCCGCCCAAGACCGATGAGCAGCGCGCGCAGCTCGACCGCACTGCGCACAAGCTGAAGGCGCACGCGCCCGAATATGTGTCGTGTACGTTTGGCGCCGGCGGTTCCACGTTGAGCTACACGTCCGAGACGGTGCGCCATCTCAACCAGCACCATGGATTCGATGCCGCGCCGCACCTGTCCTGCGTGGGCGGGAGCCGCGAGGAAATCCGCGAACTGCTGCGGCTGTACCGGGCGCTTGGGTGCAAGCGCATCGTCGCGCTGCGCGGCGACCTGCCTTCCGGCATGGGCCACCCGGGAGACCTGCGCTATGCGTCGGAGCTGATCGAGTTCATCCGTGCCGAACATGGCGACACCTTCCACATCGAAGTCGGCGCCTACCCCGAAACGCACCCGCAGGCCGAGGATGCCCTCACCGACCTGCGCCACTTCAAGGCCAAGGTCGAAGCCGGCGCCAACGGCGCGATCACCCAGTATTTCTACAACCCGGATGCGTATTTCCACTTCGTCGACGCGGTGCGCAGGCTGGGCGTAGACATCCCGATCATCCCGGGCATCATGCCGATCTCCAACTTCACCCAGCTACGCCGCTTCTCCGAGGCCTGCGGCGCGGAGATCCCGCGCTGGATCGGCAAGCGCATGCAGGCACTGGGCGACGATGCCGATGCGATCCGCGACTTCGGCGCCGACGTGGTGGCCAGCCTCTGCGAGCGGCTGATCGCCGGTGGCGCGCCGTCGCTGCACTTCTACACCCTGAACCTCGCCAAGCCGACCCAGACCGTCCTGTCCCGTCTGGGCTGGGCGGCCTGAACGCCGGGGCGCGCCATGCGCCCCACCCGCAGGTGAACGGCCGTCGCCCTCCGGGCATGCGCTCGGTGACCGGATGCCATGCCCGGATTACGCTGCAGGCATGCGCCTCCCGCTTCTCCTTCTCGCCAGCCTGTGCCTGTGGGCCGGATTCCCTGCAGCACCCGCCGAGGCGCAGCAGCAGGGCGTACAGCGCTGTACGACGATGGACGGCGACACCGTCTACACCGACAAGAACTGCGAAGACATCGGCGCAATGGATCGGCTGCCAGCCGGTACCACCGGGCCCTCGGCGACGGGCGCGCTCTATCGCGGTGGCTGTTCCCGCACGCTGAGTGATCTGGTGGCGCAGGTGTCGATGGCGATCACGGCGGGCGACGTCAACCGGCTGGCGGGCGTCTACCACTGGAGCGGCGTGTCCGATGCCTCCGCCTTGCGGATCCTCGACCAGTTGGATGCGGTCGTGCAGCGCCCACTCGTGGACATCGTGCCGGTGCGCCCCGCCCCCGCGCCGATCCTCGATGCCGAAGGTGCCATCGTCGATCCGAACCAGGATGGCTACTATCCCGCCACCGCGCAGCGCTCACGACCCGTGGGCCTGCGCATCGTGCAGACGCTGAAGAACGGCACCACGCCCTCGAACACCACGTTCGGACTGCGACGCGCCTACAACTGCTTCTGGATCACGCTGTAACCGCGTCGCCGTGGGCGCTTCAGGCACGCGCCGGATTGGCTGCCGACGCCTCGCGCGTCGGCGAGAAACGAAGCGTCGCCACAACGCCTTTCGATTCGCCCGGCCGTACACCGACCTCCCAGCCGTACAGCGCACACAGCCGGCTGACGATAGACAGTCCAATGCCACCGCCCTGCGAGTGGCCGGCATGCGTGCCGCGATAGCCGCGCTCGAACAGGCGCGCGGCGTCCTCCTTGCTGAGGCCAGGCCCGGAGTCGACGACTTCCACCGCATCCGGCAGCAGGCGGACGACGACCTCGCCCTCCTTGGTGTACTTCACCGCATTGCCGATCAGGTTGCCCAATGCGACGGACAGCGCAGCTTCGGGAGAATCGACGCGTGCGCCTTCCTCGCCCTCCACACGCAGCGTGAGCGGCTTGCCGCCCAGCGTGGCGCGATGGGCGTCCAGCAACTGGTCTACCACGCGCGCCACGTCGGTGTTGCCGTGACCGCGCTCGTTGCGCGACAGCAGCAGCAGCGCGCTGATCAGGTCGGTGCACTGCTGTTCGGCACGCTGGATGCGCTGGATGCGGGTGCGCGTCTTCTCGTCCATGTCCGGCCGCGACAGCATCAGTTCCACCGAGCCTCGGATGATGGCCAGCGGCGTGCGCAGCTCATGGCTGACGTCGGCGTTGAACTCGCGGTCGCGCTGGACGACTTCGGTGAGGCGCTCGGAGTAGTCGTCGAGCGCCTTGGCGAGCTCACCCACCTCGTCCTGCGGGAAATGGGGCGCCAGCGGGCGCGGATTGCTGCTGCCGCGATAAGCGCGCAGCCTGGTCGCCAGTTCGGACACCGGGCTCATGACTTTGGATGCGGACCACCATCCGACAAACAATGACAGGCCGCTGAGGATCATCACCAGCACCACGAGCGCGGTCTTCAAACGGTTCTGGCTCTCACGCTCTTCTGCAATGTCGTAGGCGAGGAAGAACCAGTACTGCGGGTCCTTGCGGACCGCCAGCTTGTAAACCCGTTCCTCTTCCCCTTCTTTCAGCTTGAGCTCGTGGACTCCGTTGGCCAGGTCCCTCCACTCATCGGGAACGCGGTCGAGCTTGTCGGCGCTGAACATCCGACCTTGAATCTTTTCGAACGCAACCCCGACGGCATTCGGGTCGCGATAGAAGCCATCGGCATAGATGTTGTTGTTCTTGACCAGTGTATCGGAGATGACCCGATTTTCTACGCGGTTCTGGATATAGAACGTGGCCGCCGCGATGAACGCGGACAGCAGGGACCCCAGCAGGACGAACGACAAGATGATGCGGGTGCGCAGCCGCCGCCGGAAGCGGCGGTGGCGGCGGGGTTTCGACGATTCAGCTGCTGGCATCGGGTGCGGCGATGCGGTATCCGATGCCATGGCGGGTCTGGATGTACGGCGAGTCGAACGGTTTGTCCACCACGGCACGCAGACCGTGGATGTGCACGCGCAGGGAATCCGAATCGGGCAGTTCCTCGCCCCAGACGCGGGTCTCCAGTTCCTGGCGCGTCACCACCGCGGGCGAGGCCTCCATCAGCGCCTGCAGGATCTTCAGCGCGGTGGGATTGAGTTGCAACAGCTTGCCCTGGCGGCGGACTTCCAGCGTATCCAGGTTGTACTCCAGTTCGCCCACTTCCAGCACGCGCGTCTGCACACCTTTGCCACGACGGGACAGCGCGTTGAGGCGCACTTCCACTTCCTGCAGCGCAAACGGCTTGATCAGATAGTCGTCAGCACCGGAATCGAAGCCGGCCAACTTGTTGTCCAGCGAATCGCGCGCGGTCAGCATCAGCACCGGCGTCTGCTTGCGCGCCTCGTTGCGCAGCTTGCGACAGACCTCCAGCCCGTCCATTCCCGGCAGGTTGAGGTCGAGCACGATCGCGTCGAACTCGTGCACGACCGCCAAGTGCAGCCCGGTCACACCGTCGGCCGCGAAGTCGACGGTGTGACCACGCTCTTCCAGATAGTCGCCGAGGTTGGCGGCGATATCGCTGTTGTCTTCGATGACGAGGATGCGCATCCGGAAGCCTTAGTTGTTGCCCCGCAGGGGCACTTTCTGATGTTGGCGCAATGCATTCTGGCCGTTTTCAGTCATGCGGCGCCGCTCGGCGACCGTAAGGCACCGCGTCGTCGGGCGATGCGATCCTACGGTCTTTTCCCGAGTGCATACGACCCGACTATCCTCCCCGGCACGCGTAAGGATGGTATTGACGAGCTCTTGGTCATTGAAGACGCGCGCCTTTTCTTCCTCGCTCAAGCCCTGCACACCCATTGGCGATTGGAGTGCTCCGGAAAGACGGTTCAGCGCATCTTTGACCTGCCCACGCTCCTTCGAAGAGATTTCCGAATAGACCTTGCCTCCATCCAGATCCTTGAGGATGGTCGCACGCTGCTCTTCGAATGAACCATTCAAGCTGATGTTGGTTGCCTTCCCAGCGTTGGCTTCAGAATCGATTTTGGCATTTGCGGCGACAGCCACGACCATCATCACGGAGCCCAGTACCACCTTGTACATGCATCACCTCAATTTGTCGGAATAGGACGCAGCCGTTCATTGCTGAACGACCGTTAGAATACGCGGTATTTGTCATAGCACGCAGCGATGGCGGCATGCAAAAAACAAGGCCCAAGCGGGTGGACGCCCGCTTGGGCCAAAAGTAATGCCCCGATTACCGTAATCCTGTGCTTTCCAGATGAATCCACCGGGAGGAACGCAGAGCTGCGGTCCGGGAGAGGCTACGCGGGACTCGATTAAACACCCGTTAAAAGGGGCGTTAAGTCCATGTGAAAATTGATCAGCCACCCTGTTCAGCATGCATCGCCAGGTGCTCCACGATCCTGCCGGCCACGTCCACGCCACATACCGCCTCGATGCCCTCCAGGCCGGGCGTGGAATTGGCCTCCAGCCCCAGCGGGCCGCGCTTGGCCCGGATCAGGTCCACGCCCGCGACCCCCAGCCCCAGCACGCGAGCGGCGCGGATGGCCACCGCCCGCCCCTCGTCGGTGGCCGCCCCGTGCAGGGCCGTGCCGCCCCGGTGCAGGTTCGAGCGGAAGTCCCCTTCCGGCGCCTGCCGGCGCATGGACGCCACCACATCATCGCCCACGACGAAGCAGCGCAGGTCGGCCCCGTCCGCCTCACCGATGAACTCCTGGACCACGAAGCTGGCATACAGGCCACGCAGGGCCTCCACCACGCTGCGCGATGCCGAGGGCTTCTCGGTGAGCATCACGCCCGCCCCTTGGGCGCCTTCGTTCAACTTGATCACATGGGGGGGCGGGCCGAGCATGGACAGCAGGTCGGAGGTGTCGTCGGGGTTGTCGCCGAACACGGTCACCGGCAGGTCGATGCCTTGCGCGGCGAGCAGCTGGTGCGCGCGCAGCTTGTCGCGGGCGCGCAGGATGGCGCCCGACGGATTCGGGCTGTGGGCGCCCATCAGTCCGAACTGCCGCAGCACCGCCGGGCCATAGCGGGTGATGGACGCGCCGATACGGGGAATGACGGCGTCGTAGCCGGCCAGCGAGCGGCCCTTGTAATGCAGCTGGAAGCCGGACGAGGCGATGCGCATGTAGCAGCGCAGCGGGTCCAGCACCCGGACCGTGTGGCCGCGCTGGCGTGCGGCTTCCACCAGCCGGCGGGTCGAGTACAGCTTGCTGTTGCGCGACAGGATGGCGAGCTTCATGGACGCGGGATCACCTGGGCCGCGTACAGCATCGCACGCCCGGAAGGCCGGGCGATGACGACGGAAGCGAGACGGGGGATGGAGCGGGTGATGGGAATCGAACCCACGCTAGCAGCTTGGGAAGCTGCAGTTCTACCATTGAACTACACCCGCGCGGACGACCGAAGTCTATGCCGGGCCGGGGGACAAGGCAATGCGGCGCCGGCGACCGGCGCCGCATCGTTCAGTCACTTCAGAAGCTTCCGCCCAGCGTCATGAAGGCGGTGGTATTGGTGCCGCCTCCCTGGTTGACCGTCGTGGTGACGCCCAAGTTGGCATCGAAGCCGAACAGCTTGGTGCGTGCGCCCATCAGCAGGGTGCCGTAGCCGTCGTCCGTATCCAGTCCCGGAACGGCGTAGGCGCTGGTGCCCGGCAGCGACAGCGCCTGCGCGAACACCTCCTCGGCCGGATCCTCGAACTCCTTGTCCACGGTCAGGCGGGCGTAAGGCTGCAGGTGGTCGTTGATCGCGTAGCTGAACTCATAGCCCGCGCTGCCGATCAGCGAATCGAAATCCTGGTCCGGATACGCCAGCGCGCTGGAGTTGACGTTGCTCTCGCTGTAGCCGTCCATCTCGATGGTCTGCGACAGCACGCTGATCACCGGGCCATGACGGAACGCGCCCTCGCCCCACTGGTAGCCGGCGCTCAGGCCCAGGCTCAGGTTGGTGCCGTCCGGCGAGCCGCTGTGGCGGCGGGTCACGTTGCCCAGCTGGACTTCGCGGTCCACGTCGTAGGAGATCCAGCTGTAGCTCACCTGCGCGTTGGCCCACAGGCGGTCGCCGTACCAGCCGGCGAAACCGCCCAGCGTGGCGTCGGCTTCGTCGAAACTGCCACTGCGCTTGCCGAAGTCGTACTTCGCCCGGCCATAGCCGGCGAACGCACCATAGACCATCGAACCCCGCGACCAGTCCACGCCGAACGTGCCCATCGGACCGGCACCGTCGTACAGGTCGCCGTCGTCATAGCGCAGGAAGTCCCCGCGCAGGTCGCCCCACCAGCGCATGCCGTCGGCCTCGGGCTTGCCGGCCACGTGCGCGGCCACGCGGTCGGCGCGCGCACGCCCATGCACGGACGCGGTGTTCGGCAGCAGCGCGATCTGGCGCGGGCCTTCCAGCATCGCCACGGCGTACTGCGACAGGATGCTGTGCGCCTTCGAGGTGGGGTGCACGCCGTCGGCGAAGGCGTAGGTATCCGGCGCATTCGGGCTGACGTACGAGGTCGGGTTGCAGGTCAGCGAGTTGGCGGTGATCTGCGGCTGGCAGGCCGTACCCGTGACATTGGCGAAGCCGTACTCGGCCGGGCTGGCGACGATTTCGCGCAGCAGGGAGAACGTGTCAAGCGGAATGACCCGCAGGCCGGCCGTATCGATCGCGTTGAACAGCGCGGTGTTGTAGGTGGCGGAGAGTTGCGTGCCCGCCGCGGCCGCGGCCGCACCCTGCGCGCGGAAACCCGGCGTCACGCCCAGATCGGGGATGGTGGGCACCAGGATGTAGCGCGCGCCTGCGTTCTGCAGCGTGCCGATGATGCCCACCTGCGCGGTCACCGCGCCGCCGATCGTCGTGGTGGGATCCGCGCCACCGCTGGTGATGGCGAACAGGTCGTTCGCGCCGCCCCAGACCGTGTAGAGCGCGTTGGGGTCCGCACGGCCGCCCGTCGAGGCCAGGTAGGTGTTGACCTGGGTGGCGAGCGAAGGAATCGGGCCCAGCGCGCCGGTGGTGTTGGTACCCACGCGCGCGCCGCCCGCCGCGTAGTTGGTGCCCACCTGGCCATTGCCGTTGGCGTAGGCGCTGGTGCCGTAGTACTCGGCCAGATACTGGGACCAGACGAAGCCGGGATTGGTGGTGAACTGGCCGGTCACCGGTCGGACGGATGCCGGCAGCAGCGGGCGGAAGTAACCGGCGTCGGTCAGGCTGTCGCCGAAGAACACGGTCTGCGTATACGGGCCGTCCTGGGCCAGGGCGGGGGCTGCCGCCATCGCCAGCGCGACGGCCAGCAACGAACGGACGGGCGAGATGGAACGCTTCATGGAATCTCCCGGGGCAATGGATGATGGACTGCGCGCCGGCTCTGCCGTACGGCTGCGCATGGCGCGCATCGTTCCACCAAACGCGGCCGGCGCACACGCTGCAATGCGGCAATGACATCCGCCATGGGCGACAATGCCGCCATGGACATCCAGTTGAACGGGCAGCCCCATGCCCTGCCCCACCCCGGCACCCTTCTCGCCCTGCTCCAGCAACAGGGCCTGGCCGAGCGCCGCGTCGCGGTCGAGCTCAACGGCGAAATCATCCCGCGCAGCCGCCATGCGCAGACCACGCTGAAGGACGGCGATCGGGTCGAGATCGTGCACGCGCTGGGCGGCGGCTGAGCCCACCGGCCGCGCCGGCCCGCGCGCTGCCACCCTGCGTCCAACATCGGCGATAATCGCCGCATGTCCAACACCGCCCCCCATGACCCGCTGGTGATCGCGGGCAAGACCTACCGTTCCCGCCTGCTGACCGGCACCGGCAAGTTCAAGGATTTCGAGGAAACCCGCCTGGCCACCGAAGCCGCGGGCGCCGAAATCGTCACCGTCGCCATCCGCCGCACCAACCTGGGCCAGTCGCCCAACGAGCCCAACCTGCTCGACGTGCTGCCGCCGGACCGCTACACCATCCTCCCCAACACCGCCGGCTGCTACACCGCCGACGACGCCGTGCGTACCTGTCGGCTGGCCCGCGAACTGCTCGACGGCCACACGCTGGTGAAACTGGAAGTGCTGGGCGACCAGAAGACGCTGTACCCCGATGTGGTGCAGACCCTGGCCGCCGCCGAGAAGCTGGTGGCCGACGGCTTCGACGTGATGGTCTACACCAGCGACGACCCCATCCTGGCCCGCCGCCTGGAGGAGATCGGCTGCGTGGCGGTGATGCCGCTGGCCGCGCCGATCGGCTCTGGCCTGGGCGGGCCGAATAAGTACAACCTGCTGGAGATCATCGAGAACGCGAAGGTCCCGGTGCTGGTCGACGCCGGCGTCGGCACCGCCTCCGATGCCGCCATCGCCATGGAACTGGGCTGCGACGGCGTGCTGATGAATACCGCCATCGCCGGTGCGAAGCATCCCGTGCTGATGGCCAGCGCCATGAAGAAGGCCGTGGAGGCCGGTCGCGAAGCCTTCCTCGCAGGCCGCATCCCGCGCAAGCGCAACGCCTCCGCATCGAGCCCCATCGACGGACTGATCGGCTGATGACCGATCCGTTCTCCAGCCCCGGCGCGAAAACACCGCCCAAGCCCTTCACCCTGACCGAGGGGCGACGCGAGGTGCGCAGCTTCGTACTGCGCCAGGGCCGTTTCACGGAGGCGCAGCAGCGTGCCTTCGATACCCAGTGGCCGCGCTTCGGGCTGGACTACACGGGCGAACCGCGCGATTACGACGCGGTCTTCGGCCGCAGCGCGCCCCGCGTGCTGGAAATAGGCTTCGGCAACGGCGAAGCCCTGCGCTTTGCGGCCCGCCACGACAAGGACCGCGACTACATCGGCCTGGAAGTGCACGCCCCGGGCGTGGGCCGCCTGCTGAACGCACTGGCCGAAGACGGCAGCGACCATGTGCGCGTCTACCACCACGACGCGGTGGAGGTGCTGCAGCACGAAGTCGCCGATGGGTCGCTGGACGAGGTGCGCATCTACTTCCCCGATCCCTGGCACAAGAAGCGCCACAACAAGCGCCGCCTGGTGCAGCCGGAATTCGCCGCGCTCGTCGCGCGCAAGCTGCGCCCGGGCGGGCGCCTGCACTGCGCCACCGACTGGGAGGCCTATGCCGAGCACATGTGGGACGTGCTGGATGCCACCCCGGGGCTGGTCAACCGCGCCGGCCCGCGCGGCAGCGTGCCGCGCCCCGCCTGGCGCCCGCAGACGCATTTCGAGACCCGCGGCCAGAAGCTTGGACACGGGGTGTGGGATCTTGTCTACGACAAGACGGAAATGGGGACCGGGGAATAGGGAATGGATGCGATGACCCGTCCACGTCCTCCTGCTTGTAATGGGCCCCTGAGCCGGGGCCCCCCCGCCGATTCCCGATTCCCCATTCCCGATTCCCGCCTGCCGTAATGGACAACGCGCTGACGCTGACCAACGACATGAAGCTCGTCCTCGGGCTGGTCGGCTTCACGATGGCGATGTTCCTGTTCGAACGCATCCGCGCCGACCTGGTCGCGCTGGTGGTGCTGGTGGTGCTGGGCATCACCGGCCTGATCGCGCCGGAGGAGATCTTCGGCGGCTTCTCCGGCAACGCGGTGATGAGCATCATCGCCACGATGATCCTGGGCGCGGGGCTGGACCGCACCGGCGCACTGAACCGCCTGGCGTCGTGGCTGCTGCGGCGCGGCCACGGCATCGAGCAGCGGCTGCTGCTGATGACCACGGCCATCGCCAGCCTCAATTCGTCCTTCATGCAGAACCCGTCGGTGATGGCGCTGTTCATGCCGGTGGCCTCGCGCCTGTCCTCGCGCACCGGGCTGTCGCTGCAGCGGCTGCTGCTGCCCATCGCCGCCGCCATCGTCATGGGTGGCGCCTTCACCATGGTCGGCAACTCGCCGCTGATCCTGCTCAACGACCTGCTGGTTTCGGCCAACAACAACCTGCCCTCCGGCATGGCCACGCTGGAACCGCTACGCATGTTCGCGCCCGCGCCCATCGGCGTGCTGCTGGTCGCCGCCTCGCTGCTGTACTTCCGCTACTACGGCGACAGGAAGCTCAAGGACGAAACCGAAACCAGCGTGACGCCCGCACGCACCGAAAGCTACTTCGCCAACACCTACGGCATCGAAGGCGACGTGTTCGAGCTGATCGTCACCGCGGAAAGCCCGCTGGTGGGAATGTCGCTGGGCGAGGCCGAAGCACTGCACGACGCGCCGCTGATGCTGGCGCTGCAGACCGGCAACGACACGCGCCTGGCCCCGCCGGCCGACATGCGCATCTGGGTGGGCAGCGTGCTGGGCGTGATGGGCGCGCGTCAGGAGGTGGGCGATTTCGCGCAGAACCACTTCCTGCGCATGTCCTCGCGGCTGCGCCACTTCGGCGACCTGTTCAACCCCAGCCGCGCCGGCATTTCCGAGGCGGTGGTGCCGCCGACGTCGAAGTTCATCGGCAAGACCGCGCGCGAGCTGCGCCTGCGCAAGCAGAACGGCATCAGCCTGCTGGCGATCAACCGCGACAAGAAGGTCATCCGCGACAACGTGCGGGAAGAGAAGCTGCGCGCCGGCGACATGCTGGTATTCCACAGCATCTGGCAGGACCTGGGCCAGGCCGCGGAGAGCCGCGACTTCGTGGTGGTGACCGACTACCCGAAGGGCGAGCAGCGACCGCACAAGTTCAAGATCGCCATGGCCATCTTCGCCATCACCATCGTCATCGCGCTGACCTCCAAGCTGCCGGTGGCCCTGACCCTGATGACCGGCGTGGCCGGCATGCTGCTGACCGGCGTGCTGCGCATGGACGAGGCCTACGGCGCGATCAACTGGAAGACCGTGTTCCTGATGGCCGGCCTGATCCCGCTGGGCTGGGCAATGGACAGCAGCGGTGCGGCGGCGTGGGTGGCCGGACACACGGTGGAGCGCTTGCCGGAGGGCATTCCGGTGTGGGCGCTGGAAATCGCGGTCGCACTGCTGACTACCGCGTTCTCGCTGGTCATCAGCCACGTGGGCGCGACCATCGTGATGGTGCCGATGGCGATCAACCTGGCGCTGGCCGCGGGCGGCAACCCCACTGCCTTCGCGCTGATCGTGGCGCTGTCGGCGTCCAACAACCTGATGACGGCCTCGAATCCCGTGATCTCCATGGTGGTCGGCCCGGCCAACTACACCTCGCGCCAGCTGTGGCGCGTGGGCGGGCCGCTGTCGCTGATCTACACGATGGTCGTCGTGCTCGCGGTCAATGTGCTGTTCTGGTGGAACGGTCGCGCCGGATGACGACCCCATCGCTGGCACTCACGTTGCTGCCGGGGCGCTACGCCGTCGCGCAGCTGCCGGCCGGCGCCGCCCTGCCCGCCTGGTGGCCCACCGGCGGCATGCGCCACGCGAGCTGGACCGACGACGAACTCTCGCTCGTCTGCGAAGAGCAGCATGTTCCCGAGGACGTACGCTGCCAGCGCGGCTGGCGCATGTTCAAGCTGCAAGGCCCCTTCGATTTCGCGCTGACCGGCATCCTGAAAGCGGTGCTGGATCCGCTGGTAGCAGCGGATGTCGGGATCTTCGCCATCTCCACGTTCGATACGGACTACGTCCTCGTGCAGGCGTATCAGCTGGACGCGGCACTGAGCGCGTTGCGCGGAGACGGACACGTGATGCGGGAAGCGAGCTGATGTCCGGCGCTTGGCGCCCGGCCGCATGGTTGCTTGCGGGACTCAGCTTGGTCATTGGCGGATTCTTCCTGCCACTCCCGCCCGGCATCGCATCGGTATCCGCGGCCATGATCGTGGCAGGAGGTGTCGCCTTGGTGCTGGGTGCCACGAAGGTGCAGATGATGATCGAATCGCTCTTGCAACTAATGGCTCGCTCGACGCCCCGTGCGGGCGCCGACCAGAGCGATTGACGCCCTAGCGACGCCGCAAGGCGACCCGCGTCAGCACCGCACCGAAATGCAGCCATATCGCCGCGAACACGCCTAGCTGCGTGGGAAGCCCGCACTGCGCCGCTTCGAACTTGCGGAAATAGCGCCACAACCCGCGGTGCTTGTGCCATTCCACGAACACGGGACGCGCGCGGCTGGACACACCGCGGATGTGCAGCACGCGGATGTCGTTGGCGACCGCGACCACCGCCCCGGCCTGGCGGGCGCGCCGGCACAGGTCCATGTCCTCGGCGTGCAGCCGATAACCTTCGTCCAGACCGTCCAGGCGATCGAACAGCGGGCGGGACAACAGCATCAGCGCGCCGGATACGGCGTCCACCGGCTGCAGCACCTGCGTATCGTCCGGCGGCACGCCGAGTTTCGACGCGCGACCGGGTGCGCGCAGCATCTGGGCGAAGACCGGGTCGCGACGACGTGCGGCGGTGTCGCGCACGCCCGCTTCGTCGACCAGGTCGACGCCCAGCAGGACCTCGCCGGCGGAACCCGACGCATGCGCGCGCAGCCGCGACAGCGTGTCGGCTTCCACCATCAGGTCAGGATTGACGAAGGCCAGCCACGGCGCATGTGAATCGCGCGCGCCCTGGTTGCACCCGACCGCGAAACCCGGATTGTCGGGATTGGCGATGAAACGTACGCGGCCGTCGTGCAGTGCATGCCGCTGCACGATGGCCAGGGTGGCATCGGTGGAGGCATTGTCGACCACGCGGATCTGCTCGACGCCGTGCGCCAGGCGCAGGCGCATCAGGCAATCGTCGATGGTGTCCGCGCTCTCGTGGGTCACCACCACCACGGCGATGGCATCCACCTCAACCGAAGAGGTCACGCTGGCGCTCCGGCGATCCGATGTCGGCATACAGGGCGGCGAGACGCTCGCGCGGTCCGCGCAGCGGGTCGTCCATCAGGAAGGTCGCCAACCGCGGCGTGAAGGTCGGCCAGCGCGCGTTCAAGGCATCCATGTCGCCATCGGCCGGCCCACCCTCGCCCCCGCGCGCGACGAACGCGGTCTCGCACAGCACGTTGCGCCAGCCCAGGCCGGACAGCCGCAGGGACAGATCCACCAGGGCCGCGTACCACGAGGCGTAGCTGGCCGAGTCCAGCCCACCGACGCGCTTGCGGGCACTGCCACGCAACGCGACGGCATGCGCGACCGCAGCGGGCAGTTCCGGGTGCAGGGGCGGCATCGCCACGCAGGCCTGCGCGGTGCGTTCGACGTCGTCCGGCGGCGGACTCACCTCCCCCAGCCGCGGCCAGGCCGCGGTCTCGCCGGCGTTGCACCAGGGCGTGGCGGTGGCGATGGCGGCATCGCGGGCCAGGCAGGCGGCCAGCTGCTGCAGCCAGCCGGGCAGAGGCTGCGCATCGGGCGACAGCACGACCACGTCGACATCGCCGCAGGCCGCCAGCATCTGGTCCATGTGCGCCACTTCGCCCAGCATGCGCGGGCGCCGCGTGTAGTCGGCCTGCAGGGAGGTACGTGTCAGCCAGCGCTCGATGATGGCCAGCGCGCGCGGACCGGCCTGCGCATCGTCGGCCAGCCACAGCCGCGTGCCTGCGGGCGTGCCGGCATCCAGCGCCCCCAGGCAGGCATCGAGCGCATCGTCGTCGGTGCCGATCGGCAGCAGGACGATGGGCAGGGACGATGCGGGCGGCGGCGTCACTTGGAACGCGGCGTGTTCAGCGGCTCAAGCGCACGGAAGCGCTTGCCGTACTCGTCGGTCAGGTCGTTGGCTTCCTGCGGGTTGCTGACGATGGTCGGCGTCAGCAGCACGATGACCTCGCTGCGCTCGGTGCCGGTGGTCTTCTTGCCGAACAGGCCGCCGATGATCGGCAGGCGGCTCAGGCCCGGGATGCCGGAGGAGCCCTGGGTCGCCGTATCGCTGATCAGCCCAGCCAGCATCACCGTGTTGCCGGCCTGCCCGGCGCCTTCGGTCTTGAAGCGGCGCGTGTTGATGCGCACGTTGCCGTTGGCGTCCGGCTCGCTGCCCGGTGAACTGACTTCCTGCACGATGTCCAGGAACACCATGCCGTCCTTGGTCACGCGCGGGCGCACCTTCAGGATCACGCCCGTGTCCAGGTACTGCACCTGGCTGTAGGTGTTGTCGGTGCCCAGTCCGGGGTTGACGGTGACCGACGAGATCGGGATGCGGCTGCCCACGTTGAGCGTGGCTTCGGCGTTGTTGCGCACGAAGATGGACGGCGTCTGCAGCAGGCGCACGTCGGACACCTCATCCAGCGCGGTGATGACGGCCGCCGCGTCGTTCTTCACCAGGGTCCAGACCGCGCCCGCACCGCTCACGCCGCCGATGCTGCCGGCGAGGGTGCTCCACTTGCTGGGCCCGCCCGCGCCGGGCGCGGCGAAGGGGCCCAGGCCGTTGTCGGTCATCGCGCGTTCCAGGTACCAGTTCACGCCGTAGCTCAGGTCGCCGGTCAGCGACACTTCCGCGATCTGCGCTTCGATGTGGACCTGCAGCGGCATCACGTCCAGCTTCTCGACCACTTCGCGGATCGATTGCCAAGCGCTGGCGCTGGCGCGCACCAGCAGCGTGTTGGTTTCCTCGACCGCCGCCACGCCCACGCGTGCGCCGTCGACCTCCAGCGTCACCGCGCCGTTGCCGCTGTCGCGCTGGTTGAGCGAGAGCGAGCCGCCGCCCAGTCCTCCGCCCGAACCGCCGCTGCCGCTGCCACCGAAATCGACCGAACCCCCGGTGCCGTTCATGCCACCATCGTTGATCTGCACGGGCTCGGTGCCCGGCATCAGCGACACGTTGCCCGCGCCGCCGGTGGAACGGGCATCGCCGGAGGCGCCGCCACCCGAGGCGCCGAAGACTTCGGCCAGGCGCTGGGCGAGTTCGCGCGCCTTGATGTATTTCAGCTCGTAGGAGAAAAGGCGGCTACCCTCGCCCGCGCCGTCGATGCGCTCCAACCATTGCTGGATCTGGTCCAGGTAGGCCGGCTGCGGGGTGATCACCAGCACCGCGTTGGCGCCTTCCAGCGGCATGAAACGGAACATGCCGGCGCTGGGCGTCTTGCTGTCGTTGCCGAACACCTTTTCCAGGTCGGCCACCACGCGGGTGGCGCGCCCGGACTGCAGCGGGAACACGCCCACCGACATGCCCGACAGCCAGTCCACGTCGAAGATCTCGACGGTGCGCAGGTAGTTTTCCAGCTCGCTGCGCGTCCCGGCCAGGGTGATCACGTTGCGCGTGCCGTCGACGTTGACGATGGCGTTCGGCCGCGCGTACGGCTCCAGCACCTTCTTCATCTCGCTGGCCGAAATGAAGCGCAGCGGCACCACGCGCACTTCGTAGCCGCGCGCATTCGAGGCCGGGCCCGTGCGCGGCGCCACGCTGCCGGCCAGGGCCTGGTCGGCAGGGATGATGTTGTAGCGGCCACCGCTGTAGACCAGGCGCGCGTTGTTCCAGCCCAGCACCATCTCCAGCAGGTTGTACGCCTCAGCAGGCGACACCGGCTTGGGCGTGCCCAGCCTCACCGTGCCCTGCACGCCCGGCGCGATCACGTAGTTCTGCCCCAGCATGTCGCCGAGGATGGCCTTGACCACGGCGTGCACGGACTCGCCTTCGAAATTGAAGGTGGCCGAACCGCTGCTGGCCCCGCCCAGCGAGGGCAGCGGCGCGCTGGCCGCACTGCGGTTGATCATCTGCCCGTTGCCGCGGCGGATCTGCGCCTGCGGACCGGTGACGGGCGCCTCATCCTCCTTCATGGCCGTGGTCTGCGCCGCGCCCGGCACGACCTCGCCCGTCGCCGCGGGCGCGGTCCGGCGCACGTCGGGCACGGGGGTGCTGGCGCAGCCGGCCAGCAGGCCCAGGCAGAGGGAAAACAGGATCACGCGTAACGTCATGCCGGCACTCTACTGTGTCTTGCCGGGCGTTGCCGGCGGCGGGGTGGGTTGCGCCTGCTGCTGTCGCAGCTGCGCGCGGCGCTGCTCGATGCGCTGGCGGATGGCTTCCATCTGCTGGTCGGTGGTGGTCGCAGGAGCGGCAGGCGCCTCCGTCGCGGAGGCGGGCGCCACCGCGTCCGCCGTGGCGGCCGGAGGCGGTACCGGGACCGGGGCCGGTCCTGCGGGGATCGCAACCGGCGCACTGTTGCCGCCGGTCGGGCGTGCACCCGGCATGGGGGCGGCGGCCGGCGGCACGGTTCCGGTCCCGGTGATCACGGTGGGCGGCTGTCCGCCGGCCCCGTCGAACACCCGCAGTTCGATTTCGCGACGCCCTTCCGGCCCGTCGAACACGGCCCGGCGCGGCGCCAGTTCGGTCAGTCGCCAGCCCGGGAAGCCGGCCGGCGATTCGCCCAGCTTCACCCGCAGGCCCTCGCCGCCCTGCGCCGGCTGCACGATGGCCAGCTCCAGGCGTGGCGTGATCAGGACGCTGCTCAGCACCAGGTCGAAGGCCGGCGCGGCCGCTTCCTCACCCGACAGGAAGAACGGCTTGGGACGCCGGTCTTCCGAGAACAAAGGCCGTTCGCCCACCATCGCGTACTGCGGCAACGGACCCAGCCGTTCCGGCGGCGCCGCGGGCAGTCGCGGCAGGGGCTGCACCAGGTCCGGGTCGGCGGGCAGCGGCGTGATCCACCCGCCCAGCCCGAACATCGCCAGCACGGCGACCAGCAACGACCACCCCGCGACCACTGCGAGGATCCAGGTGCGGGCGTTCCAGGCGTCACGGCGCACGTGCAGGCTCCCGTGGCGCGGCCGGCGACGGCTTGAGGTATCCGTACAGGTCGAAGTTCACGTCCAGGCCACCGGCCCCGGTTTCGCTGGCCTGGAAGGCGTAGCGCTGCGCCAGGATGTTGAGGTTCTCCACGAACAGGCGCGGACTGCCGGATTCGATCTGGTGCAGCACCGAGGCCAGTTCCGGCGCTCCGCACCGCAGGCGCACCTGCACCACCACGCGCGGATAGACCTCGCGGCCGGTGAGGGCCAGCGGCGACTGGTTGGCGATGGCGCAGCTGCGGTTGCCCGGACTGGCCTGCTTGACGATGGCTTCCAGCCGCTGGACCAGGCCGGCGGTGGCCAGCTCGACCGTCGCTTCCGGAAGGAAACCGGGACGCTGCGCCTGCTGTTCCAGCGCCGCGGCCAGTTCGCGCTGCACCTGCGGCGCCTGCTGCAGCTGGGTGCGGATGCGCAGTTCGCGTTCGCGCAGTTCCGCCACGCGACGGCCGGTCTCCTGCATGGGCACGGTCCACCACGGGTGCACCAAAAGCAGGTATCCCAGCAACAGGGCGCCCAGCAGCAGGGCCAGCGCCAGCCAGCGGTCGCGGTCAGTGATGGCCGGCGGCATCGGCGCCTCCCGCAGATGTGGCGGCGGACGGATCCTGCTTGCCCAGCAGTTCGGCGGTCAGGGTGAAGCGGTCCATGCGCGTACGCGGATCCGGCTGCAGGGCACCGCTCAGCGCGGGGTTGCGCCACAGTGGAGACCCCTGCAGGCGTGCGACCAGCCCCGAGGCCTCGGGGCTGAAGCCGATCAGCGTCAGGCGATCGCCTTCGATCGCCAGCTTCTCGAGATACGTGGTATCGGGCAGCCGGCGGGTGATCTCATCCATCACTTCCAGCGCCGTCGGGCGCCGGGCGCTGGTCTGGTTCAGGGTGGTGGTGCCGGCGACCAGGTCGACCAGTTGCTGGCGTTGCGCGGCCACCCGGCGCGCGGCGTCGGCGTTGGCCTCGACCTGCGCGGCGAATGCCTCGGCCCCGGCCTGCCGGTTGTCGAGCACCCGCCACGCTGCGAACACCAGCGCGCACAGGGCGATGCCCGCGAACACCAGGTGCAGGCGACGCTGGGGGGCCTGGCGCGTCGCGCGCGCCTCTTCCGGCAGCAGGTTGACCCCCAGCGGCAGGCCGGCGGCATCCTCGACATCGGCGCCGGCCAGGTCGCTGGCCAGCGCACCCAGTCCGGACAGGCCGGCGGCAAAGGTCGCCTTCGGCACGGCGACCAGTTCCCCCTCCAGCTGCCCGTCCCCGCGCACACCCAGCCCCCGCGCATCGAAGCACGCCTCATGGGCGGCGAACGGGGTCTGCCGGTCGATCTCGAAACGGACGACATCGCGCAGCCGATCAGCCGCGGCGGACGGCAGCAGCAGCCTGCGCCGCAGCACTTTGTCGGCGGGCATCAGCCACCAGCGGGGCAGATCCGCCAGGCGGGTGCCCAGCAGTGCGCGCAGTTCGCCCGGCGTCACCGTGGCAGGCAACCGCGCCAGTGCATGCCGGTGCGCGGCCTGCTGCCAGGCCATGGCCACCTCGTCTTCGTGGCGCTGGAAGAGCAGGCGGTCGCCGGTCAGGCCCAGCAGCACGCGCCAGCGTGCCGGCAGCCAGGTCGCCAGTGCCTGTCCCCACCAGACCAGGAAGCCGCCGGGCCCCGTGCCAAGTCGGGCGCGGAACCGCTGCAAGGTGTCGCGTACGCCGCTCATTGTGGTGACGCGCCCTCCTCCCAGCGCAACAAGGTGTAGGCCGAACCCGGTACCGGGCTGGCCCCCGCGCGCACCACCGTCCGCAACGACGTCTCGCGGCCATCGGCCAGCCGCGCACGGCTCTCGATACTATACGTGCCGCTGCCGGTGCCGACGAGTTGCAGGGCGCCCGCGGCGCCGGCCGCTTCGCGCTGCGCCAGCCACGCCGTGGCATCCATGCCCATCGCCACCAGCACCGGCCCCTGCGCATAGGTGGCATCGGGTTGCCCGCGTCCCGAGTACAGGGTGAGGAACGGTTCCAGCCGCGCGTACAGATCGGGCGTCATGCCCAGCACCTGTTCCAGCTCGGCGATGGTCTCGAAAGGCGCGTCCTTGGCGCCGTAAGGGCGCCCGGCCGCCGCATAGTCGCCGTCTTCCGCGCCGCCGACCGGCTGGCTGAGGTCGTCGGCATCGCGCCAGTCCACGATGGCCGCCGCCAGCGCGTCGCAGGCATCGGGCGGCTCGCCCAATGCCTGCATCAGGCGGGACAGCAGCGGCACGTCGGCCTGGTTCAGGTCGACCTTGCCGGTCTCGTCGATGATGCGGACCTGCACGTCGTGCCCATCGAACCGCCACGCGTAAGCGCGGCCGTTCGGTTGCCAGTGCGTTTCCGGATTGCGGTCCGCCACGCGCACCAGCGCGTACTCCATGCCAGCCCGCGCGATCTCCTGCACCATCGCACCGCGGCTTCCCACCCGGCCCTGCAGGGCCTCGATACGTGCCGTCAGCGCGTACGCGCCCACCAGCGCGGTGAGCAGGGCCACCAGCCACAGCACCAGCAACAGCGCGGCACCGCGCATGCCGGTCATGGCAGCACCGGGGCGTTCCCGCCGGACAGCGCGCCGCCGCCGGCGCCGCCCTCACTGCGTGCCAGCGTCACCACCAGGTCGGGCCAGCGCCCACCCCGGACGGCTTCCACTTCCATCTTGACCTGCAATGGCAGCATCTCCGAGGTCTCCCACCGGTCCTGCCACGGCCCCAGGCGGTTGTCCGCATCCAATCCGCGGTAGTGGAAGCGCACCACGCGCAGGCCATCGGCCAGCCGCTCGGCGCGCAGGCCGCGCGCCGCCAGGTCCACGTCCTCCAGCGACGCCTCCGGCTGCGCCACCGCGAAGGCGACCCGCAGCTGTCCCGTCTCGTCGGCGACCACGTCATGCAGGTAGGGGCCGCCGTAACCCAGATAGTCGGGCAGGTCGGCCACGAAACGCATGCGCTGTGGCGACCCCAGGAAGCGCGCCTGCCGCAGCGTGCCGCGGTCGGTCGCGAACACGATCGGCTGCGCCGAGGCCAGCCGTGCGCGCAGATAGCCGTGCACGGCGCGCATGCGCTCGCTGGCCTGCGCCATGTCCTCGCCGCGGGTGACCACCGCGGTGGACGAGCGCAGCGTGGCGAAGGCCAGCGCCAGCCCGGCCGCCAGCAGGACCAGCGCCAGCAGCACTTCGATCAGGGTGAAGCCCTGGGCGCGGCGCGATGTCATGGCGATACCGCCTGGTTGATGTCGCGCGGCGCCAGGCGCAGCGTGCGCCACTGCAGCGCCTGTCCGCGGCCCTCGCCCCAGCGCACCTGCAGGCGCACGTCGAGCAGCTGCGGGGCGCCCGGATCGCGCTGCGCACGCGCCGCCAGCGGATCGGCGAACGGCGCCACGTCCAGTTGCCAGCGGTAGCGGTCGCGTTCGAAACCGCCCTCCTGCCATCCCGGCTGCAAGGCTTCGCCCGCACCCAGCTGCGCCAGCAGCGACTGCGCATGCAGGGTGGCGCGGCTGGCATCGGCGGACTCGCGCACCTGCCGCGTCGCCCCCGACAGCGAGCCCAGCAGCAGGGTCAGGGCCAGCGCCAGCAGCGCGAACGCCACGATGACCTCCAGCAGGGTGAACCCCTGCTGCCGCACGGACGACGGCGTATTCATGGCGCACGCACCTCGTCGCGCAGCAGGCGCACCTCGCCGGTCAGCCAGCCGACGTCCACGCTCCATGCCGCGCGCCCGCTCGCCAGCGAGACCCGGCCTCCGGTCGAGCCGCCGTCCGGGAAGAACAGGATGGCCCCCTCGCCCGCACGCGCCTGCGCTTCCCGCGCGCCGGTGAAGCGCACCGCCAGCGATGCGTCGATGGCACCGCGGCGGTCGCCGGCGGCTTCCCACTGGTGCGCGCGCGGATCGATGCGGAAGCGCTGCGCCTGCCCGGTGGCGATGGCACGCGCCCGCGTATAGCGCAGCTGCGCGGCGATCTCCTTGGATTCGGAGCGCAGGCGCATGCCTTCCATGCCGCCGGTAAAGACCATCGCCGCCAGCACCGCGGCGGCGGCCATCAGGGCCACCACCAGCAGGGTTTCGAGCAGGGTGAATCCGTCCTGCCGGGCACCGGCAGGCCGCCCGCCGGGCGCGTGGGCATGCGAGGGGGCGCTGCGGCAGGCCACGACGGTGGGCGCCGGCGCTTACTCGTTCCGCAGGTCCGCGTCGACGCTGTCGCCGCCGGCCTTGCCGTCCGCGCCCAGGCTGATCAGGTCGAACCGCTGCGATTCACCGGGGATGCGGTACTCGATAGGATTCTTCCAGGGGTCCAGCAGTTCGCTTTCCTTCGCATACGGCCCCAGCCAGCCGGCCACGTTGCCGGGCTGCGTCACCAGGTCGGACAGCTGCGCGGGATAGCTGCCGGTGTCCAGCTGGTAGGTCTCGATCTTGCCGGACAGCGTCTGCAGCTGCGACTGCGCCAGCTTCACCTTGCCGCTGTCCGCACCGCCCATCACGCGGCTGCCCACCAGCACCAGGATGCCGCCGATCAGCACCAGCACGATGATGATCTCCAGCAGGCTGAAACCCTGCTGCGAGCGCGGCGAGCGGAATGCGGTCTGCGGGCGCGGATGGGACATGGTGCGGATTCTCCGGAATTCAGTTGATGGCGCCGGTCAGATCGTACAGCGGGACCAGCACGGCGATGATGACCACGCCCACCACCGCCGCCAGGACCAGCGTGATGGCGGGGACCAGGGCGGCCAGCATACGGTCCAGCACCTGAGCGGTTTCCTGCTCGAAGGTCTCGGCCGTCTTCAGCAGCATGCCGTCCAGCGCGCCCGACTCCTCGCCCACCTGGATCATCTGCAGGGCCAGCCGCGGGAAACGCTTGCCCTTGCCCAGCGACGCCGACAGGCCGTGGCCGTTCTTGACGTCGTCGGCGGCGGCATCGACATCGGCGGCCAGTGCGCGGTTGCCCAGCACGTTGCGGGCGATGCCCAGCGCGGTCAGCAGCGGCACGCCGTTCTTCAGCAGCGTGCCCAGGGTGCGCGCGAGGCGGGCGGTCTCCAGCCGCGCCAGCAGCGGGCCGGCCAGCGGCCGTTCCAGCAGCCAGGCGTCCAGTCGCGCGCGGAAAGCCGGGTCGCGGCGGCGCCGGTCGAACCACAGCACCGCCAGCGCGGGCACGGCGATCAGCACGAACCAGAAATCGCGGACGAAGGCGCCCAGCCACAACACCCCGCGCGTGAACCACGGCAGCGTGACGTCCAGGCTTTCGTACATCACCGCGAACTGCGGTACCACGTATCCCAGCAGGAACAGCAGCGCCAGCCCCACCACCACCAGCAGGATCGCCGGATAGACCAGGGCATTCACCACGCGTCCCTTCAGCGCGCGGCTGCGCTCCAGGTAGTCGCCCAGCCGCTGCAGCGTGTCGTGCAGGCTGCCACCGGCTTCGCCCGCACGCACCATGTTGATGTACAGCCGCGAGAACAGGCCATGCTGGCGGTCGAGCGCCGCCGACAGCGGCGCGCCGCCGCGCCCGGCATCGCGGATGTCGGCGATCACGCGCCGCGCCTTCTCGTCCTCGGGCAGGTCCAGCAGGATGCCCAGCGCGCGGTCCAGCGGCTGGCCCGCGCCCAGCAGCGTGGCCAGCTGCTGGGGGAACTGCACCAGGCGGTCACCGCCGAACGCATGGGGACGCCACAACTGCGTCCAGCTGCGACCGGCACCGGCCACCGCAGGCACCGCTTCCACCGGCAGGTGTCCCTGCTCCTGCAGCCGCGTCACGACATCGGCGTCGCTGGCGGCCTCCATCTGGCCTTCCAGCATCTCGCCATGCGCGTTGAGGGCCTTGTAACGATAGAGCGGCATGCCGATGGGAACGGGGAGAATGCGCCAACTTACCGCATTCACCGGGGCATCGTCATGCGCGGACCCTGCAGGCGCCTCGGCCCGGGCATTCCGGGACCGAGGAGCCGCACGCCCGCTCAGGGCGCGGTGTAGCTGCCGCGCACGCTGACGTTGGCGAACTTCGTCTTGCCGACCAGCGACACGTAGTACGTGCCCGCCTGCGGACTGGCGATGTTGACCATCTCGTTGTTGCCGGGACGCGCCGAACGCAGATCGTAGTTCGACGCGGTGGCCGGACTTCCGAACTTCACGTACACATCGGCATTGCCGCTGCCGCCGTAGCTGATGAACGAGAGTTGGGTGGCCCCGGCCGGGACGACCAGCGCGTACTGCACCACCGCGTCCTTGGCACCGGTGTTGCCGCCCACCGCGACATTGTTGGTCAGGACGGTCGCCGCAGGCGGCTCGCCGCCGCCGATGACGGCCTGGACCGCCGCGGCCGCATTGACGATGCCCGCGCCGATGGGACGGTTCGCCGGCGGCGCTACCGGAAACGGACGCGCGGTGGACTTCAGCGTGGCCAGTACCTGCGCCGGCGTGAGCGGCGTCTCCGCCACGCTCTGCATCAACGCGACCACCGCCGCGACGTGCGGGGCCGACATCGACGTACCGCCCATGCCGAAGTAGGTCTCGGTGGTGGGAACGGTGGTGCCCGCATTGCCCGTGGACCACACGTAGCCGCCCGGGTTGCCGTCCACGCTGCCGCCACCGCCCGGCGCGGAGATGTCGACGCGCGTGCCGTAGTTCGAATACGAGGCGATGCCGCCGGTGATGCGCGTCGCGCCCACGGTGATGACGCCGGCGCAGTTGCCCGGCGAATAGCCGCTGACGTTGCCGGCGTCGTTGCCCGCCGCCACCACGACGGTGCTGCCGTTGGCGATGGCGATGTTGAAGGCGTTCTGCTCCACCGCGCTGCACGCGCCGGAACCGCCCAGGCTGAGGTTGATGACTTCCGCAGGGTTGGCGTTGGCCGGAACGCCCGCGACCGTACCGCCCGAGGCCCAGATCACGGCATCGGAGATGTCGGACGTGTAGCCGCCACAACGACCCAGTACGCGCGCCGGCACGACCTTCGCATCGAACGCGCCTCCGGCCATGCCCTTGGCGTTGTTGGTCACTTCCGCCACGGTGCCCGCCACATGGGTGCCATGCCAGCTGCTGTCCTGCACCGGCGAGCCCGCGTAGCATTCGCCCGCCACCGGATTCCAGTCGCCCTCGTCGCGCGGATCGGCATCGCGCAGGTCGCCATCGCGGGACACGAAGGTGTCGCTGATGAAGTCGTAGCCGGGCAGGATGTTCGCATCCAGGTCGCTGTGCGCGGTGATGCCCGTGTCCAGCACCGCGACCACGACGCCCGCGCCGGTCGCACTGTCCCAGGCCGTCGGCAGGTTGATGCCACCGACCGGATCCTTGAAGTGCCATTGATACTGGTTGTAGTAGGTGTCGTTGGGCACCAGGCGCGCGTAACGGCGCGCGTCCACTTCGACGAATTCGACATCGGGATCCGTTGCCAGCTGGCGCAGCAGGCTTTCGGCCTCCACGCGATCCAGCTTGCGCGAGGTCTTCACCAAATCCGCGCCGATGCCGAGGCGGCGCAGCTTCGCGGCGCTCACCGGCTTGCCGTTCGCCGGACCCAGCGCGGCACGCGAGACAGCGCCTACCAACGAACGCTGCAGCGTTGCACTGCTGGTGCGCGCCGTGCTGCCGTCGCGGTACTTCACGATGAAACGGTCGTAGGTCTCGCCGTCGCGCAGACCGGCGGTACTGACATCGCCCGCCGAGGCGGAGCCTGCGACGGCGCCCAGCGCGAACATTGCGGCGAGTGCAGCAACCAACGGACGGCGACGCGAATTGCGGAAAGAAGAATAGGGATTCACTTGACCTGCTCCATGTCTACAAGGATGAACGAACTGGGTAACCCGTTTACCAACTGCTTACTCAACGACTTGCGACTTCCCTTTCAAGCGGATCGTGCAGGTACCCCTGTTTACCTGCCACGACACTCTTCACGCGATGAACACACGCCATTAACGCCTTGTTTTCAGCGTTTTTCGTCGCGTTGCATCGAACGTAGCAAATCTCTCGCAAATTGCACAACGCACGGGTAGTGTTCGATGACACGGAGTGGTTTTTGCATCATCTCGGGCCAAGGGGATGGGGAATGCGGGAAGTGTTTTCCTTCGCGGTATCGCGCATTGCGGTTCCGCTTGCACGTCTTTTCTGCAGCATCGTGATGCTGCGTCTTTCGCATGCACTGCTGCGCGCCCCTGCGTCGCATTCCG
This sequence comes from Pseudoxanthomonas mexicana, assembly GCF_010093385.1. GTDB lineage: Bacteria > Pseudomonadota > Gammaproteobacteria > Xanthomonadales > Xanthomonadaceae > Pseudoxanthomonas_A > Pseudoxanthomonas_A mexicana. Next base: position 83,492 of record NZ_PDWV01000009.1, read on the forward strand.
CGCCACGCTCCCTGCTCCGATTTCCCGATTCCATTGCTCCGTGCGCGCCGGCCATGCGCCTCCCCTGTCGCATGCCGCGCAGTCCGTTTCGCTGACGCAGTCCGCCTCGCATCTCCGTGCCGCCAGGCCCGGAGGCTGTCGTATTCCCCCGAAAACACAGAAAGAAGGACGTGATCCATGAACAGGATTTACAGCAAGGTGTGGAACCCTTCCCTTGGCATGCTGGTGGTGGCCTCGGAGCTCGCGCGACGCGCGCACGGCGTGATGTCGTCCGGTGCGCGCGTGCGTGCACGCCTGGGCGTGACGCTGCTGGCCTCGGCCCTGCTCGCGGGCATTCCCTTCGGCGCGGCATTCGCGCACGACAAGCAGAAGGGCCCGCCGCAGAACGACAAGCCGCAGATCGGAACGGGACCTGCCTACTGTGTGGATGCGCGCGGCAATCCGATCAAGGACGGTCGGCCGGGCGAGAACGCGGTGGCCTGCGGCGATGATGTCGATGCCTCCGGCCGGCATGCGGTGGCGGTGGGCTACAAGAGCATCGCCAGCAAGGCCGGCGCCACCGCCGTCGGCGGTTACGCGGAAGCCAAGGGCGTGAATGCGACCGCCGTGGGCTACGACAGCAGCGCGACCGCGCAGGGCGCGACGGCACTGGGCAGCCAGAGCACCGCCACGGGAGCGAACGCCACGGCCGTGGGCACGCAGGCCAACGCGACCGGCGCAGGCGCGAGTGCGGTGGGCACGGGAAGCAGCGCGACCGGCGCATACGCCGGCGCCTTCGGCAGTGCGTCCACGGCGACGGGCACCCAGTCGCTGGCGGCAGGCCACACCAGCACGGCGACCGGCATTGCCACGGTGGCGGTCGGCGGGTTCGCGAATGCCTCGGGCAGCTTCGACACGGCCGTCGGCTACGGGGCAGACGCCAGCGGTGGCGACAGCACGGCACTGGGCTCCGGCTCGCTCGCGACCGGGCACCAACGTGTCGCGGGCGGCGGTGCGCAGCGCGGGCGGCCGGCGGCCGCGGGGCCCAGCGGCCGCC